>NZ_MRDE01000022.1 GCF_001968835.1 Tersicoccus phoenicis
CGCGCCCTGGCCGTCACCGCGGCCGGGTCCACCCGGTACGAGATCCTGCGGGCCGCCGCCACCAACGCCGCGTCCCCCAGACCGTCCACCCCACCGGTGTCCGCGCTCAACGCCGCGTCCACCGCACGCCGGTCCCCCGCCTCCAGGCACACCGTCTCCCGGGCGATCAACGTCGCCCGCCACTCACTCAACGTCCCCGCACTCATCGCCGCCAACGTGTGCGGCAGATCCGCCACCAGCAGGTGCGCCAACCCCAGATACCGGCCACCCCGGGCCGGGGACTCCCGACGCGCCAACGCCACCTGCGCCCCCACCCCCGCACCCCGCTGCCCCGCCGGCACCCCCGCCGCCGCCTGCGCGGCCCGCTGCACCACCGCGAACTGCGCCGTCGCCCGCACCTGAGCCGCCGCAGCCGCGGTCTTCAACTCCTCCAGAGCCCGGATCCGGTCGATCAACCCCGCCCCCACCCCCGGCACCACACCACCGGCAGCCTGACCAGCACCCGCGGCCCGACCATCCGGATTACCGACAGGGACAGCGCCGCCGCACCGGACATCAGAGGCCACAACACCGGAACCGGGACCGCCGTCGGCCCGGAGATCGCGGCCCGAACCACCAGTGGGAGCTAGAACACCGGAACCCGCAGTACAGGAGCCCGAACCACCGGAGGCTGGGGCATCGGGGTCGGAAACGCACGCACCGGTCGCCAGCCGGGAACCCATCGGACGCCCCGATCGACCCGACACGGGGACCGGACCAGCGACCGAAACAGCAGTAGTGCCGGGAACAGCGACGGGGAGGGAGGCGAGGCCGGCCAGTGCGCGGATCCAGGACGCGATCACCACCGGCTGCACGGCGTCATCCCACTGCCCGGCGTCAGCCGGTTGCACGGGTCCGCCCCGGGATGCTGGTTCGTCGGATACCTCATCCATGAACCCACTTTACTCGAACATATGTTCGAATACAAGAGGTCGAGGCAACCCGTTCGGAAAGCCGCCGACCCGACGGCACACGCCCGCAGCCCGCAAATGGGTTGCTGCGCGACGGACGACGACACCCCGCCAGCGCCCGCCGATCCACGGCAGCGAGCGGTTGCAGCGCGACAGACGAGAACCGAGCGGCTCGCGATGAACTGCGCCCAGCGACCACTCAGCTGATCCGCGGAAGCCGGTCGGTGACCCCACCGAGCCACACCACCAGGGACCACTACACGGCGTCGGGATGCGCCTCGGCGTTCACGGCGAGTGCGTCGTCGATCCAGGCCGAGCAGCTCGCGGCGACGTCGTCCGGGCCGAGCACCCGGATGTCGCCGCCGGCGCGCGTGACGAGGCCGGGCAGCCATGCGGTGGTGCCCACCCGGAGCCGAGCGACCAGCCAGCCGTTCCAGACACTGCCGTTCGTGACACTGCCGGCCTCGGCGACGCGCTCGGCGTCGAAGTGGTCGGCCACCCACCGGCCGCGCGGGGAGAGCAGGACGGTGACCTCGACGTCGTCGTCGGACCGGGTGAACAGCTCGATGTCCGGGTCCGTGCGGTCGTGTTCGATGATCCGTTGCCGGTCGACGAGGGCCTCCCCGTCGGGGGCGACGGCCCGGATCCGGTCGAGCCGGAAGTTGCGGACGTCCCCGCTGCGATAGCACCAGCCCTGCAGGTACCACTGGTCGTTGGCCGAGAACAGGCGCCACGGGTCGACACTGCG
This sequence comes from Tersicoccus phoenicis, assembly GCF_001968835.1. Classification (GTDB taxonomy): domain Bacteria; phylum Actinomycetota; class Actinomycetes; order Actinomycetales; family Micrococcaceae; genus Tersicoccus; species Tersicoccus phoenicis. Next base: position 1,699 of record NZ_MRDE01000022.1, read on the forward strand.
CCGGGTCACCTCGTCCCGGTGCGGGACGAGGTAGTCGAGCACGATCCGGCGGCCCTCCCGGACGTCGCGCTGCAGCGTGGCCAGCAGCCCGGCGCCGTCCCCGGCGGCGACGTCGGCATGCAGGGAGGCGGTCAGGTCGATCGCGTCCGAGGCCGCGGACGCGATCTTCGCCAGCGCCGCCTCGACCGCGGGCCGCTGACCGATGCCGGGCACCGCCGCGAGCGCCTGCAGGCCCACGATCAGGGCGCCCGCCTCGTCGACGGTGAGCCGGACGGGTTCGCTCAGCTCGTCGGCGTTGCCGATGTAGATGGCACCCTCCTCCCAGCTGGCGTCGATCAGCTGGTCCGGGCCGTAGCCGGGCAGCCCGCACACGAAGAGTAGCTCGAGGTCCTTGACCAGCTGGGCGGGAGTGATGTCGAACAGTCGGGCGGTGGCGGGCAGGTCGGCACCGGGGTGCTCCATCAGATACGGGACCAGGTCGAGCAGCCGGGTGAGGTCGTCCCGGGAGGTCCGTTGCGTGTGGGGTCGGGCGGGTGTTGCCAGGTCGACGGTGGGCACCGGTGCGCGGTCGGCGAGCACCCGGGCGGCGCGCAGCCGCCGGACGACGGCGTCGCGCAGGGTCGGCGGGTGGAGGACCCGCACGTGGGGCCCGTGCCCGGCCAGTTCCTCGGCCAGGATCTCGACGTCGGAACAAGGCACGGTGAACCGCTCCCAGTCCGGGTCGGCAGGATCGGGACCGGGCGGCGGGCTGGTGCCCGCACCAGCCGGGGGCCGCAGGGACAGAGCCGTGCCCGGCCTGGCGACCACGGTGGCCGTCTCGGTGGGGGCGCGCTGCACCAGGGCTGCCAGCGCGCCGGCCACGGTGAACCGGTCGGGCACGGTGTAGCTGCCGGGGCGGGTGATGACCGGGGTCGTCATGCGGGAGAGCCGGAACGTACGCTCGGCGTCGCGGTCCTCGTCGTGGCCGACGACGTACCAGTGGCCGAACCGGTTGCCGATCCCCCACGGCTGCAGATGCCGGGTCTGCGGCGCCGCCGCCTCGGGTCGCTGGTACCCGAAGCTGACCGGACGGCGCGCCAGGATGGCGTCCAACAGCGGCCCAAAAGCCGGTTCGGTGGCGCGGATCCGGGGTTCCACGCCCAGCAGGACGTCCCGGGCAGGATCGACACCCCGCGCGGAGAGCTTGCGCATGGCCCTGCCTGCGGCCGACGACAGGGAGGCCTGTTGCCACATCCGGGAGGCCAGGTTGAGCACCGCGGACTCGTCGGTGCTGAACCGGACCGGGGGCAGCCGGTAACGGTCCGGGTGGATGCGGTACCGGACGGTGTGCAGGTCCGCGTCGAAGTAGGAGTCGTCGCTGAACGACTCGAGCGGAAGCCCGAGGTCGCGAAGATCGGCCTTGTCCCGCTCGAACATCCGCTCGAACGCTTCGTCGCCGGCGGCCGCGTAGGCCGGGATGACGCGCCGCAACTCCTCCCTGCTGTACCCCTGCCTGCGCTCGAGCAGGGCGATCAGCAGGTTGAGCAGTCGCTCGGTGCGCTTCGGTGCCACAGTCGCCTACGCTAACAGCGGGTCGGCCGCCTCGTCGGCGCGATCGGTCGGATCAGCGCACGCCGACGAGGTCGACGACGAAGATCAGGGCCTCTCCGGGGGCGATCGCCGCGCCGGCGCCGCTGTCCCCGTAGGCCTTCACGGCGGGAATCTCGAGTCGGCGCCGGCCGCCCACCTTCATCCCGGCGATGCCCTCGTCCCAGCCGGCGATGACCTGCCCCACGCCGAGCCGGAAGTCCAGGGGCGCGCCACGGTTCCAGGACGCGTCGAACTCCTCCCCCGTGGAGAAGGCCACCCCGACGTAGTGGGCGCTCACGGTGCTGCCGGCCGTGGCCTCGGGCCCGTCACCGACGATCAGGTCCTGGACCACCAGGTCGGCGGGCGCCGCGTGGTCGGGGAACTCGATCTCCGGACGCTGCCGGTCGTACTCGCGCTTGCCGAAGGACACTCCGGTCTCCTGTCGTCGGGGGCTGGTACGCGTGGAAGAAGAGGGAACGCTCAGGCGACGTCGAGGATGTCGACGACGAAGACGAGGGTCTCCTTCTGCAGCGGGGAGCCCTTCGTGTCGCCGTAGCCGAGACTCGGCGGCACCACGAGCAGTACCTGGGAGCCGACGGTCTTGCCGGTCAGGCCTTGGGTCCAGCCCTTGACCACGCCGTTGAGCGGGAAGGAGACGGGAGCGTTGTTCTTCCAGCTCGAATCGAACTCGGAGCCGTCGGACCACTTGACGCCGGTGTACTGGACGGTGACCGTGTCGGTCGCCTTGACCGCCTTGCCGCTGCCCTTGATCAGGTCCTGGGACACGAGTTTGGTGGGCGCCTTGGTCTTAGGCACCGTGATGGTGGGGGCGCCGTTGTCGCCGAGCTTGACGGTCGGCAGTCCCGCCTTCGGCGGCACCGCGGTGCCCTGGGCGCGGGTCGGGACGTCCTTGACCGACTCCAGCTTGAGCACGATGACGTTCGACGCCGCCGGGGAGGCACTGGTACTCGGCGACGCACCGGCACTCGCCCCGCCACTGGCGCTCGGTGCCGGGCTGGGCGACTGGGCCGGGGCCGCGAACGCGACGTAGGAGCCGATCTTCGCGTTGACGAGCGCGTTGTACAGCACCTCGTTCTGCTGCTTGACCGAATCGGTCAGTAGCAGGCTCTCCGCCTTGCCGGTGGTGAACGTCTCGTTCTGCACCGCGCCGTCGGCACCGTTGATCACCGCACCGACGTAGCTGACGGACTGACCGGCCTTGACGGCGGGGCCACTACCCTCCTTGATCACCTTCGCGGCCGGGGTGCTCGAGGACAGCGGCTTGGTGAAGTCGAGACCGGGCACCTTCTTGTCCGCCTCACTGGTGACCTTCATCGAGTCCAGCGGGTTGGCCGCCGCGGCCGAGGAGGACGACGACGACCCGCCGGGGCCGGAGGCCTGACAGCCGGCGATCAGGAACGAGAGGGGAATCAGCAACAGAGCGAGAAGTCGGCGCACAGAAAGTCCTCGGAACGGGGTCGGGTTCGCCGGCGCACCCGAACGAGTGGCCGCGCGCTCGTCTACGGTAGCGGACCAGTCTGGGTATTGCCTCCACCGCCGGCTCGACCGGCTGAACCACCGGTCGACCCGGCGGCCGAGGCCTCGTCCGCACCATCGGTCTCCGGTTGCGGGCCGACCGCCCGGATTCCGGCGATCAGCTCGTCCACCCGCGGGTCCTCGGCCTTGAAGGGATCCTTGCAGAGGATGGTCTGCTGTGTCCGGTCGTTCAGCTTCAAATGCACCCAGTCGACGGTGTAGTCGCGTCCGGCGGCGACGGCGGCGCGGACGAAGTCGCCGCGCAGCCGTGCCCGCGTGGTGGCGGGCGGGTCGTCGACCGCGGCCTTGACCCGTTGCTCGCTGATCAGGGTGCGCACCGCTCCGCGGGACTGGAGCAGGTGGAACAGGCCGCGGCTGCGGTTGATGTCGTGGTAGGTCAGGTCGAGCTGGGCGATCCGCGGCGCGTCCAGCGCCAGTCCGCTCCGGGAACGGTAGGAGTCGATCAGCTTCTTCTTGATGGCCCAGTCGATCTCGGTGTCGATGCCGGTCGTGTCGCCGCTCTCCACCGCGGTCAGGGCCCGGTCCCACAGGTCCAGGGCGAAGGCGACCCGCTGGTGGTGGGCGCCGGCGCGGTCGACGTAGTCGGTGGCCTTCTGCCAGAAGTACCGCTGCAGCTCGACGGCGCTGATGGTGGCGCCGTTGGCGAGCCGCACCGGGTGCCGGCCGGTCGGGTCGTGGGAGATGTCGCGGATGCTGCGGATCGGGTTTTCCAGGCGCAGGTCCCGCATGATGACGCCGTCCTCGATCATGCGCAGCAGCAGGTCCACGCTGACGATCTTGAGCACCGTGGTGCTCTGGCTCATCGAGGAGTCACCGGAGATGACGTGCAGGCGGCGGTAGTGCTCGGCGTCGGCGTGTGGCTCGTCCCGGGTGTTGATGATCGGCCGGGACCGGGTCGTCGCCGAGGAGACGCCCTCCCAGATGTGGTCGGCGCGCTGGCTGAACGCGTACCGGTGGCCGCCGGGGCCGGTGACGACCTTCCCGGCGCCGGCGATCAGCTGCCGGGAGATGAGGAACGGGATCAGGATCTCCGCCAGCCGGGTGAAGGAGGTGGTGCGCGGGATCAGGTAGTTCTCGTGGCTGCCGTACGAGTTGCCCACCGAGTCGGTGTTGTTCTTGAACAGGTACACGGAGCCGGCGTAGCCCTCGGCCGCCAGCCGTTCCTCCGCTTCCCGGCACAGGTCGTCGACGATCAGCTCCCCCGCCAGGTCCTGGGCGAGGAGGTCCTCCACGTCGTCGCACTCGGCTGTCGCGTACTCGGGGTGGGACCCGACGTCGAGGTAGAGTCGCGCCCCGTTGGCCAGGAACACGTTCGAGGAGCGGCCCCAGTGCACGACCTTGCGGAACAGGTACCGGGCCACCTCCTCGGGCGACAGCGGGGAGCCGCCGCCGGGTGAGTACGCGAGCCCGAACTCGGTCTCCAGACCGAAGATGCGCCGCTTCATCTCAGTTCCCGGGCCCGGCCAGCAGGGCCGCGCACTCGTCGGTGCTCAGCCGCCGGAACGCCCGCGGGCTGCCGCGCAGCGTCATCGGGTCCCGGTCCAGGACGGCGACCTCGAGCTGTGCGGCCGGCAGTTCGCGGGGCGTCGTCTCGTCCTCGCCGTCGCCGCCGGACCGGCGCAGGGCGTCGACGGCGGTGGTCACCGCGCCGGCGAAGCCGGCGTCCGGGTCGTGCCGGGTGGCCAGCGTCCCGCCGATCGTCTCCGCCGCGCCGCCCATCACGACGAAGCCGCGCTGGTCGGAGATCGAGCCGTCGAACAGGAGCCGGAACAGCCGGTCCGCCTCGGGGGTCGCGCCGACCTCGACGACGGCGAGCTCGACCTCGAAGGGTTTGCCCTCGGTGGTGAAGACGGCCCCCAGGGACTGGGTGTAGACGCTGGCCAGACCGCGGGCGGTGACGTCCTCGCGGTCGTAGGCGTAGCCCCGCAGATCCGCGTACCGCACTCCCGCCTGCCGCAGGGACTCGAACTCGTTGTACTTGCCGACCGCGGCGAACGCGATCCGGTCGTAGATCTCCCCCACCTTGTGCAGCGACGGGGACGGGTTCTCGGCGACCAAAGCGATGCCCTCGGCGCAGGACAGGACGACGACGGACCGGCCCCGGGCGATGCCCTTGCGGGCGAAGTCGGCCCGGTCCTTCATCAGTTGTTCGGGTGAGACGTAGAACGACTGGGTCACCGCTCAGGCCTCCCGTCCGACGGCGGAGCGGGCGGCCAGCACCGATTCGCAGACCTCGGCCAACTGGTGCTCGGGGATCCGGCGGTGCCCCGCGGAGCCCACCGTCATGATCACCGGCCACAGCCGGCGGATCGCGTCCGGGCCGCCCGTGGCGGCGTCGTCGTCGGCGGCGTCGAACAGGGACTCGACGGCCACCCGGACCGCTTCCTCCTCCGTCAGGTGCGGACGCCACAGCTTCTTCAGCGCGCCGCGGGCGAACGCGGAGCCCGAGCCCACCGTGTGGTGCTCGATCTCCTCGTAACGACCGCCGGTGACGTCGTAGGAGAAGATCCGGCCGACGGCCCGGGTGGTGTCGTAGCCGGCGAACAGGGGCAGCACGGCCAGGCCCTGCACGGCGCGGGGCAGGTTGTCGCGGACCATGGCACCGAGCCGATTGGCCTTGCCCTCGAGGCTGAGCAGGGTGCCCTCGATCTTCTCGTAGTGCTCGAGCTCGACCTGGAAGAGCCGCATCACGTCCAGGGCGATGCCCGCGGTGCCGGCCACGCCGAGCACGGAGTAGGAGTCCGCCGGGTACACCTTCTCGATGTGTCGGCTGGCGATGACGTTGCCCATGGTGGCGCGGCGGTCGCCGGCCATCAGCACGCCCCCGCCGTAGGTCATGGCCAGGATCGTGGTCCCGTGCGGGGCCAACGTCCCGGCGCCCGAGCCCCCGCCCTGCGGCTGGCCCCAAGGGGCGGCCAGTGGTGCTCGGCCGAAGGGCAGCAGGTCCGGATGGTCGGCCTGCAGCCAGGCGGTGAACGAGGAGCCGGTGTACTCCATGGAGGGTTACTGGCCACCCTTCTGCACGAATCCGCGCACGAACTCCTCGGCGTTGGCCTCGAGGACGCCGTCGATCTCGTCGAGCAGGTCGTCCACCCCGGCGGTCGACGCGCTCGGTGCGGCCTCGGCGGTCGGCGGCGTGGGGTCGAGGTCCTGCTCGGTCTGCTCCTGCTGGTCGCCGGCGGAGGCACGCTGCTGTTCGCTCATGGTCCTATCGTGCCACGCCACCGGGGTCCGGCACGGTGCCGAGTCGGCGGACGAAGTCGGCGGCGTCGCTGCTGGCCGTGAACAGGGATTCGGTCAGTGCCCGGGTGCCGCGGTGCGGCTCCTTCGTGGGGATCCGCACCAGCCGGCGGGCCCCGGGCAGGTCGAACACGACCGAGTCCCAGTTGGCGGCGGCGACGTCGGCGGCGAACCGCTGCAGGCACTGGCCACGGAACCAGGCGCGCGTGTCCTCGGGCGGGTCCGAGACCGCGGCGACGACGGCGGCGTCGTCGAGCAGCCGCCGCATCCGGCCCCCGGCGACGAGCCGGTGGTACAGGCCACGGTTGGTCCGCACATCGGAATACTGCAGGTCCACCAGGGCCAGCCGCGGGTCGTCCCACGCGAGACCGTCCCGATCCCGATAGGCGGTGACAAGGCCCAGCTTGGCGGCCCAGTCCAGCTGGTCGGCCGCCGAGCTCGGGTCGACGGCGAGCAGATCGATGACGGCGGTCCACCGGTCCAGCACGTCGGCCGTCATCGCGTCTGCGTCCGCGCCGGTGCGAGCGCAGTGGGCGCGAGCCGCGTCCAGGTAGATCCGCTGCAGGTCCAGGCCCGTGACCCGTCGACCGTCGGCGAGGGCCACCGTGGCGCACAGGGTGGGGTCATGGCTGATGGCCTGCAGCGCTCGGACCGGCTCTAGCACCTGCACGGCGGGTGCGGTGCCGGCCTCGATCATGGCGAGCACGAGGGCGGTGGTGCCGAACTTGAGGTACCCGGAGATCTCCGCCAGGTTGGCGTCCCCGATGATGACGTGCAGCCGCCGGAACCGTTCCGCGACGGCGTGCGGCTCGTCGCGGGTGTTGATGATGGGCCGGCGCACGGTGGTCTCCAGGCCGACCTCGGCCTCGAAGAAGTCGGCCCGCGCACTGAGTTGGAACCCGGGTCCGGAGCCGTCGACGCCCAGACCGACCCGGCCGGCCCCGCAGATCACCTGCCGGCTGACGAAGAACGGCACCAGGCCGGCCACGATCGCCCCGAACGGCACCTCGCGCGGCATCAGGTAGTTCTCGTGGCTGCCGTAGGAGGCCGCCTTGCCGTCGGTGTTGTTCTTGTACAGCTGGACCGGGGTGCCGCCGGTGGCGGTGATCCGGTCCATCGCGGCACGGGCCACGGCGTCCCCGGCCGCGTCCCAGCGGACGGCGTCGAGCGGGTTGGTGACCTCGGGGCCGGCGTACTCGGGGTGAGCGTGGTCGACGTAGAGCCGGGCCCCGTTGCCGAGCACGACGTTCATCAGCAGGCCGTCGTTGATCGGGTCGGCCCCGTCGTCGTCGACCTCGTCCAACCCGACCGCGGCGACCTGTTCGGCGGTGAGCACGTCGGGCACGTCGGTGAGTTGGCTGGGGTCGGCGGCTGCCCGTGCCAGCACCCAACCGCGGGCGTCGGCCAGCGGCGCCTCGTCGGAGTAGTCCCAGCCCGCTCCCCCGGACGAGGACGGTTCCCGGGTGTTCAGCCCGGTCAGGTCCGCCCAGGCGTTGATCACCCGGGTCGCGAGCACGGTGGAGTCGGCGCCGGGGGCGCTGGGGGCGAGGATGCCGAACTCGGTCTCGCTGCCCATGATGCGGTGCACGCTCATCCGCTACAGGTACTGCCCGGTGTCGGTGGCGGTGGTCACGGCGCGGCCACGGGACTGGCCGGTCTTGGCGTGGGCGATGGTGCGGATAAAGGTGATCCGCTCCCCCTTCTTGCCCGAGATCCGCGCCCAGTCGTCCGGGTTGGTGGTGTTGGGCAGGTCCTCGTGCTCGTGGTACTCGTCGGTGACCGCCCGGAGCAGGTGCTCGATCCGCAGGCCCTTCTGGCCCGTCGTCAGCAGGTCCTTGATCGCGTTCTTCTTGGCGCGGTCCACGACGTTCTGGATCACCGCACCGGAGTTGAAGTCCTTGAAGTAGAGCACCTCCGACTCGCCGTTCGCGTACGTCACCTCCAGGTACTCGGTGGAGGCGTCGGTCGCGTACATCGTCTCGACGGTGCGCTGGATCATGGCCGCCACGGTCGCGGACCGCTCGGCGCCGTGCTCGGCCAGGTCGTCCTCGTGCAGGGGGATGTCGGCGGTGAGGTACTTGCCGAAGATCTCGGCGGCGGCCTCGGCGTCGGGCCGGTGGATCTTGATCTTCACATCGAGCCGGCCGGGGCGCAGGATCGCCGGGTCGATCATGTCCTCCCGGTTGGAGGCGCCGATGACGATGACGTTGTCGAGCCGCTCGACGCCGTCGATCTCGCTGAGCAGCTGGGGGACGATGGTGGTCTCGACGTCGGAGGAGACCCCGGTGCCGCGGGTGCGGAACAGCGAGTCCATCTCGTCGAAGAACACGATCACCGGGTTGCCGGCCGACGCCTTCTCCCGGGCTCGGGCGAAGATCAACCGAATGTGCCGCTCGGTCTCGCCGACGTACTTGTCCAGCAGTTCGGGGCCCTTGATGTTCAGGAAGTAACTGGTCACGTCGGAGCCGCGCCGCTCCGCGACTCGGGCGGCCAGGGAATGGGCCACGGCCTTGGCGATCAGGGTCTTGCCACACCCCGGCGGGCCGTACAGCAGGATCCCCTTGGGGGCCTTCAGGCCGTGCTCCCGGTACAGGTCCGGGTGCATGAACGGCAGTTCGACGGCGTCCCGGATCTGCTCGATCTGGGGACCCAGACCGCCGATGTCGGTGTAGGAGATGTCGGGCACCTCCTCGAGGATGAGGGACTCGACCTCGCTGCGGGCGATCTTCTCCAGCGCGTAGCCGATCCGCGCGTCGACGGTGACGGCGTCGCCCACCCGCAGCGGGGCGCCCTGGAGTCCGCCCGAGAGCCGGACGACCTTCTCGTCGTCGGACCGGCCGACCACGAGCGCCCGGTCCGCGCCGATCAGCTCCTTGACGGTGGCCACGTCCCCGGCGCGTTCGTACCCCAACGCCCCGACCACGGTGAGCGACTCGTTCAGCAGCACCTCCTGGCCGACCGTGAGGGCGTCGATGCCGACCAGCGGTGAGACGCTCACGCGCACCTTCCGTCCGGCGTTGACCACGTCGACGCTCTCCGCGGCGACCGCGACACCACGGGAGGCGTCGGCGGGCCGGGCGGGATTGACGGCGATCACGGTGCCGAAGCCGAACGGCGCGGCGCCGTCGCGCTCCAGGGCACCCTTGAGCCGGACGATCTCGCCCTTGGCCGCCTCGAGGGCCCGGACCAGCGTGGCGTTCTGCGCGCCGGCACCGGCGAGCTGGCGGTCGAGCAACCGCAGCTTGTCCCGCAGCACCGCCAGTTGGCGGGCCGCGGTATCCGGGGCGCCGATGGGCCCCGTGGGGGTGGGCTCGGACATGTCCGCTACCTCCTTCGGTGCACCGTGCCGGGGCTGGAACGCGGTCGGCGCGCCCGTCCCGGCCGTGGTTCCACCCTAGTTCGTCGGGGTGTCCGTGCTCGCATCGGTGACGGGCCCGACGTCGGTTCCCGCGTCCCGCGCGCGGGCGGCGAGCCGGCCCGCGTCCCGACCGACCTTGCGGAGACGCCGGTCCGAGACCGCCCGCTCCCCCACCGCCCCCGGCGTCCACGCGTTCAGGTCCTCCTCGGTGTAGTCGGTCTTGGAGGCCCGCCGGCGCGGGGCGAGCCGCTCGGCCCCGTCGGCGAGCCGCCGCGTCATCAGCAGGAACGCCGTGTGCGCGACCATCCGGTGGTCGGGTCGGACCGCGAGGCCTTCGACGTGCCACCCACGCAGCATGGTCTCCCAGGAGTCGGGCTCGGTGAAGCGGCCGTCGGCGCGCACGGCCTCGGCGACGCGGGAGAGCTGGGTGACGGTGGCGATGTAGGCGATCAGCACGCCGCCGGGGGCCAGTGCCGTGGCGGCCGCGTCCAGGCATTCCCAGGGGGCGAGCATGTCCAGGACCATCCGGTCCACGCTGCCGGGTGCCTCGTGGGCGCCGAGTTCGGTGGCGAGGTCGCCGATGGTCAACCGCCAGGCGGGGTGGTCGGCACCGAACATGGTGGTGACGTTGCCGCGGGCGATGTCGGCGAACTCGGGGCGCAGCTCGAAGGAGTGCACGCGACCCGCATCGCCGACCGCGCGCAGCAGCGACAGGGTCAGAGCGCCGGAGCCGACGCCGGCCTCGACCACGCGGGCGCCCGGGTAGATGTCGCCCATGGTGACGATCTGGGCGGCGTCCTTCGGGTATATGACGGCGGCGCCCCGGGGCATGGACAGGACGAAGTCCTTGAGCAGGGGCCGGAGGGCCTGATAGCGGTGCCCGGCGGTGTTGGCGATCACGGTGCCCTCCTCGCGCCCGATCAACGCGTCGTGCTCCAGGACGCCGCGGTGGGTGTGGAAGGCCTGACCGGCGGTGAGCGTGATGGTGTTCAGCCGCCCCTTCTCGTCGGTCAGCTGCACGCGTTCGCCGTCCCGGAACGGGCCGCGGCGGGCTGCGGCGCCGGTGGTGGCGTCGGTCATCGTCATCTCCTCGGGTGGGCAGCACGGGCAGCGCCCGCGCGGTCGTCGTCGTCAGTCTCGGCCGTCGCCGGCGTGGTGGGTGCGGGTCAGTGCCAGGGGTCGGTGCGACCCTGCAGCGCGTCCAGCACGGCCGCCTGGGTGAGCAGACCGGTGACGACGCCGCGCCCGTCGATCACGGCGTACTCGGAACCGGCGAGCCGGGCCAGGTACTGGACGAGCTGCTGCCCCTCCGCGGCCTCGGGCACGACCGCGCCGGTGGCCAGCGGGCGGGCGACGGCCCCCGCCCCCGTCGCTGCCGCCCGCTCGGCCGGCACGGCGGCCAGCGCGTCCCGGTCGGCCACGGCCACGGGCGCGCCCCGGTCGTCGACCAGGACCAGCTCGGTCCCGGGGCCGGTGCGCAGGTCGCGGGCCAGCGCGGTCAGCTGTGCGACGGTGGCGACGGCCGGCACCCCGGCCGCGGGGCGGGCGAGCCGGCCGGCGCTGATCACCCCGAGCCGCTGCCTGAGCCGGCCGCCGCGGATGGCCTCACTCGCACCGGCCCAGAGGAAGCCGGCGATGAGCACGCCGATCGCCAGGGTGCTCAGGCTCGGCAGGCCCCGTCCGGTGAACACCGGCCACAGCACCAGACCGAGGATGAGGACGGCGATCACCCGGCCGGCCCAGCCCGCCGCCACGGTCCCCCGGTCCTGGTCGCCGGTGGCGCGCCAGACGGCGGATTCCACGATCCGACCCCCGTCCAGGGGCAGGCCCGGCAACACGTTGAACACGCCGACGAACAGGTTGGCCACCGTGAACACGGACGAGAGCAACCAGGTGACGGTGCCGGGGACGAGGGCGACGGTGACGGCGGAACCGATTCCCGCCAGCGCCAGGTTCGCGGCCGGTCCGGCGAGAGCGACGACGAGGGATCGGCCGGCACTGGTGGGCATGGTCTCGAAGGAGGTGTGCCCGCCCCAGAGGGTGAGCACGATCCGCGCGGAGGGCCATCCGAAGGCCCGGGCGGTGAGGGCGTGGGCCAGCTCGTGAGCGAGGACGGAGAGCAGGAGCAGCACCGCGTACGCCAGGGCGACCAGCCAGGCGCCCGGCCCCAGGCGCGGGAACTGGTAGGCGACCACGGGGCCGAAGCTGATCACGATGAAGGCCGCGATCAGGAACCAGGACCAGGAGAGCAGGACCGGGACGGAGAACATCCGGCCCAGGGGGATGCCCTCCCGCGGCGCCGTGGTGCCGTCGGGCGCCGGGGCGCCGGTGCCGCTCACGAGAGGGTGGCCCGGGTTCGCAGGGCCTGCTGCAGGTCGGCCACGGTGGTGCCGGCCAGGCTCTCCCACTGCTGCACGTCCGGGTGTTGCGGGACCGGCACGATGTGCGGGACGGCGATCGTGGTGACGCCGCTGCTGCGGGCCGACTCGACGCCGGGGACGGAGTCCTCCAGGGCGATGACGGCCGCCGCGGGCAGCTCGGGTTCGGTCCGGCGCAGCCGGGCGAGAGCCCGCTCGTACGGTTCCGGGTGCGGCTTCCCGTGGGTGACCATGTCCCCGGTGACGAGGAAGTCGAAGGTGCCCTCGGGCAGCTGGTCGGTCACCGCGCGCGCGAGCACGGCCTCGCTCATGGTGACCAGGGCGCAGGAGACACCGGCGTTCCGCAGTTGCTGCAGCAGTTCACGGGCCCCCGGCCGCCAGGGGATCCTGGCGCGGACGGACGCGAGCACGTCCTCGATCACGGTGTCGAGGATGGTGCGGATCGGCAGGTCCAGACCGCGGGACCGCATCGCCGCCGCGACGGTCGGCAGCGCCTGGCCGACCATGCTCTGCGAGTCCGCCAGGGTCCAGCGCAGGCCGTGACCGGCCATCAGCGCCCGCTCCGCGGCGATCCAGTACGGCTCGGTGTCCACCAGGGTCCCGTCCATGTCCCAGAGGACCGCGCGCAGGGGGAGATCGTCGGTGGGGGAAGCCATGGGCTCCAGTCTAGGAGGCATGCTGGTCGGTACCCGGCATTACGCTGGACGAGTGAGCGACGACGAACAGCCCGAGGACGCAGCCGAGGTGACCGGCGGGGACGAGCCGGCGCAGGACGCGGCTACCGAGCGGGCCGGCGAGTCGTTGACCAGCGTGTTCGGCATCCACCTGGGGCAGGACGCCGGGGGCCGGGACCGGGTCACCGTGATGATCGCCGCCTTCGAGGGCTGGAACGACGCCGGCGAGGCGGCCAGTGACGCCCTCAACCGGCTCGACGAGCGCTGGTCCGCCACCCGGGTCGGTGCGCTCGACTCCGACGCCTACTACGACTTCCAGTTCACGCGCCCGATGGTGGTGCGCAGCGGCGGCGAACGGCGCATCCAGTGGCCGACCACCTGGCTGACCAGGGCCTCGGTGCCGAACTCCAACCTCGACGTCGTGCTCCTGCACGGTGTGGAACCCTCCTACCGGTGGCGCGCCTACACCGCGGACGTGATGGCGCACGCCGCCGACCTCGGCGTCGACCACCTGATCCTGCTGGGCGCGCTCCTGGCCGACGTACCCCACACCCGGCCGATCCCGGTGTCGATCTCCACCGACGACGCCGGCCTGCAGGAGGGGTTGAACACGGATCCGTCGACCTACGAGGGGCCCACCGGGATTCTCGGCGTGCTGGCCGAGGTGGCGGAGCTCGCCGGGATCCCCGCTGTCTCGCTGTGGGCGGCCGTGCCCCACTACGTGGCCCAGGCGCCCTCACCCAAGGCGCAGCTGGCGCTGTTGAACCGGCTCGAGGAACTGTTGCACGTGCCTCTGGTCGGCGATGCGGACCTGCGGGAGGACGCGGAGGCCTGGGAGCGTGGCGTCGACGAACTCGCCACGGAGGACCCGGAGATCCAGGCGTACGTGCATCAGCTGGAGGAGGCGAAGGACACCGCCGAACTGCCCGAGGCGAGCGGCGAGTCCATCGCCCGGGAGTTCGAGCGTTACCTCAAGCGGCGCGGCAAGGAGCGCTGAGGCTCAGGCGGTGCACTTCCCGTCGAGTTCGCCGGTTCCGCTCGAACCGGTGGTGAGGACCTGTTCCACGTCGTGAGGAAGCGGCGAACTCACGACGCCGGAAGGCACTATGCGGCGTCATCCCCCGTGGCCGGTACCGAGGTCGATGCCGAGCAGGGCGTCGACCGCGCGTTGGCCGAGACCGGGCTGCCGGGACCGTCCAGCCTCGCCCGCGCCCAGCACGGTCGCGGCCCACGCGTCGACCGCCGCCAGCGCGCCCGGGGTGTCCAGGTCGTCCCGCAGCCGGTCTCGCAGTCGTTCGAGCAGCCGGGCGTCGGCGTCCTCGATGTCGTTCCGTGCGCTCTCGAGCGTGGCACCGGTCGCGGTGCCGGCCGTGGCCGCCGCCGCCCGCCACCGGGCCAGCCGGTCCTCGGCCGCGGCCAGCAGCCCGTCGGTGTAGTCCCACGCGGACCGGTAGTGCTGCCCGAGGACGGCGACCCGGATCGCGGCAGGGTCCACCCCGGCCTCCCGGAGCCGGGAGACCAGCACCAGGTTGCCCCGGGACTTGCTCATCTTGTGCCCCTGGAAGCCCACCATCCCGGTGTGCGCGAAGTACCGGGCCAACGGCCGACCGGTCAGCGCTCGGGCGTGCCCGGCACTGAAGTCGTGGTGCGGGAAGATCAGGTCGTTGCCGCCGCCCTGCACCGTGAACGGGGTGTGCAGGTAACGCTCCGCGATCACGGAACACTCGATGTGCCAGCCCGGCCGGCCCGCGCCGAGCTCGCCGCCCGCCCAGGAGGGTTCGCCTTCGCGGGCGACCCGCCACAGCAGGGCGTCCACCGGATCACGCTTGCCGGGCCGTTGCGGGTCGCCCCCGCGTTCCCCGAACAGGGCGAGCAGCTGGTCCGGGCCGTAGCCGCCGAGGGCGCCCACCCGCCACCCGGTGGACCGGGCCGCCGCGACGTCGAAGTACACGTCGCCGTCGGGCTCACCGGCGGTGCCGGGCACCCGGTAGGCGATGCCCGCGGTGATCAGCGCCTCCACCGCCGGAACGATCCACGGCACGGCCTCGACGGCACCGATGTAGTGGTCCGGTGGCAGCACCCGCAGCGCGGTCATGTCCGCGCGGAAGAGGTCGGTCTGCTCGGCGGCCAGATCCCGCCAGTCGACGCCGGTCGCGGTCGCCCGTTCGAGCAGCGGGTCGTCGACGTCGGTGACGTTCTGCACGTACGTGACCGTCGCGCCGGTGTCACGCCACTGCCGGATCAGCAGGTCGAACGCGAGGTAGGTGGCGGCGTGGCCGAGGTGTGTGGCGTCGTACGGGGTGATCCCGCAGACGTACAGCCCGGCGGTGCGCACCCCGTCGACCTCGGGCAGGTCCACGGGCAGCACCCGCCGGGTGGCCGTGTCGTGCAGGCGCACGGGCCCGGGCGCAGGCTCCAGCGCGGTCAGACCGGGCACGGGCCAGGACTGCATGCTTCTCCTCTGATCGAAGGCGGGGATCGGTGCGTGCACCGAGACGAGCGTCGCCGTCAGGCGCTGATCACACCCGCGCCGAGCAGGACCATCAGGACGACGCCCAGACCGATCCGGTACAGCACGAAGGGGCGGTAGCTGCGGGTCGAGACGTAGCGCAGGAACCAGCCGATGATGAGGTAGCCGACGACGAACGCGATGACGGTGGCCAGCGCGGTGGGACCGGCGCCGTAGACGCTCGGCGCGCTCCCGGCACCCCGGCTGACCTTGACGAGCTGGTACAGCCCGCTCGCGAACACCGCGGGGACGGCCAGCAGGAACGAGTACCGGGCCGCCGCCTCCCGGGTGTAGCCCATCAGCAGGCCGGCGGTGATCGTGCCACCGGACCGGGAGACGCCGGGGATCAGTGCCAGCGCCTGCGCCAGACCGTACAGGATCCCGTGCCGGTAGCTCAGTTGATCCAGGGTGCGTTGCTTGCGGGAGTAGATGTCCGCGCCGGCCAGCAGGATGCCGAAGACGATGAGCATGGCGGCGACGATCCACAGGCTGCGCAGAGTCGTCTCGATCGAGGTCTGGAACAGGACGCCGAGCACCCCGATCGGCACGGTACCGATGATCACCAGCCAGCCCATCCGCGCGTCGGGATCGTCGCGCGGGACGCGTCCGACCAGTGCGCCGGCCCACGCGCGGATGATCCGCACGATGTCCCGCCAGAAGAAGACGATGACCGCGGTCTCGGTGCCCAGCTGGGTGATGGCGGTGAAGGCCGCACCGGGGTCAGCGGCGTTGGGCAGGAACTCGCCCACGATGCGCAGATGTGCGCTGGAGGAGATGGGAAGGAACTCGGTCAACCCTTGTACCAGCCCGAGGATGGCCGCTTCGATCCACGTCACGGACCGACTCTAGATGCTCCCGAGACGGACGAACGAATCGACACCGGCGCTTCGGGATCGGTCGCGGCACGTCCGGATCAGCTCATCGCGGCTCGGGGAGCGGGAATGCGTCAGCCGCGGTCGAGGTTGTCCTCCACGTCCTCGATGTCGTCGTCGTCTTCGTCGTCGCTGTCGTCCTGGTCGTCGTCCTCGTCGTCCTCGTCGTCTTCGTCGTCGCTGTCGTCGTCGTAGATCACCAGCGGCGTGACCTCGTTGTAGGTGTCGTACAGCGCGTCTTCGTAGGCTTCGAACGCGTCCGCGATGGCCAGGTGGGCCGATTCGACCGCAGGATCGTCATCCCCGCGCCGCGCAGCGGCGGCTGCGAGGTGCTCCTCGAAGGCGGCGACCAAGGACTGCAGGGCGACACGCGGATCAATGCTCATGTTCTAGACGTTATCGGTTCCGGCAAGAAAATGGGGTGCCATGAGGCAACAAATTGGTGGGACCTCGGTCCGGCGGGAACGGGACTTCACGCGGCAGTACGAGTACCTGGTGCTCAGTGTTCCGCCGCAGGCCACGCGCGGTGCGGCCCGTCAGCTGCTGACCGAGCACGCCGAGTACGGCAAGTGGGAACTCGAGCGCACGCGCCTCTATCTGGGCGGTGCACGGAGGTACTGGCTGCGTCGCAAGGTGCTGCGGATCGAACGCACCGCGTGACCGGCCAGCAGGGATCGGCAGCGACCGGTCTCAGTCGACCGGGCCCAGCAGTGCCGTCGCCATGGTCGCGTGCGCGGCCGAGTCACTGGACGGGTGGTAGGCGCCCGCCGTGACGTCCCGGTACAGCCGGGACAGCTCGGCGGTGCGCGCGAACTGGGCGCCGCCGCTCACCGCGAGCGCCAGGTCGACCACCTCCCGGGCGGTGCGGGTGACCCGCAGCTTGACCCCGGACAGGCGGGAGAACCAGCGCGGCCCGTGCTCGGCCCGCTCGTCGACGTCGCGCGCGGTGGAGGTCAGGTCCGCCAGCATGCCGTCCACGAGCAGTCGCGCCTCGGCGACCCGGTAGCGCGTGTCGGGGTCCTGGTCCAGCGTGGTACCCGACCGTCGGGAGACGCGGTGCCGGGCCGCGTCGATCGCCAGGTCCACCGCCCGCTCGGCGATGCCGGCGTAGACGCTCGCCAGCAGCACCTCGAAGGCGGCGAAGATCCCGAACACGAACGGGTCCGGGGCCGGCCCCACCGGCAGGACGGCGACCACCCGGTCGGGCCGCACCCGCGCGTCCGCCAGTTCCGTGGTGTGCGACTGGCTGGCCCGCATGCCCAGCGTGTCCCAGTCGCCCAGCGCCCGGGTTCCCCCGTCGGCCCGGTCGAGGAAACCCCAGACCAGCCGCGGCCCGTCGGGCGTTTCCTCCCGGCCGTGCACGCCCAGCCGGGTCCAGGCCGGCGACAGACTGGTGAAGATCTTCCGGCCCGTGTACCGGTAGCCGCCGTCGGCCTCTCGCCGCGCCGTCGTCAGCGAGTCGAACAGCATCAGGTCGTTGCCCGGCTCGGAGACGCCGAACGCGAACACCTCGCCGGCGGCCGCCTCCTCGAGCACGAAGCCCAGCGTGTCGATGTCCCGGTCGGCCAGGATCCGCGCCACCGACGTCCACACCAGGTGCATGTTGATACCCAGCGCGGTGGCGGGAGCCGCCGACGCGAGCCGCCGCTGCGCGGCACTGGTCTGCGTCAGGGTCGCGCCCGCGCCGCCGTACGCGGCCGGGGAGCACAACCCGAGATACCCGGCCGCCCGCAGGTCTGCCAGGTCCTCGGTGAAGAAGGCGTTCGCCTCGTCGTACCCGGGCGCCCGATCGCGCAACCGCGTCAGCAGGTCGTCGGTGAGCAGCCGCTCGCCCGGGTCGGGGCGGGTCGGTGCGGCGCCGGTCGGTGCGGCGTCGACGTCGGCGCGGGAGGTGGTCATACCCCCAGCGTACCGACGGCGCCGGTGCGGGAGGCGGCCGCATCCGTGCTAGTCTTCTTGCTGCTGCTTCGCTTGATCGCACGGCTCTTCGCGAGCCACGGCGACGGTGGGGTTCCACTCGCGCGGGTGGCGGAATAGGCAGACGCGCTAGCTTGAGGTGCTAGTCCTCGCATAGAGGGTGGGGGTTCAAGTCCCCCCTCGCGCACCAGCTCGACGGGCTCGCTTCGGGGCGGTCAGGAATCATCCTGACCGCCCCGAAGCCGTTTCCGGGCTCAGTCGGCCGGCACCGGCGGGGTGCTTCTGACCGTGGAGGTCAGGTGCAGCCGGCCCGACCGTGGGTTCCAGCCGGTGAACCGAGCGCCGGCCTCGTCCTCCGGTCGGCCGTCCACCCGGACCGCCACGGTGGCCGGAAGCAGCACCGGCGCGGCGAAGGTCACGTCCCAGGTAAAGGACTCGGGCAACCGGGTCGTGGCCAGCCCGCGCGACGCCGTGTACATCCCGTGGGCGATGGCGCCCTTCATGCCGAGCAGTCGTGCCGTGGGGGCGCTGACGTGGATCGGGTTCCAGTCGCCGCTCACCGCGGCGAAGCGGCGGCCGGTGTCCGCACCGAGGCGCCACTGCCCGGTGGGCAGCGGCGGCGTGAACGGGTCCCGCCGCTCGGTACCCTCCGTCGGCACCGTTCCGCGCAGGAACCGGCCCCAGGCCAGATAGGTGGACCGGTCGATCGCCACGGGCCGCTCCCCCGGATCGCCGCCGCCCGTCTCGTCCCGGATCTCGCTGATGACGTCGACGAGCGTGCCCGCCCGGTGCGGCCGGAGGTCCTCCGCCCGGGTGGTCACCCCCAGCACGCTGTCGAGGGTGACCGGACGCTGCTGGGTCCAGACGTTGCGCAGGTGCACGAGCCCGGGCAGCGGCAGCGGGAAGTCGTCCCGGGCGAGCAGCGCCATGGCGACCGGGAACACCATGGTGTGCACGAAGCCCGGGGGCAGCACGTCCGAGGCGGGGGCCCGGGTCAGGCGGGCGAAGTCGGTCACTCGATCCGGGTCGGGTCGCAGCCTCGTCACCCGGTAGGCGACACGGGGCAGTTCTCCCACGGCGGTCTTCCGCCGCACGCCGGTCGACACCGCGCCGGCCAGCGCCGCCGGAACGGTCCGGGCGTAGATCCGGGCGAGTGCGGGGACCCCGGCCAGGTCCTCGACGGCGGTGGTGTCGCCGGGATCCGGTTCGCCCATCAGGCGCCCACCAGGTTCTGCCCGCACACCCGCAGGGTCTGCCCCGTGATCCCGCCGGCGGCGTCGCTGGCCAGGAACGCGACGGCCTCCGCGACGTCGGTGGGCCGGCCACCCTGCTGCAGGCTGTTCAGTCTCCGCGCCACCTCCCGGGTGGCGAACGGGATCCGCGCGGTCATCTCGGTCTCGATGAACCCGGGGGCGACCGCGTTGATGGTCGCTCCGGCCGGCATCCGCGCCGCGGTGGCCGCCACCATGCCGATCACACCCGCCTTGGAGGCGGCGTAGTTCGTCTGGCCGCGGTTGCCCGCGATGCCGCTGGTGGAGGCCAGGCTGATGATCCGGCCCCCGGCACCGAGCCCGTCCAAGGCGAGGAACTGCTCGTTCATCCGCAGCTGGGCGGCGATGTTGACGGCGATCACCGCGTCCCAGCGGGCGGCGTCCATGTTGGCCAGCAGCTTGTCGCGAGTGATCCCGGCGTTGTGCACGACGACGTCGAGTCGGCCGTGCCGGTCCCGGGCGTGGGCGAGGATCCGCGCACCGGCGTCGGGCGCGGTGATGTCCAGTTGCAGGGCGGTGCCCCCGAGGTTGTTCGCGACGGCCGCGAGCGCCTCCCCCGCGGCCGGGACGTCGACGGCGATGACCCGGGCGCCGTCCCGGTGCAGGGTGCGGGCGATCGCGGCGCCGATGCCCCGGGCCGCACCCGTGACCACGGCGACCTTGCCGGCGAGCGGCCGCTCCGCGTCCGGGTCCGGGACGCCCTGACCGTCGACCACGGTGAGGAACTGCCCGTCCACGAAGGCGCTGCGGCCCGAGAGCAGGAAGCGCAGGGCGCCCAGGGCCGAGGTGACGGTGACGGGCAGCCCGTCCCCGACGAGGATGCCGTTGCCGGTGGCCCCACCGCGCAGTTCGTGGGCGAGCGAGCGGAGCAGGCCCTCGACGGCGCGTCGGGCGGCCGCCGTCGCCGGCTCGGTGGCGTCGGCCGCGGGCCGGGAGACGGTGACGACCCGGCCGCCGGGGCGCAGGTCCCGCAGCGCCCCGGCGACGGCCAACACCGGCGCCGAGAGTGCGCTCGGATCGGACACGTCGTCGAGCACGACCACGATCGCACCCGGACGCTGGTGCGGCCGGTGCTGGCGGATCACGTCCAACCCCCAGCCCAGCAGCACGTCCGCCAGGTCCTGCGCACCGTTACCGGTGCCGACCAGCAGGACGGGCCCGTCCAGGAGCGGGCCGCCGGGCCGGTAGCGCCGCAGTTCCGCCGGTCGCGGCAGTCCCAGGCGCTTGGCCAGGCCCGCGAGCGGGGCAGCGTTGACGAGGTTCAGGTAGGTGTCGGCCATGGAGGCTCCTCTCGGTGCGAAGGTCGCTTCAGCGGGACAGCTCAGTGGGACTCGAGGATGGCGACGACGCCCTGCCCGCCGGCCGCGCAGACCGACACCAGGCCACGGGTGCGGCGACCGGTGCTGGCGGCGGTCTCGGAGAGCTGCTTGGCCAGGGCGGCGACGATCCTGCCACCGGTCGCGGCGAACGGGTGCCCGGCGGCCAGGGAGGAGCCGTTGACGTTGAGCTTGCTGCGGTCGATCGACCCGAGTGGCTGGTCCAGGCCCAGCCGGGTGCGGCAGTACTCGGCGTCCTCCCAGGCGGCGAGGGCGGAGAGCACCGTCGACGCGAACGCCTCGTGGATCTCGTAGTAGTCGAAGTCGGCCAGGCTCAGCCCGTTCCGGGCAAGCAGCCGGGGAACGGCGTAGACCGGGGCCATCAGCAGGCCCTCGGCCCCGTTAACGAAGTCCACGGCGGCGGCCTCGGCGTCGATCACGTCGGCCAGCATGGGCAGCTCGTGCGCCCGGGCCCAGTCCTCCGAGCCCAGCAGCACCGTGGAGGCCCCGTCGGTCAGCGGGGTGGAGTTGCCCGCCGTCATCGTCGCCGGCGCCGGCAGGGACCGGCCGAACACCGGTGCGAGCTTCGCCAGCTTCTCCGGACTGGTGTCCGCCCGCAGGTTCGTGTCGCGGCTGACGCCGCGGTACGCGGTGACGAGGTCGTCGAAGAAACCCCGGTCCCAGGCGGCAGCGAGGTTGCGGTGGCTGGCCAGCGCCAGTTCGTCCTGGGCCTCGCGGCTGATCTCCCAGAGCGCGGTGGTCAGGGCCTGGTGCTCACCCATCGACAGTCCGGTGCGGGGCTCGGCCGTGGACGGGGCGTTCGGCGCCAGGTCGCGGGGCCGCAGCTTCAGCACCGCGGCCAGCTTCTGCTGGGTCGTCTTCGCCCGCGAGAGCTCGAGCAGCACCTGCCGCAGCCCCTCGCTGACCGCGATGGGCGCGTCGGAGGCGCTGTCCACGCCGCCGGCGATGCCGGACTCGAGCTGACCGAGACGGATCTTGTTGGCCAGTCCGACGACGGTCTCCAGCCCGGTGGCGCAGGCCTGCTGCAGGTCGTACGCCGGTGTGGCCGGGTCGAGCGCCGACCCCAGGACCGCTTCCCGGGTGAGGTTGAAGTCGCGGGAGTGCTTCAGGACGGCTCCGGCGGCGACCTCACCGATGCGTTCTCCCGCCAGACCGAAGCGGGCGACCAGCCCGTCGATCGCGGCGGTGAGCATGTCCTGGTTGGAGACCCGGGCGTAGGGGCCGTTCGCGCGGGCAAAGGGGATCCGGTTGCCGCCGACGACGACGGCGCGCCGGGTGGAGGCGGCGGAGGAGGAAGCGTTGCTGGGGGTGGCCGGCGTTGCGTTTCCGGGAGCGTCCTGGGCCATGGGTGGCCGTCCTTCCATCGAGGTGGTTACCGGTACCCAGCGTACTTGATACGCTGGGTCCCGTGAACTCGACCGGACTGCGGCACGCGACCGCCGAAGCGGACGGACGCTCCCGTCGCTGGCGGGCGCACCGGACGGCTCGCCGGGTCGAACTCGTGCGGCTCGCCCGCCGTGCCGTGCACCGACTGGGGCCGGACGCCTCCATGGACGACATCGCCGCCGCCGCCGGGACCTCGAAGTCCGTGTTCTACCGCTACTTCGGGGACAAGGCGGGCCTGCAGCAGGCCGTCGCCGAACGCGTGCTCGGTCGCCTGCAGCAGGAGCTGCACGCCGCGGCGTCGAACGCGCCGTCACCGTTGGACGGGGTGCGCGGCATGGTGTTCGCGTACCTGCACCTGGCCGCCGCGTCGCCGAACGTGTACGCGTTCGTCACCGCGGGCCCGACCGCCGGGGCGCACATCCATCACTTCTTCAGCGCAGTGTCGACGTTGATGTCCGAACCCATGGACCGCTACCTGCGCGACCGGGGCATCGGCGCGGGAGCGTCCACCGTCCTGGCGTTCTGGCCGACCGCCGCGATCGGTCTGGTCCGCAACGCCGGGGAGCAGTGGTTGGCCGCCCCGGACGGCCCGGGCAGACCGGACCTCGACGCGTTCGCCGACCTGCTCACCGGGTGGTTGCTCGACGGCGTGCTGAGCAGCCCCGGCGGCCGCTCGGGCCCGTCCGGCCCACCGTCCGTCCTCCCTCCCCGTTATCCCTCCCGCCAGAACGACTCCCCGACCGTGAAGGAATCCCGATGACCACTGTCGATCCCACCTCCGCCCCGTCGACGACACCGTCGCAGTCGCCGTCGCCGGCCCCGTCGCTGCAGGACGCGCCGCACGTGGACGTGCCGGCGCTGCGCGACCTGCTGCTGGGCCGCTGGGCCGACGTGCGTCGGCAGGCCCGCGCTCTCGCCGGCCGGGAGGACCTGCAGAAGATCGAGGGACAGCCGTGGGGCGAGCACCGGGAGCGGGTGTTCGGCCAGCTGCACACCCTGGTGGCGGAGGGGGCCGTACACCGCGCGTTCCCGACGCGCCTGGGTGGGCAGGACAGCCACGGGGGCAACGTCGCCGGTTTCGAGGAGCTCGTCGTCGCGGACCCGTCCCTGCAGATCAAGGCCGGGGTGCAGTGGGGCCTGTTCGGGGCCGCGGTCCTGCACCTGGGGACCGAGGCCCACCACGACGCGTGGCTGCCCGGCATCATGGACCTGTCCATCCCGGGTGCGTTCGCCATGACGGAGACCGGGCACGGCTCCGACGTCGCCTCGATCGCCACCACCGCGACCTACGACCCGGGCGCCGAGGAGTTCGACCTGCACACCCCGTTCCGGGCGGCGTGGAAGGACTACCTCGGCAACGCGGCCCTGCACGGCCGGGCCGCCGTGGTGTTCGCCCAGCTGATCACCGGGGGCGTCAACCACGGCGTGCACGCCCTCTACGTGCCGATCCGCGACGCCGACGGCGCGTTCCTGCCCGGCATCGGCGGTGAGGACGACGGCCACAAGGGCGGCCTGAACGGCATCGACAACGGCCGGCTGCACTTCACCCACGTCCGGGTGCCCCGGTTCAACCTGCTCGACCGGTACGGCAGCGTCGCGGCCGACGGCACCTACACCTCGCCCATCGCCAGCCCCGGCCGGCGGTTCTTCACCATGCTCGGCACGCTCGTGCAGGGCCGGGTCTCCCTGGACGGAGCGAGTGTGGCGGCGAGCAAGGTCGCCCTGCAGATCGCCGTCACCTACGCCAACCAGCGCCGCCAGTTCGGTTCCGGCGACGGCGAGGAGGAGGTGCTGCTGGATTACCAGCGGCACCAGCGCCGGCTGATCACCCGGATCGCCCGCACCTACGCCGGGTCCTTCGCCCACGAGGAGCTGCTCGCCCGGTTCGACGACGTGTTCTCCGGGGCGCACGACACCGACGAGGACCGGCAGGACCTGGAGACGCTGGCCGCGGCGTGCAAGGCGCTGTCGACCTGGAATGCGCTGGACACGCTGCAGGAGTGCCGGGAGGCGTGCGGCGGCGCCGGCTTCCTGTCCGAGAACCGGCTGACCGGTTTGCGGGCGGACCTCGACGTGTACGCCACCTTCGAGGGCGACAACACCGTCCTGCTGCAGCTGGTCGCCAAGCGGCTGCTCACCGACTACGCCAACGACTTCCGCGGTATCGACTTCGGCGCCATGGCCCGGTACGCCGTCGGGCAGGCCGCGGACCGCACGTTCAGCCGATCGGGCCTGCGCCAGGCGGTGCAGTTCTTCACCGACCGCGGCGACCAGCGGCTGGCCGTCAACGCCTTGCGCGAGGAGGGAGCGCAGCGGGCCCTGCTGACCGGCCGGGTCGAGGACATGGTCGCGGAGATCGCCCAGCAGCTGCGGTCCGCCCGGAAACTGCCGACCGAGAAGGCGGCGTCGGTGTTCAACTCCCACCAGCACGAACTGATCGAGGCCGCCCGCGCGCACGCCGAGCTGCTGCAGTGGGAAGCGTTCACCGCCGGCCTCGCCACGGTCCAGGACCCCGCCACCCGGACAGTGCTGACCTGGCTGCGCGACCTGTTCGGCCTCACCCTGATCGAGGAGAACGTGGGCTGGTACCTGATGCACGGTCGGATCTCGATGCAGCGGGCCCGCACCCTGACCGGCTACGTCAACCGGCTGCTGGCCCGGTTGCGGCCCCACGCGCAGGACCTGGTGGACGCGTTCGGCTACGAGCAGCCGCACCTGCGGGCCGCGATCGCCTCCGGGGCGGAGGCGATCCGGCAGGACGAGGCCCGGGAGCACCAACGGCGGGAACGGGCGGACGGTGACGCCCCGGTCGACGAGAAGGTGCTGTACGCCCGCGACGCCGGCCGACGCCGCGCCTGACGGGCGAACCCGGCTCAGAGCACGCTGCGGTAGACCTCCAGCGTGCTCTGGGCGATCGACTCCCAGGAGAAGTGGTCCTGCGCCCGCCGCCGGCCGGCCTCCCCCATCCGGCGCGCCTCGTCCCGGTCGGAGACCACGGCGGTCAGCGCCGCGGCGAAGTCCCGGACGAAGGCGTCGGGGTCCAGGGGGGTGCCGGTGCCGTCCTGGGCCTGCTCGAGGGGCACCAGCCGGCCGGTGACGCCGTCGTCGACCACCTCGGGGATGCCGCCGGTTGCGCTGGCCACGACGGCGGCGCCGCAGGCCATGGCCTCGAGGTTGACGATCCCGAGAGGCTCGTACACCGACGGGCAGGCGAAGGCCGTGGTGGCGGACAGGATCTGGATCAGCTCCCGCCGCGGCAGCATCTTCTCGATCAGCACCACGCCGTCGCGTTCGGCCTTCAGTTCCGCGATCAGCTGGTTGACCTCGGCGGCCAGTTCCGGGGTGTCCGCCGCACCGGCACACAGGATCAGCGCCACCTCGGGGGGCAGCAGTTTGGCCGCACGCAGCAGGTAGGGCACTCCCTTCTGCCGGGTGATTCGACCGACGAACGTGACCGAGGGCTGGTGCGGGTCGATCCCGTAGGACTCGAGGACGTCGGTCTCGGGGTCCGGCCCCCACAGGCTCACGTCGATGCCGTTGTGCACGACCTTGACCCGTTCGGGGTCGACGTCGGGGTAGCAGCGCAGGATGTCGGCGCGCATGCCGGCGGACACGGCGATGATCGCGTCGGCCGCCTCGTAGGCGGTCTTCTCGGCCCAGGACGAGAGGGCGTAGCCGCCGCCGAGCTGTTCGGCCTTCCAGGGGCGCAGCGGTTCGAGGCTGTGGGCGCTGAGCACGTGCGGGATGCCGTGCAGGAGTTTGGCCAGGTGCCCCGCGAGGTTCGCGTACCAGGTGTGGGAGTGGACCAGGTCCGCCCCGGCCACGCCCGGGACGATGGCCAGGTCGACGCCGAAGGTCTGCAGGGCCGCGTTCGCGTCCGTCAACTCGGTCAGGTTCGGGTACGCGGTCACCGTGGCGCCGTGGAAGTCGGTCTCGCGCGTCGCTCCGAAACAGTGCACGTGCAGGTCGACCCGGGACGCGAGCACGCGGCTCAACTCGGCGACGTGCACCCCGGCACCGCCGTAGATGTCCGGGGGGAACTCCTTGCTGACGATGTCGATGCGCACATTCACAAGGTAGTGCCTGTGAGCGGCGTCATCTAGTGTGAGTCTCACCGACGCCGCAGGTCGGAGCCTGCGCGGTCGGCTCGCTCCACGCGGTGTTGACGTCGATGAAAGGTCAGTGATGCGCTCATGAGCCCCCGAGTTCTCGCGATCGTGCTGGCCGGCGGTGAGGGCAACCGCTTGATGCCGCTGACCATGGACCGGGCGAAGCCGGCTGTCCCGTTCGGGGGCAGCTATCGGCTGATCGACTTCGCGTTGTCCAACCTGGTCAACTCCCAGTACCTGCAAGTGGTGGTGCTGACCCAGTACAAGTCGCACAGCCTCGATCGGCACATCTCGGAGACGTGGCGCATGTCGACCCTGCTGGGCAACTACGTGGCGTCGGTGCCCGCGCAGCAGCGCGTCGGCAAGAGCTGGTTCCAGGGCAGCGCCGACGCCATCTACCAGTCCCTGAACCTGATCCACGACTCCCGGCCCGACATCGTCGTCGTCGTCGGCGCGGACCACGTCTACCGGATGGACTTCTCCCAGATGGTGGACGCGCACATCGCGTCGGGGGCCTCCGCGTCCGTGGCCGCCGTGCGCCAACCGCTGGACCAGGTCTCCCAGTTCGGCGTGATCGAGACGGACCCGCAGGACCGCTCGCGCATCGCCCGGTTCGTCGAGAAACCGTCGACCACCGAGGGCCTGCCGGACGACCCGACCAGCTTCCTGGCGTCGATGGGCAACTACGTGTTCACCACGGAGGCCCTGATCGACGCCCTGCGCACCGACAACGAGCGGCTCGACACCAAGCACGACATGGGCGGGGACATCGTGCCCCACTTCGTCGACCGCGGCGACTGCGCCGTGTACGACTTCACCGAGAACTCCGTCGCGGGCTCCACGGAGCGGGACCGGCGCTACTGGCGGGACGTCGGGACCATCGACTCGTTCTACGACGCGCACATGGACCTGATTTCCCCGCTGCCGATCTTCAACCTCTACAACATGGAGTGGCCGATCTATACCCGGCAGATCATCTCGCCGCCGGCCAAGTTCGTCCGCGGCCGCAACCCCGACTGGGGTGTCGCGTACGACTCGATCGTGAGTCCGGGCGCCGTCGTCACCGGCGCCCTGGTCAAGGGTTCGGTGCTCTCCCCCGACGTGTTCGTCTCCGACGGGGCGCGGGTCTCCGGTGCAGTGCTGATGGACAACGTCACGATCGGGCGGGGTGCGGTGGTCAAGCGCGCCATCCTGGACAAGAACGTGCGGGTGGAGGACGGCGCCACCGTGGGCGTCGACGCGGACCTGGACGCCTCCCGTGGCTACAAGGTCACCGAGTCGGGCATCACCGTGGTCAGCAAGGGCGTCACGGTCGCGGCGTCGTGACCATGCCCTCACTGCACCTGACCCGGGACGAAGCGGCCACCCGGTCCGCCCTGATCACCGTCCACACCCACGACGTGCGGCTCGATCTGACCGGGGCGCAGGCGCAGGACGCGTCGACCTTCGGCACGATCAGCGAGATCCGGTTCGACTGCGCTCGGGCGGGGTCGGCCACGTTCCTCGACTTCATCGGCGTCTCGGTCGAGGACGTCGAGCTGAACGGGCGGTCCCTGCCCGTGGCCGACGTCGTCGACGGGCAGCGCATCCACCTGCCGGGACTGGCGGCGCGGAACCGGGTGCGGGTGCGCGCGACCGGCCGGTACAGCCGCAGCGGGGAGGGCCTGCACCGGTTCGTCGACCCCGCGGACGGCCGGGTGTACCTGTACACGCAGAACGAACCGGCGGACTGCTGCCGGGTGTTCCCCGACTTCGAGCAGCCGGACCTGAAGGCCCGGTTCGCGCTGCACGTGGCCGCGCCCGCGGACTGGGTGGTGCGCGGGAACGGCGTCGAGACCTGTGCCGACGCCGACACCGGTACCGGCACCGGCGTCGTGCGTCATTTCGCGCCGACCGAGCCGATCTCCACCTACTTGGTGGCGGTCCTCGCCGGTCCGTACCACCGGGTCGACGCGGAGCACACCGTGGCGACGGCGGACGGCCCCCTGCGGATCCCCCTGGCCACGTTCTGCCGCGCGTCGCTCGCGGAGCACCTGGACGCGGAGCGGATCGCTGACGTCACCCGCGCGGGCCTCGACCACTACCACGAGCGGTTCGGTTTCCCGTACCCGTTCGGGAAGTACGACCAGGCGTTCGTGCCCGAGTACAACCTCGGGGCGATGGAGAACCCGGGACTGGTCACGTTCACGGAAGCGTTCGTGTTCCGCACCGAAGCCACGGACGCGCAGTACCAGGCGCGGGCGAACGTCATCATGCACGAGATGGCGCACATGTGGTTCGGGGACCTGGTGACCATGCGGTGGTGGGACGACCTGTGGCTGAAGGAGTCGTTCGCGGACTTCATGGGCTCGGCGGTGCTCGCGGATACCGGCCTGTACCCGGGGGCGTGGGTGACGTTCGCGAACCGGCGGAAGGCGTGGGCGTACGTGCAGGACGCCCTGCCGACGACCCACCCCATCGTCGCGGACATCGTCGACCTGGACGCGGCCAAGCAGAACTTCGACGGCATCACCTACGCCAAGGGTGCCGCGGTGCTCAAACAGCTGGTGGCGTTCGTCGGCCGTGACGCGTTCGACGCCGCCGCGCGGGCCTATTTCCGGGCGCACGCGTGGGGCAACACGACGCTGGCGGACTTCCTGGCGGCGCTGAGTACGGCGTCGGGCCGGGACATGAGGGCGTGGGCGGCGGCGTGGCTGCAGACCGCCGGGATCAGCACGGTCTCCGCGGAGCGGGGTGGCCCCGGGGACACGGTCCGGCTGCGCCAGTCCGGGGCCGACCCGGTGTCCGGGGGGCCGGCGCTGCGCCCGCACGCGCTCGTCGTCGGGGCGTACCGGCAGGATCCGGACGGGCGGTTGCGGGCGGCGGCGCGGGTTTCGGCGGAACTGGTCGGCTCCTCCGTCGACGTGGCGGTGCCCGGTTCCGTCGACGCGCCCCTGCTCCTGCCCAACGACGGTGACCTGACGTACGCGACGGTGGCCCTGGACCCGGTCAGCCTGGCCACCGTGCTGGACCGGGTGGAGGACATCGAGGACGAGATGGCGCGGACCGTGTGCTGGTCCGCCCTGTGGGCGATGACCCGGGACGCCAGGCTGCCCGCCGACCGGTACGTGCGCACGGTGGCACGCGCCGGGGCGGCGGAGACCGACGACGGGGTGCGGCAGATGCTGTTCTCCCAGGCGCTGACGGCGGCGACCCGGTACACCCCGCCGGCGGGACGGCCGGCACTGCTCAAGGTGCTCCTGGACGCGCTCGCAGAGCAGGTGCTCTCGACCGGCTCGCTGACGTTCGCACGCCTGTTCGCCGTGGCGGCGGCGCACGGCGGCGGCCAGGAGGAGCTGCTCGAGGCGCTGGTCAGGCCGATCAGTGACTCCTCGACGTTCGGGGACTCGGTCTCCGACTTCTCGACGTCCGGGTCATCGACGTCCGACTCATCGACGTCCGGGGACCCGACCGCGCTTGCATCCTCCGGGGACTCGACCGCGCTCGCATCACTGGCGGGCAATCAGGACCTGCGCTGGAGCGTGCTGCTGGCGCTGGCGGCCCGGGGTGCGATCTCCGCGGACCGGATCGAGGCGGAGCTGGCGCGGGACGACACCGCGGACGGCCGCCGGCACGCTCTCACCGCGCGCAGCGCCCGACCGGGCCCGGCCGTCAAGCAGGAGGTGTGGGACAGCGTCACCGGTGATGAGGGCCTGTCCAATGATCTGCTGTCGGCGTCGGTGCGTGGTTTCGCCCTGATCGACGCGGTGACGGCGGAGCCCTTCGTCGAGCCGTACTTCGCGTCGGTCGCGGATTGGTGGTCCGATCGGAGCATCGAGATGGCGACTCGCCTGGTGCGTGGCCTGTATCCGCCGGTACAGGACCTGACGCCGGGCACTGATCCGGAGGATCACCCGGTGGCGGTGCGGACTCAGGCATGGCTGGACGCGAACCCGGAGGCCCCGGCGGCCCTGCGCCGCATCCTGATCGAGGAGCAGGACAGCCTGCTGCGTGCGTTACGGGCCCAGGCGGCTGGATGAGATCCGGTGTGAGGCGCCGGCGGGAGGTACCAGCGGGACGCGATACGTGCCCCGGCCGGATTCCCTGCCCGAGTTTCGCGCGCTCGGCATGCCACCCGATGCGACGGCTCGCCAGCCCAACGGCGCGCCCACCAGCTCAGTCGGTCAGAAGGGTGGTGGATCGTCGGGTTCGGTGGTGTAGCGGCGGCCGGCCGGTGAGGTCCAGAACAGCACGCTCACCCGTGACGGAACACTGGCTGGTGACGGAGCGCCGGCCGGTACACGCGCACCTCGTGGCCCCGGCCCATCTGCTGGCCGGGTCACAGCTGCCGCTCCCGGTTGCCCGGGGGAGCCGGTGTCAGTGAGGCCGTTCTCGGTCGTGACCGTCCAGCCGGAGTGGTGTTTGAGGACGTGGTGCTTCCGGCACAGATGAGCCAGATTCTCCGGCGTCGACTCGCCGCCCTCGACCCACGCCGTCACGTGGTCCAGGTCGCAAACGGCCGCGGAGCGGCGGCAGCCGGGAAATCGACAGGTCCCGTCCCGTACCTGCAGCGCCCGGCGCAGGGCTGCGGGAATCCGGTACTGCCGCCCGGTCGTCACGAGCACCGGTACGGGCACCACCGGGCTCACACCCGGCATCCCATCGCCAGGCACAGGACCACCGGGTGGAGAACCACCCCACGGAGAGCCATCCGCCGGCGACCACCCCAGCGGAGGACCGCCCGGTGGCGATTCGCCTACTGGTGAGAAGGCCGGTGACCAGACGGCCGGTGATCGGGGAACCGGACAACGCTCGGCATCGGCCGCGACGACGTCGAGACCGATCCCGAGCAAGAACGAGCCGGCCCGGGCGGCCAGATCACGGGCGTCCCCGGCTGGGATCGACCCGAACTCGCCCAACTCTCCCGGCTCATCCCCGCCGAGCAGCGTCGCGGCTGGGACCGTGAGCAGCACCCGCGGCGCCGGCACGTCGGATCCGCTCCCTGCCCCGCTCCCGGTTTCCAGTCCCCCGGCCTCCGTTCCACGCGGCCGCGTTCCACCTGTCCTCGTTCCACCCGCACCGGCCCACTCAGCTCCGGCCCACTCAGCTCCGGCCCACTCAGCACCGGCCCGCCCGCCGGTGCCCTGGACGGCTGGCCCGTCGTCGCGACTGCCTTCACCGACTCGGCCGGACAGGCCGGTCCCCGGGTGACCGGGCCCGGTGCCGAAGGAGTCGAGGCCGGTCAGCAGGTCCGCGAGTACGTCCGCCCGCAGTTGACCGATCGTCGGCGGCCGGGCACCCGGAGCGCTCGACAAACTGCCCGCACCCGCGCCCGGGTCGGCGGCCGCGTCCGGGTCTGCGGCCTGCCCGGGCGGGTCCATGGTGTTCTTCAGAGCGCGGGCCAGCGCGGAGAGGCGTCCGTCGATACCCCACGCCACCGCCGCCGGCAACAAGGCACTGAGCCGGGCCATCCCGTCCCGATCCGGCCGGACCTGCACATACCGGTCACCTCGCGCCCGCGCCTGCCGCTGCGCGAAGGACTCCGGGTGGAACCGCTCCCGGATCCTCCGGGCCCGCGCCCGCAACTGCGCCGGCGTCCGACCCCGGCCAGCAGCAGCCAGCAAAGACTCCTCGGTTGCGGTGATCGCCCCGCTCCACACCCCCGCCGTCGACTCATCCACCCCCGCCTCGGCCAATCGGGCGACGTACTCCGCGGTCTCGTCCACGATCGCCGTCCCGGCGGCCGCCGTGATCACCCCACCTGCCAGCGCCGCCGCCGTCCCCGCCAACACCCCGGCCAACTGCTCGGCCCGGTCCAACAAGCCGTACACCTGCCCCTCACCGACGCCCAGTGCGCACGCGACCTCCGCCACCCCCGCGCGCTCCCCCACAGCCAACCGCGCCCCCCGAGACAGGCCCCTGGCCGCGGCGGAATCGATATCGAGGGTGTCCTCGTCGTCGAACCAGCGCCCGGCCGGATGCGCAGCCACCCACCGGGCCTGCTCCGCCTCCGCCGCTTTCGCCGTCACCAACGCCACCCGCGGCTTCGCCCACGACAACCACGCCTCCAACCGGCGCACATCCTCCAACGCCGCCACCCCCGCGTCCAGGGCCACCGGCCCCTCCACCGACGCCACCCCCTCCACCCGGGCCGCCACCTCACTCGCCGCCAACGGCACCGGCACCGGCACCGGCGGCACACCGGAACCCAGCACCGCCTCACCAGGCACGACCGACATCTCCACCGGCAACATCTCGGCAACGAAGCGCGGCGGCACGCCACCAGCAGAATCCGGTGAGACCGCGGACGACGCGGAGGCCGGCGGGACCGCGCGCGACGGGGCTGGTGACCGACCGGCGCCCGGCGACGGCGGGACGGGCGCGTCCAGCGACGGTGGGACGGGCGCGCCCAGCGACGGTGGGACGGGCGCGCCCGGCGACGGTGGGACGGGCGCGCCCGGCGACGTCGACGAGTCTGGAGGAATTTCCATGACCTCACTCAACCCGGTAGCACCGACAAAACTCGAACTCCCGACGACCGGGGGCGTTTCTGTGGATAACTCGGCACGACGACGGTGCACGCGAACCAAACCGGCATGACAACCCACGCGCGAACACCCGGCACGACAGCGCAGCAACCAACTGAAGACGTAGCGAGCGGGCGCCGCCGCTACCGCCGCCGCTACCGCCGTCACCGACGAATCCACAGCCCACGCGGACCGGGCATCCGGACGCCCCGAGACGCCGTCAAGCCGTCAACGGCCCTCGTGGCGCTACTCACGGCACCCGGGTGAGCCACTCCTGCGTGCCGAACTTCGTCTCGATCCGCCGCTGCGCCTCGGCGAGTTCCGCTTCGGTCACGTGCCCGGGCACCGCACCGGTGCGCTCGACGAAGGTCTGGGCCATGGTCGTGACGATCGCCTCCCGGGTCATGCCCGTCTGCCGGCGCAGGGGGTCGACCCGCTTCTTGGCGCTGCGGGTGCCCTTGTCGGAGAGCTTCTCCTGACCGATCCGCAGCACCCGGACCATCTTGTCGGCGTCGACGTCGTAGGACATCGTCACGTGGTGCAGCAGTCCCCCGTTGGCCAGCCGCTTCTGCGCCGCGCCGCCGATCTTGCCCTCGGGGGTCGCGATGTCGTTGATCGGCTGGTAGAAGGCCCGGACCCCGATCTTCTCCAGTGACGCCATCACCCAGGAGTCGAGGAACGCGTACGAGTCCGTGTAGCTGAGCCCGTCGACGAGGGTCTGCGGCACGTACAGCGAATAGGTGATGGCGTTGCCGTGCTCGGTGAACATGGCCCCGCCGCCGGTGATCCGTCGCACCACGTGCGTGCCGGTCTCCCGCGCCCCGTCGGGGTCGACCTCGTTGCGCAGGGACTGGAAGCTGCCGATGAACACGTTCGGGGACTCCGCGAGTTCCCAGAACCGCAGAGTCGGGCGTCGGGTGCCGTTCCCGACCTCCTCGGTGAGCACCTCGTCGAGCGCGACGTGCGTGAGCGTACCGAAGGCCTCGTCGGTGATGATCTCCCACTCGTGGTCACTCCAGCTGGTGGCCCGGGACAGGGCGCGCCGGACCGCGATCGCGATGGCCCGCGTGGAAAAGCCGTGCAGTCGCGCCTCCTCGGGGACGACCGCGTCCAGCGCCGCGGTCAGCCCGTCGGCGGTGGCGTCCTCGGCGACCCCGTCGAGCGCCCCGTTGAGCACGGGCAACAGGTCGTCGGGCTCGAGGAAGAAGTCCCCGCTGATGGACACGTCGGCAAGCCTGCCGTCCGCCACCTGCAGATCCACGACGACGAGCTTGCCGCCGGGAACCTTGTACTCACCATGCCGCTGTTCACTCACCCGCCTATCCTTTCACCCGTGGCCGAACCGCCGGGTGCACGGTGGTGCCAACGACGACGGGCCCGTATCCGCGCAGGATACGGGCCCTTCGAAGGCGTGCAGTGCTACTTCTTGCCGAAGTTCTTGAACCGCTGGTTGAAGCGCTCCACCCGGCCGGCGGAGTCCATGATCCGCTGCTTACCCGTGTAGAACGGGTGCGACGCGGAGGAGATCTCGACCTCGATCAGGGGGTAGGTCTTGCCGTCCTCCCACTCGGTCGTCTTGCTCGAGCCGACCGTGGACCGGGTCAGGAACGACGTGCCGGAGGCCAGGTCGCGGAACACGACCGCCTGGTACTGCGGGTGGATGTCAGTCTTCATGGGTTCGATACCTTCGCTGTGCGGGCTGGATTTGGCCAGACCTGAATGGTTCGTGGGGCCCGACACCGCAGCGCGGACCAGCACCCGAGTCTACCGCATCGCCCGCGTGTGCCAGAACGCCACGGCCGCGGCCGAGGCCACGTTCAACGAGTCCACGCCCCCGCTCATCGGGATCCGCACCACGGCGTCGCACGCCTCGATGGCCGCATCGCTCAGCCCGGCGCCCTCGGTGCCGAGCACGAGGGCGAGCCGGTCCAGCGCGGGCAGGGGTGTGCTGCCGACGACGGCGACGTCGAGGTCCTGGGCGGCGTCGCTGAGCGCCAGCGCGGCGGTGCCGATCCCGGCCGAGCGCAGCGTCACGAGCGACCCCGGCCAGTCGGTCAGCCGCGACCACGGCACCTGGAACACGGTGCCCATGCTCACCCGCACCGCCCGCCGGTACAACGGGTCAGCGCAGCGCGGGGAGAGCAGCACCGCGTCGACGTCGAGTGCGGCGGCCGAGCGGAACACCGCCCCCAGGTTGGTGTGGTCGACGATGTCCTCGAGCACGGCGATCCGCCGCGCCCCGGCGACCAGCCGTTCCACCGGTACCGGCGCGGGCCGGTGCATCGCCGCCAGCGCCCCGCGGTGCAGGTGGAAGCCCGTGATGGCCTGCAGCACCACCGGATCGCCCACGTAGGCGGGAACGCCGGGATGCGCGTCGAGGACGTCGGCGAGGTCGGGGATCCACGCGTCGGTGAGGAAGAAGGACCGCGGCCGGTGCCCCGCGGCCAGGGCCCGGCGCACCACCGTGGAACTCTCGGCGATGTAGAGGCCCTCCGCGGGTTCCCGACGACGGCGCAGCGCCGCGTCGGTCAGGCCCGTGTAGTCGTGCACCCGCGGGTCGGCCGGGTCCGTGATCCGGACGATGTTCACGTGGAGACGGACCCGTCAGCCCGTGACCAGCCGGGCGATCATGACCACGAGCGCGACCAGGCCGAGCACGACGATGACGCCGCGCAGCACCACCGGCGACAGTCGCCGGCCGATCCGGGCGCCGACCAGGCCGCCGATGGTCGAACCGACCGCGATCAGCAGCACCGCCCACCACTCGATCCGGTCGAACGCGAAGATCAGGTAGGAAATCCCCGCGATGATGTTCACCCCGAGGACCAGCACGTTCTTCATCGCGTTCGCGGCCTGCAGGGAGCCGATCATGAAGACGCCGAGGATGCCGACCAGCAGGATGCCCTGCGCCGCCACGAAGTAGCCGCCGTACACGCCGGCGAAGAAGACGAGCGCGTACAGTGCGGGCGGCTGGTGCAGCACCACCTCGGTCGCGTCCGCACCACGCCGTGCCGCCGCCCGGGCGCGGACCCACGCCTGCAGGCGTGGCTGGAGGATGACGAAGCCAAGGGCGATGACGATCAGGAACGGGGCCGCCAGCTCGAACACCGACTCGGGCAGGTGCAGCAACAGGGTCGCCCCGGTGATGCCGCCCAGCAGGGACGCGGGCAGCAGGCGCGCCACCAGCGGGCCCATGCCCTTCAGTTCCGCCCGGTAGCCCAGTGCCCCGGCCGCACCCCCCGGGATCAGACCCATCGCGTTGGAGATCGTCGCCGTCACCGGCGGCACGCCGAGCGCGACGAGGACGGGGAAGGTGACCAGGGTGCCGGAGCCGACGATGGTGTTGATGGTGCCGGCCCACAGTCCGGCCAGCGCGATGAGGACGGATTCGAACACGCCCATCAGAGCCGCCCGGGACGGGCCGGGGACACGGAGAAGGGCGCCCGCGCGGTCCTCATCGGGCGGCGAACGCGTGGTAGCGGTCCCCGTCCCGGGTCAGCTTCAGGGCGACGCCGTACGTCCGGCTGAGGTTCTCGCCGGTGAGCACGTCCTCGAGGGGGCCCGCCGCGACCACGGCGCCGTCCCGCAGCAGCAGGGCGTGCGTGAAGCCGGGGGCGATCTCCTCGACGTGATGGGTGACCATGACGACGGCCGGCGCGTACGGGTCCGCCAACAGGTCGGCGAGTCGGCCGATCAGGTCCTCCCGCCCGCCGACGTCCAGGCCCGCGGCCGGCTCGTCGAGTAGCAGCAGTTCGGGGTCCGTCATCAGCGCCCGGGCGATCAGGACCCGCTTCTGCTCACCGGAGCTCAGGGTGCCGAACCGCCGGTCCGTCAGGGCGCCCATGCCCCATTCGCCCAGCAGCTCGCGGGCCCGTTCCTCGTCGAAACCCTCGTAGCGCTCCCGCCAGCGGCCGGTGACTCCCCAGGCCGCGGTGACGACGGTGTCGACGACCGTCTCGTCGGGTGGGATCTGGCCGGCCAGCAGGGCCGACGTCATGCCGATCCGCGGCCGCAGCTCGAACACGTCGACCGCGCCGAGCCGTTCGCCGAGCACCTCCGCCGTGCCCGACGTCGGGTGCATCCGGGCGCCGGCGATCTGCAGGAGCGTCGACTTGCCGGCACCGTTGGGGCCGAGCACGATCCAGCGGTCCCCGTCGGAGACGTCCCAGTCGACGGCGTCCAGCAGCGTCTTCCCGCCCCGCACGATGGTCACCGCGTCCAGCCCCAGCACATCACCCATGGGCCAAGAGCCTAGGTCACCGGAACGGCGATCCGCGAAGCGGGACGCGCTACCCGGCGGCCGCGTCGGCCGCAGCCCGGGCGCGCCGCTGACTAGACTCCCCGTGTGCCTTCCGCCTTCTCCGTGATCGCCCTTGCCCCGAACACCCCGGCGAATGCCGGTCTCGCGCACGACGTCGACGCCGCTCCGCGGGACGCCGCATCCTTGGTCGAACGGGCGGCGGCGGAGGCGGGGCTGTCCCTGCCCCAGCCCGTGTTCGGCGGCCACCCCGGGGACGCGGACGGGCCCGGGTACGGGTGGGCTCGCTGGCCCCTCGGGGCACTGGAGGACGCCCCGGCGACCGTCGCCATGCTCCGCTCGGTACTGCGCCCCGACCCGGTCGCCCAGGCAGTGCCCGGCGTCGACCTGGCCGTGGTCCCCGATGACCTGCATGACGGGGGTCGGCTGCTGTTGATCCTGGACGTCGACTCGACGCTGATCCAACAGGAGGTGATCGAGCTGCTCGCCGCGCACGCGGGCCGGGAGGCGGAGGTGGCGGCCGTGACGGACGCGGCGATGCGCGGAGAACTCGACTTCGCCCGGTCCCTGCACGCCCGGGTCGAGGCCCTGGCGGGCCTGCCAGTCCGGGTGATCACGGAGGTCGTCGAGGCCGTCCGCCTCTCCCCCGGCGCGGAACGGCTCGTTGCCGCGATGCTGGCGGACGGGCACCGCGTCGCCGCCGTCTCGGGGGGGTTCGATCAGGTGCTCACCCCCCTCGCCGAGCGGCTCGGGCTCTCGCACCACCGGGCGAATCTGCTCGGTGTGCGGGACGGCGCACTGACCGGCCGCGTCGAGGGCACCGTCGTGGACCGGGCGGTCAAGGCGGCGAGCCTGCGGGAATGGGCCGCCCGGGACGGCGTCGCCCCCGACCACGTGATCGCCGTCGGGGACGGCGCGAACGACGCCGACATGCTGGCCGCGGCCGGCCTGTCCGTCGCCTACAACGCCAAGCCGGCCCTGCGCCGCGTCGCGGACGCCCAGCTCAACCTGCCCCGTCTCGACGCCGTCGGCGCCCTCGCCGGCCTCCCGGGCTTCTGAGAGCCCAACCCACCGAACTGTTGCTGCCCACCCAGGTCGGAGCGGGAGCGGGCGAAAGGGGACGTGTCGACCAAGCGAGCTCTGCGAGCGCCGGGAGATCCAGTCCCCGTGCCCGACCCGCGCCGACCGGACGGAACCACACCGGACGGAACCACCGGACGGAACCACGCCGCACCGATCGCCCCGCTGCCCACCGAGGTCGGAGCGGGAGCGGGCGAAAGGGGACGTGTCGACCAAGCGAGCTCTGCGAGCGCCGGGAGAACCAGTCCCCGTGCCCGACCCGCGCCGACCGGACGGAACCACACCGGACGGGACCACACCGGGACGGAACCACCGGGACGGAGCCGGTGAACCTACTGCATGTGGTCGGCGCCGCCCACGTACTCGGTGTGCCCGGTCGGCACGTCCGCGGTGACCATCCGCGCGACCTCCGCGGCGAACTCCTCCACCGAGTACAGTCGGCCGGCGTCGCTGCGTCGCTCGTCCAGCGTGCCGGGCCGCGCCCGGTCCAGCAGCGTCGCGGTCACGGTGCCTTCGATCATGTCGCCGGAGACGACGACCAGGCTGATGCCGCGGCCGGTCAACTCGGGCTGCCGCTGACGCAGGGCGTCCTCGCCGGCGCGTTTGGACCGGGCGACCGCCTCGTACTCGGGCATGGTCGGCACCGTGTCGATGAAGTGGGCCTGGTGACTGGTGACGAAGACGACGCGGGACCCGGTGGGCATCGCGGTCACCGCGGCCTCGAGCATGCTCACCTGCGCGTCCCGGTTCAGTCGCATGGCGTAGTCCTCGCCGAGGTCGGCCTCCATGCCGCCGGAGGCATTCAGGACCAGGATGTCCAGACCGCCGAACGTGTCCCGGGCGGCGTCGACGAGGGCCTGCGCACCCCCCTCAGCGGTCAGATCCGCGCCGACGGCCACGGCCCGCCCGCCCGCGGCCTCGATGCCGGCGACGACCTTGTTGGCGCGCGGCGCCTTCTGCCGGTAGTTGACGACGACGCCGGCGCCGGCCGCGCCCAGCAGCCGCGCCACCTCGGCGCCGATGCCGCGGGACGAGCCGGTGACGATCGCGGTCTTGCCGGCCAGGGGCCCGGTGGGTTCACCGGCGGGTTCACCGGTGGGCGTGCCGGCGGGGTTCTCTTCGGTCATGGGGTCTCCTTCTCGATGACGGGAGTGGTCGACGGGGTGATTCAGGTCCGAACGCGTCAGTGACCCATGCCCAGGCCCCCGTCGACGGGGATGACCGCTCCGGAGATGTAGGCGGCCTCGTCGGACGCGACCCAGCGGACCACGCGGGCGACCTCCTCCGTCTCGGCGAACCGGCCGGCGGGGATGCTCGCCTTGTACTCCTGCTGCTGCTTCTCCGGCAACGCCGCCGTCATCTCCGTGTTGATGAACCCCGGGGCGACGACGTTGGCCGTGATGTTGCGGGAGGCCAGCTCCCGGGTCAGGGACCGGGCGATGCCGACCAGGCCGGCCTTCGAGGCGGCGTAGTTGATCTGCCCGGGCGAGCCGTACAGGCCGACGACCGAGGAGATCAGCACCACGCGGCCCTTCTTCAACCGGATCATGCCTCGCGAGGCCCGCTTGATCACGCGGAACGCGCCGGTCAGGTTGGTGTCCAGCACGGAGGTGAAGTCCTCCTCGGACATGCGCAGCAGCAGGGTGTCGCGGGTGATGCCGGCGTTCGCGACGACGACCTCGACGGGGCCGTGCTCGGCCTCGATGGCGGTGAACGCCGCGTCGAGGGAGGCCGCGTCGGTCACGTCGGCCTGCACGGCGAGGAACCCGGCCGGCGGCTCCCCGCTGCGGTAGGTGATCGCCACCCGGTCCCCGTTCGCGCGGAACTCCTCGGCGATCGCCCGGCCGATGCCGCGGTTGCCGCCCGTGACGAGCACGCTCCGCCCGCCCGGGCCCGTCACCTGATCGCCCGTCACCTGATCGCCCGTCACCTGGTCGCCCTGTGCCATCCGTACCTCCGCAGCTGGAAAACAGTCCCTCCGATCCTAGTGGCCGCCACCCGCCTGTTTCCGCTGCCGCGTCCGAGGTGGGACAATCGTCGGTAGACGAGACATGATGACGCAGAATCACACCACGGGCCGCGGTCCCCGCCGCCGCCCCGAGAACCCCGACGTCCACACCATCACCGACGCGCAGCAGTCCCACACCGCGGACATGAACGGGCGGATGATCCGGTACGCCACCTCCATGGGCATCCGGCTGGTCTGCATCGTGCTCGCCTTCGTGTTCGACGGCTGGCTGCGCTGGGTGATGATCGCCGGTGCCGTGATCCTGCCGTGGATCGCCGTCGTGATCGCCAACGCGGGCGGCACCGTCGACGTCAGCAGCGGCAATCCCGCGCCCGTGACCACGCCGACACGGCCCGCCCTGACCCGCGGGCCCGACGCCGAGGGCACCGAGCAGGTGCTCGACGGCGAGATCCTCGACGATGAACCGGGCGACGGCGAGCCGGGCGAGGGTGAACACCCCGACGATCGGCGTCAGGGGCCACCGACGTGACGGACCTGCTGGGCAGTCTCTCGTCCGGCTCGACCGGATCCGGCGCCGGCCCGGACGCACCGCAGTGCTCCCGGCGCGGCTGCCGGGCCGCCGCCCGGTGGCGGTTGCGTTGGAACAATCCCCGGATCCACCCGCCCGGGCGGCGCAAGGAATGGCTGGCCTGCGGAGAGCACCGGTCCTGGCTGGAGGCCTACTTGAACGAACGCGGGCTGTGGCGCGAGACCCTCCCTCTCGGCGCGGACGACGGGGCCGGGGACGGTGGTGACGCGCATGCGTGAGTACCGCTTCCTGCTCACCCCGCAGTGGCTCGGCTGGTTCGGCCTCGCCGTGCTGTTCGCGACCGTGTGCACGTTCCTGGGCCAGTGGCAACTCGACCGTCGGGCCGAGACCGTCGCCGCGATCCGGACGGTCGAGGCCAACTACGACCGCGAGCCGCTGCCGTTCACCCAGGCCGCCGGCCAGTTCCAGCAGTTCGACACCGGCCGGGAGTGGACCCCGGTGCAGATGACCGGCCGGTACCTGCCGCAGCAGTCCCGGGTGGTGCGTAACCGGCCGCTGAACGGGCAGCCCGGGTTCGAGGTGCTTGTGCCCTTCCGCACCGCCGCCGGCCCGACCGTCGTCATCGACCGCGGCTGGCTGCCGCTCGGCAGCAACGGCGAACCCGCCGCCGTACCCGCCCCGCCGACGGGGACGGTCGACGTCGTGGCGCGGCTCAAGCACCCGGAGGGACCCGTGAACCGGGGGGCGCCGCCGGGCCAGCTCGCCTCGATCGACCTCGGCGCCTACGCCGCGCAGATCGACGGACAGCTCGGTGCGCCGATGGCCACCGGCGCCTACGGGGCCCTGGCGGCCGAGTCACCCGCGCCGGGGACCTCCCCGGTCGCCTTCCCGCGCCCGTCCGTGGACGAGGGCCCGAACCTGTCCTACGCCATGCAGTGGTTCGCGTTCGGGCTGCTGGCTTTCGTCGGGCTCGGTTACGCGGCCCGGCAGCAGGCGTGGGTCAACCGCAACGGCGGCCTGGACGACGACGAGGACATCCCGGCCCATCTCCGCTCCGGTGCCCTGAGGAAGCGGCCCCGCCGGCGGACCCGGCGCACCGCCGAGGACGAGGAGGACGCCCTCCTGGACGCCGCCGGCTGGCGCTGACGGCGCGGGCCGGATCAGGCCAGCGACACCAGGTCCTGGTACGTCTGGTTCCACAGGTCCTCGACGCCGTCGGGCAGCAGGACGACCCGCTCCGGGTTCAGGGCCTGAACCGCGCCCTCGTCGTGGGTGACGAGCACCACCGCACCGGCGTAGTTGCGCAGGGCCGCGAGGATCTCCTCCCGGCTGGCCGGATCCAGGTTGTTGGTGGGTTCGTCCAGCAGCAGCACGTTGGCCGAGGAGGCCACGAGCGTGGCCAGGGCGAGCCGGGTCTTCTCCCCGCCCGAGAGCACCCCGGCGGGCTTGTCGACGTCGTCCCCGGAGAAGAGGAACGAGCCGAGCACGCCGCGCACCTCGGCATCCTTCAGCTCCGGTGCGGCCGACCGCATGTTCTCCAGCACGGTCCGGTTCACGTCCAGCGTCTCGTGCTCCTGCGCGTAGTAGCCGAGCTTGAGGCCGTGACCGGGAACGACGTCACCCGTGTCCGCGGCCTCCATGCCGGAGAGCAGACGCAGCAGGGTGGTCTTGCCGGCACCGTTCAGGCCGAGCACGACGACGCGGGAGCCGCGGTCGATGGCCAGGTCCACGTCGGTGAAGATCTCCAGCGACCCGTAGGACTTGCTCAGCCCGTCCGCCGTCAGCGGCGTCTTCCCGCACGGCGCGGGCTCCGGGAACCGCAGCGCCGCGACCCGGTCGGCCACCCGGGGCCCCTCGATGCCGGCCAGCAGTTTCTCCGCACGGCGGGCCATGTTCTGCGCGGCGACCGCCTTGGTGGCCTTGGCCCGCATCTTGTTGGCCTGGTCCATCAGGACCTGCGCCTTCTTCTGCGCGTTGTCCCGTTCGCGCCGACGGCGCCGCTCGTCGGTCTCCCGCTGCGTCAGGTAGGTCTTCCACCCCATGTTGTAGATGTCGATCTCGGCGCGGTTCGCGTCCAGGTGGAACACCTTGTTGACGGTCTGCTCGAGCAGTTCGACGTCGTGGCTGATCACCAGCAGGCCGCCCTGGTGCGCGGACAGGAAGTCCCGCAACCAGACGATCGAGTCCGCGTCCAGGTGGTTGGTCGGCTCGTCCAGCAGCATGGTGTCCGCCCCGGAGAACAGGATCCGGGCCAGCTCCACCCGGCGCCGCTGACCGCCCGAGAGGGTGCGCAACGGCTGGGCCAGCACCCGGTCCGGCAACGCCAGGTTCGAGGCGATGGACGCCGCCTCCGCCTCCGCCGCGTACCCGCCACCGGCGAGGAACTCCGCCTCGAGCCGGCCGTACCGGGCCATGGCCTTGTCCCGGACGGTGTCCTTCTCGCTCGCCATGTCCGCCTCGGCCGCGCGCATCCGGGAGATCACGTCGTCGAGGTTGCGGGCGGAGAGGATCCGGTTCCGGGCCAGCTGATCGGGGTCCCCGGATCGCGGGTCCTGCGGCAGGTAGCCGATCTCACCGGAGCGGGACACCGTGCCGGCCGCGGGCAGCGCCTGACCGGCGAGCACCTTCGTCAGGGTCGTCTTGCCGGCGCCGTTCCGTCCCACGAGGCCGATCTTGTCGCCGGCATCGAGCCGGAACGTGACCGACTCCATGAGCAGGCGCGCTCCGGCTCGCAGTTCCAGGTCCTGAACGCTGATCACGGATGAAGTCCTGCCATTTCCCCAACTCGACGGTGGCTCGGCACTCGCGCCCACGGGTGTGGCACGATGCCTGAGAGAGCCGATCCATTCTAGCCGCTGGAGTGCTGCCATGCCCGCGACCCGTGACCGACGTCCCACCCCGGGCACCGGATCCGCGGTACCCGGAACCCGGCCGGGCGGGCGCCGCCGCTGGGACGCCACCGACCTGTCCCTGATCGGCGTGTTCACCGCCCTGGTCGCCGCGGCGTCGCTCGCACCCGCCGTCCCGCTGGCCGCCGGGGTGCCGATCACCCTGCAGACCCTGGCCGTCATGCTCACCGCGCTGCTGCTCGGCCCCGCCCGGGCGTTCGCCGCCGTCGGGCTGTACGTGCTGCTCGGCCTGGCCGGGCTGCCGATCCTCGCCGGTTTCCGCGGAGGCCTGGCCGTGCTCGCCGGACCGTCGGCGGGTTACCTGATCGCGTTCCCGTTCGCCGCCGCCGTGACCGGGGCCCTCGCCGCGCTGGTGCTGCGGCGGCGACGCCCGTCCCCGGCCGTCCGC
The DNA here is from genome assembly GCF_001968835.1 of Tersicoccus phoenicis. GTDB lineage: Bacteria > Actinomycetota > Actinomycetes > Actinomycetales > Micrococcaceae > Tersicoccus > Tersicoccus phoenicis. The sequence continues at coordinate 45,515 of NZ_MRDE01000022.1, forward strand.
GCGGTCGCCCTGTTCGGTGCCGCTCTGGCCGGCAGCCTGCTGGTCGTCCATCCGGCCGGCATCGCCGGCCTGATGGTCAACGCCCGGCTCGGGCTGCCCACGGCGGTGGCCGCCGACCTCGCCTTCCTTCCCGGGGACGTGCTCAAGTGCGCGGCGGCCGTGGCGGTCGCCCTGACGGTGCACCGGGCGTTCCCGGGGTTGCTGGGGCCGCGGCGGTGACCACCCCGACGGGGACGGGTCCGGCGGCCGCCCAGCCGGCACGCCCCCGATGAGCACGATCGCGTTCGACGCCGCCGCCGTCGAGACCGGGACGGGACAGGTGCTGCTGCACCCGCTGACGTTGACCCTGACGCAGCGGCGGGTCGCGGTGATCGGGGCGAACGGGTCCGGGAAGTCGACCCTGCTCCGGTTGGTCGACGCCCTGCAGTTGCCCACCGCCGGGCGGGTGCATGTCGACGGCCTGGACACGCGGGCGGAGCCCGCCGCCATCCGGTCCCGGGTCGGGTTCGTGTTCACCGACCCGGCGGCCCAGTTGATCATGCCGACGCTGCGCGAGGACGTGGCCCTCTCGTTGCGCCGGTCGGTGCCTCGCCGGGAGCGGGCCGCCCGCGCGGCAGGCGTGCTGGACCGCTTCGGTCTGACCGCCCTGGCGGACCGGAGCGTCTTCGACCTCTCCGCCGGCGAACGGCAGCTCGGGGCCCTGGCCGTCGTCCTGGCCGTCGATCCCACGGTCCTCGTCCTCGACGAGCCCTCCACCCTGCTGGACCTGCGCAACACCCTGCTGCTGCGGCGGACCCTGGCCGACCTGGACCAACAGGTGTTGCTCAGCACGCACGATCTGGATCTGGCCGCCTCCTGCGAGCGCGTCCTGGTGCTGGAGGACGGTGCCGTGATCGCCGACGACGCCGGGCCGGCCGCCGTCGCCTTCTACCGGCGACGCTGCGCGGAGCAGCTGTCGCCGGGAGCGCCCGGTTCGCCGGGAAGTAGATCGGGGGGTCCGGGGTGAGCGCGGCCCGGGAACTCGGTGCGTACTGGCCGGGTGACTCCCCCGTCCACCGGGCCCGGCTGCGGGTCAAGGCGGCGGGGATGGTGCTGATCTCCGTCGCCGCCTTCCTGGCCCGGGAGCCGGGGCCGGCGCTGGCGTTGCTGTGCGTCGTGCTCGCGGTCGCCGGCGTCTCGACCGTGCCGGCACCACGGGTGTTCGCCCCGGTCCGGGCCGGCTGGCTGCTGCTCCTGCTCGTCGGCACGTATCAGCTGGTCTCCGGTGCCGGCGGCGCGGCGAGTATCGGGCGGGCCGTCACCGTCGTGGCGGTGCTGGTCGCCGCGATGACGGCGGCTCAACTGCTGGTCGCGACCACACCGACCGGCCGCCTGCTGGACGGGGTCGTGGCCGGGGTCCGACCCCTGCGCCGGCTCGGCGCCGATCCCGACCGGTTCGCGCTCACCACCCTGATCGTGCTGCGGTCCATCACCTGGATCGCCCGGGCGTTCGACGACGCGCGGGACGCGGCCGTCGCGCGCGGCCTGCAGCGGTCGCTGCGCGCCCGGACGCTGCCGGTGGTGCTGCGTACCGTCGACCATGCCCAGCGCACCGGTCTGGCGCTGGCTGCCCGCGGCCTGGGCGACCCGGAACCGTAACGACCCGTGACCCTTCGCCGTCAGACGGTGCAGATCGCCGGGCGGCCGGGGGCGACGGAGACCTCCCGTCGGTCCAGTTCGCGGCGTACCTGCTGCTCCCGGGCCAGGAGTCCGGGGTCGAGCGCCCCGGGGGCGTCCCGGCGGGACTGGTCGAGCCGGCGCAGCACGATGCCGTGCAGCGTGTACAGCTGGGCCAAGGTCAGGCGCGCCAGGTCATCGGTGTGGTCCACCGGCGCGCCGGTCGAACCACCGGAAGGGCGGGCCGGTGAAGCGGGCGAGGGCGTGGCCGTCGATGCGTGGATCATGAGTAGCTCCAGACTCACGAACAGGTCGTGGCCAGCTACTTGACCGGCTTTCAGGCTAGGCCCCGGCCGCTCCCGGGCGCAAGCGGCAGATCAGATGTTGAACCCGAGGGCGCGCATCTGATCGCGGCCGTCCTCGGTGATCCGCTCCGGACCCCACGGCGGCATCCAGACCCAGTTCAGCCGCCACTCGTCGACGATGGTGTCCAGCGCCTGGCCCACCTGCTCCTCGAGCACGTCGGTCAGGGGGCACGCCGCGGTGGTCAGCGTCATGTCGATCAGGAGGGCCCCGTCGTCGGCGTACGTGAGCCCGTACAACAGACCCAGGTCGACGACGTTGACGCCGAGCTCCGGGTCGATGACGTCCTTCAGCGCCTCCTCGAGGTCCTCGAGGCTCGCCTGCCCCGCGGGGGTGGCTGCTCCGGTCTCGGTCATGCCGCTCACTTCCCCGCCGGGGTGAGGAAACGGTCGTAGCCCTCGTCCTCGAGCCGGTCCGCCAGTTCGGCGCCGCCCTCCTCGGCCACCCGGCCGTCGACGAACACGTGCACGAAGTCCGGCTTGATGTAGCGCAGGATCCGGGTGTAGTGGGTGATCAGCAGGGTGCCCATGGCGCCGGTCGCCTGCGCCCGGTTGACGCCTTCGGAGACGACTTTCAGCGCGTCGACGTCGAGGCCGGAGTCGGTCTCGTCGAGCACGGCGAACCGGGGCTTGAACAGTTCGAGCTGGAGGATCTCGACGCGCTTCTTCTCGCCGCCGGAGAAGCCCTCGTTGACGTTGCGGTGCGCGAAGTCGGCGTCGATCCGCAACTGGTTCATCGCCTCCCGGACGTCCTTGGTCCAGGTCCGCAGCGACGGCGCCTCACCGTCGATGGCGGTCTTGGCGGTGCGCAGAAAGTTCGTCATGGTCACGCCGGGCACCTCGACCGGATACTGCATGGCCAGGAACAGGCCGGCGCGGGCCCGCTCGTCGACGCTCATCGCGAGGACGTCCTCACCGTCGAGGGTGATGCTGCCGCCGTCGACCCGGTACCGCGGGTGCCCGGCGATGGTGGAGGCGAGCGTGGACTTGCCCGAGCCGTTCGGGCCCATGATGGCGTGCGTCTCACCGGTCTTCACGGTCAGGTTCACGCCCTTGAGGATCTCCTTGGTGCCCTGCTCGGTCTCGATGCTGACCTGCAGGTCCCGGATGTCGAGAGTGGACATGGGGTCTGATATCTCCTTGACTGCGGGGAATGGGATGTCGGGTGGGCCGAGGCCCGGGTCTCAGGTCAGGGGCGCGCCGTTGGTGATGGTGGCGGTGTCGACCCACACCCCGCCGTCCTCGACCGTGAGGGCGAAGACGGGCACGGGCTCGTAGGCCGGCAGGCTCAGCGGCTCCCCGGTGCGCAGGTCGAACTGGCTGCCGTGGCCCCAGCACTCGATCGCACACCCCTCGACGTCGCCCTCCGCCAGGGAGACCTGCCCGTGCGAGCAGGTGTCCCCGAGGGCGTGCAGATCTCCGTCGGAGTCACGGGCGACCGCGACGGGATAGCCGCCGACGAGCACGCGCACCGCGGAGCCGGGCGCGATGTCCTCGGCTCGGGCGACGAGCTCACCGGCGGGCATCACAGGTTACCGGCGTTCAGTTCGTCCTCGAGAGCGACCATCAGCCGCTCCTCGATGTCGGCGACGCCGATCTGCTGGACGATCTCGTTGAGGAAGCCGCGCACCACGAGCCGGCGGGCGATCGCCTCGGGGATGCCGCGCGCCATCAGGTAGAACAGCTGCTCGTCGTCGAACCGGCCGGTGGCGCTGGCGTGGCCCGCGCCCTCGATCAGGCCGGTCTCGATCTCCAGGTTCGGCACCGAGTCGGCGCGGGCACCGTCCGTCAGCACGAGGTTGCGGTTCAGTTCGTACGAGTCGGTGCCCTCGGCCTCGGGCCGGATCAGCACGTCGCCGACCCAGACGGTGTGCGCGTCCTTGCCCTGCAGGGCGCCCTTGTAGGCGACCCTGGACTTGCAGTTCGGCTGCGCGTGGTCGACGAACAGCCGCTGTTCGAGGTGCTGACCGGCGTCGGCGAAGTACAGACCGTACAGCTCGACGTCGCCACCGGGCCCGGCGTACCGGGCGGACGGGGTGAGCCGCACCAGGTCGCCGCCGAGGCTGACCGCGACGTGCTTGACGTGGGCGTCCCGGCCGACACGGATCTGCTGCGAGCTGACGTGCACGCTGTCGTCGGTCCAGCCCTGCAGGGACACGACGGTCAGGTCCGCCCCGTCGCCGAGCCGGATCTCCACGTTCTCCGCCAGCGTGGCGGAGCCCGTGTGGTCGAGCACGACGACGGCGCGGGCGTGCCGCTCGGCGTCGATGACCAGGTGGGACGCCGCCGGCTCCAGGGAGGAACCGGTGATCCGCACGTGCAGGTAGCCGGTCACCTCGGTCTCGGCGGGCACGGTCAGCACGGCGGCCTCGGTGAAGGCCCCCCACGCGTTGGCGGAGACCCGGTCCTCCGGGACGCCGGCGATGCCGATGCGGGCATCGTCCCGGCCCACGGTCTCGACCCGGACCGCGTCGAGACCTCCACCTGTCCCGGTGACGGTCACCGCGGGCGCGGGCCCGGTCAGCTCGGCCTGCTCCAGGCCCCGCAGCCGCGGCAGCGGCGTGAACCGCCAGTCCTCCTCGCGGCCGTTCAGCTCGGGGAAGTCGGCGACCCGGTAGGAGGTCAGTCGCCCGGCGCGGGAGGAGTCGGGGATGCCGTAGCCGCCCCCGTGGGAGTGCTTCTTCGCCCCGTGCTGTTCTGTGCCGTGGTCGACAGTGCCGTGGTCGACAGTGCCGTGGTCGACAGTGCCGTGGTCCTCCTCGGCCACCTCGGCGGCCGTGGTACCGAACGAGGGGTCGGTGCCGCGGTCGGCGGTGCCGTCGACGACGGCCGCCTCGTCCCCGGTGACGGCGGTGCCGTCACCGGCCGTGGCCGTCTCGACGTCGTCGGCGAGCTTCTCGCCCTCCAGGCTCATGCCCGGGATCGCGACGCGGCGCTCCCCGACCTCGACGCCGTCGACGGTCTCCGTCGTGGTCTCGACGTCGTCGTGCGGGTCGAGCAACGCGTCGATCGTGTCGGTGCTGTTCAGTGTGTGATTCTCCGCCATCGTCAGCCCACGGATCCTTCCATCTGCAGTTCGATCAGCCGGTTCAGTTCCAGCGCGTACTCCATCGGCAGCTCCCGCGCGATCGGCTCGATGAACCCGCGCACGATCATCGCCATCGCCTCGGTCTCCGCCAGGCCGCGGGACATCAGGTAGAACAGCTGCTCCTCGCTGACCTTGGACACCGTCGCCTCGTGGCCGAGGGTGACGTCGTCCTCCCGGATGTCGATGTACGGGTAGGTGTCGGAGCGGGAGATGGTGTCGACCAGCAGGGCGTCGCAGACCACGGAGTTCTTGCTGTGCTTCGCCCCCTCCCGGACCTGGACCAACCCCCGGTAAGCGGCGCGGCCGCCACCCCGGGCCACGGACTTGGAGACGATGGAGCTGGACGTGTTGGGGGCGATGTGCACCATCTTCGACCCGGTGTCCTGGTGCTGGCCCTCCCCGGCGAACGCGATGGACAGGGTCTCCCCGCGGGCGTGCTCCCCGACCAGGTAGACGGCGGGGTACTTCATGGTGACCTTCGACCCGATGTTGCCGTCGATCCACTCCATGGTCGCGCCCTCGTGGGCGATGGCCCGCTTGGTGACCAGGTTGTACACGTTGGTCGACCAGTTCTGGATGGTCGTGTACCGGACGCGGGATCCCTTCTTGCAGATGATCTCGACGACGGCGCTGTGCAGCGAGTCCGACTGGTAGATCGGGGCGGTGCAGCCCTCGATGTAGTGGACGTAGGAGTCCTCGTCGGCGATGATCAGGGTCCGCTCGAACTGGCCCATGTTCTCGGTGTTGATCCGGAAGTAGGCCTGCAGCGGGATCTCCACGTGCACGCCCTTGGGCACGTACACGAAGGAACCGCCCGACCACACCGCCGTGTTCAGCGACGCGAACTTGTTGTCACCGGCGGGGATGACGGTGCCGAAGTACTCCTCGAAGAACTCGGGGTGTTCCCGCAGCGCCGTGTCGGTGTCCATGAAGATGACGCCCTGCGCCTCCAGGTCCTCGCGGATCTGGTGGTAGACGACCTCGGACTCGTACTGCGCGGCGACGCCGGCCACGAGCCGGTTCCGCTCGGCCTCCGGGATGCCGAGTCGCTCGTAGGTGTTGCGGATGTCCTCCGGCAACTCCTCCCACGAGCCGGCCTGCTTCTCGGTGGACCGGACGAAGTACTTGATGTTGTCGAAGTCGATGTCCGACAGGTCCGAGCCCCACAGGGGCATCGGCTTCCGGTCGAAGTACTTCAGACCCTTCAACCGCAGGTCCAGCATCCACTGGGGTTCGTTCTTCTTCCCCGAGATGTCCCGGACGACGTCCTCGTCCACGCCGCGGCGCGCCGAGGCACCCGCGACGTCGCGGTCGGCCCAGCCGTACTCGTAGGCACCCAGGCCCTTCAACTGCGGGTTCTTCTCGAGCACCTCGGTGATCGTCGTGTCGTGCTCGCCCGCGCGCTCGCGGGCCATCTGCTCCGTCATCGAGACCTTCCTCCTCCTGCTTGGTTCTCAATCCTCGTCATCGCCCGTCCGGTGGGCACGTGGGTGTTGCACAGGTGACCGCCCGCGGCGAGCGTCGACAGGCGGCGCACGTCCACGCGCAGCAGCCCGGCGAACATCTCCGTCTCCCGTTCGCAGAAGCGCGGGTACTCGGCGGCCAGTTCCTGGATCGGGCAGTGCCCCTGGCACAGCTGCATCACGGTCATGGGCCCGGCGTCGACGGTGGTCGACGACCCGGCGAAGCCCTCGTCGGCCAGGGCCGCGCCCAGTGCTCGCACCCGGCCGGCGATGTCGTCGCCGGCCGCCTCGACGGCGGGGGCCAACCGGCGCCCGAGGTCGTCCACGCGGCGGGCGATGAAGTCGTCGACCGCGCGCTGGCCACCGATCCGCTCCAGTTCCCGCAGGGCGATCCGCGCGATGCCGAGGTAGTCGTCCCCGAGGCTCGCCTGACCGGCGCGGCTGAGCACGAACCGACGCGCCGGCCGCCCGGCCCGCGACCCGGGGTTGCGCACGAGCTTGACCTCGATCAGCCCGTCGGCGAGCAGCCCGTCGAGGTGCCGGCGCACGGCCGTGGGCGTGTGCCCGAGCCGGTCGGCGAGCTCCACGGCACTGACCGGGCCCAGGTCCAGCACCATCCGCAGCACCCGGTCCCGGGTGCGGGACTCCGGCTCCGGCAACCCGGCCGGACCCTGGGTCGAGCGGTGGCCTGAGCGATGGTCCGGGGCCAGCGAACCCCGCGCGAAGCCCTGAGTGCCGGAGAAACCGCGGCTCGCGCGTGCGGTGTACGGGCGCGCCGACGTGACCGGCGGATCCGCCGGCACCGCGATCACGGGTTCTGTCTGCACACGTTGCACAACACGATCATTTCGTAATTTCTTCCCCGCGGCCAGTAAGGCGCCCCTCAGCGGGCGGGTGCCCCGCACGGACTACCGGGCCCGGAACGCCCCGCCCGCCCCGGTAGACTGGACCGGTGCCCGACCGCAGTACCTCCGCCCTCGTCATCGACCATCTGGTCAAGGACGTCGGTCCGGTGCCCGCACTGGAGGGCCGGATGCTGCGCGTCATCCACGACGTGAGCCTGCGTGCCGAGTTCGGGCAGGTCACCGTGCTGCTCGGCACCAACGGGGCCGGCAAGACCACCACGCTGGGGTGCGCCCAGGGGCTCACCGCCCGGCAGGGTGGCCGCGTCGAGCTGCTCGGCACCGACCCGCACGACGCCCACCCGCAGCTGCGCGCCCGCGTCGGCGTGATGCTGCAGGACGGCGGGCTACCGCCGTCCTGGCGCCCGATCCCCCTGCTGCGCCACCTGGCGCGCCTGTACGCCCATCCCGCGCCCGTCGACGAGCTGGTGGACCGGCTGGGCATCGACGCGTTCGACCGGACCAGCATCCGCCGCCTCTCGGGTGGGCAGAAGCAGCGGGTCGCGCTGGCCGCGGCCCTGGTCGGGCGCCCCGAGGTGGTGTTCCTGGACGAGCCCTCCGCCGGGCTGGACCCGCAGTCCCGCACCGTCGTCTTCGACCTGATCGACGAACTCCGCCGGGAGGGGATCGGCATCGTGCTCACCACGCACCTGCTCGACGACGCGCAGCGGCTGGCCGATTACGTCTACATCATCGACGCCGGCCGGTCCGTCGCGGAAGGCACCGTGCCGCAGCTGCTGCAGGACCACTCGGCTCGTTCGTCCGGGTCGGGCCGGATCCGGTTCGAGGCGCCGCGCGGACTGGCCGGCACGTTCACGGGCCGTGCGGGCGTCACGCTGGCCGAGGTCTCCCCCGGCAGCTACGTGCTCGACGGCCCGCTGCAGCCGACCGACCTGGCCGCGCTGGGTGCCTGGTTCGCGACGCGGGACGTGATGCCGGCGGGCCTGACCCTGTCGACGGCGACCCTGGAGGACGTGTTCCTCGACCTCGCCTCCGGCGCGACCGCGGGGACCAGACGATGAGCGCCCCCGCCGGGTTGGTCACCCGGGTCGCAGCGCAGGGCCGGTGGGAGACCGCGAGCATGCTGCGCAACGGCGAGCAGCTGCTGCTCGCGGTCGTGCTACCGCTGCTCGCCCTGATCGGACTGACCCTGGTCGATCTGCTGGACGGCTACGGGGTGCGCCGGGTGGATCTGGCGACACCCGGCGTGCTCGCCCTGTGCGTGGTTTCCGCCGCGTTCACCGGGCAGGGCATCGCCACCGGCTTCGACCGCCGGTACGGGGTGCTGCGGTACCTGTCGACGACGCCGCTGGGCCGGGGTGGGTTGGTCGCGGGCAAGGCGCTCGCGGTGCTCGCCGTGCTCGTGCTGCAGGCCGTGGTGATCGGTGTCGTCGCGCTGCTGCTCGGCTGGCGCCCCGCGCTGCCGGGCCTGCCGGTCGCCGTCGTGCTGCTCGTGCTGGGCGCCGCCTGTTTCACCTCGCTCGGCCTGCTGGTGGCGGGCACGGTCCGGCCCGAGGCGACCCTGGCGATCACCAACCTGCTCTGGGTGCTGCTCGCCGGTGCCGGTGGCCTGCTGCTGCCCGCCGACCGGCTGCCCGACTGGCTCGACCCCGTGGTGGGCGCACTGCCCTCCGCCGCGCTCGGCAACGCGCTGCGCACGGCGCTCACCGCGGGCACGCTCGACGTCGGCCCCCTGTTCATCCTGCTCGTCTGGACCGTGGTGGCGGCACTGGCTGCCGCCCGCTGGTTCCGGTGGGACTGACCGACCCGCTCCCGCTGACCGCCTCCCGATGACCCCCACCCCGATGCCCCGATCCGAAGGGTTGACCCGATGACCACCCCGCAGCCCACCGTCACCGCCGAGCCCCCCGCCGGCCGGCACCGCCCCGCGGTGAGCCCGCTGGTCCGCGGCCTGGCGATCGCCTCCCTCATCGCCCAGATCGGCATCGTCGTCACGGGCGGCACCGTTCGCCTGACCGGGTCGGGCCTGGGCTGCCCGACATGGCCGCGCTGCACGGACGCCTCCTTCGTCAACACCCCGGAGATGGGGGTGCACGGCGTGATCGAGTTCGGCAACCGGCTGCTGACGTTCGTGCTCGCCGCGGTGGCGGTGGCGACCCTGGTGGCGGTGTGGCGGCTGCGACGCCGGGAGCCGATGATCTTCCGGCTGGCGGTCGGCTTGCTCGCCGGTATCCCGGCCCAGGCGGTGATCGGCGGAATCACCGTGTGGATGCAGCTGAATCCCTGGGTGGTCGCCCTGCACTTCATCGTCTCGGCCGTGATGGTCGTCCTGGCCACGCTGTTGGTGAAGCGGACCGGACGGGTGCGGGACGCCGAGCACGGTCTGAGCCGACCGCCGACCGGCGCCGGCCGCACGTTGCGTCAGCTCGCCGTCGCGATCGCGGTGTTCACCGGGATCGCCGTCTACCTGGGCACGATCGTCACGGGCACCGGCCCGCACGCCGGGGACCGGTCAGCGGTGCGGTATCCCTTCGACCCGAGCCTGGTCACCCGCCTGCACGCCTTCCCCGTGTACCTGCTGGTCGGCGCCCTGGTGGTGGCCACGGTGCTCGCCTTCCGACGGCCGGGGGTGAGTGCGCGGCTGCGGCGCGCCCTCGTGTTCGCCGACGTGGTCGCGGTACTGCAGGCGGCGATCGGCTTCACCCAGTACTTCACCGGCCTGCCGATCGTGCTGGTCGCCCTGCACATGCTCGGCGCCTGCCTGGCGGTCGCGGCGGCCACGAACGTCGTCGACGAGGTGACGGCCCGGCCGTTGGTTGAAGCTCGGGCGCACGTCAGTCCTCGGCGCTGATCAGTCGGCGCCGCGCCGCGAGCAGGTCGATCTCCGGCCGGTAGGCCACGAACTGCTCGACGGCGTCGAGCACGCTGACCAGGTGCGCCCGGTCGGCGCCCACCAGCCCGACACCCACCCCGGCCCGGCGGTGCAGGTCCTGGTGGTCGACCTCCGCGACGGAGACGTCGAACCGGCGGCGCACCTCGGCGAGCAACGGCCTGACGACCGAGCGCTTGCCCTTGAGAGAGTGCACGTCACCGAGCAGCAGGTCGAACTCGACCCATCCGATCCACATGGTGGCCATGGTAGGGCCTGCCGTCGGCGCCCGGCGCGCCGCCTTGACCGAGCCTTCGGCACGTCCCTATCGTGAACTAAGTCATACTTATTTCCGGCTGAGGACGAGATGAACACCCTGACCCTGAACTGGACGCTGCCCACGCCCGCGCTGCTCGGCATCGCGGTCGTGGCGATCGGCGTGCTGCTGCTGATGATCATGAAGTTCCGCATCCACGCGTTCGTGGCCCTGATCGTCATCTCGCTGCTCACGGCCCTCGCCACCGGCATCCCCGTGGCTCGGATCGTCCCCACCCTGACCGGAGGGTTCGGTGCGGTACTCGCATCGGTCGCCCTGCTCGTGGGTCTGGGGGCGATGCTCGGCAAGATGCTGGAGACCAGCGGCGGGGCTCAGGTGCTGACCGACGCGCTGATCCGCCGATTCGGTGAGCAGCGTGCCCCCCTGGCCCTGTCGATCGCGTCGCTGCTGTTCGGGTTCCCGATCTTCTTCGACGCGGGGCTGGTGGTGATGCTGCCGATCATCATCTCCGTCGCCCGACGCCTCGGAGGGTCGTTCCTGCTGTACGCCTTTCCGGCGGCCACCGCCTTCTCGGTCATGCACATCTTCGTTCCGCCGCATCCCGGCCCGGTTGCCGCCTCGGGTCTGCTGGGCGCCAACGTCGGCCTGGTGATGCTCCTCGGCCTGGTCGTCGCCGTTCCCACGTGGTACGTCGTCGGCTATCTGTTCGGCACGTGGGTAGGTCGCCGGTACACGATCGCGGTCCCGACGTTCCTCCAGACCGACGACGCAAAGCAGCACGAGTTCCACACGGCGCCCGCCCTGGCCACGGTGCTGTCCCTTCTGCTGCTTCCCCTGGTGCTGATCTTCCTCAACACCGGCTTGAACATGCTCGGCACCGCGGGGGTCGTCAACCCCGACGATCTGTGGGTGCAGTTGCTCCGCATGGTCGGGGAGACGCCGGTCGCGTTGCTGATCACGGTGCTGCTCGCGATGTACCTGCTGGGCTGGCGCACCCGCAAGGCGCCCTCACTCGTGGAGACCGTCGCCGACAGCGCCCTGGGACCGGTCTGCTCGATCATCCTGATCACGGGCGCCGGCGGCATGTTCGGTGCGGTGCTCGGTGCGAGCGGTATCGGCAAGGCCATCGCGGACTCGCTCAGCGCGATCGGTCTGCCGGTGGTCGTCGCCGGGTTCATCATCGCCGCGATCGTGCGCATCGCCCAGGGCTCCGCCACGGTGGCTCTGACCACCGCGGCCGCGATCGTCCAGCCGGTGGTCACCGGCAGCACGAGCCTGAACGCCGTCGAGGTCGTCGCGATCGTGCTGTCCCTGGCGGCTGGATCGGTCTTCGCGGGGCACGTCAACGACTCGGGGTTCTGGCTGGTCAGCCGGTTCTTCGGGATGGATGTGGCCACGACCCTCAAGACGTGGACCGTGGGTCAGGCACTGGTGGGTGCCTGCGGCTTCGTTCTGTCCCTGGTGATCTTCTTCGTCGCCGGCGCGTTCTGATCAACGCCCCCCGGCCGGCTCGACGGGTCGCCCGCGTCGTCGAACACCCGGGGAGCGTCGGTCCACGCGGGCGCCGTCTCGGCCAGCGTGCGCCGCATGATGCGGTCCATCGCCGCACGTGCCCTCGCCGGCCGGGACCGGGCAATCGACTCGGCGACCTCCTGGTGCCAGTTCAGCGCCTGCTCGTGGGGACGCGACGGCATCAGCCCGGCCCGGGTACGTCCGGCCAGGATCTCGGCGACCGACGCATGCAGATGGGCGAACATCTCGTTGCCGGAACCGCGCAGCACCAACTCGTGGAACCGGATGTCGAGGTCGAGGAACGTGGTCAGGTCGCCGGCCTCACCTCGCGCGCGCATCCTCGCAGCCAGGTCGACCAGTTCCGTTCGCACGGTTTCCGGTGCCCACGTCGCCGCCAGTTCGGCGGCGGCGGGCTCGACGGCGGCCCGCAGTTCGTTGAGCGAACGCAACTGAGCACCCCGCCCGGGCCCGAGCAGACGCCAGCGGATGATCAGCGGGTCGAGGGTGTTCCAGCATTGCACCGGTTGCACCGTGGTGCCGAGGCGCTGGGTGCTGCGAACCATGCCGAGACTGGCGAGCACACGGACGGCCTCCCGGATCACCGATCGCGAGACGCCGAGTTCGACGGACAGCCGGTCGACGAGCATGACGCTGCCCGCGGGGCGGTCGCCGTCGACGATGGCGCGACCGATCGCGTGCAGGGCGTGGTGATGGAGACCGCTCGACACGGTTCTACCCTAGTCACGCCGCCCACCGTCGAGGTCGACGGGCGCTCGCAGCGGTGGCCGCGAGGAGGCGGTCAGCCGCAGGCGTGGCACCGGCCGTCGTCGGCGCCCTCGTCACCGTGCAGTGCGGCCAGGCAGTCGGCACAGGAGTCGGTCAGGCAGCCCGGGCACAGGCCGGCGAAACCACGGCCGCCGGTGATGTCGCCGTCGCACCGCAGACATGCGTCGTCCGCGACGGCGTCATCGACGGGGGTGGCAGGGTCCACGGATTCCAGCAGCATGGCGCTCATGACATCCGGTCTACGCCGCCAGCGACCCCGGAGCGGTGAGGCGACGCGGCGTGTCCGGAAAACCGGCCCCCCGACGGGGAACCGTCCGCGGGCCCGCGCTCAGCCGAGGACGGGCCCGCCGACGAACGGGTCGATCGCGACCGCGAGGAACAGCAGGGTCAGATAGCTGATCGAGCCGTGGAACACCTTCATGGTGCCCTTCGGCGTCGCCCGCCCGGCCATCGCGTCCGCGTGCAACCGGTGGCTGCCGGCCAGGAACCACGCTCCGGCCACGGCGGCGGTGACCAGGTAGACCCAGCCGGCGTTCCCGACCGGGACGAGCAGTAGCGAGCAGGCCACCATCGCCCACGCGTACAGGACCACCTGCACGGAGACGGTCGCCGTGCCGGCGATCGCCCCCAGCATCGGGACGTTGGCGCGCCGGTAGTCGTCGCCGTACTTGATGGACAGCGGCCAGTAGTGCGGCGGGGTCCAGAGGAAGATGACGGCGAACAGGATCCAGGCGGACCAGGACACCGTGTTCGTCACCGCCGCCCAGGCGATCAGCACCGGCATGCACCCGGCCGCACCGCCCCACACGATGTTCTGCGAGGTGCGGCGCTTGAGCAGCAACGAGTAGATCACCACGTAGAACGCGATGGCCACGACGCCGAGGAGGGCCGTCAGCGCGTTCGCCCCGACCCCCAGCAGGGCGACGGAGACGACAGCCAGAACCCAGGCGAAGACCAGCGCCTCCCGATCGGACACGGCCCCCGTGACCAGGGGACGTCGCTCGGTACGCTTCATCACCCGGTCGATGTCGCGGTCGATGTAGCAGTTGAAGGCGCCGGCGGCACCGGCGGCCAGCGCCCCGCCGATCATCGTGGTCGCGATCAGCCCGAGCGGCGGGATGCCACGCTGCGCGAAGATCATGGTCGGCAGCGTGCACACCAGGAGCAGTTCGATCACCCGGGGCTTGGTCAGGGCGACGTAGGCCCGTAGTTTGCGCAAAACCGGGTGCCGTGACACCGCACCCGGCGAGTGCCCCACCGGTTCCTCCGGCACGAGAGCCGGCTCCGGTATCGACGACGGCGCCTCAGCGGTGTTCAACGAGATCCTCACCCAGTCCCAGTACGTGCGGCGCCGGGCCGGGGCCCGGGCGCTTCCCCGCTCAGTGTACCGACGCCGCGTCCCGCCACGGACCAGAACCGCGAATGATGACGCGGGCGTCTGACGCCGTCCCGGCCCCGCGAGTAGGGTGGAAGAGCAGCCCGAACAGCCCCGAACAGCCCCGAATAGAAGGGACGGTCCTCGTGCCGACGTCAAGCTCTCATCCCCTGCAGTGGAACGAACTGGACCGGCGGGCGGTGGACACGATCCGGGTGCTGGCCGCGGACGCGGTGCAGAAGGTCGGCAACGGGCACCCGGGGACGGCGATGAGCCTGGCCCCGGCCGCCTACATGCTGTTCCAGCAGTTGATCCGGCACGACCCGGCGGACCCCGAGTGGATCGGGCGTGACCGGTTCGTCCTCTCCGCCGGTCACACCTCCCTGACGCTGTACCTCCAGCTGTTCCTCAGCGGGTACGGCCTCGAGGTCGAGGATCTGCAGCAGCTGCGGACCTGGGGGTCCAAGACGCCCGGCCACCCGGAGTACCGGCACACCAGGGGCGTGGAGATCACCACCGGCCCCCTCGGCCAGGGTCTGGCCTCTGCCGTCGGCTTCGCCTACTCGCAGCGCCGAGTGCGTGGCATGCTCGATCCTGACGCCGCCCCCGGTCAGAGCCCGTTCGACCACCACATCTGGGTGATCGCGTCCGACGGCGATCTGCAGGAAGGCGTCACCAGCGAGGCCAGCTCCCTGGCGGGCACCCAGGAACTGGGCAACCTGGTGGTGCTCTACGACCAGAACCACATCTCCATCGAGGACGACACCAACGTCGCGTTCTCCGAGGACGTCCTCGGCCGGTACGAGGCCTACGGCTGGCACGTGCAGCGGGTCGACTGGACCGCCACCGGTCAGTACGTGGAGGACACGCAGGCCCTGTACGACGCGTTCCGTGCCGCGAAGGCGGAGACCGGCAAACCGTCCATCATCGCGCTGCGGTCCATCATCGGGTGGCCGGCGCCGAACCTGCAGAACACCGGCAAGGCGCACGGCGCGGCCCTCGGCGAGGACGAGGTCAAGGCGGTCAAGTCCTTCCTGGGCTTCGACCCGGAGCAGACCTTCGAGGTCGACCCGGCGGTGCTCGAGCACGCCCGCCAGGTCGCCCGGCGCGGCGCCGAGGCCCACGCGCGGTGGAACGAGACCTTCGACGCCTGGCGGTCCGCGCACCCGGAGCAGGCGGAGCTGTTCGCGCGCATCTCGGCGCGCACGCTGCCCGAGGGCGTCGACGACGTCCTGCCCTCCTTCCCCACCGACACGGCGGTCTCCACCCGCAAGGCCTCGGGCAAGGTGCTCACCGCCCTCGGCGAGGTGCTACCCGAGCTGTGGGGCGGCTCCGCCGACCTGGCCGAGTCCAACAACACCACGCTCGAGGGCTCCCCGTCGTTCGTGCCGGAGAGCCGGCAGACGACGATGTGGCAGGGCAACCCGTACGGTCGGGTGCTGCACTTCGGGGTCCGGGAGCACGCGGCCGCGGCCATCGTCAACGGCATCGCCCTGCACTTCCCCACCCGGCCGTTCGCCGGCACCTTCCTCATCTTCAGCGACTACCAGCGCCCCGCGCTGCGCCTGGCCGCGCTGATGGGAGCCCCGTCGATCTTCGTCTGGACGCACGACTCGATCGGCCTCGGCGAGGACGGGCCGACGCACCAGCCGGTCGAGCACCTGTCCGCGCTGCGCGCCATCCCGGGCCTGGACGTGGTCCGGCCCGCGGACGCGAACGAGGTGGCCCAGGCGTGGCGCGTGATCGTCGGCCTGACCGACCACCCGGCCGGTATCGTGCTCTCCCGGCAGAATCTCCCGGTGTTCGACCGGGGGGACGGCGCCGCCGACGGCGACACGTTCGGCTCCGCGGACGGCGTCGCCCGCGGCGGTTACGTGCTCGCCGAGGCGAGCCGGGACGGGGCCACCGTGGCGCCGGACGTGCTGCTGCTGGCCACCGGCTCCGAGGTCCAGCTCGCCGTCGAGGCCCGCGAGCAGCTGCAGGCCGACGGGGTCGCCGCCCGCGTCGTGTCCCTGCCCTGCTTCGAGTGGTTCGACGCGCAGGACGAGGAGTACCGCGAGTCGGTGCTGCCGTCCTCGGTGCGGGCCCGGGTCAGCGTCGAGGCCGGCGTGCAGCAGAGCTGGCGCGGCCTGATCGGCGACCACGGCCGGGCGATCTCGCTGGAGCACTTCGGCGCCTCCGCGGACTACCAGACCCTGTTCCGCGAGTTCGGCATCACCGCGGACGCGGTGGTGGCCGCCGCCCACGACTCGCTGGACTCCGCCTCCTCCGACACCGCCACGACCCGGAACACGGCCGCCGACACGGGCGACTCCGGGTCGCGCGCCCAGCCCGGCGACGTCGCCCAGGGCGAGGCCCCCGACGAGAGCTGAGACCACCACACTCGCCCGGTCGAGCAGCCGGGTTCCCGACAAGGAGATGAAACGATGACCGCGAATACCCAGGCCCTGTCCGATGCCGGTGTGTCCATCTGGCTGGACGATCTGTCCCGCGAGCGGCTGAACGACGGTTCGCTGCGTCAGCTGATCGAGAGCAAGAACGTCGTCGGCGTCACCACGAACCCGACGATCTTCGCCTCGGCCCTGGCCAAGGGCGAGGCGTACGACCGGCAGGTCGAGGAGCTGGCCGCGGCCGGCGCCGACGTCGAGACCGCCGTCTTCGAGATCACCACGTCCGACGTCGCCGAGGCGTGTGACCTGTTCGCGCCGGTGGCGGCCGCCACCGGCGGGGTCGACGGCCGGGTCTCCCTGGAGGTAGATCCCCGGATGGCCCGCGACGGGGAGAAGACCGTCGCGGAAGCGGCCCGGCTGGCCGAGAAGGTCGGGAAGGGCAACCTGCACATCAAGATCCCGGCCACCTACGAGGGCCTGGACGCGATCACCCGGACGCTGGCCGCCGGCATCAGCGTCAACGTGACCCTGATCTTCTCCCTCGAGCGGTACCGGGCGGTGATCAACGCGTTCATGACCGGCCTCGAGCAGGCGAAGGAGAACGGCAAGGACCTGTCCACCATCCAGTCGGTGGCCTCGTTCTTCGTCTCCCGCGTCGACACCGAGGTGGACAAGCGCCTCGACGCCGTCGGCACCGACGAGGCCACCGCGCTCAAGGGCAAGGCCGGCCTGGCCAACGCGCGGCTGGCGTTCCAGATCTTCGAGCAGCAGTTCGCCACCGAACGGTGGGCCACCCTCGCCGACGCCGGCGCGAAGCCGCAGCGGCCGCTCTGGGCCTCCACCGGGGTCAAGGATCCCGCGCTGCCGGACACGCTGTACGTCACCGAACTGGTCACCTCCGGCGTCGTGAACACGATGCCGGAGAAGACACTCGACGCCGCCGCCGACCACGCCCAGGTCACCGGGGACACCGTTCGCGGCAGCTACGCGGACGCGAACGCGACCCTGGACGCCATCGACAAGCTCGGCATCTCCTACGACGACGTCGTCAAGGTGCTCGAGGACGAGGGGGTCAGCAAGTTCGAGGCCAGCTGGGAGGAGCTGCTCGAGACGGTGCAGAACGCGCTCGACGGCGCGGCCGGCAAGACCGGCGCGAAGGCCAAGGTCGCGGAGGGCACCCGATGAGTTCCCTCGCCCTCCGGGCGGCCGGCGCCGCCGCCGACGCGGTGCAGGCCCACGTGCCGACCCTGGTCCGGGAGCAGGTCGCGTCGAAGATCGCCGCACAGGATCCCACCCTGTGGGGCCCGGATGCGCAGCCCGAGGCGTCCGAGCGGCTCGGCTGGGTGTCCCTGGCCGAGACGTCCCGGCCCCTGGTGCCGCAGATCCTGGCCCTGCGGGACGAGCTCGCCGCGGACGGCGTCACCCACATCGTGCTCGCCGGGATGGGCGGCTCGTCGCTGGCTCCCGAGGTGATCACCCGCACCGCCGGGGTCGACCTCACCGTCCTGGACGCGACCGACCCGGAACAGGTGGCCACCGCCCTGGCCGACCGGATCACCGAGACGGCCCTGGTCGTCTCCTCCAAGTCCGGGTCCACCGTGGAGACCGACTCGCAGCGCCGCGCTTTCGCCGGCGCGTTCACCGACGCCGGCATCGACCCGGCGAGCCGCATCATCGTGGTCACCGACCCCGGCTCGCCGATGGACGAGGCGTCCCGGGCCGCCGGTTACCGGCGGGTTTTCAACGCCGACCCGACGGTCGGCGGCCGGTACTCGGCGTTGACCGCGTTCGGCCTGGTGCCCTCGGGGCTGGCCGGCGCGGACATCCAGGGCCTGCTCGACGAGGCCGAGGAGGCCGGTGAGCACCTGCGCGAGGACGACGAGGACAACATCGGGTTCCGGCTCGGTGCGGCCCTGGGCGGCACCAGTCCCCTGCGGGACAAGATCGTCCTGGTCGACGACGGGTCCGGCATCACCGGGTTCGCCGACTGGGCGGAGCAGTTGATCGCCGAGTCCACCGGCAAACTCGGTCGCGGGGTGCTGCCCGTGGTCGCCCACCCGGATTCCCCCGAGGTGACCGCCGGCGCCCGCGACGTGCTCGTGGTGCGCTTCGTCGGCGACGACGCGCTGTCCGGCGCGGAACCGACCGACCCCGCCGATGACGACCGGGACCAGGTGGCGATCTCCGGCTCCCTCGGCGCGCTGATGCTCGCCTTCGAGTACGCGACCGCCGTCGCCGGCCGGCTGCTCGGCATCAACCCCTTCGACCAGCCCGACGTGGAGTCCGCCAAGAAGGCCGCGCGAGGGCTGCTGGACGCCCGGCCCGACCTCGGGGAACCCGCGTTCACCGACGGCGCGATCGAGGTCCGCGGCGACGCCGGCCTGCTCGGCGGGGCGAGCACCGTCGCCGAGGCCGTGACGGCACTGCTCGGCGCCCTGCCGGACGACGGGTACCTGGCGGTGATGGCGTATCTCGACCGGCTGGCGTACGCGGACCTGGCCGACATCCGGGACCCGCTCGCCGCTGCGACCGGCCGCCCGGTCACCTTCGGCTGGGGACCCCGGTTCCTGCACTCGACCGGCCAGTACCACAAGGGCGGCCCCGCCCAGGGCGTCTACCTGCAGGTCACCGCCACCACCGAACCCGCCGACGACGTGGCCATCCCGGACCGGCCGTACACGTTCGGGCAGCTGATCACCGCCCAGGCGGCCGGTGACGCCCAGGTGCTCGCCGAGCACGACCGGCCGGTGCTGCGGCTGAACCTGACCGACCGCGCCGCCGGCGTCACCCAGCTGCGCGAGGTCGTCGACGGGCTGAGCGGATGAGTATCGACACGGACTCGACCGCCCGGCACGGGGGCCGCACCCGCCGGTCGCCCGGCCGGGCGACCGGCAACCCCCTGCGGGACAGCCGGGACCGCCGGATCAGCCGGATCGCCGGCCCGTCCGCGCTGGTGCTGTTCGGCGTGACCGGGGACCTGGCGCAGAAGAAGCTGCTGCCGGCCATCTACGACCTGACCAACCGGGGGCTGCTACCGCCGAGCTTCGCCCTGGTCGGCTTCGGTCGCCGGGAGTGGGACGACGAGACGTTCGCCGGACTGGTCAAGGAATCCGTGCGCAAGCACGCGCGCACCGGGTTCGACGAGAACGTGTGGCAGCAGCTCACCGCCGGGATCCGCTTCGTGCAGGGCGCGTTCGACGACCCCGCCGGGTTCGACCGGCTCAAGGACACCCTCACCGATCTGGAACGGATTCGCGGCACCCGCGGGAACACCGCGTTCTACCTGTCCATCCCGCCCCGGTCCTTCGAGCAGGTGTGCCAGCAGCTCTCCGAACGCGGCCTCGCCGGCAAGCATGAGTCGGGCGGAGCGCAGGGGGCGACCGGGTGGCGGCGCGTGGTGATCGAGAAGCCGTTCGGGCACGATCTGGCGTCCGCCCGCGAACTCAACGAGACCGTCGAGCGGGTGTTCCCGCCGGACGCGGTGTTCCGCATCGACCACTACCTGGGCAAGGAGACGGTGCAGAACATCCTGGCGCTGCGCTTCGCCAATCAGTTGTTCGAGCCGCTGTGGAACGCCCGGTACGTGGACCACGTGCAGATCACCATGGCCGAGGACATCGGCATCGGCGGCCGCGCCGGTTACTACGACGGCGTCGGGGCCGCCCGGGACGTGATCCAGAACCATCTGCTCCAGCTGCTCGCCCTGACGGCCATGGAGGAGCCCATCTCCTTCGACGCGGAGCACCTGCGGGCGGAGAAGGAGAAGATCCTCGCCGCGGTGCGGCTGCCCCAGGACCTCGGGGCGCACTCCGCGCTGGGGCAGTACACGAGCGGTTGGCAGGGTGGTGAGCAGGTGTGCGGCTTCCGCGAGGAGGACGGCATCGCGCCGGACACCGTGACGGAGTCCTTCGCCGCGTTGCGCCTGGACATCCACACCCGGCGCTGGGAGGGCGTGCCGTTCTATCTGCGCACCGGCAAACGCCTCGGCCGCCGGGTCACCGAGGTCGCGGTCGTGTTCAAGCGGGCACCGAACGTGTTGTTCGCGGACAGTTCCGGCGAGTTCGGGCAGAACGCCGTCGTGATCCGGATCCAGCCCGACGAGGGCGTGACCATCCGGTTCGGGTCGAAGGTGCCGGGCACGCAGATGGAGGTCCGCGACGTGACCATGGACTTCGGGTACGGGCACGCGTTCACCGAATCCAGTCCGGAGGCCTACGAGCGGCTCATCCTCGACGTCCTGCTCGGCGAGCCGCCGCTGTTCCCCCGGCACGAGGAGGTCGAACTGTCCTGGCAGGTGCTCGACCCGTTCGAGCAGTACTGGGCCGAGCACCACGTCGAACCGGAACCCTACGAACCCGGCGGCTGGGGCCCGGCGAGCGCCGATGCCCTGCTCGCCCGCGACGGACGCACCTGGAGGCGGCCATGATCGTCGATCTGCCCGGCACGACCACCGGGGCCGTCAACCGGAAGCTGATGGACCTGCGCGACGAGGGCGGCGTCGTCGCCCTCGGCCGGGTCCTCACCCTCGTCGTGCTCGCCAGCGAGGGCACCGAGGAGGAGGCGATCGAGGCGGCCAACGCGGCCAGCCGGGAGCACCCGTGCCGGATCATCGTGCACGTGCCCGTGGAGCAGGGCGACGGGGCGACGGACGGGATGGACGCGCAGATCCGGGTTGGCGGGGACGCCGGCGCGGCCGAGGTGATCGTGCTGCGCTGTTCCGGGGTGCTCGCCGAGGTCGATGAGCCCCTGGTGTCGGCGCTGCTGCTGCCGGACGCCCCGATCGTCGCCTGGTGGCCGCGCCGGCTGCCCGTCAACGCGGCGGCCAGTTCGATCGGCGCCATCGCGCACCGGCGGATCACCGATTCGGGCAACGCACCGGACACGCGTGCCGCGCTCGGCCGGATCGGCCAGACCTACACAGCGGGCGACACCGACCTCGCCTGGACCCGGTTGACCAACTGGCGGCTGCAGCTCGCCGCCGCGGTGGACGAGTTCATCGCCGACGGCGGGGACGTCACCCGGGTGACCGACGTCCGCGTCGCGGGATCGGTCGACTCCCCCTCGACGACGCTGCTGGCCGCCTGGCTGTCCCTGCGCCTGGGCGTGGAGGCCACCGTGCACGACCAGCCTCCCGGGCTCGGCATCGGCCGGGTCGAGATCGTCACCGGCGACGGTTCGGTGACGTTGGTGAGGCCGGACGCGGAGGTCGCGACCCTGACCATGCCGGGGCAGACCGACCAACGGATCGCGCTGCCCAAGCGCACGCTGCAGGAATGCCTGGCCGAGGAACTGCGCCGACTCGACCCGGACGAGGTGTTCGGTGAGGTGGTGACCGAAGGGCTGCCGCTCTGTCACTGGAACTGAGGGGGCGTTGGAACTGAGAGAGGGGGTGCTGGCCGCATGACCGAGCACGACGTCGTCATCCTGGCCGACCCGCGGGGTCTGGCCGGTCACGTGGCCGAACGCCTGGTCGCCGAGATCGCCACGGCGCAGGCCGCCCGCGGCACCGCGTCCGTGGTGCTGACCGGCGGGGGGATGGGCACCCGCACGCTGACCGCGGTCGGCGACCTCGACACCTCGGGCATCGACTGGTCCCGGGTGGACGTGTGGTGGGGTGACGAGCGGTTCGTCGCCGCGGACGACGCGGAACGCAACGAACGGGCCGCACGTGCGGCGCTGCTGGACGGCCTCGGCCTGGACCCGGCCCGGGTGCACGCGATTCCCGCCGCGGACGCCGTCGCCACCGCCGAGGACGCCGCGGAGCGCTACGCCGCGGAGCTCGCGACCAGCAGCGAGACAACGGGGTCACGCCCGGCGGACGGCACCGCCGTGCCCGCGTTCGACGTGCTGCTGCTCGGTGTCGGCCCGGACGCCCACGTGGCGTCGCTGTTCCCCGAACTGGACGCCGTGCAGGAGGGCCGGCGCACCGTCCTCGCGGTACACGACGCACCGAAACCGCCGCCGCACCGGGTGACCCTGACGCTGCCCGCCATCAACGCGGCCCGGCAGGTGTGGCTGGTGGTCGCGGGGGCCGACAAGGCCGGGGCGGTCGCGCTGGCCGCCAACGGGGCGGCCGCGCAGCAGGTGCCCGCGGCGGGAGTGCAGGGCACCGAGCGGACCGTGTGGTTCCTCGACACGGCCGCGGCGGCCCGCCTTCCCCGCCCCCGCCGCGACGACGAGTGAGTGCTCACTCATGAGACGAGGGCAGGTGCTGGGAAGCGGCGGCTACTGCTGACTGGAGAACCGCAGGATGAGGCCGAGGGCCACGATGACGACGGCCCAGCAGATGCCGAGCACGACGGTGAAGCGGTTGAGGTTCTTCTGCGCGACCCCGGAAGCGTTCAGGTTGGAGGTCATGCCGCCGCCGAACATGTCCGACAGGCCCCCGCCCTTGCCCTTGTGCAGCAGGATCAGCAGGGTGAGCAGGAGGCTGGTGACGCCCAGCAGCACCTGCAGCACGATCTTGAGGATATCCACAATGCCCTTCAGCTCGTCACGTGGTGTTCGAACCTGACAATGTTAGCAAACTCGCCCGCGTCGAGGCTCGCTCCCCCGACCAGCACGCCGTCGACGTCGGGCCGGCCGAGGATGGCGGCGGCGCTCGCCGCCTTCACCGACCCCCCGTACAGCACGCGGACCGCGCCGGCGACGTCGTCGCCGTACCGGGAGGTCAGGTCGGCGCGGATCGCGGCGGCCATCTCCTGGGCGTCCTCCGGGCCGGCGACCTCGCCGGTGCCGATCGCCCAGACCGGTTCGTAGGCGACGACGAGCCGGGCCACCTGGTCCGGCGGCAGATCCGCAAGGTCGGCGCGGAGCTGGCCCAGCGTGTGCTCGACGTGGGTGCCGGCCTGCCGGACGTCGAGGCCCTCCCCCACGCACAGCACCGGGACCAGCCCGTGCCGGAACGCGGCCTTGAGCTTGGCGGCCAGCAGCGCGTCGTCCTCGCCGTGGACGGTGCGCCGCTCACTGTGTCCGACCAGGACGTAGGTGCATCCCAGCTTGGCGAGGAACTGGCCGGAGATGTCACCGGTGTAGGCGCCGGCGTCCTGGTCGGACAGGTCCTGGGCGCCGTAACCGATGCTCAGGTCGTCCCCGTGCACCAGGGTCTGCACGCCGCGCAGGTCGGTGAACGGCGGGAACACGGCCACCTCGACCCGCCGGTAGTCGTGCTTGGCGTCGTCCAGGGTCCACGCGAGCTTCTGCAGCAGCGTGATGCCCTGGACGTGGTCCAGGTTCATCTTCCAGTTGCCCGCGATCAGGGGCACCCGGGGGCCGGCGGGTCCGGCGGTGGGGGCGGGGGTGGGGGTCATGGCCGTCCGTCCTTCGTGGTCAGGGTCAGCGTTCGAGCGCCGTGACGCCCGGCAGGTCTTTGCCCTCGAGGTATTCCAGGCTCGCGCCGCCGCCGGTGGAGATGTGGCTGAACGCGTCGTCGTCGAAGCCCAGGGTGCGCACGGCCGCGGCGGAGTCGCCGCCGCCGACCACGGTGAGGGCGCCGTCCGCGGTGGCCGCGGCCAGCGCCGACGCGATCGCCCTGGTGCCACCGGCGAAGGCGTCGAACTCGAACACCCCGGCGGGCCCGTTCCAGAACACCGTGCGTGCCTTGACGATCTCCTCGGCGAAGGCGCGCGCCGACTCGGGTCCGATGTCCAGGCCGATGCCGGTGGAGCCGAACCGGGAGGATTCCATGGCGTCCGCGGGAACGACCTCGTGGGCGGCGTCCCGGTCGAATTTCTCCGCCACGACGATGTCGGTGGGCAGCACGATCCGCACCCCGGTCCGCTCGGCGCGGTCGAGGTAGCCACGGACGGCGTCCAGCTGGTCCTGTTCGAGCAGGCTGGCACCGACCTTCGCGCCGCGGGCGGCGAGGAAGGTGAACACCATCCCGCCGCCGATCAGCAGTACGTCGGCCTTGCCGAGCAGCGAGTCGATGACGGCGAGCTTGTCCGAGACCTTCGACCCGCCGAGCACGACGACATAGGGCCGGTCGGGGTTCTCGGTCAGCCGGCGCAGCACGTCGATCTCGGCCTTGACCAGGTCACCCTGGTACGCGGGGAGCACCGCGGCGATCTCGGCCACACTGGCGTGCCTGCGGTGCACGGCGCCGAAGGCGTCGTCCACGTAGGCGCCCGTGTTCTGCCCCTTGTCCTGACCGGTGAGGGAAGCGAGGTCGGCGGCGAACGCGGCACGCTCGTCGTCGTCCTTGCTGGTCTCCCGCGGGTCGAACCGGACGTTCTCGAGCACCAGCACCTGACCGTCGGTCAGGGCGGCCGCCTTGGTGTGCGCGTCCGTCCCGACGACGTCGGTCGCCACGGTGACGGGCGCGTCGGCCAGCTCGGCGAGCCGCGCCGCCGCCGGGGCGATCGAGTACTTCGGGTCCGGCGCACCCTTGGGGCGGCCCAGGTGGGCCATCACGATCACCCGGGCGCCCGCCCCGGCGAGGGCCGAGATCACCGGCAGGGACGCGCGGACGCGCCCGTCGTCGGTGACCCGGTCCCCGTCGAGCGGCACGTTCAGGTCCGAGCGGACCAGCACGTGCCGCCCGGCGACACCCTCGGCGAGCAGGTCCTGCAGGGTCTTCGCGCTCACCGGTGACCGCCTCAGAGCTTGCCGGCGACGAGTTCGGTCAGGTCCACGAGCCGGTTGGCGTAGCCCCACTCGTTGTCGTACCAGGAGACGACCTTGACCTGGTTGCCGATCACCTTGGTCAGCCCGGCGTCGAAGATCGAGGACGCCGGGTCGGTGACGATGTCGGAGGAGACGATCGGTTCCTCGGTGTAGGTCAGGTAGCCCTTCAGCGGGCCGTCCGCGGCGGCCCGGCGGTAGGCCTCGTTGACCTCCTCGGCGGTGACCTCCCGGCCGACGACCGCGGTCAGGTCGGTGGCCGATCCGGTGGGGACCGGCACGCGCACGGCGTACCCGTCGAGCTTGCCCTTCAGCTCCGGCAGCACCAGGCCGATCGCCTTGGCGGCGCCGGTGGAGGTGGGCACCAGGTTGATCGCGGCGGCCCGGGCCCGGCGGAGGTCCTTGTGCGGGCCGTCCTGCAGGTTCTGGTCCGCGGTGTACGCGTGGATCGTCGTCATCAGGCCGTGTTCGATGCCGAACGCGTCGTTGAGCACCTTGGCCAGCGGGCCGAGGCAGTTGGTGGTGCAGGACGCGTTGGAGATGATGGTGTGCTGCGCCGGGTCGTAGTCGCCGTCGTTGACGCCCAGGACGATGGTGATGTCCTCGTCGCTGGCGGGGGCGGAGATCAGCACCTTCTTGGCGCCGGCCTCGATGTGCTTGCGCGCGTCGGCGGCCTTGGTGAAGAAGCCGGTGGACTCGACGACGATGTCGACGCCGAGGTCCCCCCAGGGCAGGTTGGCGGGGTCGCGCTCGGAGAGGACTTGGATGGTCTTGCCGTTGACCACGATGTTCTGCCCGTCGGCCTCGACGGTCTCGGCCAGCTTGCCGAGCACACTGTCGTGCTTGAGCAGGTGGGCCAGGGTCTCGGGGCTGGTCAGGTCGTTGACGGCCACGACGTCGAGATCGGCGCCCTGGGCCAGGGCGGCACGGAAGTAGTTGCGGCCGATCCGGCCGAATCCGTTGATACCAATCTTCGTAGTCACTGCATTCCCTTTCGCTGGGGGGACGGGTTCGCTGGGGGCTGGTCGGGCGCGCCGATCGGGTCGGCGCGACGCACGCCGGACCCCGGGCCGGCGGGGGCCCGGGGTCCGGCGTCGATCAGGCGGGGACGATCAGCTGGTGGGCGCCGGTGCGGGCCGCGGCCAGCCGGGCGGAGACGTCGTTCCAGTTGACGATGTTCCAGAAGGCCTTGACGTAGTCGGCCTTGACGTTGACGTAGTCCAGGTAGAAGGCGTGCTCCCACATGTCCAGCTGCAGCAGCGGGATGGTGCCGACCGGGATGTTCCCCTGCTGGTCGTAGAGCTGCTCGATGACGAGGTTCTGGCCGAGCGGCTCGAAGGCGAGCACGGCCCAGCCGGAGCCCTGCAGGCTGGTGGCGGCGTTGGTGAAGTGGCCGACGAACGCGTCGAAGGACCCGAAGGCGTCGTCGATGGCCGCGGCCAGTTCGCCCTCGGGCTTGTCGCCGCCGTCCGGGGACAGGTTGTTCCAGAAGATCGTGTGGTTGAGGTGGCCGCCGAGGTGGAACGCCAGGTCCTTGCTCAGCTTCGGCACGTTCGCGAAATCACCGTTGGCGCGCGCCTCGGCCAGCTTCTCGAGCGCGGTGTTCGCGCCGTCGACGTAGGTCTTGTGGTGCTTGTCGTGGTGGAGCTCCATGATCCGCGCGGAGATGTGCGGTTCGAGCGCGGCATAGTCGTAGGGAAGGTCGGGCAGGGTGTACTTCTCGCTCACGAATTCCTCCATCGGTCCTGGTGGCGTTTCCACGGTGCAGCCGCCGCCGACGGCCGCGGGATCCACGTGGCGGGGCGGCGCGACTGCCTTCCCATCCTATGCACTCCGCCGGGTGATCGAGCTAGTGATCGAACATCTCGGCGGTCACATTAGCGTCGGTGCCCGGGATGTCCTGAACTGCGGCTCGCTTGTCCGCCATCGCGAGCAGCCGGCGGATCCTCCCGGCGACCGCGTCCTTGGTCATCGGCGGGTCCGCGAGCCGGCCCAGCTCGTCCAGGCTGGCCTGCTTGTGGGCCACCCGCAGCTCACCGGCGTACTTGAGGTGCTCGGGCACCGAGTCGCCGAGGATCTGCAGGGCACGTTCCACCCGGGCGCCCGCGGCGACGGCGGCCTGCGCGGAGCGGCGCAGATTGGCGTCGTCGAAGTTGGCCAGCCGGTTGGCGGACGCCCGGTTCTGCTTGTGCTCCCGGCGCGCCTCCCACGTCCCGCAGGCCCGGGCGGCGCCCATCCGGGTGAGCAGGGAACCGATGGCCTCCCCGTCGCGGATGACGACGCGGTCCACCCCGCGGGCCTCGCGGGCCTTCGCGGTGATGTGCAGCCGGCGGGCGGAGCCGACCAGGGCCAGCGCCGCCTCCGGACCGGGACAGGTGATCTCCAGTGCCGAGGACCGGCCCGGTTCGGTGAGCGAACCGTGGGCGAGGAACGCGCCGCGCCAGACGGCGGCGGCCTCGTCGTTGGAGCCGTTGACGATGGCGGGCGGGAGGCCGCGGACGGGACGGCCCCGGCTGTCCAGCAGCCCGGTCTGCCGGGCGAGCGACTCGCCGTCGCGCACCACCCGGACCACGTACCGGTTGCCCTTGCGCAGCCCACCACCGGAGACGACGACCACGTCACTGCTGTGCCCGTACACCTCGGCGATCGCGGACCGCAGCCGGCGCGCCGTGACCGCCAGGTCGACCTCGGCCTCGATCACGATCCGGCCGGAGATGATGTGCAACCCACCCGCGAAGCGCAGCAGGGCGGACACCTCGGCCTTGCGGACCGTGGATCTGGCCGTCTGCAGCTGCGACAGCTCCTCCTTGACCTGCGTGGTCAACGCCATGTTCTCGTCCTCACTGCCCCAACTGGGACTGTCCCCGTCCGGACGCTGGTGCTCATCGCCGCCGACCCGGCGAGCCGGCCGTGGGTCAGCTGCCGCCGAAGATGTCGTGGTACGCCGTCGCCAGTCGCACGTGATCGTGCACCGGGGCGCCACCCGAGGCTCCCACTCTACCGAAGATGACCTCGGCCCCCAGACCGGCGGCCGCCGCGCGGAGGCCGTCGGGGTCGTCCACGCTGGCCGGGTCGGCGAGCACCGCGTCGACCCGGAAGTCCGGCGCGCAGTGGTGCAGCACCGCCAGGTGCTCGGCCGCGGACATGCCCCGGGTCTCCTTCGTGGCCGTACCCAGGTTCATGGTCACCAGCCGCCGGGCGGTGGTCGCGCACAGGGCGTCCCGCAGCTCCGGCAGCAGCAGATGCGGCAGCACCGACGTGTACCACGAGCCGGGGCCGAGGATCACCCAGTCCGCCAGCTCGATGGCCTCGAGCGCCTCCCGGCAGGCCGGCGCCTCCGGCGGGTCGAGGCGGACGGCGTCCAGGGTGCCGGCCAGCGCGAGCCGGGACTGCCCGCGGACGACGTCCACCCCGCCGTCCGGGCGGCGCACGTCGCCCTCGATGGTCAGCGGCACGCTCGCCATCGGCAGCACCTGGCCGCGGGCGCCGAGCAGGGCGCCGGCCCAGCGCAGCCCGTCCACGGGGTTCTCCAGCAGCTCCCACAGGGCCACGATCAGCAGGTTGCCGAGGGCGTGGTTGTCCAGGGTGGCGTCACTGCCGGGCCGGGACCGGAACCGGTGCTGCATCACGTCGCGCCAGGTACGGCCCCAGTCGGTGTCGTCGCACAGGGCGGCCAGGGCCATCCGCAGGTCGCCGGGCGGGAGCACGTCCAGCTCCTGCCGGACCTTCCCGGAGGAGCCGCCGTCATCGGCGACGGTGACGACGGCGGTCAGCTCGCTGGTGAGCAGGCGCAGGGCCGACAGGGAGGCGTACAGCCCGTGCCCGCCGCCCAGGGCCACGACGGCCGGCTCGCGACCCGCGGGGCCGCGGGACCCGCCGCCGGGCACCACGGGCAGGGCCCCGGTCGGGAAGCCGGGCACTACTCGCGTCCCAGGTCGCGGTGGTGTGTGGTGACCTTGGTCTTGGGCAGCTGCGCGAGCCGGCGCGCCAGTTCCTCGGTGACCGCGACGGACCGGTGCTTGCCGCCGGTGCAGCCGATCGCGATGGTCGCGTAGTGCTTGTTCTCCCGCCGGTACCCGTCGAGCACCGGTTCGAGGGCGTGGACGTACCGGCGGACGAACTCCTCGGCCCCGTTGTCCTCGAGCACGTACCGGGCGACCTCCTCGTCCAGCCCGGTGAGCGGGCGCAACTGCGGCACCCAGTGCGGGTTGGGGATGAACCGCACGTCGGCGACGAAGTTGGCGTCGACGGGCAGCCCGTACTTGAAGCCGAAGCTCATCATGGTCAGCCGGAGGGTCACCGGGCCGGACTCGGAGAACAGGTCGGTGATGGTGGTGGCCAGGTCGTGCACGTTCTTCGTCGAGGTGTCCAGGACGAGGTCGGCCATGGTGCGCAGGTCGGCCACCAGCAGGCGTTCGGCGGCGATGCCGTCGAGCACCCGGCCGTCGCCCTGCAGCGGGTGGGGACGGCGGCCCTGCTCGAAGCGGCGCACCAGCACGTCGTCGTCGGCGTCCAGGAACAGCACCCGGTAGCGCACCCCCGCCGCGGTCAGCGCGGCCAGGGCCTCGCGGATGGAGGCGAACAGCTCCTTGCTGCGCACGTCCATCACCACGGCCAGCTTGGCCATCGGCTGGGGGGTGCGGGCGACGATGTGGGAGAGCGGGAGCAGCATCTGCGGCGGCAGGTTCTCCACCACGTACCAGCCGTGGTCCTCCAGGGCGTTGGCCGCGGTGCTGCGGCCGGCCCCGGACATCCCGGTCACGATGAGCATCTCCGACTCGGGCGGCTTGACCGGTGTCAGTTCCTCGGGTGCGCTCATGGTCCCTTCCTCACGTGGCCGGCGGAGGCCTCCGGCGTCCTCGCTCCCACCCTAGATGACCTGGCCTCGGTGACCTGGTCCGGCGCCTCAGTCGAGCAGCTCGCCGGTGCTCGTGTTCACGGCGGCGGCGTCGTCGCCCGTGCCACCCTCGTCGAGCGCCGGGGAGCCGAGCGTGCGCATCACGGCGACGGCCAGGGACTGGCCCACCCCGGGCACGGTGGTCAGCTCGGCCAGGTCGGCGGCCCGGATCTTCTTCACCGAGCCGAAGGCTTTCAGCAGCGCCTTGCGCTTGACCGGGCCGAGGCCGGGCACGTCGTCGAGTTCGGAGGCGGTCATCGCGGCGGAGCGGCGCTGCCGGTGGAACGTGATGGCGAACCGGTGCGCCTCGTCCCGGACGCGTTGCAGCAGGAACAGCCCGTGCGAGGCGCGGGGCAGGATGACGGGGAACTCGCTGCCCGGGACCCACACCTCCTCGAGCCGCTTGGCCAGGCCGACGACGTCGATGTCGTCGACGCCGAGCTCGGCCAGGGCCCGCCGGGCGGCCGCCACCTGCGGCGGGCCGCCGTCGACGACGACGAGGTTGGGCGGGTAGGCGAACTTCGGGCGGGGCCCGCCGTTGACCGGGTCCACGCCCGCTCCCCCACGGGCGACGGGTCCGCTCGCGACCCGCTCGGCCCGCTCCGCGAGGTAGTTGCGGAACCGGCGGCGGATGACGTCGTACATCGCCGCGGTGTCGTCGCGGGCGGCGTCGCCGGTGATGCCGAACTTGCGGTAGTCGGACTTCTTCGCCAGCCCGTCCTCGAACACCACCATGGAGGCGACCACGTTGGTGCCCTGCACGTGGGAGATGTCGTAGCACTCGATCCGCAGCGGGGACTCGGTCAACTCGAGCGCCTCCTGCAGTTCGGCCAGCGCGGCCGACCGGGTGGTGAGGTCGCCGGCGCGCCGGGACTTGTGCAGCCGCAGCGCCTGGACGGCGTTCTCGCGGACCGTATCGGCCAGCGCCGCCTTGTCCCCGCGCTTGGGGACGCCGACGCTGACGCGGGCGCCGCGCAGGCCGCTCAACCACGTGGTGACGTCCTCCAGGTCGGCGGGCAGTGCCGGGACCAGCACCTGCCGCGGGATCCGGTCGTTCTCCCGGGTCGCGTCGCCGTACACCTGCTGCAGCAGCGCCTCGATCAGCTCGGCGTCGTCGCTGTCGTCGACCTTCTCCACCACCCAGCCGCGCTGGCCGCGGATCCGGCCGCCGCGCACGTGGAACACCTGGACGGCGGCCTCCAGCTCGTCCTGCGCGATGCCGAACACGTCCGCGTCCACCGATTCGGCCAGCACCACCGCGTTCTTGCTGAACGCCTTGGTCAGGGCGCCGATGTCGTCCCGGAGGGTGGCGGCCCGCTCGTAGTCCAGCTCGGCGACCGCAGCGTGCATCTTCTGCTCGAGCTCGGTGATGAACGGCTGCTGCTTCCCCGCCATGAAGTCGCAGAACTGACGCGCGATCTCGCGGTGCTCCTCGGGGGTCACCCGGCCGACGCACGGCGCGGAGCACTTGCCGATGTAGCCGAGCAGGCAGGGCCGGCCGGCCTGCTGCGCGCGGCGGAACACGCCGGTGGAGCAGGACCGCATGGGGAACACGCGCAGCAGGGTGTCCACGGTGTCGCGGATGGCCCACGCCTGCGAGTAGGGCCCGAAGTAGCGGGTGCCCTTCTGCTTGTCGCCGCGCATCACCTGGACGCGGGGGAACTCCTCCGCCATGGTGATCGCCAGGTAGGGGTAGGACTTGTCGTCCCGGAACGCGATGTTGAACCGCGGGTCGTACTCCTTGATCCAGGTGTACTCCAGCTGCAGCGCCTCGAACTCGCTGCCGACCACGGTCCACTCGACGCCGGCGGCGGAGAAGACCATGGCCCGCGTCTTGGGCAGCAGGGTGTGCGGCGCCGCGAAGTAGGAGTTCAGCCGGGAGCGCAGGTTCTTGGCCTTGCCGACGTAGATGACGCGGCCGTGCGCGTCGCGGAACCGGTAGACGCCGGGGTTGGTGGGGATCTCGCCGGTCTTCGGGCGGTAGGTGCGGGGGTCCGCCACGCCGCCCCTATTCGGCGCCGGGCCGCTGGTTGTAGCGGCCCACGCGTTCCTGGCCGGTGAGGTCGGCGATGGCGTTCATGATCCGGTCGGTGACCTGGCGGCGCTGGGGCAGCGAATGGCCCGGGCCGACGCGGTCGAAGTACAGGGGCTCCCCGACCTTCATGGTGAACCGTCGTGGCGTGACCATCATGCTGTCGGCCGGCTGCAGCCGTTCGGTCCCGATCAGGCCCACCGGCACCACGGGCGCCCCGGTGGTCAGGGCCAGCCAGCCGACGCCGGTCCGGCCGCGGTAGAGCATGCCGTCCCGGGAGCGGGTGCCCTCGGGGTAGATCCCGAACACGTCGCCCCGGTCGAGGATCTCGAGGGCGAGCTGGAGGGCGGCGACGCTGGCGGCCTGCTCGCCCCGCTCCACCGGGATGGATCCGATGCTCTGGAAGAAGGTGCGCATCGCCGCGCCCTTCACCCCGGTGCTGGTGAAGTACTCGGCCTTGGCGAAGAAACTCACCCGGCGCGGCATGAAGGAGGAGACGATGATGCTGTCCAGGAAGGACAGGTGGTTGGGGGCCACGATCACCGGGCCCGACGCCGGGAAGTTCGCCAGTCCGTGCAGGCGGGGCCGGCAGCTGAGCCGGAAGGCGGCGCGGGACGCGGCGCGGGAGCTCTCGTAGATGCTCATGCCGTCGCCTCGGTGCCCTGCCGTCCGGTCTGCTCGGCCGGTGGGCGCAGCAGGTCGGCGATGGCCTTCTCGAGTTCGCCGGCGCTGCCGACGACGACGGCCGCGCCGGCGTCGACCAGTTCCCGGTCGCCGGCGAAGCCCCAGGCGACGCCGATGCCGGCGAGCCCGTTCTCGGTGGCGCCGATCATGTCGTGCCGCCGGTCGCCGACCATGACGGCGCGCGCGCGCTCGCCCGCGGCCGGGCCGTCGATGCCGAGGTCGGCGAGCGCGGCGGCCACGATCCGGGTCTTGGTCAGCGGCACCGGGTCCTCCTCGTCGTCGGAGGAGCCGTGCACGACGTCGAACGCGTCGACCAGCCCGGTGGCGGTGAGCAGTTCGGTGGCCAGGCCGACGGGTTTCTGCGTCGCGACGGCGAGCCGGTACCCGCGTTCCCGCAACCGGGTCAGCAGGTCGGCGACCCCGGGGTAGACCCGGCTGGCCGCCATGCCCTCGGCCCGGTACCGGTCGCGGTAGGTGGCGATCACCGCGCCGAGCCGGTCCGCCGGCACGCCCGCGACGGCGCCCAGGGACTGCGCCAGCGGGGGTCCGACCATGCTGCGCAGCACGGCGTCCGGCGGGATGGGCAGTTCATGCTGGGCGAGCGCCTGCGTGATGCCGCCGGTGATCGCCCCGGCCGGGTCCACCAGCGTGCCGTCGAGGTCGAACAGCACGGCCGGGGTGGCGGGGTGGAAGGCGTCGGCGGTCACCGGGGAATTTTCCCACATCGGCCAGCCGCCACCCAACCGGATATGCCGATACCGGCATACTGGGCTCCGCCGTCCTGGGCTCCGCCGCTCAGGACGCCGCCGGGACGAGCAGCTCGGTGAGGAACTGCCCGGTGTAGGACTCCTCGACGGCCGCGACCTGCTCGGGTGTGCCCGTGGCCACCAGGGTGCCGCCACCGGAGCCGCCCTCGGGGCCGAGGTCGATCACCCAGTCGGCGCTCTTGATCACGTCGAGGTTGTGCTCGATGGTGATCACCGTGTTGCCCTTGTCCACCAGCGACTGCAGCACGAGCAGCAGCTTGCGGATGTCCTCGAAGTGCAGGCCGGTGGTGGGCTCGTCGAGCACGTACACGCTGCGGCCGTTGGACCGCTTCTGCAGTTCGCTCGCGAGCTTGACCCGCTGCGCCTCCCCGCCGGAGAGCGTCGTCGCCGGCTGGCCGAGCCGCACGTAGCCGAGCCCGACGTCGACCAGGGTGGTCAGGTGCCGGGCGATCGGGGTGAACGCGGCGAAGAAGGTCGCGGCCTCCTCGATCGGCATGTTCAGCACGTCGGCGATCGTCTTGCCCTTGTAGTGCACCTCGAGGGTCTCGCGGTTGTACCGCGCGCCGTGGCAGACCTCGCACGGCACGTACACGTCCGGCAGGAAGTTCATCTCGATCTTCAGGGTGCCGTCGCCGGAGCACGCCTCGCAGCGGCCGCCCTTGACGTTGAAGGAGAACCGGCCCGGCTGGTAGCCGCGCAGCTTGGCCTCGTTCGTCTCGGCGAACAGCTTGCGGATGTGGTCGAACACTCCGGTGTAGGTGGCGGGGTTGGACCGCGGGGTGCGGCCGATCGGGCTCTGGTCCACGTGGATGACCTTGTCCAGCTGCTCGAGCCCCTCGACGCGGGTGTGCCGGCCGGGCACCTGCTTGGCGCCGTTGAGCCGGTTCGCCATCGTCTTGTAGAGGATGTCGTTGACCAGGGTGGACTTCCCGGACCCGGAGACGCCGGTGACGGCGGTGAACACGCCGAGCGGGATGGACACGTCGAGGTTGCGCAGGTTGTTCTCCCGCGCCCCGATGATCTTGAGGGTCCGCTTCTTCTCGATCGGGCGCCGGGTGGCGGGCGGCTCGATGGCGCGCCGGCCGGCCAGGTAGTCGCCGGTCAGGGACGTGGTGTTCGCCAGCAGGTCGGCGTAGCTGCCGGAGTGGACGATCGCGCCGCCGTGTTCGCCCGCTCCGGGCCCGACGTCGACGATCCAGTCGGCCTCGGCGATGGTGTCCTCGTCGTGCTCGACGACGATCAGCGTGTTCCCGAGGTCGCGCAGCCGGGTCAGCGTCTCGATCAGGCGTCGATTGTCCCGCTGGTGCAGGCCGATCGACGGTTCGTCCAGCACGTACAGCACGCCGACCAGGCCGGAGCCGATCTGGGTGGCGAGCCGGATCCGCTGCGCCTCCCCGCCGGAGAGGGTGCCCGAGGGCCGGGACAGGTTGAGGTACTCCAGCCCGACGTCGAGCAGGAACGTCAGCCGGGCGTCGATCTCCTTGAGCACCTGGTGGCCGATCTGCTGCTCCCGGTCGGTCAGCTCCAGGTCCCGCAGGAACGCGGCGCAGTCGCGCAGCGGCAGGGCGCACACCTCGGCGATGGACCGCCCCGCGATCAGCACCGACAGGGACGCCGGGTTCAGCCGTGCCCCGTGGCACTCGGGGCACGGGATCTGCCGCATGTACTCCTCGTACCGTTCGCGCGCCGAGTCGGACTCCGTCTCGGTGTGCTTGCGCTTGATGTACGCGACGACGCCCTCGAAGCCGGTGCTGTAGGTGCGCTCCCGGCCGAACCGGTTGCGGTACTGCACGGTGACCTTGTGGTCCTTGCCGAGCAGGATGGCCTTCTTCGCGGCCGCGGGCAGCTGCGCGAACGGGGTGTCCAGGTCGAAGCCGAGCTCCCGGCCCAGGCCGTCGAGCAGCCGGTTCCAGTACTCGGTGGTGGCGGTGCCCAGGGACCACGGTGCGATGGCACCGTCCCGGAGGGCCTTGCCCGGGTCCGGGATGACGAGGTCCTCGTCGACCTCGAGCCGGGTGCCGATGCCGGTGCACACCGGGCACGCGCCGAACGGGTTGTTGAAGGAGAAGGAGCGGGGTTCGATCTCGTCGATCGCGAGCGGGTGCTCGTTGGGGCAGGCGAGGTTCTCGCTGAACGCGCGGGTGCGGTCGGGGTCGTCGACGTCGAGGTCGACGAAGTCGGCGAGCATGCGCCCCTCGGCGAGCAGCAGCGCGGTCTCAACGGAGTCGGTGAGTCGCTGCCGCATGCCCTCGCGCACCACGAGCCGGTCGACCACCACCTCGATGGTGTGTTTGTACTGTTTGCCGAGTTTGGGCGGCTCGGTGAGTTGGATCTGCTTGCCGTCGACGACGGCGCGGGCGAAACCCTTGGCGGACAGGTCCGCGAACAGGTCGACGAACTCGCCCTTCCGGCCGCGCACCACGGGGGCGAGCACCTGGAACCGGGTGCCCTCGGGCAGTTCGAGCAGCTGGTCGACGATCTGCTGGGGCGTCTGCTTCGTCACCGGCTCCCCGCAGATCGGGCAGTACGGGCGGCCGATCCGTGCCCACAGCAGCCGCAGGTAGTCGTAGATCTCGGTGATCGTGCCGACCGTGGACCGCGGGTTGCGGGACGTCGACTTCTGGTCGATGGACACCGCCGGGGAGAGCCCCTCGATGAAATCGACGTCGGGCTTGTCCACCTGCCCGAGGAACATCCGGGCGTACGCGGACAGCGACTCGACGTAGCGGCGCTGCCCCTCCGCGAAGATGGTGTCGAACGCGAGCGACGACTTGCCGGACCCGGACAGGCCGGTGAAGACGATCATCGCGTCCCGCGGCAGGTCCAGGTCCACGTTCCGCAGGTTGTGCTCCCGCGCCCCCTTGACGGTCAGGCGGGTCGGGTCATGCGTGATCAGTCGGGTCATCTCAGCGTCGGGCACGGCGTCCATCCTATCGAAGACTCGTTCGAGACGCGGCGGGAGAACCGCGGTTCAGCCGTCGGCGGAGCCGGTGTCGTCCGCCGCCCAGGCCGCCCGGAGCATGCTCGCGGCCTCGGCCTGGTCCAGGCCGGCCGCGCGGGCCGCCCGCGCCAGCTCCCGGGCGACCGCGGCGACCTTCCGCCGGGCCGCGTCGGTGGCCGCGACCGTGGTCCCGGCCCGGCCGGCGGTGACGACGATACCCGCCTCCTCCAGCTCCCGGTAAGCACGCGCGACGGTGTTGGCCGCGAGGTTCAGCTGCTGCGCGAGCACCCGCACCGGAGGCAGCCGCGACCCGGCCGGCAGAGCGCCGTTGGCGGCCGCGGCGGCGATGAACCGGCGGACCTGCTCGAACGGTGCGGTGGGGCTGGCGGGATCGATCCGGAGCGCGTCGATCAGGGGCGTCGCGGTCACCGGCTCACCTCCTCCTCGACGGCGGGCGCGGTGAACTGCGCGTTGTACAGCTCCCAGTAGTGGCCGCGGGCGGCCAGCAGGGCCTCGTGGTCGCCCTGTTCGACGACGCGGCCGTCC
Organism: Tersicoccus phoenicis; assembly: GCF_001968835.1. Taxonomy (GTDB): domain Bacteria; phylum Actinomycetota; class Actinomycetes; order Actinomycetales; family Micrococcaceae; genus Tersicoccus; species Tersicoccus phoenicis. The sequence goes on from NZ_MRDE01000022.1 coordinate 82,645, forward strand.
TCGAGCACGAGGATCAGGTCCGCGTCCCGGATGGTGGAGAGGCGGTGGGCGATGACGAAGCTGGTGCGCCCGGCGCGCAGCCGGTTCATCGCCTGCTGGATCAGCACCTCGGTGCGGGTGTCCACCGAGCTGGTCGCCTCGTCCAGGATGAGGATCTCCGGGTCCGCCAGCTGGGCCCGGGCGATGGTGACGAGCTGCTTCTGCCCCGCGCTGAGCGCGGAACCGTCATCGGACAGCACGGTGTCGTACCCGTCGGGCAGGGACCGGACCACGTGGTCCACGGAGGTGGCCCGCGCGACGGCGACGATCTCGTCCTCCCCGGCGTCGGGCGCCCCGTAGGCGAGGTTCTCCCGGATGGTGCCGCCGAACACCCACGGGTCCTGCAGCACCATGCCGAAGTGGCCGCGCAACTCGTCCCGGGTCATGGCGGCGATGTCCACCCCGTCGATGGTGATCCGGCCGCCGTCGAGCTCGTAGAACCGCAGCAGCAGGTTGACCAGGGTGGTCTTGCCGGCGCCGGTCGGGCCGACGACGGCCACGGTCTGGCCCGGCTCGGCCCGCAGGTCCAGGTGCTCGATCAGCGGGGTGTCCTGCCGGTAGCGGAAGGACACGTCCTCGAACGCCACCAGGCCCCGGGCCGTGGGCAGCCGCGCCGGGTCGGCCGGGTCGGGGCTCTGCTCCGGCGCGTCCAGCAGCTCGAACACCCGCTCCGCGGAGGCGAGCCCGGACTGGAGCAGGTTCAGCATGCCGCCGAGCTGCCCGAGCGGCTGGGAGAACTGCCGGGCGTACTGCACGAACGCCTGCACGCTGCCGATGGTGATCAGACCGGACGCCACCTGGAGGGCACCGACGACGGCGACGGCGACGTAGACCAGGTTGGAGACGAACATCATCAGCGGCATGATCAGGCCGGAGACGAACTGCGCGCGACGGCTCGCCTCGTACAGCTCGGTGTTGGTGGCGTCGAACGTGGCCTTCGCCTGGTCCTGCCGGCCGAACGCGGTGACCACCTCGTGCCCGGTGAACATCTCCTCGATGTGCGCGTTCAGGGCCCCGGTGCGGTTCCACTGGGCCATGAACTGGGGCTGGGACCGGCGGGCCACCAGCACGGTGATCACCGCCGACAGCGGGACGCTGACCACGGCGACGACGGCGAGGGCCGGTGAGATGGAGATCATCATGACGAGCACACCGAGCACGGTCAGCACGGACACGACGATCTGGGTGAGGGTCTGGTTGAGGGTCTGGGCGAGGTTGTCGATGTCGTTGGTGACCCGGGACAGCACCTCACCGCGCGGGTGATCGTGGAAGTGCGCCATCGGCAGCCGGGCCAGTTTGCCCTGCACGGACCGGCGCAGCGTGTACATGGCTCGCTGCACGGCCGCCGCGATCAGCCGGGCCTGCAGCCAGTTGAGCAGGAAGGCGACCAGGTAGAGGGCCAGCACGGTGAGCAGGATGCCCGCCAGCCGGCCCGTGTCCACGCCCTGCCCGGGGACGAAGCTCATGCCGGAGAGCAGGTCGGCCTGCTGCTGCTGGCCCGAGGCCCGCAGCCCGGCGATCAGCTCGTCCCGGGACACCCCGGCCGGCGTCATCCGGCCGATCACCCCGGCGAAGATGACGTCGGTGGCGGCACCGAGGATCCGGGGCGCCGCCACGGTCAGCCCGACCGCCCCGATCGCCATCAGCACGACCAGCGCGAGCTTGCCGGCGTCCGGGCGCATCACCCCGGCGAGCCGGCCCACGGTGGCGCGGACGTGCAGGGCCCTGCCCGGGGGCGCACCCCGTCCGTGCATACTCATGCCGCCTCCTCGGCGCTCAACTGGGACTCGACGATCTGCCGGTAGGTGGGGCAGTCGGCCAGCAGCTCCTCGTGGGTGCCGGTGCCGACGAGGGCACCCTCGTCCAGGACGAGGATGGTGTCCGCGTGCCGGATAGTGCTGACCCGCTGCGCGACGACGAGGACGACGGCGTCGCGGGTCCACGGGATGAGCGCGGCACGCACGCGGGCGTCGGTGGTGTAGTCGAGGGCGGAGAAGCTGTCGTCGAACAGGTAGACGCCGGGGCGGCGGACCAGGGCCCGGGCGATGCAGATCCGCTGCCGCTGACCCCCGGAGAAATTGGTGCCGCCGGGTTCGACCGCCCCGTCCAGCCCCTCGGGGAGGGCGGCGACGAAGTCCGCGGCCTGCGCGACGCGCAGGGCAGCCCAGAGCTGCTCGTCGGTGGCGTCCGGGTCGGCCATCCGCAGGTTGGTCGCGACGGTGCCGGAGAACAGGTGGGCGCGCTGGGGCACCAGGCCGATCCCGGCGCGCAGATCGTCCAGGGGGAGTCCGGTGGTGGGCCGGCCGCCGATGCTGATCGTGCCGGCGGTGGCATCGATCAGCCGCGGGATCAGGTCCACCAGGGTGGTCTTGCCGGCACCGGTCGAGCCGATGACGGCGGTGGTGCGCCCGGGCTCGGCCGTGAAGCTGATCCCGCTGAGCACGTCCCGCTGGGCCCCGGGGTAGCGGAACCCGACCCGCTCGAACCGGAGGGCACCGTGCAGCGGACCGTCCGCGACGGCGTCCGGCGCGGAGACGACGGAGGGCTCGGTGGCGACCACGGCCTGGATCCGCTCGGCGGACACGGCGGCGCGGGGCAGCATCATGAACAGGAACATGGCGAGCATCACCGCCATCAGGATCTGCATGATGTACGCCAGGAAGGCCGTCAGCGCCCCGATCTGCATCTGCCCGGCGTCGATGCGCATCGCCCCGAAGTAGAGCACGCCGACGGTGGCGACGTTGACGACGAGCATGATGGACGGGAACATCAGCGCCAGCAGGTATCCGGCGCCGAGCTGGGTGGCCGTCAGGTCCCGGTTGGCGGCGTCGAACCGGGCCGATTCCTGCCGCTCCCGGACGAAGGCGCGGATCACGCTCAGGCCCATGATCTGCTCGCGCAGCACCGCGTTGACCCGGTCCAGCTGGGTCTGGCCGCGGCGGAACAACGGCACCAGCTTCCGCACGATCAGCCCGATCACCACGAGCAGGAACGGCAGCACCACGAGCAGCAGCCCGGACAGCGCCACGTCCTGCTGCAGGGCCAGCAGCACGCCGCCCACGCCCATGATCGGGGCGGTGACGAGCATGGTGAACGACATCAGCACGAGCATCTGCACCTGCTGCACGTCGTTGGTGCCGCGGGTGATCAGCGACGGCGCGCCGAAGCTGCTCAGCTCCCGGGAGGAGAACCGCTGCACGGCGGAGAACACCTCGGCGCGGGCCTGCCGGCCCACACTCATCGCGACCCGAGCGGCGAGGAAGATGGCCGCGATGTTGCAGAGGATCTGCCCCACCGTCATCACCAGCATCAACCCGCCGACGGACCAGATCACGCCCAGGTCAGCCCGGACGATGCCCTCGTCGATGATGGTCGCGTTCAGGGTGGGCAGATACAGGGTGGCCAGGGTCTGCAGCAGTTGCAGCACGATGATCGCGATCACCGCCGCCCGGTGGGGTGCCAGGTGGCGGCCGACCAGCCGGATCAACATCGGGGTTCCTTTCCTGCGTCCGCTTCGGCCGGCACCGCGGTCAGCGGCGCACGGCCTCCAGTTCACGATCGTCGGTTCCCGGCGCGTCCGTTGCCGGCGCGTCGGCCCGGTGCGCGGCCCGTCGGCGGCCAATGGAGGGCCCGACGTCGGGGCCGGCGTCGCGTTCGGCGTCGACCTCGGTCGCCGCGGCGTGCCGCCCGTGGGCAGCACCGGAGATCACCGGCAGGGTGTCCGACGGCGGGGTGGCCTTAGCGGCGACCACCGGCTCGACGCTCGGCCGGACGTCGATGGTCGTGCGCAGCGTCCGCTCCCGGATCAGCAGCGTGGCGATCAGGACGACGACCGCGACGATCGCGGCGTAGCGGAAGATCAGGCCGGTCGCGTCACCGTAGGCGGCCCGGATGACCTCGCGGACCGGCCCCGGCAGGGCGTTCAGGTCCAGGGACGCGGTCGAGCCGGTGCTTCCGGTCGGCCGCATCCCGCGCGCGGCCATGCCCTGGGTCGTCAACTCGGTGACCCGGTTGCCGAGCACCGCGCCGAGCACGGCCACGCCGATCGCACCGCCGAAGGACCGGAAGAACGCGACGGACGCGCTGGCGGCGCCGATGTCCTGCACCCGCACGGTGTTCTGCACGGCGAGCACCAGGTTCTGCATCAGCGCACCGGTGCCCAGACCGACGAGGAAGATGTAGACCGAGACCTGCCACAGCGGCGTCGTGTGGTCCAGCGTGGAGGCGAGCCCGAGGCCGGCGATGAGCAGGATCGACCCGACCACGAGGAAGCGCTTCCACTTGCCGAACCGGGTGATCAGCTGCCCGGCCACGGTCGTGGCGATCAGGTTGCCGAAGATCATCGGGAGCATCAGCAGGCCGGCCTCCGTCGGGGTGTATCCGCGGGCGACCTGGAAGTACTGGCCGAGGTAGGTGTTGCCACCGAACAGGCCGATGCCCACCGCGACCGAGGCGATGATGGCGAGCGCCGTCGTGCGCTCGGAGACGATCTTCAGCGGCACGACGGGCTCCGCGACGCGGGACTCGACGACGATGAACAGGGCGATCAGCACGATGCTGCCGCCGACCATCCACACGGTCTGCGGCGACCACCAGTCGTAGTAGTCGGCCTTGCCGGCGAAGGAGACCCAGATCAGCAGGATGCTCACGGCCGCGGCCAGGAGCACGGCGCCGAACCAGTCGATGGAGACCTTGCGCTTGACGTTCAGGTGGCCCAGGTGCAGCTTGAGCTGGATGATGACGAGCGCGATCACGGCCAGGGGCACGCAGACGAAGAACGTGCCCCGCCAGCCGAAGGGGCTGTCCACGATCACGCCGCCGAGCAGCGGGCCGCCGGACATGGCCACGGCCATCACGGCGCCCATGTAGCCGGCGTAGCGGCCGCGCTGCCGCGGCGGGATGATCGTGCCCAGGATCGCCTGGGCGAGCGCGGTCAGACCGCCCATGGCCAGGCCCTGGACGACGCGGCCGACCATCATGATCGGGATGGTCTGCGCGACGCCGGCCCCGATGGAGCCGAGCACGAACATGACGATGGAGATCTGGACCAGCAGCTTCTTGTCGAACAGGTCGGCCAGCTTGCCCCAGATCGGGGTCGAGGCCGCGTTCGCCAGCAGCGCGGCGGTGATGATCCAGGCGAAGTCCGTCTGGGTGCCGTGCAGGTCGCCGACGATGCGCGGCAGCGCGTTGGCGACGATGGTCGAGGAGAGGATCGCGGTGAAGAACGCCGCGAGCAGGCCGGTCAGGGCGGCCAGGATCTCCTTGTGGGACATGTGCAGTTCTTCGGCCGGCGTCGTGGACGCCGGCCGTTCCGCTGCGGTGGTGCTGCTCATGAAGGTTTCCTCTACGCGCTCGTGATGGTGGCCTCGGGGGCGCTCCCCGGCGCCTCCCCCCGGTCCCCGTCGTGACGGGGCCGGACGTTCTCGTGCTGGGCCGCCTGGAAGACCTCACTCAGGCGGCCCAGGGTGCGGGTGGCGTGCTCGGCCTCGGCCTCGTCCCACCCGGTCAACAGGTCCTTGAGGCGCTGCGTGCGCTCCGCGGTGACGGCGCCGACCAGGCCACGGCCCGCATCGGTGACCGACAGCAGGCTCGCGCGGCCGTCGTCCGGATCGGGGCGGCGGCTGAGCAGTCCGCGGTCCTCGAGGGACGAGATCTGGCGACTCAGGGCGGACGTCCCGATCCCGAGCTCGTCGGCCAGCTCCGTCGCGCGCCGTTCCGAGGACGCACACAGCATGTAGAGGATGCCCACGTGGGCCATCCCCACGCCGTCCGCGGCGGCCACCTGACGCGCGGTGACGTGCTTGATGGTGCGCTGCAGGCGCGTGATCTGCTCCACCAGTGCGGCGGCGGTTCCCTCGGTGACGGTCATGATCCCCTCCGTCGATTTGTTGACCGAACCAACCATAGGCGCACTGTTTGCTTAGGTCAACTAACTAGCTTGTTATGCTGCTCACATGACCGACATCGCCGTGACGAAGACGACCGACGTCGTGCTGCGCAGCATCGCCGTCGGCTCGATGGACAACAACGTCTACCTGCTGACCTCGCGCCGCTCCGGCGCCCAGGCCCTGATCGACGCCGCCGCCGACGCCCCGGCGATCGAGGGCCTGCTCGCCTCCGCCGCGACCGACTCCCCCGCCGACCCGCGGCTCGCGCTGATCATCACCACTCACCGGCACCACGATCACGTCGGTGCGCTGGCCGCGGTCGCCGAGCGGACCGGTGCGCGGACCGCCGCCGGCCGGGACGACGCCCCGGCCATCGAGGTGCCGACGTCGGTGCTGCTCGACCACGGTGACGTCGCGGACTTCGACGGGTTCGCCCTGACGGCGATCGCCCTGCGCGGACACACCCCCGGGTCGGTCGCCCTGCTGCTGCGGGACCCGGCGGGTCCGGACCACCTGTTCAGCGGCGACTCCCTCTTCCCCGGCGGGGTGGGCCGCACGAGCGGGCCGGCGGACTTCCGTTCCCTGTACCGGGACGTCGTCGAGCGCGTGTTCGACGTGCTCGACGACGACACGGTCGTCCATCCCGGCCACGGGGCGCCGACGACGCTCGGGGCCGAGCGCCCGGCCCTGCCGGAGTGGGAGCGGCGCGGCTGGTAGCGAGCGCACCTCAGCGGCGGAGCCGGCTCGTGGTGGTCGGCACCCAGGCCGCCGGGCGTTCGATGACTCCCTCCAGCACCGTGATCGCGGCTCCGGTCGCGCCGGGCGCCCGGTCTTCCGTCCCCGTGTGCGCGCCGACCGTCACGGTCGGCCCGTCGAACCGGCCGGCGAGCGCCCGGGTTCCGAGCCGTTCGGCCAGGTCCGGCGCGATCAGCCCGGCGAGTCGGCCGAGATGACCGCCGAGGATCACCGCCGGGATGTCGAGGAGGTTGACGGCACTGACCAGCGCGGTCTCCAGGGCGCTCACCGCGGTGGCGAGCGCCCGCGTGGCCGCCTCGTCACCCTCGCGGCAGGCGGCGGCGAACCGGTCGATCCCGGCCGTCACCGGCAGCCCGGCCGCGCTCTGCAGCGCCCGGAGGCCCGCGTACCGCTCCAGGCAGCCGTGTGAACCGCATGGGCAGGCCGGTCCCGCCGGGTCCACGCACACGTGCCCGATCTCGCCGGCCCAGCCGTGCTGGCCCCGCATCAGGCGCCCGTCGAGCACGGCCGCGCCGCCGATGCCGATCTCCCCCGAGAGGTAGATGAAGTCCTGCGGTCCCTCCCGGCGGCCGGGGACCGGATGTGCCACCGCGACGGCGGCGCAGTCTGCCTCGTTCCCGAGCAGCACCGGTCCGAGGGCCGGCGCGGCGAGCAGCGGTCCCGGCTCGACGGCCGACCAGCCCAGGTTCGGCGCCCGCAGCAGCGTGCCCGAGCCGGGGCGGACGATGCCGGGCAGGGCCAGCCCGGTGCCCACCAGCGTCCGGTCCGGTCCGGCGGCCGCGGCCACTCGCACGCCGCACGCTCCCATCCGCGGCAGGACCACGGCCGGGTCACTGGCCACGAAATCCCCGTCCACCGTCTCCTCGGCGAGCACGCTACCGTCGAGGGCGACCAGGCGCGCCAGCAGGAACGTGGCGTTCACCTGCAGGCCGAGGGCGCAGAGCCGGTCGTCGGCGACCACCGGGGTCGCCGGCCGGCCGAGCCCGCCCCCGACCTTGGCGACCTCGCGGACCAGGCCGCCCGCCAGCAGGTCGTCGACCAACCGGGAAACGGTCGACCGGGTCAACGCCGTGGCCGCGGCGACGTCGGCCCGGGACATCGACGTGGTCGCGCCGAGGATGATGCGCGCGACCAGCGAGAGGTTGTGCTCCCGCAGCGTCGCCTGCGTGGCGCCGGCCACCGGGCGCGGGCGGGCAGGACGCGAGACGATGTTCACGGCATTGACTGTAACCGACCTCACCACTATGTTGTATGAAACAACAATCTCGACAGAGGAGTGATCATGGTGCGTCAGCCCACGAAGGACGACCGGTTCTCGTTCGGCCTGTGGACGGTCGGCTGGACCGGCATCGACCCGTTCGGGTCCGCGACCCGGCCGTCGCTGGACCCGCGGGAGTACGCGGAGAAGCTGGCCGAGCTGGGCGCGTGGGGCATCACGTTCCACGACAACGACGTCTTCCCGTTCGACGCCGACGAGCAGACGCGGCGCCGGATCACCGGTCAGCTCAAGGACGCCGCGGACCGCGCCGGCCTGGTGATCGAGATGGTCACGACGAACACCTTCACGCACCCGGTGTTCAAGGACGGCGGCCTCACCTCCAACGACCGGAGCGTGCGCCGGTTCGGCCTGCGCAAGGTGCTCTCCGCCGTCGACCTGGCCGCGGAGATGGGCGCCGGCACGTTCGTCATGTGGGGCGGCCGCGAGGGCGCGGAGTACGACTCCTCGAAGAACCTGTACGCGGCGCTGGAGCGGTACCGCGATGGCCTCGATACCGTCGCCGGTTACATCAAGGACCAGGGCTACGACCTGCGGATCGGTCTGGAGCCCAAGCCCAACGAGCCGCGCGGCGACATCTTCCTGCCGACGGTGGGCCACGCGCTGGCTCTGATCGCCGAGCTGGAGCACGGCGACATCGTCGGCCTCAACCCGGAGACCGGGCACGAGCAGATGGCCAACCTCAACTACACGCACGCCCTCGCGCAGGCGCTGTTCAGCGGCAAGCTGTTCCACATCGACCTGAACGGCCAGAAGGGCCTGAAGTACGACCAGGACCTGGTGTTCGGCCACGGCGATCTGCTCTCGGCCTTCTTCACCGTCGACCTGCTGGAGAACGGGTTCCCGGGTTCGCCCGACGCGCCCCGCTACACCGGCCCCAAGCACTTCGACTACAAGCCGTCCCGCACCGAGTACTTCGACGGCGTCTGGAAGTCGGCCGAGGCGAACATGGCCACCTACCTGCAGCTGGCCGAGAAGGCACGGGCCTTCCGGGCGGATCCGCGCGTGCAGGAGGCCCTGCACCACGCCGGCGTGGCCGACCTCGCCGAGCCGACACTCGCCGCGGACGAGACGGTGGCCGACCTGCGCGCCGCGGCCGACGAGTTCGACGTCGACGCCGCCGCGGAGCGCGACTACGGCTTCGTGGCGCTGCACCAGCTGGCCGTCGAGCACCTGATCGGCTGACCCGTGGCCCTCGTCGCCGGCGTCGACAGCTCGACGCAGTCCTGCAAGGTCGTCATCCGTGACGCCGAGACCGGGGCGCTCGTGCGCTCCGGGTCGGCGCCGCACCCCGACGGCACGGAGGTCGATCCCGCGGCCTGGTGGGACGCCCTCCAGGCCGCGATCGAGGACGCCGGTGGCCTGGACGGGGTCACCGCGATGGCGGTGGGCGGTCAGCAGCACGGCATGGTCGCCCTCGACGCGGCCGGTGCGGTGATCCGGCCGGCCCTGCTCTGGAACGACACCCGCTCGGCGGACGCCGTCGTCGACCTCGCCCACGAGCTCGGCGACGGCGACGTCGCGCGGGGCCGGGAGGCCCTGCTGGCGGCGGGCGGCTCGGTGCCGGTCGCCTCGTTCACGGTGTCCAAGCTCCGCTGGCTCGCCGACCACGAGCCGGAGCACGCGGCGCGCGTGGCCGCGGTGGCCCTTCCGCACGACTGGCTCACCTGGCGCCTGGCCGGGTCGGCCGACCTGGCCACCCTGACCACGGACCGCTCCGACGCCTCGGGAACCGGCTACTGGCAACCCGACACGGGGCAGTACCGGTGGGACCTGGTCTCCCGCGCCCTGCGGCGCGACGTCGGGCCGGACGAGCTGGTGCTTCCCCGTGTCGCCGAGCCCTTCGAGGCCGTCGGGACCACCGCCGGCGCCGGCGCGGTCCCGGCCGGAATCGTGCTCGCACCCGGGTGCGGGGACAACGCGGGGGCCGCCCTCGGGCTCGGCCTGGCTCCCGGGCAGGTCTTCCTCTCCCTGGGTACGTCCGGGGTGGTGGCGGCCGTGACCGAGGCCCCCACCACCGACCCGAGCGGCATCGTCGCGGGGTTCGCGGACGCGACGGGCGTCTTCCTGCCCTTGGCGTGCACGCTCAACGCGACGCGGGTGCTCGAGGCCGCGCGCCGCCTGCTCGGCGTCGAGCACACCGAGTTCAGCGAACTCGCCCTCGCCGCGGAACCCGGCGCGGGCGGCCTCGTGCACGTGCCGTACCTCGAGGGTGAGCGCACCCCGGACCTGCCCCGGGCCACGGGGTCGCTGCACGGGATGACGCCGGCGTCGCTGACCCGGCCGAACCTGGCGCGGGCGGCGGTCGAGGGCCTGCTCTGTCATCTGGCCGCCGCGCTCGACGGCATCCGCGCGCTCGGGGTCGACGTCACCGAGGTGGCGCTGGTGGGCGGCGGTGCCCGGTCGGCCGCGGTGCGGAAGCTCGCCCCCGGCCTGCTCGGCGTGCCGGTCCTGGTGCCGTCCCCGGGCGAGTACGTGGCCGACGGCGCCGCCCGGCAGGCCGCCACCGTTGCGGCCGGGGCTTCCGTCCCGATCGCCTGGACCGCCGGCCGGGCCGAGCGGTTCACCGGGACGCCGCAGCCGGGCGTCCGCGCCGCCTACGACCGGCAGGCCGCACGAGCGAGGGACGAGTTCGCCGGCGGCGGCCCCGTCGGCCGGGGGCCTCTCCCCCGGGACACGGTCGGCGCCGGCGCGTGACCACCGGGGTGGCCCGCTGACGGGGTGCCCACCCGGCTCGCCGACCGGATCGGCGGCCAGGACACACCGGCAGGACCGGCGGCGCTGGGCCTGTCGATCAGTCCGTCGTCGTGCGGAACTCCCAGCGGAAACGCGACCGCCGGACCTCGCCCGGCCGCAGCACGGCCGACGGCAGGTCCGCCCGGTTGGGGGCGTCGGGGCACTGCTGGGGCTCCAGCGCCACCCCGTCGCCCGGACGATACAGCTGCCCGCCGTGGCCGGGCACCCCGGTGGCGAGCACGTTGCCCGTGTACACCTGCAACGACGGCTGGTCCGCGAGCACGCGCACGCCCCGGCCGGCGGACGGCAGGCTCAGATCGGCGACCTCCCGCAGTCCGGTCCCCTCGGGCAGGTACGGGTGGTCGAGGCCGCCGACGGCGGCCACCTGCGGTACCGGGTGCCGTCGCGCGCGGCCGAGGACCTCACCGTCGCGCAGATCGAGGCCGACCGCGGTGACGTCGGCGATCTCGCCGGGGATGCCCGTCGCGTCCACCGTCAGCACCCGCTCGGCCGGCACCCGCAGCACGTGCTCGTCGATGCTGCCGCCTCCGGCGAGGTTGAGATACAGGTGGCTCGTCAGGCCGACCACGGTCGGCGCGTCGGTGCGGGCCTCGACGGTCAGCTCCAGCGTCGCGCCTTCCACCGCATACCGGGCGCGTACGTCCAGCCGGCCGGGGAAGCCGCCGTCCCCGTCGAGACTGGCCAGCTCCAGGGTGAGCGTCGCCGGGGTGTGTTCGGTGACCGCCCACGTCCGACGGTCCAGTCCGGTGTTCCCGCCGTGCAGGCTGTGGGCGCCGTCGTTGGCGTCGAGCCGGTGGCGCCGCCCGTCGAGGTCGAAGGCGGCGCCGGTGATCCGGTTGGCGTACCGGCCGATCAACCCGCCCAGGTAGCTGTCCGGGTGGGCCAGGTACCCGGCCATGTCGGCGAAGCCGAGCGCGACGTCCGTCCAGCCCGCGCCCGCACCTCTACCCGGGTGGTCGGCGTCCTCGCGCAGGCGGACGCGGTTCAGGGTGGCGCCGTGGTCGAGGACGGTGACCGCGAGGGCGTCGCTGCCGATCTGCCGCGCGGTCACCGTCCCGCCGGCGGCGTCCACGCCGAACCGGCGTGCCGCGCCCGGCGCGTCCGGACGGCCCTCGGCCTCCTGGCCGGCGGCGTCGCTCACTGCGCTCGCGCTCACGCGCGGTCGAGCGTCCAGGGGGTGGTCAGCACGCGGCCCTCGGGCACGACCCGCCGCTGCCCGGTGATGTTGAAGGTCAGCTCCGTGACGATGTCCCGGCTGGACGTGCCGACCCGCAGGCTCATGGTCCCGGGCTCGACGATCCGCCGCAGGTCCGCCCCGGTGAACGAGGTGCGGTCGGCGTGGACGCGGAACCGCGCGACGGCGGACTCGCCCGGCTCGAGGGTGACCTTCGCGTAGCCGATCAGCGCGACGACGGGACGCGTCACCTCGGCGACGTCGTCGTGCAGATAGACCTGGACGACCTCCGTGGCCGCACGCTCCCCCGGGTTGCTGACCGGCACGGTGACGACCAGCTCGCCGTCGACCGGCAGCTCGCTCCGGTCCAGGACGGCCTCGCCGAGCTCCAACCGGGTGTAGCCGAGACCGAACCCGAAGGGGTAGAGGGGCCGGGGGTCCAGATTGGAGACCCCCTCGCTGAACCAGCCCAGCGGCGGGGCCAGGTACGTCCCGGGCTGACCGCCGACCGTGGCGGGGATGCCCACGGGCAGGCGGCCGGAGGGGTTGACGACGCCGGTGAGCACGTCGGTGAGTGCCGCTGCCCCCTCCTCCCCGGGCATGAACGCCTGGACAACGGCCGCGCACCGGTCGGCGTAGTCCCCGAGCGCGTAGGGGCGGCCGGAGACGACGACGAGGACCACCGGGGTGCCGGTGGTCAGCACGGCCTCGACCAGGTCGCCCTGCACGCCGGGCAGCCGCAGGTCCTCGGTGTCGCAGCCCTCCCCGGACGTGCCCTGCCCGAACAGGCCCGCTAGATCGCCCACGGCCAGGACCGCGACGTCGCTCCCGGCCGCGAGCGCGACGGCGGCGTCGAACCCGCTGCGGTCCGGCTCCAGCACCGGGGCGCCGAGGGTGTGACCGACGGCGTCGCCCAGCCGGTCGGTCAGCCCCTGCAGCAGCGAATCGACCGGGATGCCGAGCCCGAGATCGGGGTAGCGCCCGAGCACGTGGTTGGGGAACGAGTAGCAGCCCAGGAAGGTGCGCGGCTCGTCGGCGCAGGGACCGATCAGGGCGACGGATGCACCTCCGGCCAACGGGAGCACCCCGTCGTTGGCGAGCAACACGATGCTCTGCTCGGCGACCTCGCGGGCGAGTTTGCGGTTCGCGGGCGCGTCGAGATCCCGGTCCGCGCCGATCTGCTCGGGATCGAACCCGGGGTCGAGCAGACCGAGCTCGACCTTCTGTCGCAGCACCCGGGCGACCGAGGCGTCGATCGCGGCCTCGTCGACCAGGCCCGCCTCCACCGCTGCCGCGAGGTGGGCGTAGGTCCCCGTGTTGGGCAGTTCGACGTCCAGGCCCGCGCCCACGGCCTGGGCGGCGGCCTCCGCGGGGCCGGCGGCCACCCGGTGCATGGTCTCGAGGAAGGTGACGGCCCAGTAGTCGGAGACCACCACGCCGTCGAAGCCCCACCGGTCCCGCAGGACGCCGGTCAGCAGTTCCCGGTCGGAGGCGGCCGGGACGCCGTCGACATCGGAATAGGAGTTCATCACCGACCGCACGCCGCCCTCGCGCACGGCGACCTCGAACGGGTACAGGATCACGTCCTCGAACTCGCGGCGACCCATCGGCACGGGGGCGTGGTTGCGTCCCGCCCGGGAGGCCGAGTAGCCCGCGAAGTGCTTGAGGGTCGCGTGCACGCCGGCGGCCTGGAGCCCGCGCACGTAGGCGGTCCCGAGCGTGGCCACGAGGTAGGGATCCTCTCCCGTGGTCTCCTCCACCCGGCCCCAGCGGTAGTCGCGCACGACGTCGAGCAGCGGCGAGAGGCCCTGGTGCACGCCGACGGCGGCCAGGTCGGCGCCGATCGCGTGCGCCATCCGCTCGATCAGGTCCGGGTCGAAGGTGGCGCCCCAGGCGATGGCTGCGGGGTAGACGGTGGCCCCGTACGCGGTGAAGCCGGTGAGGCACTCCTCGTGCGCGATCGCCGGGATGCCGAACCGCGAGCGCTCGATCACCTGGCGCTGGTAGTCACGGAGGTGCGCCAGCCCGTCGGCGACGGACACCGGCTCGGTGCCCCAGTTGCGGGTCAGGTGCCCGAGCCCGTGCCGGGTGGCGTCGTCCCAGGTGACGCCGGCGCTCAGCCCGCTCTCCATGGGAGCGACGTCACCGGCGAGTTGGCCGGCCTGCCGGGGGGTGGGCCAGAAGCTGCCCAACTGCCCGATCTTCTCGTCCAGTGTGAGTTCGGCCAGCAGGGCCTTGACACGGGTATCGGCGGGCTGCTGCGGATCGTTCCAGAGGTGCATGTGGCTCCTGGAGACAGGCACCGGGACCGGTGCGACGGGGAGGGACGGGGAGAAGCAGGGGGACTACTTGGAGAAACCGGCGGTCAGGCCGGAGACGAGCTGCCGTCGGCCGACGGCGTAGGCGGCGAGCAGGGGCAACACCGAGAGCACGACGGCGGCCAGGATGGCCGGCACGTTGACGGTGAAGGCGCCCTGGAAGGACCACAGGGACAGGGGCAGCACGCGCTGGCTCGCGCTCTGGGTGAGGATCAGGGGGAACAGGAACCCGTTCCACACGTTCAGGGCGTCGTAGATCGCCACCGTGATGATGGCCGGCTTCGCCAGCGGCACGGCGAGCGACCAGAGCATCCGCCACGGGCTGGCGCCGTCGACCGTCATCGACTCGAACAGCTCCCCCGGCACGTCCCGCAGGAAGTTGACGAGGATCAGCACGGTGATGGGGATGGCGAACGCGATCGAAGGCAGGATCAGCGCCCACAGGGTGTCGTACAGACCCAGCTGCACGATGAGGTAGTAGACGGGGATGATCACGCACTGCAGGGGGATCGCGATGCCCAGCAGCAGCGCGTCGAAGAACCGGCGGGAGAACCGCGAGGGGTTCCGCACGATCACGTAGGCGGCGAGCAGGCACACGAACACCGCCGCGGCCACGCTCACGCCCGTGACGACCACGGAGTTGAGGAAGTAGGTCGCGAAGTCCGCCTGCAGCACCTGGCCGTACGCTGTCAGCGTGGGCGCCGTCGGCACCGACAGCGGGTTCGCCGAGAAGTACTGGGCCCGCGGGCGCAGGCTCGTGACGACGATGTAGTAGATCGGCAGGATCGTGATCGCCAGCCAGAGCCAGCCGAGTGCGCCACCGATCAGGTTCGGCGCGTTCCGTCCGCGCAGGGCGACGGACACGCGAGAGGTCTTCCGTTCGCGCAGGGCGAGGACCAAGTCAGGCTCCTTCCAGGCGGCTGGCCGCGTTGGCGCCGCCGCCGAGCCGGTTGAGGACCAGTGAGATGGTGAGGCCCAGGACGACGAGCAGCACGCCGACAACGCTGGCGCCGCCCATGTCGTAGGAGCGGAAGCCGCGCAGGTACATGTCCAGCGGCAGAATCCGCGTCGCGTCGCCCGGTCCCCCACCCGTCATGACGAAGATGAGGTCGAAGTACGTCAGCGACCCGACGATCATCAGCGTCGAGGAGGTGATGATGGTGTTCCGCACCTGCGGGAGGGTGATGTGCAGGAACATGCTCACCCGGCCGGCGCCGTCGATCCGCGCCGCCTCGTACATCTGCACCGGGATCTGCCGTACCGCGCCCTGGTAGAGCAGGGAGTGGAACGGGATGAACGACCAGGACACGACGAACAGGATGGTGGGCAGCGCGAGGGACGGGTTGCCGAGCCAGTCCTGGTTCAGCCACTCGATGCCGAAGGCGCGGCCGAGGCCGAAGTTGGGGTCGAGCAGGGCCTTGTAGGCGATGCCGATGGCCGCTGCGGAGAACAGCAGGGGCAGGAAGTACAGCACCGAGAGCACGGCCCGGTATCGCTGCTGGCCGGCCATGAAGACGCCGAGCAGGAGGCTGGCCGGGAACTGGACGAGCCAACTGGCCGCCGTCAGCACCAGGGTGAGGCCGAAGGCGCGTTGCGTCGTCGGGTCGGAGAGGATCCGACCCCAGTTGTCCGCGCCGATCCAGGCGGGGGTGCCGAGCCCGTCCCAGGAGGTGAACGACAGCGCCAGCACCCCGAGCAGCGGGATCAGCGCGAACGCACCGAAGAACACCAGGGCCGGCGCCGCGAGCCAGGCCGAGGGGCCGGTGCGCACGCCCGCATGCGCACCGGCCCATCGCGCTCGGCTCACTTGGCCGCCTTCATGGCGGCCGCGAACTGCTGCGGTGTCGCCTGACCCAGGAAGAGCTTGCTGAGGTTGGTCAGCAGCGTCTGGGACTGGGAGGAGGTGAGGGCCTGGTCCCAGGACAGCTCGAAGTTCGGCGCGTCCTTGACCATGCCGTACGCGAAGGTGAGGAAGTCCTTCTGGTCCGACTCGGCCAGCTTGCTCTCCGCGTCCTTCGTCACCGGGACGTTGCCGCCGTCGATCAGGGACTTCACGTAGGTGTCGTTGAACAGCGACTCGTTCAGGTATTTCAAGGCCGCCGTGCGCTGCGCCTCGGAGGCGTTGGCGGAGATCGACCAGAAGTTGGCCGGGTTGCCGACGATGTTGTTCTCATCGCCCTTGCCGCCGGACACGGACGGGAAGTCGGCGTAGCCGAGCTTGCCCGCCTTGACGAAGTCGGGGTTGTCGGTGAGGAAGCTGCCGTACACCCAGGCACCCTGGAGCAGCATGCCCGCCTGGTTCTGGTGGATCAGCGCGACGTCGGCGCCGGAGTCGGCGGTGACCGAACCGTAGCGGTCGCCGAAAGCGCCCGCCTTGACCAGCTGGGAGATCATGTCCAGGGCCTTGAGCATCGCCGGGTCGCTCCAGGCGGAGGCGTCGCCGGCCTTGATCTTCCCGAACAGCTCGGGGCCGCCCACCCGGTCGGCGAGGTACTCGAGCCACATCAGCTCGGGCCACACGCTCTGGCCGGCGAGGGCGATCGGGGTCTTCACCCCAGCCGCTTTGAGCTTCTCGACCGCCGAGAGCAGCTCGTCGAAGGTGGTGGGCGCCTTGCTCAGGCCGGCCTTGCTCATCACGTCCTTGTTGGTGAAGAGGACGACCGGCTGGGCGTTGTTGTTGGGGACGGCGTAGACCTTGCCGTCCACCTTTCCGGACGCGAGCACGGACGGCAGCAGCCGGTTCTGCAGGACCTTCGTGGACTCGGTGAGGTCGACGACCTTCTTGTTCTGCACGTACTCCTTGAGGGTGCCGCCGCTCCAGTTGTAGATCAGGGTGGGCGCGTTCCCGGAGCCGACCGCGGTGCGGATCTTCTCCTTGTACGCGTCGTTCGCGAAGAACTCCGAGGAGACCTTCGTGTCGCCGTTCGCGTTGTTCCATTCGGTGAAGGAGTCGCGGAACGCTTGTTCGGCGCCACCGGTCAGGGCCCAGGCGGAGAACCCCGACCCACCGGCTGCGCCGCCGCCGTCGGCGCCGCCCGGCCGGGCCCCGCCGCCGCACGCGGTGAGAGTCAGGGCCGAGACGACGGTGACCGCCACCACGCCCGCTCGAAGTCCTCGCATCGCCAACCTCATTCCTGCGCAACGTTGCGCTGTTGTTTCCGTCACAACACACGCTAAGCCCGACGCCAGTGTCGCGACAAGCCCTCCAACCTACTTTTTTTGATCGGACAACAAAGTGGAGTGGTCCCGGTGCTGGACGAAACGTTTCGCTTGTCCTACGGTGGGCGCATGGATCGGGTGAGCCTCGGCGAGGTGGCACGGGTGGCGGGCGTCTCGAAGGGGACGGCGTCCAAGGTGTTCAACGGGCGTGACGGCATCTCCGCCAGTACCGCCGAGCGTGTCCGCGCCGTCGCCGGCCGGCTCGGCTACGTCGCGGTCGCGCGGTCTCGGCCCGACGGTCCCCCCACCGTGTGGGTCGCCTTCGACACGCTTGCCAACCACTATGCCGCCACGGTGCTGGACGGGCTGCTCGCGGAGGTGCAGGCGCTCGGGGCCGTCGCCGTCATCGCCCGCTGGGGCGACGCCCGCGGTCCCGAGCCGCGACCTGCGACTCCGGCGTGGATGGAGTACGGCCACGCGCACGGGGCGGACGCTTTCCTGCTGATCACGACGCCCGCCGACGACGCCCAGGCCCGCACCGCCGACCGGCTCGGCACGCCCCTGGTGGTGATGGACCCGTCGACGTCGACGCCGGCGGGGGTGCGCTCGATCGGGGCGACCAACTGGCGCGGCGGCATGCAGGCCACCGAGCACCTGCTCGAGCTCGGCCACCGCCGGATCGCCTTCGTGGGCGCCCCGACCGCCTCGACGCCGGGCGAGGAACGGCGCGCCGGCTACGCCGCGGCGCTCGCGGCGGCCGGACTCCCCCTGGACCCACGCCTCGCGGTGCCGGGGTCCTTCACGTTCGAGGACGGGCTCGCCGTCACCGGCCTCCTGCGCGGCCCGGAGCCACCCACCGCCGTCTTCGGCGCGTCCGACGCCGTTGCGCTGGGCGTCCTCGAGGCGGCGCGCCGGGAGGGACTGCGGGTGCCCGCGGACCTGTCGGTGGTCGGCTTCGACGACTCCTACGCCGCCTCCAGCGCCTCCCCGCCCCTGACCACCATCAACCAGCCGCTCGCGGAGATGGGCCACGTGGCGGTGCGCGCCGCGTTGGCCGGCGTGCGCGGCGAGGTCGCCCCTTCCGCTCCCGTGCAGTTGGGCACCCGGCTCGTCGTCCGTGCGTCCACCGCCGCCCCGCCGGCCTGACTCAGCCGTGGGCGGCCCGGCGCGCGGCCGCGGGGTCGGCTCGCCCGACCGATAGGCTGGCAGCACCATGCTGCTGACCGAGTACGCCGCCGACCACGGGGTCACCCCCGCGGACACCCCGACTCCGGAGCAGGTGTACGACACGTTCACCGGGTGGTGCAGCGGCCGCGGCATCGAGCTCTATCCCGCCCAGGACGAGGCCGTGCTCGAGCTCGTCTCCGGCTCCCACGTCATCCTCGCCACCCCCACGGGCAGCGGGAAGTCCCTCGTCGCCGTCGCGGCCCACTTCGACGCCCTGATGCGCGGTCGCCGCAGCTACTACACGGCGCCGATCAAGGCCCTCGTGTCGGAGAAGTTCTTCGACCTGTGCGCCGTGTTCGGACCCCGGAACGTCGGCATGGTCACCGGGGACACGGCCGTCAACCCCGACGCCCCGATCGTGTGCTGCACCGCGGAGATCCTCGCCAACCTCGTCCTGCGCACCGGCCGGCACGCGGACGTGGACACCGTGATCATGGACGAGTTCCACTTCTACGCCGACCCGCAACGCGGCTGGGCGTGGCAGGTCCCCCTGCTGGAGGCGCAGCAGAGCCGGTTCCTGCTGATGTCCGCCACCCTGGGCGACGTCACCCGGTTCGCCGACGGGCTGACCGCCCTGAACGGGAAGCCGACCGCCGTGATCGCGAACGCGGAACGGCCCGTCCCGCTGTCCTTCGAGTACGCGCTGACCCCGGTGCACGAGACGGTCGAGGAGCTGCTCAGCACGCACCGGGCGCCCGTGTACATCGTGCACTTCAGCCAGGCGGACGCCGTCGAACGGGCGCAGGCGCTGATCAGCCTCAACCCGGCCGACCGGGCCGCTCGGGACGCGATCGCGGAGGCGATCGCCGGGTTCCGCTTCGCGGCCGGCTTCGGGCGCACCCTGTCCCGGCTGCTGCGGCACGGGGTGGGCGTGCATCACGCCGGCATGCTGCCCAAGTACCGCCGGCTCGTCGAACAGCTCGCCCAGGCGGGGCTGCTGACGGTGATCTGCGGCACCGACACCCTCGGGGTGGGCATCAACGTCCCGATCCGGACGGTGCTGATCACGGCGCTGAGCAAGTACGACGGCACCCGGACCCGGCTGCTGACGGCACGCGAGTTCCACCAGATCGCCGGGCGCGCCGGCCGGGCCGGGTACGACACGGCGGGCACCGTGCTGGTGCAGGCGCCCGAGCACGTGATCGAGAACGAGAAGGCCCTGCAGAAGGCGCGGGACAAGTTCGGCGACGACGCGAAGAAGCTCCGGCAGGTCACGAAGAAGAAGCCGCCGACCGGGTTCGTCTCCTGGGGCGAGCCGACGTTCCGCCGGCTGGTGGAGGCCCCGCCCGAACCGCTGGTGTCCAGTTTCACCGTTTCCCACGCCATGGCGCTGAACCTGCTCGAGCGGGACGAGGACCAGGTCGCGGCCATGCGGCGGCTGATCGAGGGGAGCCACGAGTCGCGGCCGCGCCAGCTGGTGCTGCTGCGCCGCGCCCTGGGGATCCTGCGGGAACTGCTGGCCGGCGACGTCGTCGAACGCGTCCCCGACCCGGTCCCGGGCGGCCGGGTGCTGGCGCTGCAGGTCGACCTGCAGCCGGACTTCGCCCTCAACCAGCCGCTGTCCGGTTTTGCGCTCGCCGCCCTGTCCGTCCTCGACCCGGACGAGCCGGCGTACGCGCTGGACGCGGTGTCGGTGATCGAGGCGACCCTGGAGCCGCCGCGGCAGGTGATCGCCGCCCAGGCGAACCGCGCCCGCACCGAGGCCGTCGCGGCGATGAAGGCCGACGGCGTGGACTACGAGGCGCGGATGGCCCGGCTGGAGTCGATCGCCCATCCGCAGCCCCTCGCCGAGCTGCTCGAGGACGCCTTCGAGACGTACCGACGCGGCGCCCCGTGGCTGGCCGATTTCGCATTGAGTCCCAAGTCCGTGGTCCGCGACATGTACGAACGGGCGATGGGGTTCACCGAGTTCGTCGCGTTCTACGGGCTGGCCCGCAGCGAGGGGGTCCTGCTGCGCTACCTCGCCGACGCGTTCCGGGCCCTGCGGCAGACCATCCCCACGGACGCGCGGCGGGAGGACCTCGGGGACCTGGTCGCCTGGCTCGGGGAACTGGTGCGGCAGGTCGACTCCTCGCTGCTGGACGAGTGGGAGCAGCTGCTCGACCCCGAGCACGTGGCCGACGCGGTGCGCGAGCACGAGCGCACCGGCGTCGAGCCCGTCCCGCCGGTGGCCCCGGTCACCGCGAACACCCGCGCGTTCCGGGTGATGGTCCGCAACGCCCTGTTCCGCCGAGTCGAACTGTTCGCCGCCGAGCGCGAGGAGGACCTCGGCGCGCTGGACGGCGAGGCCGGGTGGGACGCCGACCGCTGGGGCGCCGTGATGGACGCCTACTTCGCCGAGCACGAGGATCTGGGCACCGGGCCGCAGGCGCGCGGCCCGCAGCTGCTGATCATCGACGATGCGCCCGGCCGGTGGACGGTGCGGCAGATCTTCGACGACCCCGCTGGGCATCGCGACTGGGGCATCGGCGCCGTCGTCGATCTGGCCGCCTCGGACGAGGCCGGCGCGGCCGTCGTCACGGTGACGGACGTGGGTCGGCTCGGCTGACGTCGTCGTACGACCTGGGCCGCGGGTCGGCGCCGGGTGCGGTCAGTCCTCCCGCGGCTTCGCCACCGCGTCGGCCTGATCGTCCGGCACCCGCTCCGGGGCCGGGGCGGTGCCGGTGCGCTGGAACTCCCGGTGCTTCCCGCGGGCACGGTCGAGCAGGTCGTGGAAGTGCTCCTCGGATTTGATCAGCTCGTCCCGGTACCGCGGCGAGATGGAGTCCATCTTCTCCCGCAGCCGGGCGCCCTTCGCCGCCAGCTTCTCCCGCTGCGCGGCGGGCGCGTCCTGCGGCAACTCGACGTACTGCTGCGCGATGGTCTGCACCCCGCCGATGATCCGCAGGGCCCGTCCCTTCGGGCTGTACAGGGAGGCCAGCACCGTGAGCACGAGCACGCCGATGATGACGGTGAGGGAGAGGCCCGTGCTGATCTCGACGACCGTGACGTGCTCGCCGTCGTTGATGAACGGCAGGGTGTTCTCCTTCAGGGCCTGCAGCACGAGCTTGACGCCGATGAACGCGAGGATGATGGCCAGGCCCCAGGACAGGTAGATCAGGCGGTCCAGCAGGCCGTCGATGAGGAAGTACAGCTGGCGCAGGCCGAGCAGCGAGAACGCCACCGCGGTGAACACCAGGTAGGTCTGCTGGGTCAGGCCGAAGATCGCAGGGATGGAGTCGAGGGCGAAGAGGATGTCCGTGCCGCCGATCGCCACCATGACGAGCAGCATCGGCGTCATCATCCGCTTGCCGTTGTCCCACGTGAACAGCTTGTCGCCGTCGTAGTAGTCGGTGGTGTGCATGAAGCGCTTGGCGAGGCGGGTGACCAGGTTGTCCGACTCGTCCTTCTCGCCCCCGGAGAGTTCGCCCTTGATCAACGAGCCGGCGGTGAGCAACAGGATCAGCCCGAACAGGTAGAACACCCAGGCGAACTGGCTGATCAGCCCCGCACCGACGAAGATCAGCGCGGTCCGGGCGATCAAGGCGAAGGTGATGCCGAACAGCAGCACCTTCTGCTGGTCCTCGCGGGGCACCTTGAACGAGGCGATGATGATCAGGAAGACGAACAGGTTGTCGACCGAGAGGGCCTTCTCGGTGATGTAGCCGGCGTAGTACTCGCCGGCGTAGTTGCCGCCCCAGGCGATGAGCACAAAGACGCCGAAGACGAGCGCGATGCCCACGTAGATCGCGGACCAGACGGCCGCTTCCCGCAGGGTGGGTTCGTGGGCCTTGCGGACGTGGAACACGTAGTCGAAGGCGAGCATGCCCACGATGACGACGACGGTGAGGATCCAGACGGTGGGCGAGACTTCCATGGCACTGCCTCTCGGGGAGGGGACGGGACGGTGCAACCGACAATGGTGTCGCAAGTCTCTCCACCGCGCCACACTCCCGGAAACCCGGGTCGGTGGGCTGGTCGCTGCGTCCGGCCGGTCACCCGGCGTGCTGACGTCCGCAGCGCGGAAGGATACTCCCCTACGTCGGAATCGAGCCTAGCAGAGCAGCGGACCGGGAGAGCCGCAGGATGGCGACGACGGCGACACCGAGCAGGGCGACGGCGACCAGGTTCAGACCGAGGTAGCCGGTGCCGGCGAGCAGAGCCCCGGCGACGGCGCTGCCGACGGCGCCGATCCCGCCCATCAGCGTGTCGGAGACGCCCTGGGCGAGCACCCGGGCGCCGGCCTCCACGCTCTCGGCCAGCAACGTGGATCCCGCGACGGTGGAGGCGGACCAGCCCAGACCCAGCAGCAGCAGACCGGCGGTCACGATCGGCACCCGGTCCTGCCCGAACCCCGCGAGCAGGACGGCGACCAGCAGGACCGCCTGCCCGGCCAGCAACGTCGCCGTCCGGCCCCACCGGTCCGTGCACCAGCCCAGCAGCGGCGAGAACGCGTACATGCCCAGGATGTGCAGCGAGATGGTGAACCCGATCAGGGCGAGCAGGTCGGGCTCGGTCAGGCGCTGCCCGGCGGCCGACGGCGCCGCGGCGTTGAGATGCTGCAGGTGCAGCGGCGTCATGGACATGACGGCGACCATCGCGCCGTGGGCCGCGAGCACCCCGAGCAACGCGGCCAGCGCCCGGGGCTCGCGCCGGATGGCCGCCCAGCCGTCCCGCAGCGTGGCCCGCCCGCGCGGGGCGGGTCCGGCGGGCGTGCCCGCCTGAACGGTCGCGGCACGGGCCGCCAGCAGCGGGTCCGGGCGCAGCCCCACCAGCAGGATGAGCGCGCCGACCACCATGCCGGCCAGGGAGATGACGAACGGCCCGGCGATCTCCGGCAACCCCAGGGCGCGGCCCAGCACGGCGCCGGGCCGGATCAGGTTCGGGCCGGCGACGGCTCCCACGGTGATCGACCAGACGACGACGGACAGGTCGCGGCCCCGGTGGACGTCGGCCGCCAGGTCGACCGCGGCGAACCGGGACTGCAGATTGACGGCGGTGGCCAGCCCGACCAGGGCGGCACCGGCGAGCAGCAGCGGGAACAGCCCGGTCACGACGGCGAGCACGATGACGGCGCAGCCCACCATCGCCCCGGCCAGCCCGGTGACGAGGGCGACCCGGCGGCCGCGCCGCACCGCGAGCGTGGACAGCGGGACGGCGACGACGGCGGCGGTCAGCGTGAGCGCCGCCGTCGTCGCCCCCGCCCACGCCTCCGACCCGGAGAGGCGGACCGCGAGGATCGAACCGAGCGCGAGCGTCGAACCGTTGCCCAGCCCGCTGAACAGCTGCGCGACGGCCAGCACGGTCACCGTGCGCCGCTGCAGAGCGGCGGGATACCGGCCCGTCGTGGTCATGCCGTCAGCGACCGCCGTCGGCCAGGCGCCGCTGGTGCAGGTCCTCCGCCTCGCGCAGCTGCTGGCCGACCTGCGCGTCGGGATCCAGCTCTGCCGCGTCGGCGCGGGTGTTGCCCGCCGTCTCGACGGCCCGGTCCCGTGCCGCCACCACGCGATGGTAGGCGTCCTGCCGCTGCTCCACCGCGACGTCCGAACCGAGGCCGCGGTAGGTCTGGATCGCGGACTCCAGCTCCGCGACCGCCTGCAGGGCCTTCGCCTTCGGGCTGAGCAGGCTGGCGACCGTGGCGATGATGATCACGCCGACGATCACGAGCAGGGACACCAGGGTGGGGATCTCCGGTGCCCACTCGATCGGGCGGCCGCCGTTGATGAACACCACCTCGTTCTCGTGCATGGCCTGCAGGATCAGCTTGACCCCGATGAACGCCAGGATGATCGAGAGTGCGTGTTTGAGGTAGATCAGCCGCTCCATCAGCCCGCCCAGCAGGAAGTACAGCTGGCGCAGCCCCATCAGGGCCAGGATGTTCGCGGTGAACACGATGAACGGGCTGGTGGTCAGGCCGAAGATCGCCGGGATGGAGTCGACCGCGAACATCAGGTCGGTCAGGCCGAGCGCGAAGAAGACCAGGACCATCGGGGTCCACACCCGCCGGCCGCCCGCCACGGTGCGCAACTTGTTCCCGTCGAACTCGTCGGTCACGGGGATGATCCGGCGCAGCCGCCCGATCAACGGGTTGTCCCCGCCCTCGGACTCCTGCTCCCCCGAGTCGCGGGCCTGCTTCCACGCGGTGTAGAGCAGGAACACCCCGAACACGTAGAACACCCAGCTGAACGTGTCGATGATCGCGGCGCCGAGCCCGATGAAGACGCCCCGCAGGACGAGCGCGATGATGATGCCCACCATCAGCACTTCCTGCTGGTACTTCCGGGGCACCTTGAAGCGGGCCATGATGATGATGAAGACGAACAGGTTGTCGATGCTCAGGCTGTACTCGGTGACCCAACCGGCCACGAACTGGCCCGCGTACTCGGCGTCGACGACGAGCAGCATCACCAGCGCGAAGACCAGGGCGAGCCCGACGTAGAAGCCGACCCACAGGCCGGCCTCCTTCATCGAGGGGATGTGGGGCCGTCGGACCACGTAGAGCAGGTCGAACAGCAGGATGGCGATCAGGACGGCGAACGTGCCGGCCTCGAACGCGACGGGCAACTGCAGCATGAAGGAACCTTTCGGGCACGGGTGACGTCCGTAAGTCTCTCCATCACTCCCGGCGACGACGTCGCGGGCGTGCACCTGCACCCGGCCGGACGTCATCGTCCGGCGTGCTGACGGGTGCGGATCGGGTGGGATACTCCCCTACGCTGCGGATCAGTGTAGTCCGCCGGGCGGCTCCTCGGGGGACCGGGCGATCCGCGCCGCCAGCACCGGGTCGTCCCAGTAGCCGCCGTGGCCGCGCACGGGCCCGGCCGGGATCGGGTCGGCCAGTTCGACGTTCTCCGCGTCCGGCATGGGTCCGGACACCGGGTCGGTCACCCGGAAAGCGTTCAACCAGCCCGCGGTGCCCGCGGCGGCGGCGTCGAGCAGCTCCTGCCCCACGTGAGCGGGGAACAGCCCCCGGAAGACGGTGTACACGGGACTGCCGGTGGTGACGAGCACGGGATCCCGCCCGGTGATCGCCTCGGTGGTCCCCTCGGTCGGTGGGGTGGCCCGGGGAGCGCCGGCGAGCAGCCAGAGGCAGAGCAGGCTGCCCTGGCTGTGCCCGACGAGCACCACGGGTCGACTCCGGTCGGCGTCCAGTTCGGCGCGCAGCGCCGCCATCACGTCGGCCCGGTAGGAGCTGCCGGCCAGCGGGTGGGCCCGGACCGGCCAGAACCCGGCGACGTCGCCGATGCGGTTGACCACCTCCCGGACGCCGGCGAACTGGGCGAGCAGCACGGCGACGGCGACCAGGGTCGCGAGCAGCGAGACGAGCAGGTACAGGACGGGGAACACCGGCCGGGCCCGCTGCGACTCGAGGAAGACGACGGCGGCCCAGCTGAGCCCGGTTCCGGCGACACCGGCGACGGCCAGGGATCGCCACACCACCGCGCCGGCGTCGAGCACCGCCCGCCGCGCGAGCTCCCGCCAGCGGTACGGACTGCGGACCGGTTCGTCGAGTCGGCGGCTGCGCCAAGCGGCGACCCCGAGGGCCGAGACGACGAGCACGATCAGCAGCAGCAGGGCGTGCGCCGGGAGGAAATCCACCCGGTTGTCCTGATAGGTGGTCGGGTCGTCCGCGGACAGCACGACGCCGACCCAGGTGCCGGCCGCGGGGGCGCCGGGCGCGAACGCCCGCGCGACCAGGGTCGCGGCGCTGTCGACCGCCATCCGCAGCAGGGCGAACACCGCGTGCAGGACGATCACCGCGGAGACCAGCAGCAGCCCGGCCGCGGAGAAGTTCAGGCCGGCCGGGCCGGAGGGGACCGGACCCGCCGGGCCGGAGGGGCTGCGCTGCGCGGCGCGAGCCGCTCGCACCACCAGGACCGCCGCGAACACTGCCGCGAGAATGACCGAGAGGGCGGCGGCCGTCGGCAACGGGTCGAGCAGCCGGGCTACCGTGCCGTCCGGTAGCCGGGTGAGGTTGTCCGGCCACGGTGCGGAGACCACCCAGCGAGCGGGGCGAGTGACCGCGAGCAGGACGCCAGCGGCCAGCACCAGGCCGACGTGGACCGTGGTCACCACCGAGCCCGCCGACTGGCGAGCGACAGCCCGGCGCACGACCATCGTGCCCCCGATCAGCACCGCGACGGGCAGGCTCACCCACCAGGCCGCCGCGGCGGGGTCGACGGTCACCGGCAGCCGGGCGAGCACTGTCTCCACCATGGCGACGCCCCACAGCAGGGTGCACAGGGTGAGGATCACCGAGATCAGGTTGGTGGCCGTCCCCAGCCAGTGGGAGCGGCGCTCTGCCGGGTGCAGGAAGTCCGTCACGTTCAGCAGCGTGAACGGGAAGGCCAGGTACCAGCCGGCCCGCTGGGTTCGGCGGGTGCCGCGCACCCAGTTGACGATCCGCACCCGGTGCGCCGGTAACCGCGGCGGGTCCACGATTCGGACCCGACGGCGCAGTCCCTGGATGCGGGGCCGGCCCAGCGCGTCGGTCCACGGCAGATTGCCGATGCCCTGGACCCGGATCTCGACGAGCCGACCCTCGTCCAGGTCGTCCGCCGGGCCGCCTTGCGGCTTGTCCGTGGACACGTCCGTGGTCACGTCAGGCGTGGCCCGCGGCGCGCATCTGGCGCAGCTCCTTCTTCAGGTCCCCCACCTCGTCACGCAGGCGTGCCGCCAGCTCGAACTGCAGGTCGGCGGCCGCGGCGTGCATCTGCTCCGTCATCTGGGCGATCAGTTCGGTCAGGTCCTCCGCAGGCGCGGCGGCCAGGCCGTCGCGCCGGATGGTGTCCTGGCCCAGCCCGGCGGCCTTCGCCGCGGAGTAGCCTCGCTTGCCCTTGCCGTAGTCGAACTGCTTGAGCAGGTTCTGCGTGTCCGCGTCCTCGCGGGCCAGGATGTCCGTGATGTCGGCGATGCGCTTGCGCAGGGGCTGCGGGTCGACACCGCGCTCGGCGTTGTAGGCGACCTGGATCTGCCGGCGCCGGTTGGTCTCGTCGATCGCGTTCGCCATCGAGTCGGTGACCCGGTCCGCGTACATGTGCACCTGACCGGACACGTTCCGCGCGGCGCGGCCGATGGTCTGGATCAACGACGTCGTCGAGCGCAGGAAGCCCTCCTTGTCGGCGTCGAGGATGCTGACCAGGGACACCTCCGGCAGGTCCAGGCCCTCACGCAGCAGGTTGATGCCGACCAGGACGTCGTAGGTCCCGAGCCGCAGCTCGCGCAGCAACTCGACCCGGCGCAGGGTGTCGACGTCGGAGTGCAGGTACTGGACCTTGACCCCGTGCTCGGTGAGGTAGGCGGTCAGGTCCTCGGCCATCCGCTTGGTCAGCGTGGTGACCAGGACGCGTTCGTCGCGCTCCTCCCGGGTACGGATCTCGGCGAGCAGGTCGTCGATCTGTCCCTTGGTCGGCTTGACCACGATCTCGGGGTCGACGAGGCCCGTCGGTCGGATGATCTGCTCCACCACCCCGTCGCTGCGGCCCAGCTCGTACTGGCCCGGGGTGGCTGAGAGGTAGACGGTCTGCCCGATCCGCTCGGTGAACTCGTCCCACTTCAGCGGCCGGTTGTCCATCGCCGACGGCAGCCGGAAGCCGAAGTCCACCAGGGTGCGCTTGCGGGACATGTCCCCCTCGTACATGGCGCCGATCTGCGGGACGGTGACGTGCGACTCGTCGATGACCAGCAGGAAGTCGTCCGGGAAGTAGTCGAGCAGGCAGTGGGGGGCGGTGCCGGGGCCGCGGCCGTCGATGTGCCGGGAGTAGTTCTCGATGCCGTTGCAGAAGCCCATCTGCTGCATCATCTCGAGGTCGTAGGTGGTCCGCATCCGCAGCCGCTGCGCCTCGACCAGCTTGTTCTGCGACTCCAGCTCCTCGAGGCGGTGCCGCAGCTCGTCCTCGATGGTGGTGATCGCCTTCGCCATCCGATCCTCGCCGGCCACGTAGTGGCTCGCCGGGAAGACATACATCTCCTGCTCCTCGCGCACGATCTCACCGGTGAGCGGATGCAGGGTGTAGATCGACTCGACCTCGTCGCCGAAGAACTCGACCCGCACCGCCAGTTCCTCGTACATGGGGATGATCTCGACGGTGTCCCCACGGACCCGGAAAGTGCCGCGGTGGAAGTCGACGTCGTTGCGGGCGTACTGCATGGACACGAACTTGCGCAGCAGGTCGTCCCGGTCCATCCGGTCCCCCACCTTCAGGGTGACCATCCCGGCGACGTACTCCTCGGGTGTGCCCAGGCCGTAGATGCAGGACACGGTCGCGACCACGACGACGTCGCGCCGAGTCAGCAGCGCGTTGGTCGCCGAGTGGCGCAGCCGCTCGACCTCCTCGTTGATCGAGGAGTCCTTCTCGATGAAGGTGTCCGTCTGCGGGACGTACGCCTCGGGCTGGTAGTAGTCGTAGTAGGACACGAAGTACTCGACGGCGTTGTTCGGCAACAGTTCGCGGAACTCGTTGGCCAACTGGGCGGCGAGCGTCTTGTTCTGCACCAGCACCAGCGTGGGCCGCTGCACCCGCTCGACCAACCAGGCCGTGGTCGCGCTCTTGCCGGTACCGGTGGCGCCGAGCAGGACGACGTCCTGCTCCCCACCCTTGATCCGTTCGGCGAGCTCGGCGATGGCCTGCGGCTGGTCACCGGCCGGCTCATACTCGCTGACCACTTCGAACGGAGCGACGACTCGCTTGATGTCCTGCGCCAGACTCATGGATCCAAGGCTAGTTCAGCCCGCCGACAGGACGGCGGCCGGTTCGCTGCCGGCGGCATCCACGGCATCGGCGGCCTGGGCCAGACCTGCGGCGCTCACCGTCCCGGGCGGGCCGGCCGTCCCGACCCGCTCAACCGTGCGGGCCGAACCGGCCGTCCCAGCCCGCTCCAACGTCCTGTCCGAACCGGCTGCGCCGGTTGTGCTGAAGCTGCCGCTGCCGGGTGTCGGGGGTGCGGTGGAGGTGTAGGTGTGTCCGGTGGGGGTGGTGGTCACCACCGTGTGGCGTGGCCCGTCGACCGGGACGGCACTCCAGCCGGGGGCTTCCTTGGCGTGGTTGCACCGTTCGCACAGGCCCTGCCCGTTCACCTCGCTGGTGACCCCACCGGCGGCGTGGGCGTGCACGTGGTCCACGTGCCGGATCGGCGCGTCACACCACGGGGTCCGGCAGGTCCGGTCCCGGACCTGGATGAACCGGCGCAACCCCTCGGGCATCAACCGGGCCCGCGAGTCCATCCCGACCAGTTGCCCGGTGTCCGGGGCCAGGAACAAGCGACGGAGGAACACGTCGGTCCGGCCATCGACCAGCTCCCGCGCCCACGGGGCCGGGACCACCCCGTACCCGGCCAGATACGCCGGCTCCGCCCCACCGGCCAGCAACGCCCGATCCGTGATCACCACCTGCAACTCCACCCGCGCCCGGCTCACTACCCCACCGGCCCCGTTGTCGGCCCGGCCGGCCGGCCCGGGGAGCCCGCCGTCGGCCCCACCATTGGCCCGGCCGGCCGGTCCGGCGGGCAGTGGCGCCCCGGCACCGTGACGGTCGGGGGACACGTCACCGCCGGGCGCTCCACTGGCGAGCGCGTCGTCTCGGGACTGATCACCGGGCGCTGCACCACGGGAAACCTCATCACGGCCCGCTTCGCCGCCGAGCGAGTCACCGCCGGGCGCTGCACCGTGGGAATCGTCATCACGGCCGCGGGGGGCCTCACCGCCGGGTGTTTCTTCACGGCGCGCTTGACCGCGTGGCGCTTCTCCGTGCGCGTCCTCAGGGGGTGCCCCATCGCGCGGCAGGCCACCACGCGGCGTTCCGTCACCGGCCGGACCCGGCCAGGACGGGCCCGGCAGCGTGCGCCGCGGCTGCCCGATCCGTACCTGCCCGCCGGTCGCCTGACCGGTCGCCTGCCCGGTCGCCTGCCCGGGTGCGCGCCCGGATGCCTGCCCGCCGGGTGTCTGCCCGTTCGGCTCCATTCCGGGTGCGTGCTCGTTCGGCTGCCCGTTCGGCTCCATGCCGGCCTGGGCGCGGCGGCGGGCGGTGACCGGGGGGTGGCCGGTCACCCGGGCCGTCAGGGTGTCGGCCATGATCTGCCCCCGACCACGCCCGTCCCCCCGACTGGTCAACGTGTCCGCCTCCCGGGACAGGGCCGCATACACGGCCACCCCGTCAGCGACCGGCAGCAACCCCGTCAGATACGTCATCGTGTCCGGCGCCGCCCGGCACGTCACGTGCCGGTCCGCCTCAGCCCGCCGCGCCCTGGCCGTCACCGCGGCCGGGTCCACCCGGTACGAGATCCTGCGGGCCGCCGCCACCAACGCCGCGTCCCCCAGACCGTCCACCCCACCGGTGTCCGCGCTCAACGCCGCGTCCACCGCACGCCGGTCCCCCGCCTCCAGGCACACCGTCTCCCGGGCGATCAACGTCGCCCGCCACTCACTCAACGTCCCCGCGCTCATCGCCGCCAACGTGTGCGGCAGATCCGCCACCAGCAGGTGCGCCAACCCCAGATACCGGCCACCCCGGGCCGGGGACTCCCGACGCGCCAACGCCACCTGCGCCCCCACCCCCGCACCCCGCTGCCCCGCCGGCACCCCCGCCGCCGCAGCCGCGGCCCGCTGCACCACCTCGAACTGCGCAGTCGCCCGCACCTGAGCCGCCGCAGCCGCAGTCTTCAACTCCTCCAGAGCACGGATCCGGTCAATCAACCCCGCACCCTCATCAGCGACAGGCGGAGCAGGAACAGCCAGCGCACGGATCCAGGACGCGATCACCGACGACGTCACCGCCGGTCCGTGCGGTGCCAGTCCGTGGGATGGCCCCTGCGACGATGGTTCGTCGGATGACTGTTCCATGAACCCACTTTACTCGAACATATGTTCGAATGGAAGAGGTACGACGACACAGTTGTCCGCCCCGTCCTGCTCGCAGGGAGGCCACCGATCTGCGCGATAGCTTTCTCCTGATCTTCGTAAAACCGACGGGCGGTCCGAACCAGGTCGGCGCTGAGTCGAGACGGCCGGCCGGCGACGCGCCCGCGGGCTCGGCGGCGGCAAGGGCGGCGTTGGCGCGTCCCTCGATGAGGTCATGTTCAACCTCGACCGGCGTGGCCACGTGGATGACCAGCCTCCGTGTCGCCGGTGGGTGTAGTCACCTAGCTTTCTCCGGTGTCGGGGGCCGGTACAGCGGTCATCAGGCCTCGGCGCGGCCGGTGAGCCAGCGCACCATGTCGGGATCGACGTGAGAGAAGAACTGCGACTCGCCCTCTTCCAGAGGCACGATGCGAGCCATCTCCTCGTCGGTGAGCTCAAAGTCGAGGACGTCGAGGTTCTGCTGCATCCGCTCGGCCTTGACCGACTTGGACACGACGACCACGCCGCGCTGGACCAGCCAGCGGAGCACGACCTGCGCGACGGACTTGCCGTGCGCGTTGCCGATCTCGGTCAGCACCGGGTTGGAGAACAAGTCGTTCTTGCCTTCCGCGAACGGTGCCCACGCTTCCAGCTGCACACCCTCGCCCCGCATCAATTCCTGGTAGTCGGCCTGCTGGTGGAACGGATTGGTCTCCATCTGGTTCACCGCCGGGGTGACCTCGGCGAACGCGAGCAGGTCCACGAGCCGGTCGGGCGAGAAGTTGGAGACGCCGATCGCGCGGATCCGGCCCTCCTGATGCAGCTTCTCCATCGCCCGCCACTCGCCGTAGTAGTCACCGAGAGGCTGGTGGATCAGGTAGAGGTCAAGGTAGTCCAGACTCAGCTTGCGCAGCGAGGCCTCGATGGCCTCGTATGTGCCTTCCTCGCCACGGCGCTGGATCCACAGCTTGGTGGTGATGAACAGCTCGTCACGCGGCACACCGCTGGCGGCGATGGCGCGGCCGACGGCTTCCTCGTTGCCGTAGGACGCTGCGGTGTCGATGAGGCGGTACCCGGCCTTGACGGCGTCGGCGACGGCCTGCTCGGTGTCCTCGGCGGGGATCTGGCACACGCCGAAGCCGAGCTGCGGCATCGTCGTGTCGGTGTTCAGGGTGACGGTGGGGAGGGTGTTCATGAGCGTTCCTTTCTGAGGTGCAGCACTGAGGATGCGGTGCCGCGGTGTGTGGGGTTGCCGCTACCCTGCGTGTCAGGGTGGGGTGAGTCCACCGGTTCATAGCAAGTCCGTTTCGCGGGGCGAGTTGAAGGATTACCTGTTTCGATGAGTTTGAGTTCCCCAGTCGTCCTGGCCGGCGCCGATGATGGTGTCGTGAGTGCACCCTCGAGCCCTG
>NZ_MRDE01000023.1 GCF_001968835.1 Tersicoccus phoenicis
CCGCCAGCAGCGGCAGCCAGAGCTCGAGCATGACCGTCAGGTACTTCCCGCACGGGCAGCCCATCAGCGCCCACACATGCTCCAGCAGCAGCCGTGACTCGTCGCTGTAACCCTTCGGCCGCAGCCGGCGCTTGTCGACCTGCTCGGCCGGATCGGGCAAGCGCGGACCGGTCAGCATCCGCCGTGCCGTCGACCGGCCCATCCCCGTGGTCGCCATCACCTCATCGAGGATCTTCGCCTTATCAGGCCTCGACGCTCTCGCGTACGCGGCCCGGAGCTTGTTGGTGACGTGTCGCCTCGCGGCCATCGGAATCTTGCCTTCCACATCGGCAAGCCTGCCCCGCCCACCGGGGACTACGCGCTCAAAGAAGCTGAGGCACCGGCCCGACCCCCGCGCTCAAAGAAGCTGAGGCACGTCGGCCCATTGACTTAGGGACATCCTAACCTCGGCCTTTCATGAGGGTGGGTCCGAGGGGGTGTCTGAACGGGGAAAGGTGCTCCTGAACTGGGAAGATGTTGTTACCACACGACATTTTCTACAGATTCAGGGAGCACCCTTCTGGTGAGCAACTCTACCGCCCTGTACCCATCCGTG
>NZ_MRDE01000024.1 GCF_001968835.1 Tersicoccus phoenicis
ATCCGAGCCCTTAAGCCACTGCGGTCAGCGACCATCACGGTCAACGGCACCACCACGACCATCCCGGCCCAGGCCGGCCCCGACGAACAAGCCATCCTCGACGCAATCCACGCCCCGACAGCGAGGCACTAACGATTTGACCCAACTCAGGCCTTAGTACCTATTTAGGTGTGGTGCATACCGCTCGGTCCACGCGATGATCCCGCCTTCGACGGACATCACGCGTCCGAATCCCTGCCCACGCAAATAGTTTGCCACGAGCGTGGAACGCACTCCGGACTTGCAAATGAGGACACAATCTTGATCTCGCCGCACAGAATCGAAGTCGCCGCTGAGAATGACGTCCTTTGGAATCAGGCGGGATCCGGGGATGTGAACTATCTCCCACTCATTTGGTTCACGCACATCAATCAGCTCGAACCCGGGATTCGCCCCGTCTGATGATTCGAGTCGGGCTTGCAGAGCCGCAACGTCAATCGACGGAGCAACCGGTTCAACGTGACACGCCGTCGTAGGCGGTTCGGCGACCCGAGTGGTCTTCGATCTTTCCGGATCCCTCGTGATCGGGTATTCCGACCACGAGAGACTCCAACTATCGATTATCGCGAGCCTTCCGATTAGGGGTTCGCCACATCCAGTGATCAGCTTAATCGCTTCCAGCGCCATTACGGACCCCACGATGCCGCACAGCGCTCCAAGCACCCCTCCCTCGGCACACGAAGGCGCTAGCCTCGGGGTTTCATGGCGGTGGTCGGTGAGGCCGAGTCGTTGAACTGAAAAGTGCTCCTGGCCTGCGACGATATGGATTGTCTAGGCCCATGCAGTCGCAGTCCGAGGAGCACCTTCGAAGTGAACGTTACCCGGTTCTATCCGCGCACCCATGTCGACACGGCGGCCTCCGGGGCGGTCGGTCAGGCCGGCGGGGTGCTGCTGAGCGAGACCGTCGCCGTGACCGGGCTGGCGACGGCGATGTCGCGGGCGCTGGCTCCGTGGCGCAAACCGTTGGCGGTGCACGACCCGGCCAAGGTCATCACCGATCTGGCACTGACCCTCGCTGTCGGTGGGGACAACCTGTGCGATATCGCGCTGCTGCGTGCTGAGCCGGGCTTGTACGGGCCTGTCGCCTCGGACGCGACGGTCTCCCGGACCATCGACGCCCTCGCCGCTGACGCCCCAGCCGCGTTGAAAGCGATCGACAGGGCGCGGGCCGCGGCCCGGACACGGGCCTGGGCGTTGGCCGGTCCCCGCGCCCCCGACGCCGGCACCAGCGCGAAGAGCCCGCTGATCGTGGATCTGGACGCCACCTTGATCACCTCGCACAGTGAGAAGGAATCCGCGGCACCGACCTACAAACGCGGATACGGCTTCCATCCCCTGTGCGCTTTCGTGGACCACGGCCCGGACGGGACCGGGGAGCCCTGGCGATCCTGCTTAGACCCGGGAAAGCCGGGTCGAACACCGCGACGGACCACATCACCGTGATCCGACAGGCCCTGGCCCAGCTGCCCGGGCACCAGCCCGGGCAACGACCGGGCCGGAAGGTGTTGATCCGCACCGACGGGGCCGGGGCCAGCCACGCCCTGCTCGACTTCCTCACCCGCCAGCGCCTGTCGTACTCGGTCGGCTTCACCCTGCCCCACCACACGCCCGAGCTGCTGAAGAAGATCCCGAAACACGTGTGGACCCCGGCGTACGACGCCCACGACCAGGTCCGGGACGGGGCCTGGGTCGCCGAACTCACCGGCCTGCTCGACCTGACTTCCTGGCCCACGGGCATGCGGGTGATCGTGCGGAAAGAACGCCCCACCCCGGCGCGCAGCTACGCATCACCGACATCGACGGCGACCGGATCACCGCGTTCGCGACCAACACCGCTCCCGGTGGCCCCGGCTCCCAGCTACCCGACCTCGAGCTGCGTCACCGTCGCCGCGCCCGCTGCGAGGACCGGATCCGGATCGCGAAGGACACCGGGCTGCGGGCTATGCCGCTGCACGACTTCGCCCAGAACAAGATCTGGTGCGCGGTCGTCGCTCTCGCCGCCGAACTGACGGCCTGGATGCAGATGCTCGCCCTGCACGGCCACCCCGCCCGCCGGTGGGAACCCAAGAACCTGCGGCTGCGCCTGTACTCGATCCCGGCCACCCTCGCCCGGACCGGGCGCCGGTCCCTGCTCCACCTCGCCGACAAAGCCCCCTGGGCGCACCTCGCGCTCCAAGGCATCACCCGGCTGCGCGAACTCGCCGTCCCCGGCTGACGCACCCGACAACCCGTCCAGACGACCCCCGCCAGAACCCCGACCAGTGGAACCGGCGCCAAACCGCGGCGACACGCGGCACACTGTCACACCCAGATGACACAATCACACCCGAACGAGCGCACCGACGCCCACACGGCCCCGCTCAAGCCCCCGATGAAAGATCGAGGCTAGCAGCAGCGGATCGAACTACTCAGGCCGCCATCCGACGAATACGCTCGAACTTGATACGCAGAGGTGCCAGTACGGCAGTTTCGGCTGTCATGGTGGGCCAGGATTCTGGCCACTTCAAGGCCTGAATCCGAACTCCCCTACGATCGACAGTGTCAGCGGGCGGGATCGCCCGAGAGTCAAGACCTGCCGGGAGGAATCCGTGGCCGAAGGCGAGCGACCGGTCGAGGACGCGATCCGGACCGACTTCCACGACGCGATGTCCTACGGCCGCTATCTCGACCTGGACCGCATCCTCGGCGCCCAGCACCCGCGGAGCACGCCTGAACACCACGACGAACTGCTGTTCATCATCCAGCACCAGACCAGCGAACTGTGGCTCAAGCTGATCCTCCACGAGCTCCGCGAGGCCCGACGTCTCCTCGACGTCGACGATCTCGGGAAGGCGCTCAAGGGCCTGGCGCGCGTGAAGGCGACCCAGCGCACCCTCACCGAGCAGTGGTCGGTGCTCGGGACACTGACCCCACGTGAGTACGCGGAGTTCCGCGGTGCCCTGGGCAGTTCCTCGGGTTTCCAGTCGTTCCAGTACCGGGCCGTCGAGTTCATTCTGGGGAACAAGAACGCCCGCTTGCTCGACGTGTTCACCAGCGAGCCTGACGCGCACGACCTGCTCACTCGCCTGCTCCAGGAACCGACGCTCTACGACGCGTTCCTCCATGCGCTGGCCCGCGCCGGTTACGCGGTCCCCGCCGACATCCTCGACCGGGACGTCACGCAGGCGTGGGTCCTGCACGAGGACCTCGTGCCCGTCTTCCGGCGGATCTACGAGTCGCCGGACACGCCGTGGGTCCTGTACCAGGCGTGCGAGGACCTGGTGGATCTGGAGGACAACTTCCAGCTGTGGCGTTTCCGCCATCTGCGCACCGTCCAGCGCACGATCGGTTTCAAGTCGGGCACCGGCGGTTCGTCGGGCGTCGGCTTTCTCCAGCGTGCCCTCGACCTCACGTTCTTCCCCGAGCTGTACGCGGTACGCACCGAGATCGGCGGATGACCGGCCGGTGCGCCACGAGGGCTCGGTCGCAATCCCGCTCCGGGGCGCATCGGATACCATCTTGGTACCATTAATTCATGGCCATGACCCTTCGCCTTCCCACAGACCTCGACCTGGCGCTCGACGACATCTCCGGGCAGGAGCACACACCCAAGAGTGCCCTCGTGGCCGAGGCGGTACGACAGTTCATCGACCGGCGCGCCAGGGCTGCGCAGATCGAGCGTGGCTTCGCCTTCGCCCTCGAACATGACCGGGAGGCGATCGAGCGTCTGGCCGATGCGTGAGCTCGTCGCTCCAACTGGAGGACGTGCTGCCGCTCGTTCGCCGGCTCGGCTTCCACGTCCGTGACGCCGGATTGCTCGGCTCCGCGCTTGCCCGGCCGTCCACCACGGTGATGGGTGAACTGGTCTATCCCACGCTGCCGCTGCAGGCTGCCGCACTCCTGGAATCGCTCGCGCGCAACCATGGCCTGCTGGATGGGAACAAGCGCACCGCCTGGATCCTCACGGTCGTGTTTCTCCGCCTGCAGGGGTACGAGCACGACCTGGACGCCGACGCCGTGGTCGAGCTGGTGGTCGGCGTCGCCGCGGGACACATCGATCTCGAACATTCCGCGGACATCCTGGGCCCGCATCTGCGCCGATAACCTGACTGCTTGCTGCCTGCTAGCATTGTGCAACATGAAGACGTTGTACTTGCGCAACGTTCCCGACGATGTCGTGCGCAGGCTCCAGCGGTTGGCTGACCGGGATGGCACCTCGGTCGGGGCGGTCGCCGTTCGCGAGCTGGCGGACGTGACTCGGCGCGCTGACAATCTCGGGCTGGTCGGTGGACTCGAGGATCTCGTCGTTGACACGCGGGACATCGTCGACGGCGTGGAGCAGGAACGCTCCGGCCGGTGATCGTGGTCGACGCCTCGGCTGCCCTGTCCGGTCTGCTCAACGCCGGTGCGGCCAGGCGGTTGTTGGCGGTCGAGCAACTGCACGTCCCGCACCTGATCGACTCCGAGGTCGCCAGCGGACTCCGCCGCATGGTCGCTGGCCGGCACATCACCGCAGACAACGGCTGGGCCGCCCTGGATGCCTGGCGACGGCTCGGGCTCACGCGGTACGCCACGCTCGGCCTGCTCGATCGCATCTGGGCGCTGCGGGACAATCTCTCCGCGTACGACGCCGGTTATGTCGCTCTTGCCGAGGCACTGGACTGCCCCCTCGTCACCACCGACGCCCGGATCAGCCGGTCACCCGGTCTTGGCTGCGCGGTCACGGTCCTACCCCGCTGACCGCTGCTCACCAAGGACGGAACCGGCAGTTGCTGCCGGTTCCGCCCTCGTCGGCCGTCTCGCCGTGATCAGTCGGCGACCGGGCGGCCAGCCGCGATGGTTCCCGTGCTGCCCCCCGGCGCCGGCCGGGCTGTTCGAGGCGTTCTTCACCGCGGCGGCGACGTGGTCGTACCACCCGTCCGAGTCGTCGTAGGCCAGCACGACGGCGCACTCCCCCAGTCGGGCGACCTCTGCAGCGTGTTGATCGTCTTCGTGATGAAGCGCGGCTCGTCCACCGGATCGGAGTACGCGGCGTGACCGTCCTGGAACTGCGCGGCCCTCAGGAACGAGACCGCCGGAAGGTTGCCGGTGTTGACCACCTTGTCGAACGCGGTCAGGTTCTACTGGTGGTTGGCCCGGCCGTTGTTTCCGATCTCCGCCGTGCTCGCCGATGCCAGGTGGTGCGGTTCGCCGTCGAGGCGTCGTACTGGAACGGCTGGTGGTGGGCGAGTAGTCCGTCACCTTCGCACCCGCGGCGTTCGTGTGGCTGGCCTCGGCCGATCATTTCACGGATCTGCGCGCCGCCCACACCCGATGGGTGGTGCGGACGGTGAGGTCGTCCCGGTGCACGACGCTGTCGGGACGGTCGACGTCGAGCAGTCGGTCCAGTGCAGCGCGGTCCGCCGCGGGTAGGTCGTTGCCGATCATGTCGCGCGTCCGGCCGAGCGCGACCGCGGCGTAGCGACCGACGGCAGCACTGGCCGAGGCCGGCACGACCGCGGGTACGGTGCGATCGGCGATGACGGTGAAGCCGGTGTCGCGCAACTGGCTCCCCCAGTCGGCACCGAGATGGGGCAGATGCTCGGAGCGGAGCCTATCGGCGGCCTGCCGGAGTCGCCCCTCCAGACCTGGCCGGTCAGCGGGTGCGTCCGGCGGCAGGAAGCGCGGGAAATCGGTCAGCTCCACGAGCGCGAAGAGGCCGTCGGGTGCCAGCAGGTCCCGGATCGTGCGCAGTGCCCGGTCCGGGTCGGCCAGGTGGTGGATCGACGCCGACGCCCAGACCAGGTCCGGCGCGCCGCCCCCGGGTTCGGTCACGTCCGGCCAGTCCGCATCCAGATCGGCCGCGACCGTCCGCACCCGCTCGCCCACCCCCCGGGCCTCGGCGTTCACGCGCAGTCGGCGCAGGTTGTCAGCCGAGACGTCGACCGCGATGACGTGCGCGTCCGGGAACCGGGTCAACAGGGCGAACGTGCCGGACCCGGTTCCGCAACCGAGATCCAGCAGCCGCTGCGGTGCTCCTTCGACGGGCAGAGTCGCGACGATGTCGGCGAGGTGATCGTCGAGAACCTCGGCGTCCAGGTCGAGTAGCTCGCCCCACTGGTCGTCGTCCGGATGGTCGGCGTGGGCATGATGCTGATACACGTGAGTCATCCGTTCACCGTAGGCCGGGCCGCTTCGCCGGGGGGTGCCGGTTCCCGGAACGGCAAGGCCGTGGTCTTCTGTGCTGCCGGGCGCGCAAGCGACCTACTTCCCCGTCGCCCCCTGGTGGCTGCGGCGGGCGTCGCGGTCGAAGATGCCCAGGACCTCACATGGTGCCCCCGCACTGCCGAGCGCATGCGGCATCATCGTGGGGAACTCGGCGGCCTGGTTGGTCTCGATCCGGTACCGGCGATGCCCCAGCATCAGGGTCGCGGTACCGGCGAGCACAACCAGCCATTCCCGGCCCGGGTGGGCACGCATCCGTCCCGTATCCTCCGGCGGCGGCCCGGTGATCCGTTGCCGTACCACCGTCACCCCCGGGTCCGCCCGAACCGACCAGCGCATCAGCCCGTGGGCGCTGTCGATCACCGGGCTGATGACGACGTCGTCGGACGCGTTCTCCACGAGCTGGTCCAGCGTGGTGTCCAGGGCACGGGCGATGGTGACGAGGCTGTCCAGTGCGAGCCGGCGCTGCCCGTTCTCGATCCGGCTGAGCGTCGACTGGCTGAGCCGGGCTCGACCGGCCAGTTCCTCCAGCGACCAGCCCTGCGCCAGCCGGAGCGCACGGATGCGTTTGCGCACCAGGCCGTCGAGATCATCAGTGTTTTGCTGCATAGGCAAGACTCTATGCCTCTACTGCACTGGTGGTTAGCGTCGTGGAGAGGGCGGCGACCCGACCGACCCCAGTTGCCGGGAGGTTCACCATGACCGCCGTTCGTCCGTCCGAGACACCGCTCGAGCAGTCCCCGTTCGACGCTCTACCCGACGGGACCGTCGACGCCGTCGTCATCGGTGGAGGTGCCGCCGGCCTGAACGGGGCACTGATGTTGGTCCGCTCCCGTCGCTCGGTCGTGGTCATCGACGCCGGCACTCCCCGCAACGCTCCGGCCGACGCGGTGCACGGCCTCCTCGCGCTGGACGGCACCCCACCGGCCGCGCTGCTGGGACGCGGTCGCGCCGAGGTGCGTCGGTACGGTGCGCGCGTCATCACCAGCGAGGTGGTGACCGCGGCGCCCGCGGCACCGGTGGACGGCGACCCGCGGTTCAGCGTCGGTCTGGCCGGCGGCCGGGCGCTCAGCGCCCGCCGGCTGCTGATCACGACCGGGGCGCGGGACGTGCTGCCGGACATCCCCGGGCCGGCCGCGCACTGGGGCCACGGCGTCGTGCACTGCCCGTACTGCCACGGCTGGGAAGTGCGCGACGAACCCATCGGAATCCTCGCGACCGGCACCGCGTCGGTGCACCAGGCGCTGCTGTTCCGGCAGCTGAGCGACGACCTGGTCGTGTTCGCCTGCGGCACCGACCTGGACGCCGAGACCCGCGAGCGCTTGGATGCGCGGGGTGTCCCCGTGTTCGACGCGCCCGTGACGGAGGTACTCGCGGACGAGGACGGCGGCCTCGCGGGTGTCCGGCTCGCCGACGGAGACATCGTCGCGCGGCGCGTCCTCGCCGTCGCCACCACGCTGGAGCCGCGCATCACCGGACTGGGAGGGCTGGGCCTGCCCGTGGAGGATCTGCCGCAGGGCATGGGCCGGCGCATCGTCTCCGGTCCGGCCGGCACCACGGCGGTGCCCGGTGTGTGGGTCGCCGGCAACGTGACCGAGCCGACCGCGCAGGTGGGCGCCTCCGCCGCCGCGGGCGCCCTGGCGGGTGCACACCTGAATGCGCACCTGGTCACGGCGGACACCGACGCGGCGCTGGCACGGGCGCGGGTGGTCAGACCTCGGCCCCATCGGCCAGCACAGGACCGTGCCCCGGTAGGACGGTGACTGCGCCAAGCCCGGCGAGGGCCCGTCGGGACGCGGTGGCCGCCGCCCGGTCGTGGTCGAACACGGGGTGGATCGGCTGGAGTCGGGGCCACCGGCCGCCGTTGACCGGATGCGCGGTGATCAGGGCATCCCCCGCCGCGATCGTTCCGCCGGCCAGCCGGTATGCGGTGTGACCCGGCGTGTGCCCGGGCGTCGCGATCGGCGCCGGGGCGCCCGGCAGCTCCGCGAGGCGAGGGCCGGAGGCCGTCCCGTCGGTACCGATCGCGTTCGGGGTCAGGCCCCCGGCCCGGACGGCGTGGCCGGTCCAGGCCAGCACCCGCGGCTTCCACAACAGTGGTAGGAGGTCGGGCAGCGTCACCTGGTACTGCTCCTCGCCGCGCACGGCCGCCCGCTCCTTCTCGTCGGCGAGGACGGGGACGCCGTGGTCGGCCGACAGGTGCCGGGCGGCGCCCGTGTGGTCGACGTGCGCGTGGGTCAGGACGACGGCCGCGGCGCGGGCCGGCTGCAGGCCCAGTGCGCGGATCGAGGCGAGCACGGCCGGTGTGTCCCCGGGGTAGCCGCTGTCGATCAGGGTGAAGTCCGCGCCGTCGCGCAGGATGATCCAGTTCGCGGCCGGGCCGTGGACGAAGAAGATGTCGTCGGCGACCTCGACGGGCGCGAGCATGGTCAGACGTGTCGGCACGGGTGTCCTCCGTCGTTCGGTGGGTGGCCCGCTCACTCTTTCACGCGTCGGCCTTTCACTCGGCGGACATCACGACCGTGTCCGAGTCGCCGACGCGACAACCGCCGGCAACTCAACCGCGCAGGTGCGACGCCCCGTTGAGGTCCAGAACGGCACCGGATGCCCACACCGACGCCGGATCCGCCAGGAAGGCGATCGCGTGGGCGACCTCGTCGGGCTCGGCGACCCGGCCGAACGGGCTCTGTCCGGTGATCACCGAGCCGCCGGGTCCGGTCAGTCGCTCGGCGGTCCGCTCCGTCGCCGTGAATCCCGGCGCGACCGTGGTCACGACGATGCGGTGGGGTGCGAGGGCGAGGGCGAGGGACTGGCCGAGGGCGTGCAGCGCCGCCTTCGTCGCGGCATAGGCCGGGTGGTCCGTTTCGCCGCGGAAGGCGCCGCGGGAACCGACGTTGACGATGCTCGCGGCGTGCCCGTGGTCGATCGCCCGCCGGGCGAACCAGTAACTGACGTCCGCGGCCGCCCGCAGGTTAACGTCGATCATGGTCGAGAACGCCGCGGACCACTGCGCGAACTCGGTGTCGGCCGGATGGTGTCGGTTCTCGGGTCCGGTGGCGACCGCGGCGTTGTTGACCAGGACCCCGAGCGGCCCGAGGGCGTCGGTCGCCTCGCCGACGACCCGCTCGGCGGCGCCGGACTCGGTGAGGTCGCCACGGACGAGGGCGTGGCCGTCGCCCGGCAGGGACGCGAGCGTCTCCCGGGCGCCGTCACCGTGGTGCGCCCAGTGCACCGCGACCCGGTGCCCGCGTTCGGCGAGCAGTTGGCAGGTCGCCCGGCCGATCCCGCCGGAAGCCCCGGTGACGAGCGCCGTCAGGGGCTGGTCGGCGGGGGGCGCGATGTCGAAGGCTGCCATCCGATCAGCCTAAGGTCAGGACAGGGGCGTGGACGCCGAGCCGGAGGCTACGTCGCACGCTCAGGTGGTGTTTCCGCCCATCCCGCCGAGGTCGAACACGCGGAACAGCACGGCGAACTCGCCGCCGAGAGCCTGACCGCCTTCGCGCAGCATCTCGGGGATGAACTCCCCCGGCTCCGGATGACCGGTGACGTGCTCGAGGTACGCCTCGTGGCTGCGCAGCGACGCCACGCTGGCCGCGACCGCGTCGTCGTCGACCGCCAACCCGTGCGTGGGTGTCCGGTGGCCGGCGATGAGGAGCGCCCTCGTGTGCCACGGCGCCAGTCCTTCCTCCTCGGCGAGCCCCCGGAAAACCCACGGATTGTCCGCGTCCCGGACGGCGTCGATCGTCGCCAGGCCCGCGGCGCGGTGGTCGGCCTGGTTGAGCGTCCCCCAGGCCTCGACATCGAAGACCCCGCCGACGACGGCGTCGGGCCGCACCTGCCGCACGACTCGCGCGATGTCGCGACGCAGTCCGAGGCCACCTTCCAGCATGCCGTCCGGGTGGTCGAGGATCCGCAGATCGCTCACGCCGACGGCGTCGCAGGCACGCCGCTGTTCCCGGGCGCGCAATGGCGCAACCACCTCTGGTGGCTCGGCCATGCCGGCCTCGCCGGCGGTCAGGAGCAAGTAGACGACCTCCACGCCGCGTCGGGTCCAGGTGGCGACGGCGGCGGACGTGCCGTACTCCAGGTCATCCGGGTGCGCGGCCACGCACAGCACCCGCGACCAGTCGGCGTCGGGCAGGGGGGTCAGGTGGTCGGGCACGAGGTCTCCATCGTCGGAAGGGCGGAAGCCATGAGCCAGGCCCTCATCACGCGGCGCCGTACCGTGCGGCGCTGCGGGCGCGAGCCTTCGCCGCTTCGGCTTCGCGGTTCTTCGGTGCCGCGCTCGTGGTCAGGTGGTCGAGCAGGTGCGCCGTGGCGTGGGCGACCGCCTCGACCGCCTCGTCGAACGCCGCCTGGTTGGCCTGGGAAGGACGAGTACTGCCGCTGACCTTCCGCACGTACTGCCGGGCGGCAGCCTGGATCTCCTCGCTGGTCGCCGCGGGCTCGAAGTTGTGGAGTTGCCGGATGTTCCTGCACATGGGGTCAGCGTAGGCGGGGCCCGTGACGCTGTCACGAAGCGGTCGTCAACGGTCGCCGACGGCGACTCCTCGCAGGACCGGCATCTGACGAAAGCGACGAATCCGCTTGGTCAGCTTCGCCGTCGATCTGTAGAATCTGCAGGAAATACTAGTGCGCAGTTGTGACAGGAGAACGGCGATGACCCTGGCCGCAGACCAGCGCGTCGACGACGCGTTATCGCTCGCCACGATCATCAGGCAGAGCCGACACGCTCTCGGTGCTGCCGTCAGTAGCCTCGATCGGCCGGTGGTGCCCGGGTACGCGGCAGCCGTCGCTGAGACCGAACTCGCCTGGCGAAGCATCGAAGCCGAGTTCGGGCTGCTCTCCCCCGCCGAGACGAGCAGACTTCTCGGGTCCAGGGGCCGCCCCGGGGCGATGGCGAACGAGCGTCGTCTCAGCGGGAGGCTGATGGCAGTGCTGCACGGGAATCAGTATCAGTACCCCGGTTTCCAGTTCGATCGGGCCAGCGGGAGAACCCGCCCGGGGATCTCCCAGCTCATCGCCGCGGCCCGATCGGTCGACACCCCCGACGAGGACCTGATTCTGTGGTTGTGTGCCCCGAGCGGTCAACTCGGTGCCCGTCGTCCCGTCGACCTGCTGAACGAGCCGGAGGTCGTCGTTGCCGCTGTCGCCGACCACTTCGGTGTTGAGTG
Organism: Tersicoccus phoenicis; assembly: GCF_001968835.1. Lineage (GTDB taxonomy): Bacteria > Actinomycetota > Actinomycetes > Actinomycetales > Micrococcaceae > Tersicoccus > Tersicoccus phoenicis. Next base: position 11,397 of record NZ_MRDE01000024.1, read on the forward strand.
GTGAGAAGTCCGCCCGACCCATTCAGGCCGCAGTCCGAGACTCTGGATCCGGGCGACTTCGTCTATCGCGTGCACACGAACACCCGAACGTCCGCCGAATTCAACCCCGGCCCTGGCCGGCGGACGCGGTTCGCGTTCTTCAGCGCGACAGCAGCGGCGGGGGCGCCGACCGTGCCCGTGCTCTACGGAGGTTCCTCGGCGGACGTTGCCGTGTGTGAGACGCTCCTGCACGACATTCCGCTGACGGGTGGTCGGCTGGTGCCGCGGGACTATCGCGAGAAGGTGATGAGCAGGCTCTCTCCCACGCGCAGGCTGGTGTTGGCCAGGTTCCGCGGCACCGGCCTGCGTGCCGTGGGTGCGGAAGCGTCGGACATCAGTGATACCGAGGCGGACGCGTACGAACGGACCGTGCGCTGGGCCATCGCTGCCCACGACAACGGCTACGACGGGTGCGTCTGGACCAGCCGGCGGTGCAACGACGGCGCAGCCTACGTCCTCTTCGGTGACCGCGTCGCGCGGGGCGACCTGACCCAGGATGACGGATTCGGCCGGGCATTCGCGCTGCCCGAGGACATCGGCTGGTTGCGCGACTTCTGTAGTCCGCTCGGCGTCGCCGTCACAGCCTGAGCGATGACGACGGCGGCCGCACGTCGTAGGAGAGGTAGGCGAAGGTCCCGTCGGAATGCACACCGGTGGTCGTGAGCCGGTCCACCAGGCGGCGCGGCAGCAGGGGGTTGCCGTGACCGAGCGTGACCGGCGCGATGCTGATGCGGAGTTCGTCGAGGGCACCGGCGTCGTCGACCTGACCGGCGAGCTCGCCACCGCCGAGCAGCCAGATGTCCCCCTCGCCTGCGGTTTCCCGGATGGCCGGCAGCGCGTCCGCCACCGGACCGCGTACCGTCCGGATGTCGGCGCCGACGACCTCCGGCAGTTCGCCGTGAGTGAAGACCCAGGTGGGGACGACGCCGTAGGTGTCGGTCCAGCGTTCCGGGTGGGTCGCGAGATTCTCGTGCCGATACACCCAGCGGTAGGTGTTGGCTCCCATCACCATCGCTCCGACGGTCCCGAAGAAGGACGCGAAGTCGAAGGCGGCCGGGGTCCGCTCGGGGTCGGGCGTCAACCGGAGAAGCCAGTCCAGATCGTGGTGCTCGTCGGCAAGGAAGCCGTCGAGCGTGGCGGCCGTGTAGTAGATGCAGCGCGGCGGTCTAAGCTGAGCCATGCGCTCAGCGTGGCACACGCCACCGACATCCGTCCCGAGCCGGACGATCCGTCCTGAACGGAAACATCCGTTCAGGACGGTGGAATCGATCGGGAGGACCGGACGGGCAGGTCACGGGTGAATGTCGCGAACGTCTTCACCGCGGCGAACCCCGCGGCCCGGTAGAGCCGGGTGGCTCCCGTCGGGCTGTCCGCGTCCACGTGCAGGCTCGCCCGGCTGAAGCGGGGCCGCCCCTCCGTGTCCGGTCGGCGGACAGCCGCCTCGAGTGACGCGGCGATGCACGCGCGGGCCAGACCGACACCGCGAGCCGCCGGCACGGTGCCGATCAGCGCCAGGTACAGCTGCCCGTCCTGCCAGTCCTGGGCCAGGCAGAAGGCGTGCACGTCCCCGGCGGCCGCTTTCCCGCTCCCCGACGCCACCGCAAGGAACGAGCAGTCGGCAGTGAAGCTGCGCGCGCCGATCAGGTCCGCCCATTCGGCCTCGGACGTGGAGGTGGACCCCCAGTGGTCGGCGAACGCGGCGTTCCGTGCGCGATGCGTGCCGGCGGACAGGGCGGCAGTGAACGGGACGATGCGGTACCCGGCGACGGCGCTCGACGGGGTGGCGCTCGGCGGGGTGGCGCTCGACGCGGTGGGGCCAGGTGGCGCCGGGGTCGGCCCCGGCAGCGACCTCTCCATCTGCACGAAATACCGACTCAAGGTGTAGCCGCGACCGATGAGCAGGTGACGCACCGGGTCCGTCTCCAGCCCGCCCGGGTTGCGGAGCGTGACCGGCGCGCCGGGGTGTCGCCCGGCGGCCAGCTCCCTTGCTCGGGCCTCCATCCGGTCCATCAGGGCCCGGCCGATGCCACGGCGACGCCAGTCGGGATGGACGCCGCCACCGAGCAGGACGATCGCCCGGCCGTGGAGCAGTTCCGCCCGTACCCGTACCCGTACCTGACCGAACGCCACGATCCCGTCCCCGGCCCGGTCGCGCACCGCCCACGTGTCCCGTTGCGGGTCGACTCCCTCTTCGGCCAGCTCCTCGGCGAGGTCCTCGGCGCTGTAGAACTCCTCGGTCTCGTCGGCCCGGGCCAGCACCGTGGTCAGGTCCGCCCAGGCCGGGGTGTCCGCCGTGGTCAAGGGCGTGAAGGCCGGGTCCATGCCGGGAGTCTACGGTGGCGACCCCGCGGCGCGGCGGCACCGTGCAATGTGGGGCCAGTGGAGGTGGGGCCCGTGGAGTTCGGACTGTCCGGGGCGTACCGGTGGCACCGGGCACGAGGCACGCGCGGACAGACTCGTAGACTGTCGGCGTGCCCATCCCCTCCTCCGACCGACTCATCCCGGACCGACGAACCGCCGACCGACGAACCGCCGACCGACGAACCGCCGACCGACGAACCGCCGACCGGCAGACCAGCAGCCCGGCACCGCGGCCGCCTGCCGGTTCGCGACCGACTCGCGGTGTCGTGTTGGGCAGTGCCGTCGCCGACGCCATCCTCGTCGTGGTCTTCGCCGCCATCGGGCGCGCCAGTCATCAGGAGGTGGACCCGGTCGCCGGGGTTCTCGCCACGGCGTGGCCCTTCCTCGCCGGCGCCGCCCTCGGGTGGCTGCTGGTGCGTGCCTGGCGGGCCCCGATGCGGCCGTGGCCGACCGGCGTCGTCGTCTGGGTGGTGACCGTTGCCGCCGGGATGCTGCTGCGAGCGGTCACCGGCGCCGGCACCGCCGTCGCGTTCGTCGTGGTCGCGACCATCACCCTCGCCGTGTTCCTGCTGGGCTGGCGCGCCGTCGCCGCACTGGTCCGCCGGCTCGCCCGACCGGGAACCGGGTCCTACCCGAAGGAGAATCTGCCGTGATCACCGCGTTCACCCACGTGTCCGTCGCACCGGACCGCATTCCCGAGACGGCGGAGGAGATCTCCGCCATCGAGGGCATCAGTGAGGTCTACTCGGTCACCGGGGACTGGGACCTGATCGTGGTCGCCCGAGTGCGTCGCCACGAGGATCTCGAACGGGTCATCGCCGACCGGCTCTCCAAGGTCGCCTCCATCCGGGAGACCACCACCCAGATCGCCTTCCGCGCGTACTCCCAGCACGACCTGGACGCCGCGTTCGCGCTCGGCGGGGACTGATCCCGCCGCTCGCCGCGTCGCGAGACTGCGTCGGGTCTGCCGGTGGGTCGTCCGAGGAGCCCCCCGACGGGTTCAGCGGCCGCGTTCGTCGCTGAACCGCACCCAGCGTTCCAGCACCTTGGCCGCCGCGCCGCTGTCCAGCGACCGGTGTGCCCGCGCGAGACCCGCGGCCAACCGCTCGATCAGCGGACCGTCGGCGGTTTGGTCGGCGGCGGTCAGGCCGGCGGCCGCGTTGAGCGCAACGGCGTCCCGCACCGGCCCGAGGTCCCCCGCGAGGACCGCACGGACGACGTCGGCGTTCTGCGCCGGGGCACCGCCACGCAGGTCCTCGAGCACGGCGCGCGGGACACCGAGCTGTGCCTGCGGATCCAGCGTCTGCTCGGTCACGCTGCCGCCGCGCACCTCCCACACGGTCGACGTCGTCGTGGTGGTCAGCTCGTCGAGTCCGTCGTGTCCGTGGAAGACCAGGGCGCGGTTGCCGCGGCGGGCCAGCACCCCGGCGATCAGGGGGCCGATCCGGGGATCGGCGACGCCGATGGCGGACGCGTCCACCCGGGCGGGATTGGTCATCGGGCCCAGGAAGTTGAACACGGTCGGGACTCCGAGCGCCTTACGTGCGCCGGCGGCGAACCGCATCGAGGGGTGGAACACCTGGGCGAAGCAGAACGTGACACCGACGACCCGAGCAGCCTCGGCCACGTCGGCGACCCCCAGATCGAGGTTCACCCCCAGGGCCTCCAGCACGTCGGCGGTGCCGGTCGACGACGACGCGGCCCGGTTGCCGTGCTTGACCACGGGCGTTCCGGCGCCGGCGCACACGAGCGCCGCCATGGTCGAGATGTTCACCGTGTTCTGCCGGTCCCCGCCGGTGCCCACGATGTCGAGGGCGTCGCCGTTGATCGGCAGCGGATTGGCGTGGTCGAGCATCGCCTCGACGAGTCCGGCCAGTTCCTCGACGGTCTCCCCCTTGGCCTTCAGGGCCACGAGGAAACCAGCGACGGCGGCGTCGGACAACTCCCCCGACATCACCCGGTCCATCGCCCACGCCGTCTCCGGTGCGGCCAGGTCACGGCCGGCGAGCAACACCGTCAGCAGTTCGGGCCAGGACCGGACCGTCGGCCGATCCACGACCGTCCGGCCGGTGTCGGACTGGCCAGTCAACGGGCCAACGGACGAGGTGGCGGGTGGTTGCGGATGCACCCGTCGATCGTAGCGCCGGGCCGACGTCGAGCCGACTCGCAAGTTCCTGAACGCAGGCTGGGAACGGATCCTAACCCGAGCCCCAGTTCTAACCTCTGTAGACAAGTTTTTTTCGATATCGTCCCACGTCAGTAGCACCTTCCGGCGAGTTGCGTTGGTGACTCAGGGTTTTACCAGCCATAATGGCTCCGTGACCAGTGCAACCCAGGCTCCGAGCGCCCAGGCGCATCCGGCTCTCAACCGTCCGAACATGGTGTCGGTGGGGACGATCGTGTGGCTCTCCAGCGAGATCATGTTCTTCGCGGCCCTGTTCGCCATGTACTTCACCCTGCGGTCGACAGTCCCCGAGATGTGGGCCGAGGAGACCGCCAAGCTGAACGTCCCGCTCGCGCTGGCGAACACCATCGTGCTGGTGCTCAGCTCGGTGACCTGCCAGTTCGGCGTGTTCGCCGCCGAACGGCTGCAGCCACGCCGGACCGGTGGCCTGTTCAACCTCGCACGCTGGGGCATGGTCGAGTGGTTCATCCTGACCTTCCTCATGGGTGCGGTGTTCGTGTCGGTGCAGGCGTACGAGTACACCACCCTGGTGTCGGAGAGTGTCTCGCTCTCCTCCAACGCCTACGGGTCTGCCTTCTACCTGACCACCGGGTTCCACGGTCTGCATGTGACGGGCGGCCTGCTCGCGTTCCTGTTCATCATCGGACGTGCCTACATCGCCAAGCGCTTCGGCCATTTCGAAGCGACCTCCGCCGTCGTCGTCTCCTACTACTGGCACTTCGTCGACGTCGTCTGGATCGCCCTGTTCTTCATCATCTACTTCCTCAAGTAGCCCGGCCTTGACTGCGACCGGAGGCGGACGAGAATGAGACCACTGATATCTCGGAAATCGAGAAGAATCGGACCACCGAGACCAGGGCGGGTGCGTCCACCAGCCCCCGTGAAGGCGAAGCACCACCAGGGAAGAGGTACGGACAGGTGAAGTCACTCGCGCAACGACGCCGGCACCCGCTCGCGGCGGTGGCACTGATCCTGCTGGCCCTGCTGATCACGGGCACGCTCTATGCGGTCGCCAGTGCGGCGAACGCCGCGCAGGCGAGTCAGTCACGGGAGGCCTACTCCGCTCAGGACGTGAACAACGGTCAGAAGCTGTTCGTCGCCAACTGCGCCAGCTGCCACGGCACGTCCGCCAAGGGCACGAGCGCTGGTCCGTCCCTCGTCGGCGTGGGCGCTGCCAGCGTCGACTTCCAGGTCGGGACCGGCCGGATGCCGCTGGCCCAGCAAGGCCCGCAGGCACAGAAGAAGCCTGTCCAGTTCGACGACGCCCAGATTCGGCAGCTCGCCGCCTACGTGGCGTCCCTCGGCGCCGGCCCGGCCGTGCCCTCCGCAGCGGAACTGGACACCAGCAAGGGCGATGCCGCCAAGGGCGGCGAACTGTTCCGAGTCAACTGCGCCATGTGCCACAACGCGGCCGCCGCCGGTGGTGCACTCACGCGGGGCAAGTTCGCCCCTGCGCTGGCGGGGGTGAGCGAGAAGCACATCTACGAGGCGATGGTCACCGGCCCGCAGAACATGCCGGTCTTCAACAACTCCAACATCTCCCCTGAGGAGAAGCGGAACCTGATCACCTTCCTGAAGACCATCGAGCAGCAGGGTTCTCCGGGTGGTGCCGACCTCGGCTCACTCGGGCCCGTGTCCGAGGGCCTGTTCGCGTGGGTCGCCGGGCTCGGCGTCATCATCGCCTTCACCATCTGGCTGACCTCGCGGTCCTCCTGATCACCGCTCCGGTGCGCGGGCGGAGGGAGACCGCCCCGCACGACCGGAACTCGACACACCAGCATCACGACGAGGAATGAAGGGGCTCATGAGCGACCGTAGCAACGGCACCCCGGGCAACTCCGGCGCAGTCGCCACGGCTGACGACCGACCCGACGACCTGGCCCACGCGGATCCGGGGCTTCCGCCGCACCGTCCGCGGCTCTCCGATACGCAGCCACGCGCTGCCAAGCGCAACGAGCGGCAGGTATCGCTGCTGTTCGTCGTGTCGATCGTCGGCACCCTGTTGTTCTTCTTCGGATACTTCTTCATCCGGCTCGACAACACCGTGGCCACCCTGCGGCTGCAGAACCTGCTGCTCGGGCTCGGCACCGCGTTCGCCATGTTCGGTATCGGTATCGGCATCGTCCACTGGGCGAAGACGCTCATGCCCGACCACGAGTGGGTGGAGGAGCGGCACGAGATCCGGCCGGAGTCCGACCGCCGGGACGCGGAGCGGATCGTCACGGGCATCCTGTCCGAGTCGGGGATCGGCCGTCGGCCGTTGATCCGCAACACGTTGATCGGTGCCGGCGCCCTGGCGGTGCTGCCCGCCATCGCGATCTTCCGCGACCTCGGGCCACTGCCGGGCAATGCGCTTCGGCGCACCATGTGGGACCGCGGCGTCCGCCTGAGTCGCGATCCGGACGGCACGCCCATCCGTGCCGCCGACGTGACGATCGGCTCGGTTTTTCACGTCATTCCCGAAGGCTTGAACGAGGCCGAGGACAAGCTCGAGCAGAAAGCGAAGGCGGTCGTCCTGCTGATGCGCCTGGAGCCGGCGGACCTGAACCCGTCCCCCGGGCGGGAGAACTGGGCGTACGAGGGCATCGTTGCCTATTCGAAGATCTGCACCCACGTCGGCTGCCCGGTGGCCCTGTACGAGCAGCGCACGCACCATCTGCTCTGCCCGTGCCACCAGTCGACCTTCGACGTGACGCAGGAGTGCAAGGTGATCTTCGGGCCGGCGGCACACCCGCTGCCCCAGTTGCCCATCATGGTCGACGACCAGGGGTACCTCGTCGCACAGAGCGACTTCCTCGATCCTGTGGGTCCGAGTTTCTGGGAGCGTGGCTGATGTCCACTACGAGCACCGATCAGCGCAACACCGGATATGTAGCGCCGACCGCCGTCGGCAAGATGGCGGACTTCGTCGACCAGCGCGTTGGCGGCTCGGCGCTGGTCAAGGAGTTCGGTCGGAAGGTCTTCCCGGACCACTGGTCGTTCATGTTCGGCGAGGTCGCGCTCTACTCGTTCGTCATCCTGCTGTTGTCGGGAACGTTCCTCACCTTCTTCTTCGAGCCTTCGATGGCCGTCACCCAGTACGACGGGTCGTACGTGCCGCTGAAGGGCGTCGAGATGTCGGTCGCGTACCAGTCCTCCCTCGACATCTCCTTCGACATCCGTGGTGGCCTTTTCATGCGCCAGGTGCACCACTGGGCGGCCCTGCTGTTCGTGGCGTCCAACGCGGTGCACATGTTGCGCGTGTTCTTCACCGGGGCGTTCCGCAAGCCGCGCGAGCTGAACTGGGTCGTGGGCGGACTGCTGCTCATCCTGGGCCTCGCCGCCGGTTTCACCGGGTATTCGCTGCCGGACGACCTGCTCTCCGGCAACGGTCTACGCATCATCGACGGTGTCATCCTCGCCATCCCGGTGGTGGGAACCTATATCGCGTTCTTCCTCTTCGGCGGCGAGTTCCCCGGGACCGACATCATCCCGCGGCTCTTCACCCTGCACATCCTCCTGATTCCCGCCGCCATTCTGCTGCTGATCGCCATTCACCTGTTCATGGTGGTGCTCCACAAGCACACCCAGTACCCGGGACCGGGTCGTACGGAGACCAACGTCGTCGGCTACCCGGTCGGCCCGATCTATGCGGCGAAGGCCGGCGGCTTCTTCTTCATCGTCTTCGGCATCATCGCGTTGATGGCTGCGGCGTTCACCATCAACCCCATCTGGAATTACGGCCCGTACGACCCCTCACCGATCTCCGCCGGCACGCAGCCGGACTGGTACATCGGCTGGGTCGACGGTGCACTCCGCCTGATGCCTGGCACCTGGCCGTGGAACTGGGAGTTCGTGCTGTTCGGCACCTGGACGCTGTCGCTGAACGTGCTCCTGCCCGCTCTGGGGCCCGCGCTGGTGCTGTTCACGCTGATGTTCGGCTACCCGTGGATCGAACGGTGGGTGACGAAGGACAACCGGGAGCACCACATCCTCGATCGCCCGCGGAACGCGCCGACCCGCACGGGTATCGGTGTCGCCGGCGTGATCTACTACTGCGTGCTGTGGGCGGCCGCGAGCTCGGACCTGATCGCCACTCACTTCTACGTCTCCCTCAACGACGTCATCTACTGGCTCCGGACGCTCTTCATCGTCGGTCCCGTCATCGGCTTCATCGTGGCCCGCCGGATCGCCCTGGCACTGCAGCGGAAGGACCGGGAGATCGCCCTGCACGGCCGGGAGACCGGTCGCGTGGTGCGGTTGCCGCACGGCGAGTTCATCGAGGTGCACGAACCGGTCGACCGGTATCACCTGTACCGGATGATCAACTTCGACTCCCCCGAGGTGCTCGCCCCGCAGCCGGGGCGGAACGGCAAGGTGTCCGGCGCCGAGAAGGTCCGCGGTCGGCTCTCCCGCTTCTTCTTCGAGGATCGTGTCGCACCGGTGACCCCGGCAGAGCTGGAAGCGGCGCACTCCCACGGCGGCGGACACGACGAGATCGAGACCGCAGAAGCTGAGCGCGCCGGCATCGGACGCTGACCGGCAGCAGCCGACACTCGAAGCGGGCCCGGCAGGTTTTCCTCCTGCCGGGCCCGCTCAGTTGTGCGGTCACGGTGGTCAGCGGTCCCGCAGCAAGGGCCGGTTCCCCTGATGGGATCGTCGCGGCCGCTGCAGCGGCACAGACAGCCGGTACCGATCGGCGCGGTAGTACGAGATGGAGAAGTCCACGACGACACGGCCGACGTACGCCCGTCGCTCGATCTTCAACAGCGGATCCCGGGCGTCGATCTTGAGCAGACGGGCGAGCGAGGACGTCGCCGAGGTGGCCTCGATGGTGTCCTCACCCCACTCGATCACCAGGCCGTGTTCTTCGTTGAGATACCGATACAGTGACGGGGGCGGCGAGGCTCTGACCATGCCGGGTACGTGATGGGGCACGAGGAAGTTCTCGTCCACGCTCATCGGCTCTCCGTCGGCGTAGAAGAGCCGTCGGTAGCGCACCACCGGATCCCCGGGCTCCAGGCGCAGCTGTCGAGCCACGTGGTCGGAGGCCGCGACCGTGCCGAAGTCGAGGACGGTCGCCGTGGGGATCATGCCGCGGCGCGTCATCTCCTCCGTGTAGGAGGTCAGCTGCACATGGATGGACCGCTTCGGGTAGGCAACGAAGGTACCGACGCCCACCAGGCGGTCGATCAGCCCTTCGGTGGCAAGTTCGTCCAGCGCACGGCGCACCGTCATCCGCGCGACGCCGAAGCGCGCCGCCAGCTCCCGCTCCGGGGGCAGGCCGTCACCGGGCTGCAGAACGCCGAGCACGTCCGCTCGCAGCTGCGCCAGCACCCGGCGGTAGCCGGTAGCGCCTTCTTCGTCCACGGCGACTCCCTCCGGACGGGCGCGAGCCGGAGCAGGCGACCCTGGATGCGGGAGAGGCCCGGACGCGGTTCCCCGCCCCGGGCCTCTCACCGATCGCTGCTCAGCGTACGCGGCTCGAATACGTCAGTGTGCGTGATCCCCGCGGCTGTACTCGAACACCCAGCCGATCAACCCGATCACGCCGAGGAACGTGCCGATGTAGAGGACCCACCAACCCACCGCCAGGCCGAGCATCACGGCCGCAGCACCGAGTGCGAGGGTGAGGGGCCACCAACTCCACGGGCTGAAGAAACCCTGCTCGCCCGCGCCCTCGTGGATCTCGCCGTCGGTCCGGTCCTCGGGCCGGAAGCCGACGCGTCGGCCGGTGTACCACAGGTACAACCCCACCATTCCGGACAGGCCCGCCACGAGCCAGACTCCGATTATGCCCACCGGCTCGGCCCACCGCACCATGAACCCATAGACGGTCCCCACCACGAGGAAGAACGGGACCATGAACAGGAAGAGTTTGGTTTCGACACGCATCGGCTCAGGCCTCTTCTCGATCGGCCGGTCCGAAGACGCCGGCACTGGCGCTACCGCTCGGCGCCGAGTGCGCCGCCAACTCGGGGTGGTGCAGGTCCAGCGCGGGACGCTCCGACCGGATCCGCGGCAACGAGGTGAAGTTGTGCCGCGGGGGCGGGCACGACGTCGCCCACTCCAGCGACCCACCGAACCCCCAGGGGTCGTCGACCGTCACCTTCTCCTTGCGCCGCCAGGTGATGTACACGTTCCAGAAGAACGGCAGCAGCGACGCACCGAGAAGGAATGACGAGATCGTCGAGATCTGGTTCATCCAGGTGAAGTTGTCCTCCGGCATGTAGTCCGCGTAGCGGCGAGGCATGCCGACCACTCCGAGCCAGTGCTGGATCAGGAACGTGCCGTGGAAACCGAGGAAGAGCATCCAGAAGTGCACTTTCCCGAGCCGCTCGTTGAGCATCGATCCGGTCCATTTCGGCCACCAGAAGTAGAAGCCCGCGAACATCGCGAAGACGACGGTGCCGAACACGACGTAGTGGAAGTGAGCGACCACGAAGTAGGTGTCCGACACCTGGAAGTCCAGCGGTGGAGCCGCCAGGATGATGCCGGTCAGGCCGCCGAACAGGAAGGTGATCAAGAACCCGATCGACCACAGCATCGGCGTCTCGAAGGTCACCGAGCCACGGAACATCGTGCCGATCCAGTTGAAGAACTTCACACCGGTGGGCACCGCGATCAGCATCGTCATGAAGGCGAAGAACGGCAGCATCACCGACCCCGTGACGTACATGTGGTGTGCCCACACCGTCACCGACAGCGCTGCGATGGCGATCGTCGCGAACACCAGGCCCTTGTAACCGAAGATCGGCTTGCGCGAGAACACCGGGATGATCTCGGTCACGATCCCGAAGAACGGTAGGGCGATGATGTACACCTCCGGATGCCCGAAGAACCAGAACAGGTGCTGCCAGAGGAGTGCGCCGCCGTTCTCCGGGTCGAAGATGTGGGCACCGAATCTCCGGTCGGCTCCCAGAGCGAAGAGCGCTGCGGCCAGCGGGGGGAACGCCATCAGCACGAGCATCGAGGTGACGAGCGCGTTCCAGGTGAAGATCGGCATCCGCCACATGGTCATACCCGGAGCGCGCATGCAGATGATCGTGGTGATGAAATTGACCGCGCCCATGATGGTGCCGAATCCGGACAGCGCGAGTCCGAACACCCAGAGGTCACCACCCACACCGGGCGAGAACGTCGTGTTCGACAGCGGGGAGTAGGCGAACCAGCCGAAGGACGCCGCGCCCTGCGGGGTGATGTAACCGGCCACGGCAATGGTGGACCCGAACAAGTAGAACCAGAAGGCCAGCGCGTTGAGCCGGGGAAAAGCGACGTCCGGCGCACCGATCTGCAGCGGCATGATGACGTTGGCGAAGCCGGAGAACAGCGGGGTCGCGAACATCAGCAGCATGATCGTGCCGTGCATGGTGAACAGCTGGTTGTACTGGTCTTTCGTCTGCAGGATCTGCATGCCGGGCTGGAACAGCTCGGCGCGGATCAACAGCGCCATCACCCCGCCGATGCAGAAGAAGATGAACGACCCGATCAGGTACATGTACCCGATGGTCTTGTGGTCGGTGCTGGTCAGCCAGTTGACCACGATCCGCCCCTTCGACCGGGGCACCACTCGGGGCGCGGTCGCGACGGCGGAGTCCTCCGCGGTGTAGTTGTACGTGGACACGGGTCACTCAGCCTTTCGACACCGGGTTGGGGGTCAGCTTCGAGTTGCGGTCGTATTCCTTGCCGATCTGACCGCTCTGGCCGCGATCACGCAGCTGCTGCATGCGCTGGTCGAACTGTGCTTGGCTGACCACTTCGACGTTGAACAACATCTCGGAGTGGTACTCGCCGCACAGTTCGGTGCATTTCCCGTCGAACTTCCCCTCCTTCTGAGGGGTGAAGGTCATGTAATTCGTCTTCCCGGGGATCGCGTCCATCTTCTGCAGGAACGCGGGCACCCAGAACGAATGGATGACGTCCCGGGCGTTCAACTGCAGTTCGACGGTCCGATTGACCGGAAGGTACAGGGTCGGGATCCGATCCCTGGCACCGGTCTTGCCGTCGAGCTGTGCTTGGGTGCCCGTCTCGTAGGTGTTCTCCTTGACATAGTTGAAGTCCCACGACCACTGCTTGGCACGGACGTCGATCACGACCGCGGGATCGTCGCTCCGCTGCAGAATCTTCGTCTGCGCGATGTCGGTGAAGTAGAACAGCACGAACACCATCGCCAGTGGCACGAAGGTGTAGAAGATCTCGATCGGCAGGTTGTAGCTCAGTTGCCGCGGGTAGCCCTTGTCGGTCTTGCGGCGGCGGTAGGCGATGATGCACCACAGGATCAGTCCCCAGACCAGCACACCGACCGCCAGCGCGGCGATCCACGAGTTGATCCACAGATCCCACCCGTATTGCGTGCGGTCGGTCATGTCCCGCTCCGACGGCAGCCAGCCCTTGCTGGCCTCACTGGTACATCCGGACAGCAGCAGCGCTGCCGCTGTTCCGATGGCCACCGCCCCGGCGAGCTTGAACCTGCGCCTGCCGCTGGGTTTCCGTGCAGTCACGAAACGGCCCTTCCTCTTCGGTACGAGATGCGGCACTTTCCGCCCCCTCTCCGCCTTTCGACGGTGCCCCGGGAACGTCGCCACTTTACTACTCCGTGTAGAGCCTACCGCCAGATCCGGGTTTTCCGCCCCACCGCCGGCCGTGTGGCGGGCGAGCGGAATACGCCGGGCCTGTGGGGGCCCGGCGTATTCGCCGGGCCCCGGTTGCTCCTAGTGGAACGAGTCGCCGCAGGCACAGGAACCGCCGGCGTTCGGGTTGTCGATGGTGAATCCCTGCTTGGCGATCGTGTCCTCGAAGTCGATGCTCGCGCCAGAAAGATACGGCACGCTCATCTTGTCGACCACGACCTCGACGCCGTCGTACTGGCGCACGGCGTCGCCGTCGAGCAGGCGTTCGTCGAAGTACAGCTGGTAGATCAGTCCGGAGCAGCCGCCCGGCTGCACGGCGATCCGCAACCGCAGATCGGTGCGTCCCTCCTGCTCCAGCAGGCTGGCGACCTTCTGGGCGGCGACGTCGCTGAGGTTGACGTCATGGCCGGGCAGGTCGGCGGTGTCCACGGTCTCGGTGGTCGATGCGCTCACGGTGAGTCCTCTCTGTGCGGTCCGGGTGCCGGGACGCGTGTTCTCGCGGCCGACGCCCGACGGCGTGCTCCCATCGTACGTCGTCGCCACGGCCGTGCGTCAGCGCCGCAGGCGGTGCAGCAGCAGGGCCTCCGCCACGATCGCGTTGCGGAAGTCGGCCCGGTCCATCGACTCGTTCGCGCCGTGGGCCCGCGTGTCCGGGTCGATGACGCCGGTGAGCAGGATCTGGGCGTCCGGGTACACCTCCGTCAGGTCGGCGACGAACGGGATGGAGCCACCCATCCCGGCCGTGACGGCGGGCGTGCCCCAGGCGTCGCTGAGGGACCGTAGCGCGAGGGCGGACGCGGTGGAGGAGACGTCGGCGTCGAACGCCTGCCCCCGCTCCCCCGCCGCGAACTGGACCTGCGCACCGAAGGGGGTGTGCCCGGTCAGGTGCCGCTCCAGGGCGGCCATCGCCGCGTCGGGGTCCTGTCCGGGTGCCAGCCGCAGGCTCAGCTTGGCCCGCGCGGCCGGGGTGATGGTGTTGGAGGCGACGTCGACGGCGGGAGCGTCCAGGCCGATCACCGACAGCGCCGGCCGGTTCCACAGCCGGGTGGTCAACGACCCGGTCCCGGCCAGCCGCGTGCCGGGCAGCATCGACGCGTCGGCCCGGAAGGCGTCCTCGTCGTAGTCCAGCCCCTGGGCGGTGCCCTGGACCAGACCCTCGACGGCGACGTCACCGTTCTCGTCGTGCAGGGTCGCGATCAGCCGGCTGAGCAGGGTCACGGCGTCGAGCACGGGGCCGCCGAACATGCCCGAGTGAACGCCGTGGTCGAGCACCCGGACTGTGACGGTGGCGTCGACCAGGCCACGCAGGCTGGTGGTCAGGGCCGGGACGCCGGCTTTCCAGTTGCCGGCGTCGGCGACGACGATGACGTCGGCACGCAGCAGGTCCCGGTGCGCGTCGAGGAAGGCACGGAAGGTCGGCGAGCCGGCCTCCTCCTCCCCCTCGACGAACACGGTGACGCCCACCCCGGTTTCCCCGACGGCCCGGGCCAGGGCGCCGAGCGCGGCCGCGTGCACCATGACGCCGCCCTTGTCGTCGGCGGCACCGCGGCCGTAGAGCCGGCCGTCCCGGCCCACGAGGGTGAAGGGGTCGCTCTGCCAGGCGTCGGGGTCCCCGGGCGGCTGGACGTCGTGGTGGGCGTACAGCAGCACGGTCGGCTGGCCGTCCGCCGCGGGTCGGGTCGCCACCACCGCCGGTCCCCCGGTCCGGTCGCCGTCGTCCACGCTGAGCACCCGGGCCTCCAGGCCGAGGTCGGCGAACAGGCCGGCCACCGTCCGGGCGCTGTGTTGCAGGTGTTCCGGGTCGAAGGACGCCCACGCGATCCCGGGGATGGCCACCAGCCCGGCGAGGGCGTCGAGCGTGGCGGGCAGGGCCTCGTCGACGGCGGCGACGATCGCCGCCTCGGTCGGGTCGGACGGCGTCGGGGGCTGGGGGCGGCTGGTCGGTTCGCTCATGCCGGCCAGCCTAGCCACGGTCGGCTCCACCGGCCGGTGCACCTCGTCCGGTGCCGGCCCGGTGACCGGCGCTCGGAGTCCGTGGGGGCCGGTATCCTTGTGGCGTGTTCGGACGTAACAAGGGATCAACTGCCGTGACCGCCGTTCCCGCGCCGGAGCCGGCCGAGGACGCGAAGCGGGGCGGGGGCAAGGGTGCCCCGACCCCGAAGCGGCGCGACCAGGAGGCGGCGCGGCGTCGCCCCTTGGTGCCCGACGACCGCAAGGCCGCCCGGGAGGCGAACCGCGAGGCGAGCCGGGAATCGCGGTTGCGCACCCGCCGCGCCATGGAGACCGGTGACGACAAGTACCTGCCGCTGCGGGACAAGGGCCCGCAGAAGCGGTTCGTGCGCGACTGGGTGGACGCCCGGTTCAGCATCGGGGAGATCCTGCTGCCGCTGGCGCTGGTCTTCGTCCTGCTCACCTTCATCCCCAACACGGCCGTGCAGTCCGTCGTGCTGGTGTTCTTCTATGCCTTCGTCGCCGTGGTCGTCGTCGACGGCCTGTGGCTGCGCCGCACGCTCAAGCGCCGCCTGACCGCGAAGTTCGGCGCGACCGAGCGCGGCGTCTACTGGTACGGCTTCATGCGCACGCTCCAGTTCCGCCGGATCCGGTTGCCCAAGCCGATGGTCAAGCGCGGACAGTACCCCGCCTGACCCGCGACACCCCGCCTGCCCGCGACGTCGTCGGGGTTCTGGACGACCCGGACGCCACCCAGTGGTACAGCGACCGGATCGCCGCGAGTCTCGCCGCGCAGACACTGCACAGCACGCTGAGCCCTCAGGCCACGGCCCGCCTGCTCGGCGTGGACCGGACCACGGTGGACCGACGCCGCAAGGCGCACCAGCTGTACGCCGTCACCACCCCGATCGGACTGCGCTACCCGGCGTGGCTGCAGGAGGTCATCGAGCCAATCCCCGCGGACGTGCATCCCCTGACCGTGGAGGCCCTGATGACCGAGCCCGCCGAGGAGACGGACGGGCGGTCCCCGTTGAGCTGGTTGGCCTCCGGAGGGCCGGCCGCCCTCGTCGTCGCACTCGTCCGTGAACTGGCGTGGCTGCCGTAGCCCCCAGGAACCGGTTCGGAGCCGTCGTTCGGGCAGGAGTTGGTCGATGACCTGGCGACCGATCGTGCCTTTGAGGTCGATGACGGTGTCGGCGACGACGCCGGCGGCCGCGGTGACCTGGTCTCGGGCGGCGTGCAGCGCGATGGTGAAGCTGCCCCGGCCCGGCCCGGCCCGGGTCGATGTCGCGGCGCCCGATGGTGGCGTCGGCGATCGCGATCCGTAGCGCCTGGTAGGTGACCAGGAGTGAGTAGATCTCTTGCTCGATTCCGGCCGGGGTGCGAACGCGGAGCACCCGGCCGCCGAGGATCGTCTGCTTCAGTTCCAGGAAACCGGTCTCGATCTCCCACCGGTCGTGGTAGAGCCGGACGAGTTCGGTGGCCGGGCAGTCGGGGTCACGGATCGTGGTGACGAGCTGGTAGGTCTCGCTGCGCTGCCCGCAACTGGTGGCGAGAGTGATCTCACACCGGATGACACGGACGTCGACCCTGCCGATCTTCGAGAGCCAGGATCCGTCCGCCAGTCGCAGGCAGACCGGGAGGTTGCGGCCTGACTTCACCCGGATCAGCAAGTCCGCGCCGGTGTCGGCGATCGCACCGATCAGGTCCGCGGCAGCGAAGTTCCGGTCGGCCAACAGGATCATCCGCTCATGCTTCGACGATAGAAGCGATTCCCGTCCAGTCATGCGTCAACTGGCGAGTTCGTCGAACCAACTCGAACGCATCCGCAGGGCTCGCTCCGTGCTGCCGACGACAGCCGCGAGCCCGATGAGCAGGTTGATGGAGGGGGGGAGTCGCACGGGCGACGTGAAGGTGCCGATCGAGTCGGCGATGAGTGGGACCTGGGAGAGCGACTCGATGATCTGCGGCACTTCGACGCCGAGGCCGACGACCACGAGCGCGATGGAGATGAGGCCAATGACGCGGCTTAGACCGGGATGCCGGTGGTGCAGCCGGGCGCGACGCCCTTCTGCGGATGCGGGATCGGGAGATAGCTGCTGCTCGGTCCCGTCTGTGCGCACGTAGTGGCAGCGCTTGAGCCCGAAGCCGTTGATGGCGACCTCGATGTGACCGCCCGGTACCGAGAAGCGGGTCGGCGTCTTCGCGAACGACTGCAAAGAACCGTTCACGTACAAGCGGGCACGAATCGCGCCATCCGTCATATCGCCGGCGTGACGAACATCGACCGTGTAGGTCGACGTCGCGCCGTCACCCGAGGGCAACGTGATCGAGCGCAGCGACCTACCGAACATTTGCCACCAGCGATACCGGCGCAGTGGCTCACCGGACCCGGCACGGACGCGGCGGTTGCGCCACTGTTGGATCGCCATTTCCCATCCCCACTTCCCGCTAGCACAGCGTGATACAGTTACGCTAGCACGCTGTGATAGACAGGTGCCAGAGGGGAGGCAGACGTGAACGCTGAGACCAAGGAACCAGGCACGCGCGCCAAGATTCTCATCGCCGCGGCGACGATGCTCGGCGAGAACCCGACCGCGCGCTTGAGCGTGCGGGCAGTGGCAGCCCGCGCCCAGGTGAGCACGGGTTCACTACGACACTTCTTCCCAACGCAGCGCGATCTCGTCGACACCGTCGTCGCCGGGATCTACGACCTCGACATCCCTAACGACCCGATCAACGACCGCACGTTGACACCGAACGAGCGCCTGGTCGAATGCCTACGACTGCTCCTCGCGCAAGTAGGCGCGGGCGATCGCGCCCGAGAGCAATGGAGAGCCCTGTACGAGGCGTACGTCGCCTCCAAGCCATCCGATGACCAAGCAGCCAGCTATCTCGCGCTCGAACGGCTGGGTCGCCACCGCATCGAGCAATGGTTGACCACCTTGATCGACGAAGGCGCGATCCCCCCAGAAAGGGTCGAACAGCGGGCGCGATTTCTTCAGACCGTTGTTACTGGCCTCATGACCGAACGTGCTCTGCCCGCAGAGGCGGTGAGGATCGAAACCGAAACCGAAACGCTGCACCTAGCGGTCGTCGCCACCGCGTCCGTGTGGTCGAGCTGATGCCAGCAGCGTCGGGCGACAGCGCGATCCCCTTGGCATGGGCTTCTCATGCAGCGACCCGAGCAGTTTCCGGGTGTCGGTGGTCTCCCCGGTGGAGGTCGATCCGAAGGTGACCGCGATCACGGCCCTGGGTGCCGCAAGCGACCAGGGCAAGCAGCCGAACCATCGGATACCCGGTACCGCCGTGGTTGCCGCCGCCTTTGCGGTAGACCTGCAGATTCGCGGGAGTGTCCGGGCAGCACATCATCGTGCCGTCGACCGCGGTGACCAGACGGTCCCGCCACCACACCCCGCGAGTAGCGGGACCTGCGGTCGGGCCGCGGAGCAGATCGAACAGTGCCCGCAGCGGCGCGGCACCGACCCGACGGCGGGCCTGCGCCAACGCCCCCGCGGTCGGGACCGCGACGGTCAACCCAGCCAGGCCCGCGACGAGTCGAGCCCACACCTGCCGGTATCCGCACTCCGCGAACAGGGCTGCAGCCAGCAGCAGGTAGACCACCACCCGAGACGGCAGATCACGCACCCGCGCCTGCACCCGACCGGTCTCGGCCAGCGCCGCGTCGACCATCTCGAACGGCACGATCTGGGTCAACTCACCCAGATGACCCGGCGCGAAGCGGCCACCAGCGACCGCGACCTCAGGAACGACATGCTGAATGCCACACTGAACAGGCAACGGGGCTCCTGGAAGCGAGAAGCGTCTTGGGCGATGCCCCTGCTACCCGAGCCCCGTTGCCCACCCCGCCACGACTTGCCCACACCCACCCTTGACAAAGCCGCCCGCCGCCTAACTACACGGCATTGGGGCTAGGCTGGCCGGATGGATTACAGACATCTCGGCAACAGTGGTCTGAAGGTTTCGGAGATCACCTACGGCAACTGGCTCACCCACGGCTCCCAGGTGGAGAACGACGTCGCGGCGCAGTGCGTGCGCGCGGCTCTGGACGCGGGGATCACCACCTTCGACACGGCGGACGCGTACGCCAACGGTGCGGCCGAGCAGGTGCTCGGGGACTCGCTGAAGAGCGAGCGGCGTGAGTCGCTGGAGATCTTCACCAAGGTGTACTGGCCGGTCGGCCCCAAGGGCGTCAACGACGTCGGCCTCAGCCGCAAGCACATCATGGAGGGCATCAACAACTCCCTGAAGCGCCTGCAGATGGACTACGTCGACCTCTACCAGGCCCACCGGTACGACGTCGAGACCCCGCTCGAGGAGACCATCGCGGCGTTCGCCGACGTCGTCCGCGCCGGGAAGGCGCTCTACATCGGCGTCTCCGAGTGGTCCGCCGAGCAGCTGCGCGAGGGCCAGAAGCTGGCGCGCGAGGCGGGCTTCTCGATCGTCTCCAACCAGCCGCAGTACTCGGCGCTGTGGCGGGTGATCGAGGAGAAGGTGGTGCCCACCTCCCGTGAGTTGGGCATCTCCCAGATCGTCTGGTCTCCGATGGCGCAGGGTGTGCTCTCCGGCAAGTACGAGCCCGGCAAGGATGCCCCGGCCGGCTCTCGCGCGACCGACAGCAAGGGCGGCCAGGACACCATTGCCCGCTTCATGGACGAGCAGACGCTGACGGCGGTGCAGAAGCTGCGGCCGATCGCCGAGGGCGCCGGCCTGAAGATGTCGACGCTGGCCATCGCCTGGGTGCTGCAGAACGACAACGTCGCCGCGGCCCTGGTCGGCGCGTCCCGTCCCGAGCAGGTCGCCGAGAACGTCAAGGCCGCCGGCGTGAAGCTCGACGCCGCCACGATGTCGGCCATCGACGACGCCCTCTCCGGCGTCGTCGAGTCCGACGCGTCCAAGACCGTGTCCCCGGAGAAGCGCCCGGCCTGACCGGACGCCACTGGAGCAAGCCCTCCGCCCGAGGCCCGGGTCACCGATCGCGGTGACCCGGGCCTCGTCCGTCCCCGGTGCGACACAGAGTTGCCGGAAGGACCCGCGGTGGTGGTGCCGCGCCGAGTGGACGGACGACGTCGTCATCGGTGCCGAATCCGAGCATCTGCCGTACATTCGGCGGTGGTTCCAGCGTCGTCAGCTCACCGCCGACGGCGTGAAAGGCCCGTATTGATCCGTCGTGCCCAAAACGGGCCTTCGTACAGGAACGCCGTGTAGCCCTGAACCAGGTCGGCGCCGGCGGCGAGCCGCTCGGCGACGTCGTCGGCGGTGGTGACTCCGCCGACGGACACGAGCGCGAGCCGGTCCCCGACCGCCGCCTTGAGTCGCCGCAGCACCGCCAGGGACCGCGCGGCCAGCGGTGCACCGGAGAGCCCCCCGGCGCCCGCGGCCGTGACCGTGGCGGCATCGGTGGCCAGCCCGTCCCGGCCCAGCGTGGTGTTGGTGGCGATGATGCCGTCCAGGCCGAGCTCGAGGGCGAGGGCGGCGACGGCGTCGACGTCCTCGTCCGCCAGGTCCGGCGCGATCTTGACCAGCAACGGGACATCCGCCCGCCCGGCAGCGGCGGCGCGGACGGCGCGCAGCAGCGGGGCCAGCGCGTCGATCTCCTGCAACTGACGCAGGCCCGGCGTGTTGGGACTCGAGACGTTGACGACGAGATAGTCGGCGTGCGGGGCGAGGATACGGGTTGAGTATTCGTAGTCGGCGACGGCCTGCTCGAGCGGCACCGTCTTCGTCTTGCCGATGTTGACGCCGATCACGGGTCGGCGGCTCCCGTAGCGCTGGTCCAGCTGGGCTCGGACCGCGGCCAGCCGGGGAGCCAGGGCGGCGGCGCCGTCGTTGTTGAAACCCATCCGGTTGATCACGCCGCGGTCGGGGACCAGGCGGAACAGGCGCGGCCGCGGGTTGCCCGGCTGCGCCGCACCGGTGATGGTGCCCACCTCGATGTGACCGAAGCCCAGGTCGATCAGGGCGAGCGTGTGCCGGCCGTGCTTGTCGAACCCGGCGGCCAGCCCGAACGGCGACGGGAAGTCCAGCCCCATGACCGTGGTGTGCAGCGACGGGTCCGGGGCGCTGAGCCGGTGCAGCACCCGACCCGCCCCGGTCCGGTGGGCGAGGCCGATCAGGCCGGCGCCGATGCCGTGCGCCCGCTCGGCGTCCATCCACGAGAAGGCGGCACGGAAGACGAGGGGATACACGCGCATGGAATCACCGTGCCACACCGCTCCCCCGTCCCCCAATCGCCGGCCGAACGAGCTCGGCTCCGGTCTCACCCTCAGGACCGCAGCCGCCGGTGGAGGTGCCGTCAGCGCACCGTGACCTGTCCCGCGTCGACCTGCCACCGCTGGTCGAGCTGCACGTTGGCGATGAGCCGGCGGTCGTGCGAGACGAGCAGCAGGGTGCCGCCGTACGACCGGAGGGCCTGCTCGAGCTGCTCGATCGCGGGTAGGTCGAGGTGGTTGGTCGGCTCGTCGAGGATGAGCAGGTTGACTCCACGGGCCTGGAGCAGCGCCATCGCGGCGCGGGTGCGCTCGCCCGGCGAGAGGCGTCCGACGAGGCTGGCGACCTGGTCGGCCTTGAGCCCGAACTTCGCCAGCAGGGTGCGGACCTCCGTCGACGCCATGGCCGGGACGGCGGCCTCGAATGCGTCGCCGAGCGGCAGACCTGCGTCCAGCGACGTGCGGGCCTGGTCGATCTCGCCGATCGCGACGCTGGCGCCGAGCGAGGCGCGTCCCTCGTCGGGGGTGATGCGGCCGAGCAGCAGCCGCAACAGCGTGGTCTTGCCGGCGCCGTTGGGCCCGGTGATGGCGATCCGGTCGCCGGCGGCGACCTGGAGGGAGACCGGTCCGAGGACGAAGTCACCCAGCCGCTTCGTGGCCGCATCGAGCGTGGCGACGACGCTGGAGGATCGCGGGGCGGCAGCGATGTCGAACTGGAGCACCCATTCCTTGCGGGGCTCCTCGACCGCCTCGAGGCGCGCGATTCGTGACTCCATCTGACGCACCTTCTGCGCCTGCTTCTCCGACGACTCGGTCTGGGCGCGGCGGCGGATCTTGTCGTTGTCGGGCGACTTCTTCATGGCGTTGCGCACGCCCTGCGAGCTCCACTCGCGCTGGGTGCGGGCGCGGCCGACCAGGTCGGCCTTCTTGTCGGCGAACTCCTCGTAGGCCTCGCGTGCGTGCCGGCGCGCGACGGCGCGCTCCTCGAGGAACGCGTCGTAGCCGCCGTCGTACACCGCGACCTGGCCCTGCGCGAGATCGAGCTCGACGATCCGCGTGACGGAGCGAGCCAGGAACTCGCGGTCGTGCGAGACGAGCACGACGCCCGCGCGCAGGCCGCGGAGGAAGCGCTCGAGCCGCTCGAGGCCGTCGAGGTCGAGGTCGTTGGTGGGCTCGTCGAGGAGCACCACGTCGAAGCGGCTGAGCAGGAGCGCGGCGAGCGCGACCCGCGCGGCCTGTCCGCCGGACAGGTCGGTCATCAGCGCGTCGATCCCGACGCCCAACCCGAGCTCGGCGAGCGTCGCGGGTGCGCGGTCCTGAAGGTCCGGCGCGCCCGTGGCGAGCCAGTGGTCGAGTGCGGTGGCGTAGGTGTCGCCGGCGTCGGGGTGGTCGGAGCCGAGCGCGGCGGCCGCTGCCTCCATGGCCTCCATCGCGGCGGTGGCGCCGGTCCGTCTCCCGAGGTAGCCCGCCACGGTCTCCCCCGCGACCCGCTCGTGCTCCTGCGGCAGCCAGCCCACGAAGGCGCCGGCCGGTGCCGTGGACACCGTTCCCGCCATCGGCGTCGCCTCACCACCGAGCAGCCGCAGCAGGGTGGACTTCCCGGCGCCGTTGGCCCCCACGACGCCGACCACGTCGCCGGGTGCGACGGTGAGGTCGAGGGACTCGAAGAGGGTGCGGTGGCCATGGCCGCCGGCCAGGTCCTTCGCGACGAGGGTGCCAGTCACGCCTGCCAGCTTAGGGCGGCCTGCGCGCGGATCCAGTCTACTCCCCGGCCGGCGTCGTCGTGCCCGGCAGGTCCACGGCGCCGCCGTAGCGGCGGTCACGGCGCGCGTAGATCTCGATGGCGTCCCACAGGGTGCGCCGGTCGACGTCGGGCCACAGCGTGTCGAGGAAGACGAACTCCGCGTAAGCGGACTGCCAGAGCAGGAAGTTGCTCAACCGCTGCTCGCCGGACGTGCGCAGGAACAGGTCCACGTCCGGCAGGTCGGGCTCGTCGAGGTAGCGCTGAATGGTCTTCTCCGTCACCGAGCCCGGCCGCAGCCGGCCCGCGGCGACGTCCGCGGCGATGGCCGAGACGGCGTCGGCGATCTCTGCGCGGCCCCCGTAGTTGACGCACATGGTCAGGTGGCACACGTCGTTGCCCCGGGTCCGCTCCTCGGCGACCTCGAGTTCGTTCACCACCGAACGCCACAGCCGGGGCCGGCGCCCGGCCCAGCGGACGCGGACCCCCCAGGCGTCCAGCTGGTCCCGCTGCCGGCGCAGCACGTCCCGGCTGAAGCCCATCAGGAACCGCACCTCCTCGGAGGACCGCTTCCAGTTCTCGGTGGAGAACGCGTACACACTGACGTACTGCACGCCGATCTCGATCGCGCCGGCCATCACGTCCAGCAGCGCCGCCTCACCGCGCCGGTGTCCCTCGTTGCGGGGCAGGCCGCGGGCGTTCGCCCAGCGTCCGTTCCCGTCCATGACGATCGCCACGTGCCGCGGCACCAGAGTCGGCGGCACGGCGGGCGGCCGCGCCCCGCTCGGGTGCGGAGCCGGGGGCACGGGACGGTGCTGTCCGGTGGGGTGGTCGGACATCGGTGCGTCAAACCCTCTCGATGTGTTTGAGCGAACGGACGGACCGCTCCAAGTGGTACTGGGCGAAGGCGGCCACGAGGCCGGACGCTTCGTTGCGCTGTCCCGGGTCCGCGTCGACGGTGCCGGCCCAGTCGCCGGCCAACAGGGCCGCCAGCAGGGCCAGGGTGCCCGGGTCCGGGGAGGCCGAGCCCGGGGGGCGGCACACCGGGCAGACGACACCGCCGACGGGCACGGAGAATGCCCGGTGCAGACCGGGGGCGCCGCACCGCGCGCAGTCCGTGAAGCTCGGCGCCCAGCCGGCGTCGGCCAGGGCACGCAGCAGATAGGAGTCGAGCACCGTCTGCGGAGAGTGTGTGCCCGCGGCCAGGGCGTGCAGGGCGCCGAGCAGCAGCCCGTACTGGCTGCTGGCCGATTCCGTGTCGATGTCGCTGAGCCGCTCCGCCGTCTCACAGATCGCCGCGGCCGCCGTGTACTTGCCGTAGTCCGCGACGATCGGCTGGCCGTAGCTGGCCACCGACTCGGCCTGGGAGACGATGTCCAGGTTCCGGCCGGTGACCAGTTGCAGGTCGGCCACCATGAACGGCTCGAGCCGGGCACCGAACTTGCTGCTGGTGCGCCGCACCCCTTTCGCCACCGCTCGCACCTGCCCGTGCCGCCGGGTGAGCAGCACGATGATGCGGTCCGCTTCCCCCAGCTTGTGGGTACGGAGGATCACCCCGTGATCGCGGTACTGCCGGGAGGCGAAGGAGGAGGCTCGAGCCACGTCGGCCGCTCAGTCCCGGTCGCGCACGGCGCGGTTGACGGCGGAGATGACCGCCTTCAGCGAGGCGAGCGTGGTGTTCTCGTTGATGCCGGCGCCCCAGAGCACCCGCTCCCCCACCGCTGCCTCCACGTAGGCGGCGGCCTTGGCATTGCCGCCCTCGGACAGGGCGTGCTCGGTGTAGTCCAGCACCCGGACATCGATGCCGTCCTCGGCCAGCAACGTCAGCAGTGCGGACACCGGGCCGTTGCCCGTGGCGGTCCGGTGCTGTTGAACGCCGGCGACGACCAGGTCGATGTCCAGCGTCGTCGTCTCGTCCTCGGTACGCGTGCTGAACGAGCGGATCGCATACCGGCCCCACTCGGGCAGCGGCTCGCCGACGCGCTCGTGTTCGGCGGAGGGCAGGTACTCGTGGATGAACATCTTCCACAGGTCCTTGCCGCTGATCTCGCCGCCGGCGGTGTCGGTGAGGCGCTGCACCACCGCGGAGAACTCGATCTGCATCCGGCGCGGCAGTTCCAGGCTGTGCTCGTTCTTGAGCAGATAGGCGACGCCGCCCTTGCCGGACTGCGAGTTGACCCGGATCACCGCCTCGTACGAGCGGCCGATGTCCCGCGGGTCGATCGGCAGGTAGGGCACGCCCCAGACCAGGTCGTCGACCTGGCTGCCGCTGGTCTGCGCGTCGGCGGCCATCGCCTCGAAGCCCTTCTTGATGGCGTCCTGGTGGGAGCCGGAGAAGGCGGTGAAGACCAGGTCGCCACCGTACGGGGACCGCTCCGGCACGCCGAGCTGGGTGCAGTACTCGGCGGTGCGGCGCACCGCGTCCAGGTCGGAGAAATCGATCATCGGGTCGATGCCCTGACTGAACAGGTTCAGCCCCAGGGTCACCAGGTCGACGTTGCCGGTGCGCTCACCGTTGCCGAACAGGCAGCCCTCGATCCGGTCCGCGCCGGCCAGGTAGCCGAGCTCGGCCGCGGCCACCCCCGTGCCCCGGTCGTTGTGCGGATGCAGGGAGAGAATGATGTTCTCGCGGTTGTACAGGTGCCGGCCCATCCACTCGATCGAGTCGGCGTACACGTTGGGGGTGGCCATCTCGACGGTGGCGGGCAGGTTGAGGATCACCTGGTTGTCCTCGGACACCTCGAAGACGTCGGCGACGGCGTTGCAGATCCGGGCCGCGAACTCCAGTTCCGTGCCGGTGTAGGACTCCGGGGAGTACTCGTAGGTGATCCGGGTGTCCGCCAGCGTCTCCTCGAACTTCTTGCACAGCCGGGCACCGGACAGGGCGATGTCCAGGATGCCGTCCTGGTCCTGCTTGAACACGACCCGCCGCTGCAGCACCGAGGTCGAGTTGTACAGGTGCACGATCGCCTGCTTCGCGCCCTGCAGGGACTCGTAGGTGCGCTCGATCAGGTGCTCCCGGGACTGGGTGAGCACCTGGATGGAGACGTCGTCGGGGATCCGGTCCCGCTCGATCAGCTGCCGGACGAAGTCGAAGTCGGTCTGAGAGGCGGAGGGGAAGCCCACCTCGATCTCCTTGTACCCCATCCCCACGAGCAGGTCGAACATGCGGTGCTTGCGTTCGGGGCTCATCGGGTCGATCAGGGCCTGGTTGCCGTCCCGCAGGTCCACGGCGCACCAGCGCGGGGCGGTGGTCATCCGCCGGTCGGGCCAGGTGCGGTCCGGCAGGTCCACGCTGATCTGCTCGTGGAACGGGACGTACTTGTGGACCGGCATGCCGGACGGCTTCTGCTGGTTCTGCATCGGGTGCCTTCTTCTCCTGTCGCGGGCCAGCCGGCGCGGTGACCGCGGGCTGACCGAGAGTCGGTCTGGCCAGACACAACAACTCCGCACCGGGGCGTCGGCCGCCTTCGTGAGCGTGGGACTCGAACGAAGGCTCAGACCCTGGCGCGGCAGCTAAGCAGGAGCAAACCCTGAGACACGCTTTCACCCTACACGCCCCGCCGATGCGACCGGCACACCGTCGGCGTGACCCGGGTCGGCATCACCGGGCACGGGCAGGCGACGGTCGGTCGCCGGGAGCTCAGAAGTTGCCGAACGCGGACTGGCAGGTGACCTGATCGGCGGTCTGCCCGTTCAGACCGCCCAGGTTGCCCCCGCCGGTCATCGTCGTGCCGCTGGTGAAGTCCTTGCCGATGTCCACCCGGACGCCGCTGATGTCGGCGGCCGGGACCACCTGGACGCGGCCGACACCGAGCACGTCAGCCAGGGCGTTGGCCTGCTCCTGGTAGCCGGGCCCGTAGAAGACCTGGGTGCCCGGCCGGGTGCCGGTGGTGGTCGCGACGGCGGACTGCGTATATCCGGCCTTCACCAGGGCCCCGGCGATCGCGGTGTCCCGGCCGTCGACGCCGGAGACGTTGCGAACGGTGACCGGGACGACGGCCCGGGCGGCGGCGATCTGCGCCGTGTCGGTCGCCGTCGGGGTCGGGGTAACGGCCGTCGACGGCGTCGCCGTGGGGGTGGCAGGACCGGAGCCGGTGCTCGAGCCGGTGCTCGGACCCGGGCCGGTGGCGGTGGCACTGGGAGTCGCCGAGGCGGACGGAGCACTCAGGTCCTCGTCGGCCCGGAGTTTGGCGAAGAGCGCGTCAGCGGCGCCGGTCTGCAGCTGCAGCCGGTTGGGGTCCGTCGGGTAGGGCTCCACGGGCGCGGTCACGAACGCCACTCGGGACGGGTCGACGTTCTGCAGCTGGGTGGCCAGGTTGATCAGGGCGGGCACCTGGGCGAGTTGGTCGTCGACGGTGAGATTCTTCGTGACGGTCTCCGCGATCGAGTACAGCCGGGGCAGGTCGGTCAGCGTGCCCTCGGCCTTCACCTTCCGGACCATGGAGGCGAGGAAGCTCTGCTGAGCGCGGATCCGGCCCTCGTCGCCGCCGTTGCCGAAGCCGTGCCGGGTACGCAGGAACGCCAGCGCCGCCTCACCTTCGATACTGCTGACGCCGGCAGGAAGTTCGAGGCCGGAGGCCGGGTCGTTGATCGGCTGGTTGACGCAGACGTCGACGCCGCCGAGCGTGCGGGACAGCTCGGTGACGGCGTTGAAATCCGCCATCATGAAGTGGTCGATGTTCAGGCCGGTGAGCCGGTTGATCGCCGCGACCGTGCAGCCCGGACCGCCGGAGGCGAGGGCGCTGTTGAGCTGGCCCATGGCCCGGCCGGGGTATTCCTTGCCGGTCTGGGGGTCCTTGCACCGCGGGATGGCGACCATCAGGTCACGAGGGAAGCTGACCACGGTGATGCGCTTCCGGTCCGCCGAGACCTGCATGAGCATCATCACGTCGGAATTTCCGGCGGTGCTGGTGTCGGTGGGGTTGCCGTACCGGGAGTCGGCCCCGCTTCGCGTGTCGGTGCCCAGGACGAGGATCTGCATCGGCTGGTTGTCGAGATTCTGGTCGGGCGGCGCGCTGGACTCGGCGTCCAGGTTCAGCGGTCTGGACGCGATGTTGCCCTGCAGACGCAACACCTGGACGCCGGCGAACACGACGCCGGCGATCACGAGCAGGGTGAGGACCGCGGCGGTGACCTTGAGCCCGCGGTGGCGCAGCTCCCGGCCGGCGTGGCGGCCGCGTCCGAGGTACTTGGGCACGGGGTGGCGGGTACGGCCGCGGGTGCGACCCGGTCCGGTGGTCGGGTGGTGGCCGTCCCGCTGGACGGGGCGATCGTCACGGGCGACGTGACGTCGACTCATTCACCCACCCCTTCTGGCGGTCCGGCGTCCGGCGGCGGACCGCGAACGGATCACGGGGGCGGCATCGATGGGCAGCGAATGCTGCGGCGGCCGGGCGCTCCCCGTCCCTGGCTCGCTGTATTGTGGCACACCCGTCCGGGTGCCGGCTGATCATCCGCCGTCCCCGCCGTCCCCGCCGTCCCCGCCGTTCCCGTGCTCAGAAGCCCAGCCGGGCGAGCTGCTTGGGGTCGCGCTGCCAGTCCTTGGCGATCTTCACGTGCAGGTCGAGGTACACGGGCGTGCCGAGCAGCGCCTCGATGCCCTTCCGGGCGGAGGTGCCGACCTCGCGCAACCGGGAGCCGCCACGGCCGATGATGATGGCCTTCTGCGAGGAACGCTCGACGAAGAGGTGGACCCGCACGTCGAGCAGCGGCCGGTCGGCGGGCCGGTCCTCCCGGGGGACGATCTCGTCGACGACGACGGCCAGCGAGTGCGGCAGCTCGTCGCGCACGCCCTCCAGTGCGGCCTCGCGGACGAGTTCGGCGACCATCACCGCTTCGGGCTCGTCCGTCAGTTCCCCGTCCGGGTAGAGCGGCGGTGACGGCGGCATCGCCGCGATCAGCACGTCGGAGACGGTGCTCACCTGGAACCCGTCCACCGCGCTGACCGGCACGATCCCCGCCCAGCTCTCCCCGCCCAGCGCCTCGCGGCCGAGGCCGTCGACCGCGACCAGGGCGGCGGCCAGCGCCTCCCGGCCGACCCGGTCGGTCTTGGTGACCAGGGCATACACGGGGCGGCGGCGCAGACCCGCCAGCTTCTCGGCGATGAAGCGGTCACCGGGGCCGATCTTCTCGTCGGCCGGCAGGCAGAAGCCGATCGCGTCGACTTCACCGAGGGTCTCGGTGACGAGGTCGTTCAGGCGCTGCCCGAGCAGCGTGCGGGGCCGGTGCAGCCCGGGGGTGTCGACCAGGATCAACTGGCCGTCGGTCCGGTGAACGATGCCCCGGATGGTGTGCCGGGTGGTCTGCGGCCGCGACGACGTGATGGCGACCTTCTGCCCCACCAACGCGTTCGTCAACGTGGACTTCCCGGCGTTCGGCCGCCCGACCAGGCTGACGAACCCGGCGCGGAAGGGGGTCTCGGTGCGGCTCATCCGGCCACCTCCTGGTGATGGGTGCCGTCGTGGCTGGTCTCGTCGATCCGGCGGTGGTGGTCCTCGGCCGCCTGGTCCGGTCCCGGGACCGGGTCGGCCAGCCGGACGATCAGGTGGGACACCCGGTTGCGGCGGCCTTCCAGCCGTTCAGCACGCAGGTCGATCCCGGCGATCGTCGCCTCACTGCCGACGATCGGGACCTTGCCGATCGCCTTGCCGAGCAGACCGCCGACGGTGTCCACCTCGTCGTCCTCCAGTTCCAGGTCGAACAGTTCGCCTAGATCCTCGACGGCGAGCTGCGCGGAGATCCGGTACCGCCCGTCGCCGAGGTCCACGACCTCCGGCCGCTCGGAGTCGTACTCGTCGACGATCTCACCGACGATCTCCTCGATCAGGTCCTCCAGGGTGACCATTCCGGCGGTCCCCCCGAATTCGTCGATCACGATCGCGACGTGCGTGCCCTCCCGCTGGAGTTCGCTGAGCAGGTCGGCCACCGGCTTCGATTCGGGCACGAATCGGACCGGCCGGGCCACCGTGTCGACGGCGGCGGCCCCGGCGTCGGGACCGGGAGTGACACCGGCGCGGTCGGTGCCGTACACGGCCGCGACGACGTCCTTGAGGTAGAGGACACCGCGAGGGTCGTCGGTGCTCTGCCCCATCACGGGCACCCGCGAATAGCCCGACCGCAGGAACAAGGACAGCGCCTGGCGCAACGTGGCACCGCTGTCGATGCCGACGATGTCGGTGCGCGGCACCATCACGGCGCGGACCTTCGTGTCGTTCAGGTCGAAGACCGAGTGGATCAGTTCCGCCTCGCTGTCCTCGATCATCTCCGACTCGCTGGCCCGGTACACCATCTCCCGCAGTTCGTCCTCCGTGAAGAACGCGGCGTCCGCGCGGGGGGCGCCGGGGGTGACGAGGCTGCCGACGGAGATCAGCCAGCCGGGCACCGGGCCGAGGACGACGCAGAGGGTGTGCACCAGGGGCGCGGTGGCGGTGACGACACCGACCGAGTAGGTCCGACCGAGCTGGCGGGGTGAGACGCCGACCAGCACGAACCCGATGGCGGCCATCACGACGGTGCCGATCAGCCCGGCGATCCACGGGTTGCCGAGCGTCTCGAGCAGCAGCAGCGCGACGGCGACGGCGGCGGCCATCTCGAACCACACCCGCCAGAACCGGGTGGCGTGCATGTGCCGGGAGGGCTCGTCGATGATTCGGCGCAGGGCACCCGCGTTGCGGCCTGCCAGCGCGGTCTCCGCGTCGTGCCGGGGCAGATACGTGAAGGCGGCCTCGGCCGCGGCGGTCAGGACGGCCCCGCAGAGGAAGACCACCATCAGCACGAGCAGCAGGGCGACGGTCACGTCTCGGCCTCCCGTGGTGCGGGCCGACCGAGGTGCTCGCTCAGGAGCGTCCGCTGCAGGGCGAACATCTCGGTCTTCTCGTCGGGCTGCTCGTGGTCGTACCCCAGCAGGTGCAGGACCCCGTGGGTCACGAGCAGGAGGACCTCGTCATCGACGCTGTGGCCACCTCGCTCCGCCTGGCGGGCAGCGACCTGCGGGCAGACGACGACGTCCCCCAGCAGACCCTCCGCGCCGGGAGCGTCCTCGGTGCCGGGACGGAGTTCGTCCATCGGGAAGGACATGACGTCCGTCGCACCGGGTTCGTCCATCCACTGCCGGTGCAGGCCGGCCATCGCCTCCTCGTCCACGAGCACGATGGACAACTCGGTCTGCGGATGCAGATGGAGTCGGTCGAACAGGTGCCGGGCGAGGGCCAGGATCCCGTCCTCGTCGACGGTGCGCGCGGACTCGTTGGAGATCTCGATACTCACGACGCCGACTCCCGCGTCCCCTGCGGGCGAGTCCGTGCCGCCGCGTCGTCGGCGCGCTTCCGTTCCCGCGCGCGGCCGTGGTCGAGGCGCTCCCGGGAACGTTCCTGGCCGCGGCGCTGCTGCTCGTCCCAGCGGCTGTACGCGTTGACGATGTCACCGACCAGCCGGTGCCGTACGACGTCGGTCGCGTCGAGCGTCGTGAAGGCGACGTCGTCGATCCCGGCGAGGATCTCGCTGACCACCCGCAGACCGGACCGCGTGCCGTGCGGCAGGTCGACCTGGGTGACGTCACCGGTGACGACGATGCGGGAGCCGAACCCGAGGCGGGTGAGGAACATCTTCATCTGCTCGGGCGTCGTGTTCTGCGCCTCGTCCAGGATGATGAACGCGTCGTTGAGGGTGCGCCCCCGCATGTAGGCCAGCGGCGCGACCTCGATCGTCCCGGCCGCCATCAACCGCGGGATCGATTCGGGGTCCATCATGTCGTGCAGCGCGTCGTACAGGGGACGCAAATACGGGTCGATCTTGTCGCTCAGGGTGCCCGGCAGGTAGCCGAGCCGCTCCCCGGCCTCCACGGCCGGGCGGGTCAGGATGATCCGGTTGACCTCGCGGTTCTGCAGCGCCTGGACGGCCTTGGCCATCGCGAGGTAGGTCTTGCCCGTGCCCGCCGGCCCGATCCCGAAGATCACCGTGTTGCTGTCGATCGCGTCGACGTACAGCTTCTGGTTCAACGTCTTCGGGCGGATGGTGCGGCCACGGCTGGACAGGATGTTCTGCGTGAGCACTTGCGCGGGACGCGCCCCGCCCGCGGTCTCGAGCATGCTCATCAGTTGCTGGAGCGTCTGTGCGGACATCACGGTGTGCGCGGCGGCCATCTCCTTGACCTCGGCCAGCACCTCGGTGGCCCGGACGACGGCGCCCGGCTCGGTACCGCTGACCTGGACCGAGTGGCCCCGGACGGTGAGGCTGAGGGTGGGATACGTGCTCTCGATGATGCGCAGGGCCTCGTCCTGGGCGCCGAGAGCCTGAACCATCTGCTCCGGTGAATCGAAGTCGATGGTGCGCGTCTCCGTGCCGGTGGCGGTTTCGGTTGACTCGCTCATGGGTGCGGCCGATCGGCCTGCCGTCGCTCCTCACGGATCTGTGGTCCCGGTCCGAGGTCCGGGTCCGGTGGGTCGGGGGTATGAGCCGGAGGTGCAGCGTGCGCCGCCTCCGGCCCTTCAGATTCTACGGCACGGGCCCCCGTGGCAGACTGGGGAGGCAGCGCGAACGGGCCGTAGTTCGCGCTCGGTGGATCCAGGCCCGACCGACGGCGGCGATCGATGACAGGAGGTGGCCGCGATCTTCTCGCGACGCCGAGCCCGGCCGATCGGGCCGCTGCCGGTCAGACGCGTGCTGGTGCGTCTGTTCGCCGTCATGGCCGCCCTCGGACTGCTGCTGCCGACGTTGGCCGCCTGTACGTCCCTCTCCTCGCCCCGGCCCACGGCCGCACCGAGCACCGAGGGCCAGTCCGGTTCTGCTCTGAGCCAGCCGACCGGTGCGGCCGAGTCGGTCGCGAGTACGTCGCAGGTGCCGGTGTACTGGTTGGGAGGCACCGGCGGCGGGACCTACCTGTTCCGCGAGTACCGCGTCCTTCCGGCCGGCGGCGACTCCGTCTCGACCGCGGTCTCGGCCATGATGTCGGCCAAGCCTCTCGACCCCGACTACTACACCCCGTGGCGACCGGCATCGAGCGTCGGCTCCGCGATCGGCGACAACAACACGGTGACCGTCGACATCTCCTCCGACGCGTTCGGCGCCCAGCTCAGCCCGGATCAGGCCGATCTGGCCGTGCAACAGCTCGTGTACACGGCCACCGGGGCCGCGGCCAACGCCGGCCTGATCCCGACGGACCAGCAGAGCCGGGTGATCATCCTCGTCGACGGGCACACCCAGTACCGAGCGTTCGGTCAGGTCACCCTCGGGGATCCGATGAGCCGCAAGATCGAGCGAGCGGCGCCGATCTGGGTGCTCGACCCGCAGGACGGCACGGTGGTGACCGGGTCCTCGGTGCGGGCCTCCGGCCGGGCGACGAGCGTGGTGAGCAGCGTCGACTGGGAGATCGGCCGCGCGACCAACGACGGCCAGGACAGCTACCGTCGGTACCGGTCCGGTTCCGTCGCACTGCGGCCCGACGGCACCACCGGTGCCACGTTCTCCATCTCCGAGAAGCTCCCGCCCGGCAACTACCGGCTGACGTTCTTCGAGCCCGGTGACGGCGGGGCGCGGCGCTGGGCGGACAGCAAGACGATCACCATGCGCTGAGGCGGTCCGGCGGCAGGACGCCGACGGCGGTGCCGGCCTTCTGCCCGTCCCACGCCAGCCACTAGGACGTGGGCCAGCGGCCGAACTGGACCGACGCGAGGGCCAGGGCCGCGGGTCCGGCCGTGGAGGAGCGCAGCACGTGCGGGCCGAGCACCGCGGTGCGGGCCCCCGCGTCGGTGAGTACACCGAGTTCCTCCGGGCCGATGCCGCCCTCGGGCCCGACCACGAGCAGCACCCGGTCGGCGCGGGTCCCCTCGGTGGCCGCCGGCCCCGGACCGGCCAGTACCGCGCCCAGCGGCTGGTCGGCCTCCTCATGCAGGACGACCGCGACGAGCGTGCCGTCGTTCGTCCCGGCGGCGATGCGGGCCGCCAGCGCACGCGTGTCGATCAAGGCCCCCAGCCGCGGGATGCGGGCGCGCCGGGACTGCTGTGCCGCCGCCCGCAGCACGCCCTCCCACTTCGCCGCCGCACGGGCCGCGCGGTCGGCCTTCCAGCGCACGATCGACCGGTCCGCCTGCCAGGGGACGACGACGTCGACGCCGAGTTCCGTCGCCGTCTCGACGGCCTGCAGGTCGCGGTCCTGCTTGGCGAGAGCCTGCACGAGTTCGAGCACCGGCGCCGGGGCGGGTTCGACGATGACGGACTCGACCCGCAGCACCAGGACGTCCTTCGCGGTGTCCGTCACCGTGCAGGCGAGACGTCGACCGTCACCGTCGCTGAGCTCGACGACCTCGCCCCGACCGATCCGCCGGACGGTGGCGGCGTGCCGCCCCTCCGCGCCGTCCAACCGCACCCGATCCCCGGCCACCAGTGCGGTCAGGTCGGCGGCCGGGTAGAACACCGGGGCGCTCATCGTGCGTCGACCTCCGCGGGCGGTGGGGTGGGTGGTGAACGGACGGCCACACGGCCGGATCAGAGGCCTCCGAAGCGCTCCCGCAGCCGGGAGAAGACGCCGCTGCCGGCGGTGGCCGGCTTCGCGGCGGGCTTCTCCTCGCGGCGCAGCTCGGCGAGCCGGCGCAGCAGGTCCTCCTGCTCGCCGTCCAGGCGCGTCGGCGTCTCCACATGCAGGTGGATCCGCACGTCGCCGCGACCCCCGGACCGCAGGTGCGTGACGCCGAGGCCCCTGAGGGTGATCACCTCACCGGACTGACTGCCCGCTGCGACCCGCACGGACTGCGCGCCGTCGAAGGTCTCGAAATCCAGCGCGGTGCCCAGGGCCGCCGCCGTCATGGGCACCTGCAGGGTGGCGTGCAGGTCGTCGCCGTCGCGGACGAACGTCGGGTCCTTCGCGACCTGGATCTCGACGTACAGATCGCCCTGCGGACCGCCGGCGACCCCGGCCTCGCCCTGACCCCCGAGCTGGATGCGGGTGCCGGTCGCGACGCCGGCGGGAACCTTCAGGGTCAGGCTGCGGCGGCTGCGGACGCGACCCTGACCGGCGCACTCGTTGCAGGGGTTGCGGATCACGGTGCCGAAGCCCTGGCACGTCCCGCATGGCGCCGTCGTCATGACCTGGCCCAGGATGGAGCGGACCGCGCGCTGGACCTGGCCGGTGCCGTGACAGATGTCGCACGTCTGGGGGGAGGTGCCCGGCTCGCAGCAGGACCCGGAACACCGCTCGCACACGACGGCGGTCTCCAGTTCGATCGTCTTGTTGGTGCCGAACACGGCGTCCCGCAGATCCACGCCGACGGAGATCAGGGCGTCCTGACCGCGCCGCATCCGGGAGGGCGGTCCCGCCGCGCCGGGACCGGCACCGCCGAAGAAGGTGTCGAAGATGTCCTGGAACCCGAAACCGGCACCGCTGAACCCGCCGCCGAAACCGTTGGTGCTGCCGTTCTCGTTACCGGTGGTGTCGTACACCTGCCGCTTCT
Organism: Tersicoccus phoenicis; assembly: GCF_001968835.1. Taxonomy (GTDB): domain Bacteria; phylum Actinomycetota; class Actinomycetes; order Actinomycetales; family Micrococcaceae; genus Tersicoccus; species Tersicoccus phoenicis. Next base: position 46,958 of record NZ_MRDE01000024.1, read on the forward strand.
GCGGGTCGCTGAGCACCTCGTAGGCGTGGCTGACCTTCTTGAACTCGTCCGCCGCCTCGGCACCGGGGTTCACGTCGGGATGCAGCTTGCGGGCCAGCTTGCGGTACGCCTTCTTGATCTCTTCGCCGGTGGCGTCCCGGGACACGCCCAGGACCTCGTAATGACTGGCCACAACGTCCTTTCACGTCGATCATCGACACCGCCGGTCGCGGATGTGCTCCCGGCGGTGAACATCAGCCCGCGAGAATGCGGGAGAGGTAACGGGCCACCGCGCGTACGGCGGCCATGGAGGTCGGATAGTCCATTCGCGTGGGACCGACCACGCCGAGCCGGGACGCGGCCGCGGGCCCGTAGCCCGAGGTGACGACCGAGGCCTCGCTCAGCGGCCCGTACGGGTTCTCGTGGCCGATCCGCACGGAGACACCCGTCTCGTCGTGCCCCACCTCGGACAACAACCGCAGCATCACGACCTGTTCCTCCAGCGCCTCGAGCACCGGCAGGATGGTCAGGGGGAAGTCACGGGTGGCCCGGGCGAGGTTCGCGGTACCGGCCATCACGATCCGCTCCTGGCCGGCGAAACCGACGAGTGAGACGACGGCGCCGGCGAGACGGTCCAGCAGGCGGTCCCCGGCGCCGGGGTCGACGGCGTCGTGCTCGCGACCGCACAACCGGGCCAGGAGCGCCGGTACCTCCGTGAGCAACCGGCCGTCGACCTGCCCGAGCAGCCGCGACCGCGCGTCGGCGAGGTCCTCCTCCGTGGCGTGCGCGTCGAGCGGCACCACGCGCTGCTCGACGTGACCGGTGCTGGTGATCAGCACGACCAGGGCGCGGTCCGCGGCGAGCGCGACGACGTCGAGGTGCCGCACGCGGGCGCTGCCGATCGTCGGGTACTGGATGAGGGCGACCTGATGGGTGAGCTGCGCGAGCAGCCGCGCCGTCTTCTCCATCACGTCGTCGAGGTCGTTCGCCTCGTCGAGCAGGGTCTGGATGGCGCGGCGCTCCGCCGGCGAGAGGGGCTTGACGTCCGAGATCCGGTCGACGAACAGGCGGTAGCCGGCATCGGTGGGGACCCGGCCCGCACTCGTGTGCGGCGCCACGATCAGGCCCTCCTCCTCGAGCACCGCCATGTCGTTGCGGATCGTCGCCGAGGACACGCCCAGGGCGTGCCGGTCGACGAGTGCCCGGGAGCCCACCGGTTCCCGGAACTGCACGTAGTCCTCCACGATCGCGCGCAGCACGTCCAGTCGTCGCGCATCGCTCACTGCCGCACCTCCTGTGGCGGTCTCGACGGTTGTGGTTCCGGCCCACGCTTCCGGCCGGCGTACGCTCGACACCGAGCGGCAGTGGTTAGCACTCGGGGTGCGCAAGTGCCAAGTCTAGTACGCTCGGCCGTTGCCGGCACGCAGGCGCCGGCGAGCGGATGAAGCCAGGAGGATACGTGCACAACGACTGGGGTCCGCGCGAGCTGACGACGGCGAACACCGGACGGCGATCGGGACGGACCCGACGGGACGTGCCGGCGGTTCCCGCCCGGCGTGGACTGGTGTTCGAGGACGCCACCAGCGGGTGGGTCGGTGAACTGCTGCGGGTGGAGCGTACCGCCGGGATGGTCGTGATGGTGCTCGAGGGCCGCGGTGGCCGGACCCGCACCTTCCCCCTCGGCCACGGCTTCCTGCTCGAGGGACGGCCCGTCGAGATCGTCGACCCGGCCACCGTCCGGCCGAGCACGGCTGCCCCGGTCGCCCCCGCCCGCACCGCGTCCGGCTCGGTCCGCACCGCGCCGTCCCGCGCGAGGGTCGCCCGCGCCAGCCGCATCTGGGTGGAGGGCAAGCACGACGCCGAGCTGGTGGAGAAGGTCTGGGGCGACGACCTGCGCGAGGAGGGCATCGTCGTCGAACCGCTGGGCGGCATCGATGACCTGGTCGATGCCATCCGCGACTTCGCGCCCGGACCGCAGCGGCGGCTCGGCGTGCTCGTGGACCACCTGGTGCCCGGCAGCAAGGAGTCCCGGATCGCGCAGGACGCGCTGCGGCTGCCCGGCGCGGCCCGGAACGTGATCGTCGTCGGCCACCCCTATGTCGACGTCTGGCAGGTGATCAAGCCGGCGGTGCTGGGCATCGACGCATGGCCCGTGATCGCTCGCGGCCAGGACTGGAAGACGGGGATCCTGGCCGGGCTGGGCTGGCCGCACGCCGGCCAGGCCGACGTCGCACGCGGCTGGCAGCGGCTCCTGGGTTCCGTGCACACGTACACGGACCTGGAGCCGGCGCTGCTCGGCCGGGTCGAGGAGGTCATCGACTTCCTCACCGTGACCGGCTGACGGTGACCGGCTGACGGTGGACCGGCCGACTGACCGGTGAAGGACCGGTGCCCGGTAGGCTGGATCCGACGCGGACACCCCGAGGCCCGCGTCGGCCAACGAACGGACGGGCCATCACCGATGGCTCACAGAGAGGCAGTCGTGTCGCAGACCCCCCGGCCCGAGAGCCCCGGTGCCCGCAGCCACGGCGCAGCCGGCGACTACCGGGGTGCGCCCGCCAGCGCACTGCCGCTGACGGCGACGGAGGACCGGCAATGGGCGACGTTGGCCCATTTCGGCGGGATCTTCGGCTGCATCCCCTCCTTGGTGATCTATCTCGTCTTCCGGGAGCGCGGCCCGTTCACCGCGCAGGAAGCGTACGAGGCCCTGAACTTCACGGTCCCCCCGACCATGGTCGCCGTGCTGTGCAACGTCCTCGCGCTCGTCCCGGTGGTCGGGTGGGTGTTCGCGCTGCTCGCAGCGCTCCTCTGGCTGGGGGTCACGGTGTTCTCCGTGATCGCCGGCGTCCACGCCAATCGCGGCCAGCCGTACCGGTACCCGCTCAACCTGCGCCTGATCCACCACTGAGACGGACAGCGCCCGGGCGTCGTCGGGGCGGGCTCAGTCGGTCAGTAGCCGACGGACGACGGCGTCGGCCAGCAGCCGCCCGCGCCGGGTGAGGCGGAGCGTGCCGGCGAAGGCCGGACCCGGTTCCACCAGCTCGTCGGCGATCAGGGCCGCCACCTCGCGCCGACGCTCGTCGCCCGGAAGCGGCGCGAGCGCGGCCACGGGCAGTCCCTCGGCCAGCCGGGTCCGCAACATCACGTCCTCCAGGTGCCGGGTCCCCGGGTCGAGCGTCTCCCGCCCGGCGGCCGGTGACTGCCCGGCCGCCAGCCGGGCCGCGTACGCCGTCGGATGTTTGACGTTCCACCACCGCACCCCGCCGACGTGGGAGTGGGCGCCGGGCCCGATGCCCCACCAGTCCCCGCTGCGCCAGTAGGCGAGGTTGTGCCGGCAGGCGTGCTCGGCGCCGCGCGCCCAGTTGCTCACCTCGTACCAGGCCAGTCCGGCGTCGCCCAGGCGGGCGTCGGCGAGTTCGTACTTGGCGGCGTGGTCGTCGTCGTCGACGTCCGGTACCGCACCGCGGCGGATCCGCGCGGCCAACCGGGTGCCCTCTTCGATGATCAGCGCGTAGGCCGAGATGTGGTCCGGTTCACAGGCCAGGGCCGCGTCCAGGGACCGGCCCCAGTCCGCCAGGCTCTCCCCCGGCGTGCCGTAGATCAGGTCGAGGCTCACGTCGAGCCCCGCCGCCCGGGCCCAGGCCACCGCCTGCGGCACGTTGTCCGGGTCGTGCGTGCGGTCCAGGACGGCCAGCACGTGCGGCACCGCGGACTGCATGCCGAAGGAGACGCGGGTGACGCCGGCGGCGGCGAGGCGTTGCAGGCCCTCGGGGGTGACCGAGTCCGGGTTCGCCTCGGTGGTGATCTCGACGTCGTCGGCGAACGCCCAGTGCGCGCGGGCGGCGTCGAGCACCCGGACCAGGTCCTCGGCCGGCAGCAGGGTCGGCGTGCCGCCGCCGAAGAAGACGGTGTGCACCGGCCGGTCGCCCACCCCGGCGTCGGCCAGCACCGCGGCGGCGAGATCCACCTCGGCGACCGCCCGGGACGCGTACTCGGCCTGGCTGCCCCCGCCACCGAGCTCCGTGGCGGTGTAGGTGTTGAAGTCGCAGTAGCCGCAGCGCACCGCGCAGAACGGGATGTGCACGTACAGGCTGAAGGTGCGCGTCTGGGCTCCGTCGGCGACGGTACGGGGAAGCCGGCCGTCGACGGGAGCCGGGTCGGCCAGGGGTAGAGCGCTGGGCATGGCTACTTCTTGGCCTTGTCCTTGCTGCTGGTCCCGCCGCCGCTGCCGCCGTCGTCGGAGGAGAGCGCGGCGATGAAAGCCTCCTGGGGGACCTCGACCCGGCCGACCATCTTCATCCGCTTCTTGCCCTCCTTCTGCTTCTCCAGCAGTTTGCGCTTGCGGGTGATGTCGCCGCCGTAGCACTTGGCGAGCACGTCCTTGCGGATGGCGCGGATGTTCTCCCGGGCGATGATCCGCGACCCGATGGCGGCCTGGATCGGCACCTCGAACTGCTGCCGCGGGATCAGCTGCCGCAGTTTGGCCGTCATCATCACGCCGTAGGCGTAGGCCTTGTCCCGGTGCGTGATGGCACTGAACGCGTCGACCTGCTCGCCCTGCAGCAGGATGTCCACCTTGACCAGGTCGGCCGCCTCGTCGCCGTCGGCCTTCCAGTCCAGGGACGCGTAGCCGCGGGTGCGGGACTTGAGCTGGTCGAAGAAGTCGAAGACGATCTCGGCCAACGGCAGCCGGTAGCGCAGCTCCACCCGGTCCTCGGAGAGGTAGTCCATGCCCTGGAGCTGCCCACGGCGGGCCTGGCACAGTTCCATGATCGCGCCCACGAAGTCACTCGGCGCGAGGATGGTCGCGGCCACCATCGGCTCGCACACCTGCGCGACCTTGCCCCCGGTGGGGAACTCGCTCGGGTTGGTCACCTGCACCTCCTTGCCGTCCTCGAGCGTGACGTCGTAGACGACGTTCGGCGCCGTGGAGATGAGGTCGAGGTTGAACTCCCGTTCGAGCCGGTCCCGGGTGATCTCCAGGTGCAGCAGGCCGAGGAAGCCGCAGCGGAAGCCGAAGCCCAGCGCCGCGGACGTCTCGGGTTCGTAGACGAGGGCCGCGTCGTTGAGCTTGAGCTTGTCCAGCGCGTCGCGCAGCACCGGGTAGTCGGAGCCGTCCAGCGGGTACAGGCCGGAGAACACCATCGGCTTGGGATCCTCGTAGCCGCCGAGCGACGTCGTCGCCGGTTTCGCCAGGTCGGTGACGGTGTCGCCGACCTTGGACTGGCGCACGTCCTTCACCCCGGTGATCAGGTAGCCGACCTCGCCGATGCCCAGGCCCCGGGTCGGGGTCGGCTCCGGGGAGATGACACCGATCTCGAGCAGTTCGTGGCTGGCGCGGGTGGACATCATCTGGATCCGCTGCCGCGGGGTGAGGGCGCCGTCGACGACGCGCACGTACGTGACGACGCCGCGGTAGGAGTCGTACACGGAGTCGAAGATCATCGCGCGCGCGGGGGCGTCGGCGACACCGACCGGGGCGGGGATCTCGGCGACGATCCGGTCCAGCAGCGCCTCGACGCCGACACCGGTCTTGCCGGAGACCAGCAGCACGTCCGCGGGGTCCCCGCCGACCAGGTTGGCGAGCTCCTCCGCGTACTTCTCCGGTTGGGCGGCGGGCAGGTCGATCTTGTTCAGCACCGGGATGATGGCCAGGTCGTTCTCCATCGCCAGATACAGGTTGGCCAGGGTCTGCGCCTCGATGCCCTGGGCGGCGTCGACGAGCAGCAGCGCCCCCTCGCAGGCGGCGAGGGAACGGGACACCTCGTAGGTGAAGTCGACGTGGCCGGGCGTGTCGATCATGTTCAGGGCGTAGGCGGTGCCGTCGACCTCCCACGGCATGCGCACGGCCTGGGACTTGATGGTGATGCCGCGCTCGCGCTCGATGTCCATCCGGTCCAGGTACTGGGCGCGCATGTCGCGCTGTTCGACGACGCCGGTGGCCTGCAGCATCCGATCGGCCAGGGTGGACTTGCCATGGTCGATGTGCGCGATGACGCAGAAGTTCCGGATGATCTCCGGGGGGGTCTGGGCGGGCACCGGTGCGGTGCGTGCCAGCGGTGACAACGGATGGCCCTCACTCAGGACGGGTGGACGGTGGGGTGGCCGGCGGACGGCGGTTCGCCCTCCAGTCTCCCACGAAGCGCACCCGCCGGCGCGGCGTTCGCTCGCCGGCGGTTGCCGCACCGCCCACGTCGTTGCCTCTGCTAGACTGTCTCGCTGTGTGTCCGTTGGTCGACGGACGCGAACCGGGTCGAACCGCCACTACGGTGCCCCACGCCGTCATCAGTCTTCTCGACCCACTGCCCTCAGACCGCACCCCGTTCCCGCAGGAAAGAGATCAGCACGTGGCCAACATCAAGTCCCAGAAGAAGCGCATCCTCACCAACGAGAAGGCGCGGCTGCGCAACAACTCGTACAAGTCGGAGCTGCGCACCGCCATCCGCGCCGTCCACAACGCGTTGACCGCGGGCGACAAGGACGCCGCCAGCACGGCCCTGAAGAACGCCAGCAAGAAGCTGGACAAGGCCGTCAGCAAGGGCGTCATCCACAAGAACAACGCGGCGAACCGCAAGTCCTCGATCGCCAAGCAGGTCTCCAGCCTCTGACCTGACGCGTCGACGGGCGTCGGCCTCCGGCTGCACTGCCCGGCGGCCCGCGCTCGTGGCTTGCACGTCGCGACTTGCACTGCATCGTGGCCCGGACCCTTCGGTCCGGGCCACTGCTGTATCGGCAGCTCAGGAGGAACGGGGGCCGGCGTCCGGCGATCAGTTCCCGGCAATCAGCATGACGGCGCTCTCGACGGCGTACTCGGGGTCGCGTGACTCGCCCTTGACCTGGGCGTCCGCCGCGGCGAGGGCCGTCAGGGCGGCGGCCAGCTGCTCCTCGGTGAACCGTGACGCCTCCCGCCGCGCCTGGTCGATCTGCCAGGGGGCCATCGACAGCGGACCGGCCAGGGCGGCGGAGGAGCCCCGCAGGCCGTACACCTTCGCCACCGCCCGGACCTTCATGGCCAGCGCCGCGACCAGGGGCACGGGATCGACACCGGTGGCGAAGGCGTGGCGCAGCGTCGCCATGGCGCGCACGCTGTTGCCGGACAGCGCCGCATCGGCGACCTTGAACGCGGTCGCTTCCACCCGGCCCCCGTAGTAGCGCTCGACGGTGTCGGCGTCGACCGTCGTCTCGGTGTCGGCGATCAGTTGCGCGCACGCGGAGGCCAGTTCGGGCAGGCTGGAGCCGACCGCGTTGACCAGCGCCCGGACGGCGTCCACCTCGATCCGGCGGCGGGCGGCGTGGAACTCGCCGGTGACGAAGTCCGTCTTGTCGCTGTCCCGCTTGAGCGGCTGGCAGTCGACGGTGGGCACGACCCCGGAGCGCAGCGCGTCGAGCAGCTTCTTGCCCCGGTTACCGCCCGCGTGCCAGAGCACGAGGTACACCTCGGGTTCGGGGTTGGCCACATAGGCCAGCGCGTCGGTGAGGAAGTCGTCGGTCATCGCGGCCAGACCCGTCGCCTCGATCAAAATCGTCTCCCCGAACAGGGACGGGCTGGCGAGCATGGTGAGCTGACCCGCCGCGTAGGTTGCCGCGTCGAGCTGATGGATCTGCAGGTCGGCGCCGCTCTCGCGCAGCCGCGCGCGGATCCGCTGCCGGGCGCGCTGCGCGAGCAGGTCCTCCGCACCGCTGAGCAGCACGACGGGTGCGGGGACGGCCTCCCGCCAGGAGATGAGGGCGGGAGCCCGGCCGCGAGACGCGGCGGTGGTGCGAGTGGCCACAGCGGATGTCCTCCTGGGAACGAACATGCGGATCGGACGGACGTCACCGGTCGTGACGGGGTGGTCCCCGGCATGGGTGCTTCCCACCACGACGGTGTCTCAACGCGTCGGTGTCCGGCACCGATGTCGAGCATCCCATGCGCCGCCGTCGACGCGCCACACGAGCCCATCACGGGGGGAGGACGGTGGCGATCACCCGGTCGCCGGTACGGCGCACGGTGACCGCGCCCCGTAGATCGGCGCGCCAGACGGTGGCCCCGAGGCCACGCAGCCGGTCCACGATGCCCGCCGCCGGATGCCCGTAGTCGTTGTCCCGGCCCACGGACACCAGGGCGAGCGGGGCACGGACCGCGTCGAGGATGGCGGTGCCCCCGTTCCGCGAGCCGTGGTGCGCCACCTTGATCACGTCGACATCCCGCAGGCCGGCCGCGGATCCTGGTGCCCCTAGCAGGGCGGCGGCGCCGTCCTGCTGGAGGTCGCCGGTGAGGAGCACGCGCAGCGGGGGTCCGCCCGCCGCCGCAACTTCGATTCTCAGCACCACGCTGTTGTCGTTCTCCTCACCGATCGGCCGGGAGGTCCGTGGCCACAGCACCGACCACGTCACCGCGCCGATGCTGCCCCGGGCCGGCTCCTGCAACCGTTCGACCGGCGTCGACGTGCGCCGCAGCAGCGCTGCGACCGCGGGCGCCAGCGCCCGATCCGCGGCTGACACGAGGACCCGGTCCACCGACCGACCCTTCAGCGCATCAGGCAGGCCGCCGTAGTGGTCAACGTGCTGGTGCGTGAGCACCACGGCGGCGAGCCGTCGGACGCCCAGCCGGTCCAGGCATCGGGCCATCGCCGGCCCCGGCGGTCCACTGTCGACGAGCATGGCGGTCCCCGCCCCGACACGCAGCACCAACCCGTCGCCCTGGCCGACGTCACACATGGCGACCTGCCATTCCCCCGGCGCGACGGGCACGGCGACACTGAACGCGACTGTGCCGGCCGCCACCATCGAGACGCCACCGATCAGGACGCCGGCGCGGACCAGCAGCCGTGCGCCGGCGCGCGCGGGCTGCCAGCGCCCACGCGTCAGTCGCGGAGACCGCGGCAGCCGCAGGTATCGGGGAAGCCGCGGGGGGCGGTGGCCCCGCGGTGGACGCTGGTGCCGCGGAGGGCGGCCGGTGCGCGACGGCGGCTCCGACCGGTTCCACAGCGGGCCGCGAGTGCTCACCTGGACACCTGCGGTCCGAGCGCGGAGCCGTGCCACGGCGAGCAGGACACCGATGGCCAAGGAGTCCACGATCGCCAGCAGCAGCATGCCGGTCAGCCCGCCTGGCCACGGGACTGACGCAACCGGCGCTGACGCGACGGCCCGCGCGACGGCAGCGATCGTGTCGGCACAGCGGGCACTGAGCCACAACGGAATCCCGGCGAGCGGTGACCAGGCCGCGTCGAGCAGGACGGCGGACGAGCCGGCCACCGTGACCACTGGCACGAGTGGCGACACCAGGGCGTTCGCGGCCACGCCCCAGGTGCTGATGCTGGGCTGGATGAGGACCAGAAGGGGTGCGCACGCCGCCTGTGCTGCCAATGGCGCGGCGACGACCCGAGAAACCGCATCGGGCAGCCGGACGCCCCAGGCCCGGGGCAGCAGCATGGTCAGGGAGTTTCCGAGCGGTCCGCAGAGCCCGATCAGCGCCGCGGTCGCCACCACGGACAGGGCGAAGCCGAGAGCCGTCGCCAGGTACGGGTCGATCAGGAGCAGCATGCCGGCCGCCGTGCACAGCATCGCCACGGGAACGCGACCGCGACCGGAGACGACAGCGACGGTGCCGACTGCCCCCATCACGGCGGCCCGAAGCACACTCGGGTCCGGCCCGACGACCAGAACGAATCCGGTAAGGGCGACCAGGGCGGCCGCAACCAACGACCAGCGGGGCATCCGCAGCAGCACGCCGATGCCGACGACGCAGCCGAGCACGATCGTGCAGTTGGTCCCGCTCACCGCCGTCAGATGCGTCAGGGACGCGGTCCTCATCGCCGCGCGCAGTTCCTCCCCTAGCGGAGCACGATCGCCGAGCACGAGACCGGGAATCAGCTGTCCGGCGTCGCGCGACTGCGCTGCGCTCAGCCCCCGCAGTCGGGATCGGACCCGGGCCGCGAGGTCGTCGACCGCAGCCGGAGCGGCAATCGTCCGGGGTGGGGCGTTGGCGCGCAGGAACGCCGCCTCCCGTGAACCAGGGTCGGTCGGGGCCAGGGCCCCGGCGACCCGGACGATCTGACCGGGCCGCACCGCTGCCCATTGGCGATCCCCGAGCACGAGGACCGGGGTGGACGCGGAGAAGCGCGCTCCCCCGGCCGTCGCCGTCGTGATCGTCCCCTGCACCAGGGTCAGCCCTTGCTGCCGGGCACCTTCGCCGCTCCTTCCCAGTGAGCGCGGTTCGTCCGTCACCGCGAGGTCGGCCGTCACCGACGACCGCTCGGTGATCGCCGCACCGATCGGCCCGGCGCGTTGCAGGTCGTGCGCCGTGCGTCCGGTGGTCAGGGCGGCAGCGGCGAGCAGAAGCAGGGCCGCGCACATCAGCGACGCTGTCGGAGCCGGGGCGGCACGGGTGCCGTCATCCCCGTCGAGTGTCGCACCACCGGACCGCCGTCGCACGGACGCCACCACGAGGAGCGTGACCCCGGCCAGTACGGCGGCGGACGCCGCCCAGCCGGCGAGCCCCGGTACCGTGACCGCCAGGGCGGTGCACGCCCAGATGGTGGCGGCCGGCGCGACCAGTCGCAGGTCCCAGCGGCGATCGCGGGAGGGTCGCGGCGGTCGAGGTGCGCGGGCGTGATCCTGCGTGGGCGTTCTCCGCGGCGCTCGCGACCGGGCTCGTCTGGGCACACCGGCCACTTCGACAGCGGCACGATCACGGCCGGAGCGCGACGCCGGGGCACGGTGGCCGGCAGCCTCGCCGGTCGGCGGCACCACCGCCGAAGGAGCGTCGACGTCGGTCCCCAGGCCCCTGTCGGGGCCGATGTCGACGTCCGTGTCGGGGCCGGTGCGGGGGCCACGGCTGGCCGCCTCGGCCAACCGTCGCCACGGGGGGTCCGGTCGCCGGTTCATCCGATGGTCACGAGGGGGCGCAGTTCGGCCATCATCTTCTCCCCGATGCCGGGCACCGCGTCCAGGTCGTCGACGCTGCCGAAGGGCCCCTGCTCGGTGCGCCAGGCGACGATGCGTTGGGCCAGGACGGGCCCGACACGCGGCAGGGTGTCCAGTCCGGCGGCATCGGCCGTGTTGATGTTCACGGGCGCTCCCATGCCTGGCGCCGCGGCCGCCGGGTCCGGGCTCGAGGCCGACGCCGGACCGGGAACGGGCGCCGATTCGTCCCCGGCGGCCGGTACCCGGATCTGCGTCCCGTCCTCCGCACGCGCGGCCAGGTTCACGGCTTCCAGTCGAGCGCCCGGGAGGGCACCTCCCGCAGCGGTCACGGCGTCGGCGACCCGGCTACCGGCAGCCAGACGCACCACGCCCGGACGGCGCACGGCCCCCGCCACGTGGACGACCACCCGGCCGTCCCCGCCGGCCACGCGGTCCGACGGCGCGGTACCGGACGGCGCCGGATTCGTGCTCGGTGCACCGGCAGCTGCGCTGCGAGCCGACGGTGGATCGGCCGTCGCCGGTGGCATCGACGCCGGACCGAGCGGTGCTCCGGTGGCAACGGCCCGGACGCTGACCTCCGTCGTGGCGGGGACGATCAGGGCCCGCACCAGGAGAACGACCGCAATCACGGCCAGCACCACGGCGGCAGCCGTGCCGATCCGCCACACGATCCGTGCCGCGCCGTGCCGGTCACGGCCCGCGGGCCGGTGGCGAAACTCGTTCGCGGCATCGGTGTTCGAGAGGTCAGCGAGCCGTGTGGACGGATCGGGCATGCGACCACGCTAGGAGTGGGCGGGTACCTCCGGCAGGCGCCTCCCACCGGGATGTGGATTCAGCCGTCGGTTCGCGGCCGTGTGGAGGGAGAATCTCGGTGGCCGGTGACCACGCCGAGCACCCCGAGCCCCACGTGGGCGGCCAGTACCGAGGGGAGGCGGGACACCAGCGGGCGGACGCCGGTCTGCGCCGTCAGCCGCTCGGCCAGTTGGTCCGCCTCGGCGAGGTTGCCGAAGTGGTGCACGGCGCAGTCCCGGTCGGCTGCCGGCACGGTGCCGAGGTCGGCGACCGCCAGGGCCTCCAGCCGCCGGATCGCCCGGGGCGCCGAACGGACCCGCTCGAGGGGCACGACCACGCCGTCGTCGATCTGCAGCAGCGGCTTGATCGCCAGCACTCCCCCGAGCCAGGCCGCCGCCCCACCGACCCGGCCACCGCGGCGCAGCGTGTCCAGGCTCGGCACGTAGAACCGCACCCGGTGCTGCTCGGCGGCGCGGCGCGCCGCCGCAACGACCGCGGCCGGCGGCGCGCCGGTGGCCGCCATCAGGCACGCGTCACGGACGGCGAAGCCCAGCGCCATCCCGGCGGTGCCGGAGTCGATCACGGACACCGGCACCGGGACGCGGCCGGCCGCCCAGCGGGCCGAGTCGACCGTGCCGGACAGGCCGGCGGACAGGTGCACCGAGACGATGTGCGGGTGGCCGGCCGCGGCCAGGCGCCGGTACACGGCCTCCACGGCGCCCGGCGACGGCCGGGACGTGGCCAGCGTGCGGCCCGACGCCAACGCCAGCTCCAGCGCGGCCGGTGACCCGGGAGCCAGCGGTTCGCCGTCCACGGTGACCGGCAGCTTCAGCACGGTCAGGCCGTGATCGGCCTCCAGGGCGGCGCGCAACGCATCGGGCAGTCCGCAGGCGGCGTCGGTGACCACCGCCACCGGGAGCCGGACGCCCCGCTCGTCGTCGCCCACGCGGCCGTCCCGCCTGCTCCCGGTGGATGACCCGGCTCAGGCCGGGACGATGTTGACGAGCTTCGGCGCCCGCACGATCACGGTCCGCACCCCGCGACCGTCCAGCGACCGGGTCACCCCGTCGGCGGCCAGGGCGCGCTCCCGCAGCTCCTCCTCGCTGATGTCGACGGGCACCTCGAGGCGGTCCCGGACCTTCCCGGCGACCTGCACGACGGCGGTCACGGTCCGCTGCACCAGCAGCGACTCCTCCACCGCCGGCCACGCGGCCTGGTTGACCGGTCCCTCGTGGCCGAGCCGGTGCCACATGTCCTCCGCGGTGTACGGGCCGACGAGGCTGAGCAGGATCGCCACCGCCTCGGCCGCTTCCCGCACGGCGGGGTCCGCCGCACCGGGCCCGGCGTCGATCGCCTTCCGGGTCGCGTTCACCAGCTCCATGGTGCGGGCGATCACGACGTTGAACTTGTGGTCGTCCAGCAGGGCGGCGGCGTCCGCGACGGTGCGGTGGGTGACGGTCCGCAGCACCCGGTCCCCGGTGGCGGGATCGGCGCCGGCCGGGGACGCGACGTCGGCGGCCAGCCGCCACGCCCGGGCGAGGAACTTCGCCGACCCGGCCGGGGAGACGTCCGCCCAGTCGACGTCGTCCTCGGGCGGGGACGCGAACACCATGGTCAGCCGCACGGCGTCGACCCCGTACCGGTCCAGCTGCTGGCCCAGGTCCACGCCGTTGCCCAGCGACTTGCTCATCGCCCGGCCGCCGTTGAGCACCTGGCCCTGGTTCAGCAGCGCGCGGAACGGTTCGGTGAAGTCCAGCAACCCCTCGTCGTGCAGCACCTTGGTGATGAACCGGCTGTACAGCAGGTGCAGGATCGCGTGCTCGACGCCGCCGACGTACTGGTCCACGGGTGCCCACCGGCGCACCGCTTCCGGGTCGAACGGGCGCTCCGCCTCGTCCGGCGACGGGTAGCGCAGCACGTACCAGGACGAGTCGACGAAGGTGTCCATCGTGTCGGTGTCTCGACGGGCCGGCCCGCCGCAGGACGGGCAGTCCACTCGCACCCACGCCTCGTTGGACGCCAGCGGGGACTGACCACGCGGGGCGAGGTCCTCGCCGCGCATGTCCTCGGGCAGCCGCACCGGCAACGCCTCGTCGGGCACCGACACCTCCCCGCACGCCTCGCAGTGGATGATCGGGATGGGCGGGCCCCAGAACCGCTGCCGGGACACCAGCCAGTCCCGCAGCCGGTAGTTGACGGTCGCCTCCCCGGTGCCGGCCGCGGTGACCAGTTCGACGGCGCGGGCGATCGCCTCGGCCTTGTCCAGCCCGTCCAGGGGTCCCGAGTTGATCAGCACGCCGTCCCCGGTGGTCGCGATCCCGGTCACCGCGGGGTCCTCGTCACCGGTGTCGACGACGGCCCGCACCGGCAGGTCGAAGGTGCGGGCGAAGTCCAGGTCCCGCTGGTCGTGGGCGGGGACCGCCATGATCGCGCCGGTGCCGTAGTCGGCCAGCACGTAGTCGGCCGCCCACACCGGGATCCGCTCCCCGCTCAGCGGGTTGACGGCGTACCGGCCCAGGAACACGCCGGTCTTGGTCCGGTCGGTGGCCTGGCGTTCGATGTCGGAGAGGTGCTTGACCTCCTCCCGGTACGCCGTCAGCATCTGTGCGTGCTCGTCGGTGACCAGTTCGGTGGCCAGCTCGGCGTCGGCGGCGACGACGAAGAACGTGGCCCCGTACAGGGTGTCCGGACGGGTGGTGAAGACGGTGACGGCGGATCCACCAGCACCGGCGGGTGCGTCACCAGCACCGGCGGTTCCGTCGACGGGTTCGATGACGAAGTCGACGTGCGCGCCGGTGGACCGGCCGATCCAGTTCCGCTGCATGGCGAGGACCCGTTCGGGCCAGTGCCCGGCGAGCTGATCCATGTCGTCGAGCAGCCGATCCGCGTAGTCGGTGATCCGGAAGTACCACTGGTTCAGGGCCTTCTTCGTCACCGGGGTGCCGCACCGCTCGCAGGCGCCGTTGACGACCTGCTCGTTGGCCAGCACGGTCTGGTCCTTCGGGCACCAGTTCACCGGGGAGTTCTTCCGGTACGCCAGACCGCGCCGGTACAGCTGCAGGAACAACCACTGGGTCCACCGGTAGTACTCGGGGTCGGAGGTGTGCAGGCGCCGGCTCCAGTCCAGGCTCAGGCCGTAGCGCTGGAACGAGGCGGCCTGGGTCGCGATGTTCGCGTACGTCCACTCCGCGGGGTGCGCGTTCCGCGCGATCGCCGCGTTCTCGGCCGGCAGGCCGAACGAGTCCCACCCGATCGGGTGCAGCACGTCGTAGCCCTTCAGCCGCCAGTAGCGGGCGACGACGTCCCCCATGGCGAAGGCCTCGGCGTGGCCCATGTGCAGGTCACCGGACGGGTACGGGAACATGTCGACCACGTACCGGCGCTCCCGGGACCCGTCGTCGGCGGGGGCGAACACGTCGTGCTGCGCCCACCACGGTCCCCAGGTCGCCTCGAGCGCGGCGAAGTCCCAGCCGGCGGCCGGCGGCGCCTCGGTGGGCTGGGCTTCGGTGTGCTGCGCCTCGGTGTTCACGCTGATCTCAATCCTTCGGTACGCGACGGTGGTCTCGACGCCTCGGTGCGGCCCGATGACGGACCTGGACACACAAAAGCCCCTCGCTGCGCAAGGGGCCGCTGTGCCTGCGGGACGCGGAGCGCCCGGGCACAGCCTCTAGAGAAGTCGAAACGGCATGTCGTCATGCTACCGCGTCGGTACCGGTGACTGATCGACCGCCGCGGCCTAGCATGGCCGCCATGGCGCGTAGCGAACTGCCCGCACCCGTCGTCCGACCGGTCGACCCGGTCCACCCGTCACCCGGGGTGGACCGGCACGCGCTGGAGCGGGAGTTGCGCGCCCGGGTCGACGGCGAGGTGCGGTTCGACGCCGGCTCCCGGGCCGCCTACTCCACGGACGCGTCCAACTACCGGCAAGTGCCGATCGGCGTCGTCGTGCCGCGCACCCGGAGGGCCGCCGCCCGGACCATGCTGATCTGCGCCGAGCGCCGGGCCCCGGTGGTCTCCCGCGGTGGCGGCACGAGCCTGGCCTGGTGCTGGACGATCTGAACCGGCAGCTGGCTCCGCACGGACTCCGGTTCGGCCCGGAACCGGCCACCCACAACCACTGCACGCTCGGCGGCATGATCGGGAACAACTCCTGTGGCGCCACCGCCCAGCACACCGGCAAGACGGTGGACAACACCGTCGCCCTGGAGGTGATGCTGCCGGACGGCACCCGGATGGAGGTGGGGTAGACCTCCGACGACGCGTACGCCGAGATCATCGCCGCCGGTGGGCGCAGGGCGCAGGTCTACGGGCAGTTGCGCGCCCTCATCGACGAGTACGGGGACGCGGTGCGTCGCCGGTATCCGCCCATTCCCCGCCGCGTCTCCGGGTACAACCTGGACTCGCTGCTGCCCGAGAAGCAGTTCCACGTGGCGCAGGCCCTGGTGGGGACCGAGAGCACGTGCGTCCTCGTGCTCCGCGCCAAGCTCACGCTGATGCCGGTGGTGAACCACTACGGCGTCGTGCTGCTCGGGTGCCCGGACGCCGGCGCCAGCGGGGACGACGTGCCTGCCGTCGTCGCCCACGATCCGCTCGCGCTCGAGGGGTTCGACGCGAAGGTGATCGAGGACGAGCGGGCCAATCGGATGAACGCCACCGCGATCGAACAGTTGCCGGCGGGCCCGCAGGCCTGGCTGCTCGTTCAGTTCGGCGGCGACTCGGTGCAGGAGGCGCAGGTGGCGGCGCGCGCGTTCGCGCAGGACGCCCGCGGGTTCGCGTCGGAGCCGACCGTGACGGTGCTGACGGACCCGCAGGAGCAGGGACAGTTGTGGGAGGTGCGGGAGGCGGCGCTGGGTGCCGTCGCCCAGGTCCCGGGCCTGCCGGCGATGTGGCCCGGGTGGGAGGACTCGGCGGTGGCGCCGGAGCGGATGGGCGACTACCTGCGGGCCCTGCGCCGGCTGTACACCGAGTTCAGGTACGACGACGCCGCCGTCTACGGGCACTACGGGCAGGGATGTGTGCACAGTCGGGTCCCCTTCGACCTGGTCACCGCGGACGGCGTCGCCCGGTTCCGGGCGTTCCTGGAGCGCGCCGCCCGGCTGGTCGTCTCGATGGGCGGGTCCCTGTCCGGCGAGCACGGCGACGGGCAGGCCCGGGCCGAACTGCTGCCGATCATGTACGGCGACGACCTGGTGGACGCGTTCGCCCGGTTCAAGGCGATCTTCGACCCGGACAACCGGATGAACCCGGGGAAACTGGCCGCGCCGTACCGCATCGACGAGAACCTCCGGCTCGGTCCCGGGTACGCGCCACGGACCATGGACACGCACTTCGCCTTTCCGCGCGACGACGGCGACTTCGGCAGGGCGGCGCTGCGCTGTGTCGGGGTGGGCAAGTGCCGGCGGAACGAAGGCGGCGTGATGTGCCCGTCCTACATGGTCACGCGCGAGGAGGAACATTCCACGCGCGGCCGGGCCCGCGTGCTGTTCGAGATGCTGCAGGGTCACCCGGACTCCCCCATCCAGGACGGCTGGCGGTCCACCGCCGTCCGGGACGCCCTCGACCTCTGCCTGGCCTGCAAGGGCTGCAAGCAGGACTGCCCCGTCAACGTCGACATGGCCACCTTCAAGGCCGAGTTACTCAGCCACCACTACGCCGGGCGGCTCCGGCCGCTCTCCCACTACTCGATGGGGTGGCTTCCGGTGTGGGCGCAGCTGGCGTCCCGGCTCCCCACCGTCGTGAACGCCGTGACGGCGGCACCCGGTCTCTCCCGGCTGGCTCTGCGGCTGGCCGGTGCTGCGCCCCAACGGCAGATCCCCCGTTTCGCCGAGCAGAGCTTCACCGCGTGGTACCGGGAACGGAACCACCACGAGGAGCACAGCCGCGACGCGCACGGTCGCGGGGGCCACCGCCGCGAAGCGCAAGGTCAAGGGAACCGGGGCGGCGGCGGCCGCGGCGAGGTGGTGCTGTGGCCGGACACGTTCACCAACGTTTTCCATCCGCACATCGCGCAGGCCGCCGTCGAGGTGCTCGAGGACGCCGGTTGGCGGGTGGTGGTGCCCGAGCAGGCGGTGTGCTGCAGGCTGACTTGGATCAGCACGGGACAGTTGGACATCGCGAAGCGAGTGCTCCGCCGCACGGTCGCGGTGTTGCGCCCCTATCTGCGCAACGGCACGCTCATCCTCGGCCTGGAGCCCTCCTGCACCGCGGTCTTCCGCGCCGACGCCGTGCACGGTCAGCAGCTCGGCCAGGGTGACGGTCTGCACCTGGCCGAGCTGCTCGCCGCCGCGCTGCACACCGACCCGGACGAGCCGGCCCGGGCACGGCCCGAGGCGGCGTGGGCACCGCGCCCGCACACGTCACGGGCGGCCGGGTGGGCCGCGCTGAGCGCGGTGGTGCTCGGCACCGCCGCCGTGGTCGGATCTGCTCGCGTGGTCGGCACCGCCCGACGCAGCCTCGCGTCGACGTCCCCGAGCCGCATGCGGCGGTGACGACCGTGGACCGCCACCCCGGTCAGGGTGGCGGGCCACGGCGACGATCTCGACGGCGAGGCTCTTGACTACCGCACGTCGTCGTCGACCCAGTCGAAGGTGCGGGTCACGGCCTTCTTCCACAACCGCAGCTGCCGGTCCCGCTCGGCGGCGTCCATCTGCGGCTCCCAGCGCTTGTCCTCGGCCCAGTTGGCGGTCACGTCATCCGTGCTCTGCCAGAACCCGACCGCCAGGCCCGCCGCGTACGCCGCACCCAGGGCGGTGGTCTCGGTGACCTTCGGGCGGACCACCGGGATGCCCAGGATGTCGGCCTGGAACTGCATCAGCGCGTCGTTGGCGACCATGCCACCGTCCACCCGCAGGTCCTCCAGGTCGACGCCGGCGTCCGCGTTCGCCGCGTCGAGCACCTCGCGGCTCTGGAACGCGGTGGCCTCCAGCGCCGCCCGCGCCAGATGGCCGCGGGTGACGTACCGGGTCAGACCGACGATGGCCCCTCGGGCGTCGCCGCGCCAGTACGGCGCGAACAGCCCCGAGAACGCGGGCACGAAGTACACGCCACCGTTGTCCTCCACCGTGGCGGCCAGCTTCTCCACCTCGGGGGCGGAGGAGATGATGCCCAGCTGGTCGCGCAGCCACTGCACCAGGGAGCCGGTGACCGCAATCGAGCCCTCGAGCGCGTACACCGGCTTGGCGTCACCGAGCTTGTAGCAGACCGTGGTCAACAGCCCATTCGTCGAGCGCACGATCTCCTCGCCGGTGTTGACGATGAGGAAGTTGCCGGTGCCGTAGGTGTTCTTGGCCCCGCCCTTCTCGAACGCCGCCTGCCCGAACGTCGCCGCCTGCTGGTCGCCGAGGATCCCCGCGATCGGCACCCCGGGGACCATGCCACCGGTTCGGCCCTCCCCGTACACCTCGGAGGAGGACCTGATCTCCGGCAGCATCGACGCAGGCACGCCGAACACGTCGAGGATGTCCTGGTCCCAGGACAGACTCTCGAGGTCCATGAACATCGTGCGGGACGCGTTGGTCACGTCCGTGACGTGCACGCCGCCGTCCGTGCCGCCGGTCATGTTCCACAGCACCCAGCAGTCCGTGGTGCCGAACATGAGGTTCCCGGCCTCGGCCTTCGCGCGGGCCCCGTCGACGTTGTCGAGGATCCACTTGATCTTGGTTCCGGAGAAGTAGGTGGCCAGGGGCAGCCCGACCTTCTGCTTGAACCGGTCCGTCCCCCCGTCGGCCGCCAGCTCGTCGACGATCTTCTGGGTGCGCGTGTCCTGCCAGACGATCGCGTTGTACACGGGCTTGCCGGTGGTCCGGTCCCAGACCACCGCGGTCTCCCGCTGGTTCGTGATGCCGACGGCGGCAAGGTCCCGGTGGGTCAGGTTGCCGCGGCTGAGCGCGAGGGCGACGACCTCACGCACGTTGGTCCAGATCTCCTCCGGGTCGTGCTCGACCCAGCCGGCACGCGGGAAGATCTGCTCGTGCTCCTTCTGACCGGTGGAATGGATGCTGCCGGACTTGTCGAAAACGATGGCGCGGGACGAGGTGGTGCCCTGGTCGATCGCCAGAACGTAGTCAGCCATGAGTGACTCCTTCAATGAGGGTGGACGGGGTTCGCGGCTCAGGCCGCGATGACGACGCGGACGAGCGGGGCGAGCAGGCCGCCGAGGGCACCGCCGATCAGCGGACCGACGACGGGGACCCACGCGTAACCCCAGTCGCTGGAACCCTTGCCCCGGATGGGCAGGAACGCGTGGGCGATGCGCGGTCCGAGGTCACGGTTCGGGTTGATGGCGTAGCCGGTGGGACCGCCCAGGGACGCACCGATGCCGACCACGAGCAGCGCCACCGCCAGCGGACCGAGCCCGCTCGGGGTGTTGCCGAAGGCGATGATCACGAACACGAGCACGAACGTGCCGATGATCTCGGTGACCAGGTTCCACGGGGCGCTGCGGATGGCCGGGCCGGTGGAGAACACGCCCAGCTTGTTCGCCGGGTCCGGCTCCGCGTCGAAGTGCTGCTTGTAGGCCAACCAGGTGAGCACGGCACCGAGGATCGACCCGATCATCTGGGCGAGCAGGTAGAGCAGCGCGTTGCCGAAGGTCTTCTCGATCCCGGGGGCGAAGACGGGCGTGTCCGGGTTGACCCAGAGCCCGAGCGTGACGGCGAAGTTGAGGTGGGCACCGGACGCCGCGGCCGCGAACACGCCGGCGAACACGCCGAGACCCCAGCCGAAGTTCACCATCAGGAAACCGCCGCCGCTGCCCTTGGTCCCGGCGAGCGCGACGTTGGCGACGACGCCACAGCCCAGCAACAGCAGCAGCATGGTGCCGAGCATCTCGGCCACGAATGCCTGTGAAGACACCTTTGACTCCCTTCGTGCAGGTGGACGTGGCCAGCGACTCTGCTGGCCACGCGGGGGTGGAACGGACATCCCCGGGTACCGACGTGGGGTCATCGAGTGTCCCCCATCACATCTTGCGGGCAACTCAGCGAAGGCGCAACCGTAATGGCCCAAGTCGCGCGGCGAAAAGAAGCTCAGACGGTGCTCCCGGATAGAGTCGACGCCATGGATCCCGTGCCGCGTCCCGTTGTTCCTCCGGGCTCCGTGCGGGCCCCGGTGCCGCGCGAGATCGTGCTCAACAACGGTGTGGCCATGCCGGTCCTCGGCTTTGGCACGTATCATCTGCCCGCGGAGCGTGCCGCTCAACTGGTCGGGTCGGCGTTCGAGGCCGGGTACCGGCACGTGGACACCGCGGCGATGTACGGGAACGAGGGGGGCGTCGGAGCGGCGGTCCGGGAGGCCACGGCCGGGGCCGGGGACTTCCGGCTCGACCGCGAGGACGTGTTCATCACCACGAAACTGTGGAACGACCGGCACGACGACGCCCGTGCGGCCTTCGCCGAGTCACGGGACGCCCTGGGTCTGACCACCGTGGACCAGTACCTGATCCACTGGCCGCAGCCCACCGCCGACCGGTACGTCCACGCGTGGCGGCAGCTGGAGGACCTGTATCACGAGGGTGCGGTCCGCAGCATCGGCGTCAGCAACTTCACGGTGGCGCAGCTGGAGCGGCTGCTCGCTCAGACCACGGTGGTCCCGGCCGTGAACCAGGTTCAACTGCACCCCTACCGGCAGCAGGACGACCTGCTCGCGTTCCACGCCGCGCA
This sequence comes from Tersicoccus phoenicis, assembly GCF_001968835.1. Classification (GTDB taxonomy): domain Bacteria; phylum Actinomycetota; class Actinomycetes; order Actinomycetales; family Micrococcaceae; genus Tersicoccus; species Tersicoccus phoenicis. Next base: position 68,296 of record NZ_MRDE01000024.1, read on the forward strand.
CGGCATCGCAACCGTCGCCTGGAGCCCGCTCGGCCGGGGCGCCTGCCTGCACGACGCCGAACTGGCGTCCATCGCCGGGCCGCTCGGCGTCTCGATCGCCCAGGTGATCCTGCGTTGGCACCTGCAGCGCGGCTGCGTCGTGATCCCGAAGGCGAGCAGCGAGGAGCGGATCCGGACGAACGGCGACCTGTTCTCCTTCCGGCTCGACGACGAGACGATGCGCCGGATCGCGGCGCTGGACCGCGGCCGCGACCACCGGGACCCTGGCGGGGAGTCGGTGCGATGACCGGGCAGCCCGAGGTCCTCTCCCTGCCCGACGGACGGCGTGCCCCGGTGTGGTGGTACGGCGGGGCGCTGGACGCCGCGGCCGGCACGCGGACGGTGGTGCTCGTGCACGGTTTCCGTGGTGATCACCACGGTCTGGCGGGCATCGCCACCGCCCTGGCGAACGCCGTGCCCGGGGTGCGGGTGGTCGTACCGGATCTGCCCGGATTCGGCGCGGCGGAACCGCTGCCCGGCCGGCACGACGTCGCCGCCTACGCCGGATTCGTCCGGCTCGTGGCCGAGGCGGCGTGCCCCGGCGCGTCCCCCGCCCTGGTCGGTCACTCCTTCGGTTCGATCGTCGCGGCGCACGCGGCCGCCGTCGACGGACCCGGCGGCGAGACCTCACCGCGGTTCAGCAGCCTGAGCCTGATCAACCCGATCGCGGCACCGGCCCTGGACGGACCGCAGGCCCTGCTCTCCCGGCTCGCCCAGCTCTACTACGCCGCCGGCGCCCGCCTTCCGGAGCCCGTCGGCCAGGCGCTGCTACGCAACCGGGTGATCGTCCGGCTGATGAGCGAGGTGATGGCGACGACCAGGGACCCGGCGCTGCGCCGCTTCATCCACGACCAGCACCGCCGCTACTTCAGCGCCTTCGCCGACCGGCGCGTGGTGCAGGAAGCGTTCACCGCATCGGTGACCAGCACGGTCACCGGCGTCGCCGACCGGCTGACGCTGCCGGTCCAGTTGATCGCCGGCGACGCCGACGACGTCGCGCCCCTGGACACCCAGCGGCGGCTGCACACGCTGCTGCCCGGCAGCGAGCTGTCGGTGATCGCGGGCGTCGGCCACCTGACGCACTACGAGACGCCGGAACTGGTCGCCGGCTTGATCGGCGGCTTCCTCGACCGGCACCCGGCCCCGTCGTCGGCACCGGACGCGGAACTACCGGCGGCGTCCGCGGGACCGACGTCGTGAGGCTGCTCGTCGACGCGCGTTTCACCCGGATCGGCCGGCACGACGGCATCAGCCGGTACGGGGCCAGCCTGATCGCCGCCCTGTCCCGGCACACCGACGTCGTCATGCTCATCCACGACGAGCGCCAGCTCGCGCTGCTGCCGGACGTGCCCTGGGTCAAGGTGACCAGTCCGCTCTCCCCCGCCGAACTGGTCATCGCGGGCACGATCAACCGGCTCCGCCCGGACGTCGTGTTCTGCCCGATGCAGACGATGGGCAGCGCGGGCCGCCGGTACGGACTGATCCTCACGCTGCACGACACGATCTACTACGACCACCCCACCCCGCCGGGGTTCCTGCCCGCACCGGTCCGGTTGTTGTGGCGGCTCTACCACCGGGCCTACTGGCCGCAACGACTGCTGCTGAACCGGGCCGACGCCGTCGCGACGGTCAGCACGACCACCGCGGACGCCATCGCGCGGCTGAGGCTGACCCGGCGCCCGGTCACCGTGATCGGTAACGCGCCGCAACCGTCGACCGCCTCGGGCCCGCGGGATCCCGGAACGCCGCCCGAGCGGTCCCTCGTGTACATGGGGGCGTTCCTGCCGTACAAGAACGTCGAGACGCTGATCGCTGCCCTGGGTCATCTGCCCGGGTACACGCTGCACCTGCTCAGCCGCATCGCGCCGGCCCGCCGCCGCGAACTGGCGGCGCGTGTCCCGCCGGGGGGCGACGTCGTCTTCCACGACGGGGTCAGCGACGAGGAGTACACGAACCTGCTGCACCGGTGCACCGCCCTGGTCACCCTCTCCCACGCGGAGGGCTACGGCTTGCCGCTGGTGGAGGCGATGGCCGCGGGCGCTCCGGTGATCGCCAGCGACATCCCGATCTTCCGGGAGGTCGGCGCGGACGCGATCCGTTACGTCCCGGCGACGGACCCGGCCGCGGTGGCCGCGGCCGTCCGTGAACTGGAGGATCCGCGCCGGTGGTCGGCCGCCTCGGTGGGCGGCGTGGCGCGCGCGGCCGACTTCGACTGGGACGCCTCCGCCCGGACCCTGCTGGCGCTGGCCGAGGACGTCATGGCCGAGCGGGCGCGGCGGCCGCGCCGGCCTTGAGCGGCGGCGAGCTCGGTCCCACGATCCTCACTGTCAGACCAGGTCGGGACCGTCCAGGCGCAGGTGCGCGGGTGCGGCCTGCTTGCCGGCCCACTGCCGGGCACGAGAGGCCTTCAGCGCGGCGGCCACCACCTCCCCCTGTCGGTAGGGGAAGAACACCAGGGCACGCTCCTCGCGGCCCCCGGCTCCGGTCGAGGGTAGATCATCGATTCCACCACCGGCGACGGGCACCGGGCCGATCACCCGGCAGCCCTCCGGCAGTTCGGCCCGCTCGAGCAGATCCCGGACCGAGTCAGGGGTCCCGGTGGCCGCGGCGACCCGCACGGCCGGCGGGAGCGCCAATTCCCGACGCAAGGCGTACTCCCGTTCGGCGAACCCGGCGGCGTCCCACCGCACCAGGGCGGCGACCGCGGCGGACTCCCCCGCCGTGACCACGACGACGCCGCCCTCGGCGGCACTGCGCACCAGCCCGGCCGCGCCGAACCAGCGCCGCACCGTCTCCTCGGCCGCCCGCAGCGACTCGCGTTCGAGCATCGCGTCGCCGTCGAGCAGCAGCGCGGCGGCGTACCCGGCCGCCGGGACCGGCTCGGCGCCCGAGGTGGCGACGACGAGCGCGGGTTCGTCCGGCACCTCGGTGCGCACGTGGTCACCCGAGGAGGAGATCACCGGTACCTGCGGGAACGCTCGGCCGAGCTCGTCGGCGGTGCGGAGCGCTCCGGCGGCAACCATCCGCGGGGCGGTGCCGCCGCAGACGGGGCACGCGTACGCGGCGGCACGCCGGTGACACCAGCGGCACACCGGAGGCGCGTGCTGACCGGTCACCGCCAACGGGCCGGCGCAGTGCGCGCACCGGGCCGGTTGCCGGCACCGCTGACAGGAGAGAGCCGGCGCGTACCCGGTCCGGGCCACTTGGACGAGCACCGGGCCGCGGGCGAGTGCGGCGCGTGCCGTCTGGTGCGCGAGTTGGGGCAGCCGGGCCACCCGGGCGAGCGGGTCGCGCGCGGACTGGACGCTGTCGGCGGTGCTGATCACGCGGGGCGCCGTCCGCCGACGGGTGTCCCGGTCGGGGCTCAGCGGCTGCGCCCAACCGGTGCTGACCAGGCGCTGCGCCTCGGTGCTGCGGCTGGATCCGGCCAGCAGGACACCGGCCCCGGTCCGGCCGGCGCGCAGCAGCAGCACCTCGCGGCTGTGCTGATAGGGCGCCCGGGGCTCGACGTGCAGATCGTCGCCGTCGTCCCAGCAGCAGAGGAGCCCGAGGTCGCGCACCGGTGCCCAGGCAGCGGACCGGGCGCCGATCGCCACCCGGGCGGTCCCGAACCGGAGTGCGAGGTAGTTCCGATAGCGGGGGGTCGGCCCGTCGTCGGCGCTGAGCCGGACCACGGCACCGTCGGGCAGCCGACCGGTGAGGGTGGCCTCCAGCCGGGCGAGGTCCCGCAGGTCGGGCACGACGACGACGGCGCCACGTCCGGAGGCATGGCAGGCGACGACCGCGGCGGCCAGCAGGTCCGGCCAGGCGTGCGGACCGTGGCCGGGCGCCGCATCGAGGACCGCGCGCGGGGTGCCACCGGCGCGCAGGTGGGCGAGGAAGGCCGCCCCGTGGGGGTAGCGGGAGAAGGCGGCGTCGGGCGCCGTTCCGCCGTCGGACGCGGGAACGCCGTCGCCGGACCCGGGGACGTCGGGCGCCGCGACGGCGGATTCCGGCGCGCTCACGTCCGCCGCCGGCACGTCGGCCGGGCCCGCCGTCGGGTCGTCACCCGTCCAGCGCAGCAGCTCCGGCGGCAGTTCGAGGGACTTCTCCACCGCCGCGACCCGGGACGGGATCGCGGCGCGCAGCACGTCCCAGGTGACACCGGCATACCGGGCGGCGACCGCCCGGGCGAGGTCCAGTACCTCCGGGGTGAGCACCGGCAGGGACGAGTCGACGCGCTGCAGTTCGGCCAGCCGGCCTTCCGGGTCGGGCTCCCGGACGCGTTCCACGACGAACCCGGACCGGATACGACCCGAGAACCGCACGGTCACCCGGCAGCCCACGGTGACCGCGTCGCTCATCACCGCGGGGATGCGGTAGTCGAAGGGCCGGTCCAGGTGCGGCAGGGGGCTGTCCACGACGACGCGGGCGATGTCCACGGGCTCGGCGGCCGGCTCGGGCGCGGAGTTCGCCCGTGAGACGGGTAGGTCGAGCAGTGCCGCCTGGCCGGAGTCCTCGTCCGGCGTCCACGCAGCCATCGGGTTCTCCCTCCTGCCGTTCTTCCGCGGTGCGCCCGGCGCCCGGGTGGGGTGCGGCGCCCGTGCACAGTTCAGCACCGGCCACCGACAGAACCGGGAGCGCCGTCCTGCGGAGCCGTCGACCGAACCGCCGTCGCCGGCGTGTGCTCAGAGCCCGGCGGCGCTGCGCAGGGCGTCGGCGCGGTCGGTCAGTTCCCACGTGAAGCCCGGCTCCTCACGGCCGAAGTGGCCGTGGGCGGCGGTACGCGCGTAGATCGGCCGCTGCAGGTCCAGGTCGCGGATGATGGCCAGCGGACGCAGGTCGAAGACCTCGCGGATGGCCCGGGAGATCCGACCGGGGTCCGTCTTCTCGGTGCCGAAGGTCTCCACGTACAGGCCCACCGGGTGCGCCTGCCCGATGGCGTACGCCACCTGGATCTCGGCGCGCGCGGCCAGCCCGGAGGCCACCACGTTCTTCGCCACCCAGCGCATCGCGTAGGCGGCGGACCGGTCCACCTTCGACGGGTCCTTGCCGGAGAACGCACCACCGCCGTGCCGGGCCATGCCCCCGTAGGTGTCGACGATGATCTTCCGACCGGTCAGACCGGCATCGCCCACGGGCCCGCCGATCACGAACGGGCCGCCCGGGTTGATGATGAGCTTGGCGGCCGAGGCGGCCAGCCCGGAGGAGGCGAGCACCGGGGCGATCACGTGTTCGGTGATGTCGGCTCGCAGCTGGTCCTGTGGGTAGTCGGGCTCGTGCTGGGTGGACACGACGACGGTGTCCACGGTCACCGGGGTCAGCCCGTCGTAGCCGACGGTGACCTGGGTCTTGCCGTCCGGGCGGAGCCGGGGCAGGGCCCCGGTGGTGCGCACGTCGGTGAGCCGCTCGGAGAGCCGGTGCGCGAGCCAGATCGGCATCGGCATCAGCACCGGCGTCTCGTCACTGGCGTACCCGAACATCAGACCCTGGTCCCCGGCACCCTGCCGGTCCAGGTCGTCGACCGCGCGGCCCTCCCGCACCTCCAGGGACGTGGTCACACCGCCGGAGATGTCCGGGGACTGCTCGCCGATCGAGACCGAGACACCGCAGTTGGCGCCGTCGAACCCCTTGTCGGAGGAGTCGTAGCCGATCCGCAGGATGGTGTCCCGGACGATCCGGGGAATCTCGACGTACCCGGACGTGGTGACCTCACCGGCCACATGCACGAGGCCCGTCGTGACCAGGGTCTCGACGGCGACGCGAGACTGCGGGTCGGCGGCGAGCAGTCCGTCCAGGATCGAGTCACTGATCTGGTCACAGATCTTGTCCGGGTGCCCGTTGGTGACGGACTCGGAGGTGAACAGGCGCAGATCGGTGGAAGTCACCCGATCACTGTACTGGCTGCGATCCCCGCGACCGTGTCGACGAGGAACACGGCGACATCATCCTTGGAGCCGGTCGCCTCGGCCACCTCGCCGTCCCGGGTGACGACCTGCACCGCGGTGCTGTCCTGCCCGAACACGGCCCCGGCGGTCACCTCGTTGAGCACCAGCGCGTCACAGCCCTTGCGGGCCAGTTTGGCGCGGGCGAACTCGAGCGGCGTGTGGGTGGCGTCACCGGTCTCGGCAGCGAATCCGACGATCACCTGGCCGGGCCGGGCCCGGTGGGTGGAGATCTCGGCGAGGATGTCGGGGGTGCGGGTCAGTTCGATGACCGGGTCGGTGCCGTCCTCGCTCTTCTTGATCTTGTGTGCGGCGAGACTGCGGGGCCGGAAGTCGGCGACGGCGGCGGCCATGATGACGACGTCCGCCGTGGCCGTGGCGCTGAGGACCGCGTCACGCAGTTCTTCGCTCGTCTCGACGGTGATCAGGTCGACGTCGGTCGGCGGCTCGACCTGCAGGTTCGCGCCGATCAAGGTCACGTCAGCTCCCGCGGCGCGAGCAGCTCGGGCCAGGGCGACGCCCTGCTTCCCACTGGACCGGTTGCCGAGGTAGCGCACGGGGTCCAGCGGCTCCCGGGTTCCGCCGGCGGTGACGAGCACGCGGCGACCGGTCAGGGCACCGGACTCGCCGGCCCGGCCCTGCTCGGCGGTGCCGGCTCCGGCCTGACCGCCCGCGGCGTCGGTGCGGAGGAGGGCCAGGGCGGCGGCGTGGATGTCGTCCGGGTCGGGCAGTCGGCCGGGCCCGCTGTCCGCGCCGGTCAGCCGGCCGACGGCGGGCTCGAGCACGTGCACGCCGCGGGACCGCAGCGTGGCGACGTTGGCGACGGTGGCCGGGTGCTGCCACATCTGGGTGTGCATGGCGGGCACGAGCAGCACCGGACAGGTGGCGACCAGCAGGGTGTTGGTCAGCAGGTCGTCGGCCAGGCCGTGGGCGGCGCGAGCCAGCAGGTCCGCGGTGGCGGGGGCGACGACGACCAGGTCCGCTTCGCTACCGAGCCGGACGTGGTTGACCTGCTCCACGTGCTCGAAGACGTCGCGTGGCGCCGGGCGGCCGGACAGCGCCTCCCAGGTGGCGGCGCCGACGAAGTTCAGGGACGCGGCGGTCGGCAGCACCGTGACGTCGTGGCCCTCCTCGGTGAACAGGCGCAGCAGCAGCGCACTCTTGTAGGCGGCGACTCCACCGCCGACGCCGAGGACGACCTTCACGCCCCGGTCCGGCTCACGCGTGCGGTTCGGTGTCGCCGAAGACGTCGGCGTCGTCCAGGGCCGACGGCGTGGTCTGCGGCGCGTTCGGGTCGAGGGCCTTGCGCTCGAGCAGGCCCTCGTCGATCTCGCGCAGGGCGATGGACAGCGGCTTCTCGTTCAGCTTGGTCTCCACCAGCGGACCCACGTACTCGAAGAGGCCCTCGTGCAGCTGGGCGTAGTAGGCGTTGATCTGGCGAGCGCGCTTGGCGCCGTAGATGACGAGCGCGTACTTGGAGTCGGTGTCCTCGAGCAGCGAGTCGATCGACGGGGAAATGATGCCTTCGGCGTGAGTGGTCACGGGTTCGTCTCCAGGAGGTCGGGGGCTCGAGCCGCCGGGTGGTGCCGGTGACTCGAGGATCGTCGGGCAGAGCCCTCGCTCGGGTCGGTGCGTCAGCGGGCCGGCAATCCCATCAGACTGACGAGCTCCGCCGCGGCCCGCTCGACCCGGTCGTTGATCACGGTGTGATCGAACTCGGGTTCTGCGGCAAGTTCCAGTCTAGCGGTCTCGAGCCGGTGCCGCTGTTCGTCGGCCGTCTCGGTGCCTCGTCCGATCAGCCGTCGCACCATCTCGTCCCACGTCGGTGGGGCGAGAAACACGAAGGAGGCCTCGGGCATCGCGTCCCGGACCTGGCGGGCGCCCTGCAGGTCGATCTCCAGCAGCACGCTGCGGCCCTGGGCCAGCGCTGCCTCCACCGCCGGCCGCGGTGTGCCGTACCGGTGCCGCCCGTGCACGACCGCCCACTCGAGCATCTGGCCGGTGGCGACGAGTTCGTCGAATCGCTCCGGGGTCAAGAAGAAGTAGTGCACCCCGTGCTGCTCACCGGGCCGCGGTGGCCGGGTGGTGGCCGAGACGGAGAGCCACACCTGCGGGAAGTGGTCGCGGATGTACGTGGAGACGGTGCCCTTGCCGACAGCGGTGGGGCCGGCCAGCACCGTCAACCGTGGGTCTCCGTCGAGCCGACCGCCGTCGCCTTGCCTGGACCGGGCGCGCGCCCGGTCGGCGGTCGGCGACGGTGCCGCCGGATCGGTGCCCATCACCGTCGGAAGTTCGTCGCTCACGATGCTCGGGCCCTTGTCCGGGCGCCGGGGTGCGGTCCTGCGGTGCCCTGTGCGTCACGGGACGGCTGCGATGTGACGAGCTGACCCTAGTGTGCGGTGAGGTAGTCGATCAAGGCCTTGCGCTGATGGACGCCGAGACCCCGGATCCGACGGGACGGCGAGATGCCTACCTCGGTCATGATAGCCGCCGAACGCTTCTTGCCCACGCCGGGCAGCGACTCCAGCATCTCGCTGACCTTCATCCGTCCGATCGCCTCGTCCGAGGCGCCCGAGTCGATCACGGCGGCGATCGAGGCCTTCCCCGACTTCAGCCGTGCCTTCGCATCGGCTCGCACGGTCCTCGCCGCGGTGGCCTTGTCCCGGGCACGCGCCCGCTCGTCGGTGGTCAACGGTTTCAGAGCCACGATTCTCTCCCGTGCACAGTCCCGATCGCCGGGACCGGCCTCGCGGACCGTCCGGCGCGTGGTTGTTGGTCGAACAGAGCCCGCGCCCCGGCCCGCGAGCACACCGGTGCGCGGGTGGGAAGGCCCCCGTGTCGCGTCGTGCAGGTAGTGTAACCCGGGCCCGTGGCCGGGAACAGGACGGGGGGTCACCCCGACGGCACGGTGTGCCCGCAGGTCAGCGCACGGACGCAGCGCCCCCGAGGCCGGCGCGCCAGCCGCGGTCAGCGGCCGCGGGACAGGGCCCGCAGTTCCTCGGCCGTCCGCTCGACTGCGGCGCGCACCTCCGCCATGCTCGGCCCCGCGGTCAGGATCTGCCGACTGGAGGAGACCAGCGCCGCCGGCACGGCGGGCCCGAACGTGGCCGCCACCTCCGCGACGCCGGCACCCTGCGCCCCGAACCCGGGGGCGAGGAGCGGACCGGCCACGGCGGCCAGGTCGATGCCCAGCCGGTCGATGCTCGCGGCGCCGACGGTGGCTCCGACGACCAGTCCGACCGGGCCCCAGCTGTCGGCGGACCGGCGGGCGGCGTTCTCGTCGGCGGCGGCCGCGCAGATCCGGGCGGCGACCGAGCCGCCCACGCCGTCGTCGCCGGCGTGCTGGACCGCGGCGCCCTCCGGGTTGGAGGTGAGAGCGAGCACGAACACGCCGCGGCCGGTCACGGCGGCCAGGTCGAGGGCCGGGCGCAGTGAGTCGAACCCCAGGTACGGGCTGAGCGTCACCGCGTCCGCGGCCAGCGGGGAGTCGTCGGCCAGCCACGCGTGCGCGTAGGCGGCCATGGTGGAGCCGATGTCGCCGCGCTTCGCGTCGGCGATGGTCAGCACGTCCGCGTCCGCCGCCTCCGCCAGCAGCCGCTCGAGCACCGCCAGTCCCGCCGACCCGTGCCGTTCGAACAGGGCCACCTGCGGTTTGATCGCGGCGCACCGTCCGGTGGCCGCCTCCAGCACGGAGCGACTGAACCGCTCGAGCCCGGCGGCGTCGTCCGCCAGGTCCCAGGCGCTCAGCAGCGCCGGATGCGGGTCGACGCCGACGCACAGGGGGCCGTTGCGGGTCATCGCCCGCTGCAGCCGGGGCCCGAAGCCCAGCACGGCCACGGAGGCGGGCTCAGGCACGGGCCGGCTCCTGCGCCCCGGCGAGCCGGGCCGCGTGCTCCTGCAGGCTGGCCACCGACCAGGTGTAGGTGCGCTGGGCCTCGATGGCCTGCACCGCCGCGCCGAGCTCGGCCAGGGTGGTGATCACCGGGATGCCCGTGGAGGTGGCGGCGGCCCGGATCTCGTACCCGTCCTCCCGTGCCGCTCCGCCGGTGGGCGTGTTCACGACGAGGTCGACCCCGCCGCTGGTGATCAACTCGCCGATCGTCGGGGCGCCCGGCTCGCCCGCATCGGTACCCGCCCGCTGGCCGGTGTCCAGCTGCCGGGCGGTACCGGCCTGCCGGGCGGTGCTGGCCTGGTGGAGGGTGTCGAGCTTGCGGACCGTGCCGGCCTTGATCCCGTTCCGGCGCAGCACCTCCGCCGTCCCGTCGGTGGCGAGCAGGGTGAACCCCAGGTCCGCCAGCCGCTTGACCGGCAGTACCATGGCCCGTTTGTCCCGGTTCGCGATCGACACGAACGCCGTGCCCGCCGAGGGCAGGGCATTGTTGGCCGCGGCCTGACTCTTGGCGAACGCGGTGTCGAAGTGCTTGTCGATGCCCATCACCTCGCCGGTGGAGCGCATCTCGGGTCCGAGCAGCGAATCGACGACGGTGCCCTCCGGGGTGCGGAACCGGCTGAACGGCAGCACGGCCTCCTTGACCGCGACCGGCGCGGACAGCGGCAGGGTGGACCCGTCGCCCTCGGCGGGCAGCAAAGCCGGCCGCTCCCCGTTCTCGCCCGGGGCCGGCGTCCGCAGTTGTGCGATGGTGGCGCCGGTGCCGATCAGGGCGGCGGCCTTGGCCAGCTGCACGCCCGTGGCCTTGGACACGAACGGCACGGTGCGGGAGGCCCGCGGGTTGGCCTCCAGCACGTACAGCACGTCGGAGGCGAGCGCGAACTGGATGTTGATCAACCCGCGCACCCCGACGCCGGCCGCGATCGCGAGGGTCGCGGCCCTGACCCGGTCGACGACGTCGGCACCGAGTGTGACCGGAGGCAGCACGCACGCCGAGTCGCCGGAGTGGATGCCGGCCTCCTCGATGTGCTCCATGACCCCGCCGACGTACAGGTCGGTGCCGTCGTAGAGGGCGTCGACGTCGATCTCGATCGCGTCCTCGAGGAAGCGGTCGATCAGGGCCGGGTGGTCCTCGGTGATCTCGGTGGCGTGCGCGATGTACCGGGCCAGGCCCTCCTCGTCGTACACGATCTCCATGCCGCGCCCGCCCAGCACGTAGGACGGGCGCACCAGCACCGGGTAGCCGATCTCGTCGGCGATGCTCTTCGCGTCCTCGAAGCTGACGGCGGTGCCGTTCTTCGGTGCGGTCAGCCCGGCCGCGTCCAGCACGCGCGAGAACGCGCCGCGGTGCTCGGCGGCCTCGATCGCCTCGGCCGGGGTGCCCAGGATCGGCACCCCGGCGGCCTGCAGCTGCGCCGCGAGCTTGAGCGGGGTCTGCCCGCCCAGCTGCACGAACACGCCCAGCAACCCCCCGGTCCGGCGCTCCGCCGCAATCACCTCCAGCACGTCCTCGAGGGTCAGCGGCTCGAAGTACAGCCGGGAGGAGATGTCGTAGTCCGTGGACACCGTCTCCGGGTTGCAGTTGATCATCACCGTGTCGATGCCGGCCTCGCCGAGCACCAGTGAGGCGTGGACGCAGGAGTAGTCGAACTCGATGCCCTGCCCGATCCGGTTCGGCCCGGACCCGAGGATGACGACGGACGGCTTGACGTGCGGCGTGATCTCGTCCTCCTCGTCGTACGCCGAGTAGTGGTACGGCGTGTAGGCGGCGAACTCGGCGGCGCAGGTGTCGACCGTCTTGAACACCGGCCGGACGCCGAGGGCATGCCGGATGCCGCGGACCACGTCCTCCGACCGGTGCGTCAGGGCGCCCAGCTGCGCGTCGGAGAAGCCGTGGGCCTTGGCGCGGCGCAGCAGCTCCGGCGTCAGGTCGGCGTCCCGGACCTCGGCGGCGACCTCGTTCAGCAGCACGAGCTGGTCGAGGAACCACGGGTCGATGGCCGTCGTGGCGTAGAGCTCCTCGATACTCGCCCCGGCCAGCAGCGCCCGCTGCACCTGGTGCAGGCGTGCGGTGGTCGGGGTCCCCGCCCCGGCGAGGGCGGCCTCCTTCTCCCCCGCGGCGGCCGGGCGGAAGTCGAAGGAGGAGCCGGCCTGCTCGAGCGAGCGCATCGCCTTCTGCAGGGCCTCGGTGAAGTTCCGGCCGATGGCCATCGCCTCCCCCACGGACTTCATCGTCGTCGTCAGGGTCGGGTCCGCGGCGGGGAACTTCTCGAACGCGAAGCGCGGCACCTTGACGACGACGTAGTCGAGGGTCGGTTCGAAGGAGGCGGGGGTCTCCCGGGTGATGTCGTTGCGGATCTCGTCCAGGGTGTAGCCGACGGCGAGCCGGGTGGCGATCTTGGCGATCGGGAACCCCGTGGCCTTGGACGCCAGCGCGGAGGACCGGGACACCCGGGGGTTCATCTCGATCACGACGACGCGCCCGGTGGCCGGCTCGACGGCGAACTGGATGTTGCAGCCGCCGGTGTCGACGCCGACCTCGCGAATCACCGCGATCGCGACGTCCCGCAGCTTCTGGTACTCCCGGTCGGTCAGGGTCAGGGCGGGCGCGACGGTGATGGAGTCGCCGGTGTGCACGCCCACCGGGTCGACGTTCTCGATCGAGCAGACCACGACGACGTTGTCGTTGCGGTCCCGCATCATCTCCAGCTCGTACTCCTTCCACCCGAGGATGGACTCCTCCAGGAGCACCTCGGAGGTGGGGCTGTACCGGATGCCGGCCCCGGCGATGCGGCGCAGGTCCGTCTCGTCGTAGGCGATGCCCGAGCCGAGGCCGCCCATGGTGAAGGAGGGGCGCACGACGACGGGGTAGTTCAGCTCCTCGACGGCGGCGAACGCCTCGGCCAGGCTGTGCACGATCCTCGAGCGGGCCGATTCGGCGCCGCACCGCTCGACGACGCCCTTGAACGCCTCCCGGTCCTCCCCGAGATTGATGGCCTCGACGTTGGCGCCGATCAGTTCGACGCCGTACGTCGAGAGCACCCCGTTGCTGTCGAGGGCGATGGCCGTGTTCAGGGCGGTCTGCCCACCCAGGGTCGGCAGCAGGGCGTCGGGCCGCTCCTTGGCGATGATCTTCTCGACCACCTCCGGAGTGATCGGCTCGACGTAGGTCGCGTCGGCCAGCTCCGGGTCCGTCATGATCGTCGCCGGATTGGAGTTGACCAGGATGACCCGCAGGCCCTCCTCCTTGAGCACCCGCAGCGCCTGGGTGCCGGAGTAGTCGAACTCGGCCGCCTGCCCGATGACGATCGGCCCGGAGCCGATCACCATGACCGAGGTGAGGTCGTCGCGTCTGGGCATCAGTGGGAATCCTCCATCAGGGCGATGAACCGGTCGAACAGGTAGGCCGCGTCGTGCGGGCCGGCCGCGGCCTCGGGGTGGTACTGGACCGAGAAGGCGGGGATGTCCAGGCAGCGCAGGCCCTCGACGACGTCGTCGTTCAGGCACACGTGGCTGACCTCGACCCGGCCGTAGTCGCCGACGGGGGCCAACACGGGCCCGTCCAGCGGGGCGTCGACGGCGAAGCCGTGGTTCTGGGAGGTGATCTCCACCTTCCCGGTGCTGCGGTCCAGTACCGGGACGTTGATGCCGCGGTGCCCGAAGCGGAGCTTGTAGGTGCCGAAGCCGAGGGCCCGGCCGAGCAGCTGGTTGCCGAAGCAGATGCCGAAGAACGGGATCCGGGCGTCCAGCACCCGGCGCAGCAGGGCCACCTGGTCGTCGGCGGTGGCCGGATCGCCCGGGCCGTTGGAGTAGAACACGCCGTCGGGTGCGATCGCCTGCAGGTCCGGCCAGCTGGTGGTGGCGGGCAGCACGTGCACCCGTACCCCGCGCTCGGCGAACCGGTGCGGGGTCATCGCCTTGATGCCCAGGTCGACGGCGGCCAGGGTGAATCGGACGGGCCCGTCCCAGCCGTGCTCGGCCGGTTCGATCACCTCGGCCTCGGTCACGGAGACCGTCTCGGCCAATCGGGCGCCGGTCATCGACGGGCTGGCGGCGACCGCGGCGGCCAGGTCGGCGACGGGCCGCTCAGCGTCGGGGCCGGAGAAGATGCCGCCGCGCATGGAGCCGGCGTCGCGCAGGTGCCGGGTCAGGGCGCGGGTGTCGATGCCGGCGATGCCGACGATGCCCTGCCGGACCAGCTCGTCGTCGAGGGCGACCTCGCTGCGCCAGTTCGAGGGCCGGCGGGCGGGGTCGCGGACGATGTAGCCGGCGACCTGGATGCGCACCGACTCGGCGTCCTCGCGGTTGACACCGGTGTTGCCGATGTGCGGCGCGGTCTGCACCACGAGCTGACCGGCGTAGGAGGGGTCGGTGATGGTCTCCTGATAGCCAGTCATGCCGGTGGCGAAGACGGCCTCGCCGAGTGCCTGCCCGACTGCGCCGTACGCGCGGCCGTGGAAGGTGCGCCCGTCCTCGAGGATCAGGATGGCGGGTGTGGTCATGCGGTGGGTCCCCTGCTCTCGCTGGTGTCGGTGGAATCGGGCGGCTCGGTGGGCCCGGTGCCGGGGGCGGGCTCCGCCTCGGGCACGCCGCCGGGCGTCTCGCGGCGCCGCACCCCCGGCAGGGTGAGCAGCGCCGCGATCAGGGCCGCCTGCTCGCCCGCGTGCCGGACGCGGAAGCCGGTGTCGACGCGGCGCGGTCCGAGCCGCCAGGTGAGCACGAGCAGCCCGTCCCGCTCGACGAACTTCCCCGCCATCCCGGACGTGGTGGTCACGGACTCGAGGTCGGCGGTGGGGATGACGACGTCGTCGGCGCCGCGACGGGCGATCAGCACCCCGCCGGGGTGCACCGTCAGGTCGGCGTCGGTGCGCACCCCGAGACCGTGCACGGCGACCCGGTCCAGCCAGTCGCCCGCGCTGGTGGTGACCACGTACATGCCCGCGGCGCCGGCGAGCGGCTCACCCAGCTCCCCGGTCCGCTGCGGGGCGGGCACGTCCGCCTGGCGCCGCTGCCGGGCGCGCCAACCCCGGCGCATCAGGGCGAACACGACGACGAGGAGCGCGACGAGCAGGATCACAGCGAGCACGCGGCCGTTCATCGGGTTGCCTCCGCCGCGATCGACGGGAGCGGCCGCGGGTCGGCCGACTTCCCGTCCAGGACCGTGGGATGACCGGCGAGGAACGTGGCGATCACCCGGCCGGGAAGCTCCCGTCCGGCGAAGGGACTGTTACGTCCCTTGGTGGCCATCGTCGCGGGGTCGACGACGCGTCGGGCGGCCGGGTCGACCAGGGTGACGTCGGCCCGTTCCCCGGCGGCCAGGCCGCCGCCCTGCCAGGGCAGCTTCCCGATCCGGGCGGGCGTCTGGGACATGATCCGGGCGACGCCGGCCCAGTCGAGCATCCCGGTCTCGACCAGGGTCTGCTGGACGACGGAGAACGCGGTCTCCAGACCGGTCATCCCCATCGCGGCCTGGCTCCACTCGCACTCCTTGGCCTGGGCCGGGTGCGGGGCGTGGTCGGTGCCGATGGCGTCGATCGTGCCGTCCGCGACACCCTCCCGCAGCGCCCGCACGTCGTCGGCGGTCCGCAGCGGCGGGTTGACCTTGTACACCGGGTCGTACCCGGTGACCTCCTCGTCGGTGAGCAGCAGGTGGTGCGGCGTCACCTCGGCGGTGACCCGGACGCCGCGCTGCTTCGCCCAGCGGATCAACTCGACGCTGCCGGCGGTGGAGACGTGGCACACGTGCAGCCGGGAGCCGACGTGCTCGGTGAGCAGCACGTCCCGGGCGATGATCGCCTCCTCGGCGACGGCCGGCCACCCGGTCAGGCCGAGGGTGGCCGAGACGCGGCCCTCGTTCATCTGCGCGCCCTCGGTCAGCCGCGGTTCCTGCGCGTGCTGGGCGATCACCCCGTCGAAGGCCTTGACGTACTCCAGGGCGCGGCGCATCAGCACCGGGTCGTGCACGCACATGCCGTCGTCGGAGAAGACCCGGACCCGGGCACGGGAGTCGGCCATGGCCCCGAGCTCGGCCAGCCGGGTGCCCCCCAGGCCCACGGTCACCGCACCGACCGGGCGGACTTCGGTCCAGCCGGCGTCCCGGCCCAGGGTGAAGACCTGCTCGACGACGCCCGCTGTGTCGGCGACCGGGTCCGAGTTCGCCATCGCGTGTACGGCGGTGTAGCCGCCCAGGGCTGCCGCCCGGGAACCGGTGAACACGGTCTCGGCATCCTCCCGGCCGGGTTCGCGCAGGTGGGTGTGCAGGTCGACGAACCCGGGCAGGGCGACCAGTCCGTCGGCGTCGACGGTGATGGCGCCGTCCGCGTCGACGGTGCCGGTCGCGGTGATCAGCCCGTTCTCGATCAGCAGGTCGGCGCAGTCCCCGCCGAGCGGGCGGGCGCCACGGATCA
This sequence comes from Tersicoccus phoenicis, assembly GCF_001968835.1. Taxonomy (GTDB): domain Bacteria; phylum Actinomycetota; class Actinomycetes; order Actinomycetales; family Micrococcaceae; genus Tersicoccus; species Tersicoccus phoenicis. Next base: position 84,555 of record NZ_MRDE01000024.1, read on the forward strand.
CGTAGCGGCCCTGTCCGGGGGGCAGGGCGCTGGCGTCGGTCACGGAGTCGGTCACGGCAACCTCACGGAGTCGGAAGGGGAACGGGTTTCGGCGTCGGCGGCCTCGTCCGGGCCTCCGGCGAGCAGCTGGTAGAGCACGGCCATCCGGACGGAGACGCCGTTGCGGACCTGCGCCAGGACGGTGGACCGGGGCGAGTCGGCGGCCTCGGCGGCGATCTCCAGGCCCCGGTTCATCGGTCCGGGGTGCATGATGATCGTCTCGGCGGCCGGACCGCCCGCCGCCGATGCCGTGTCGAGGGCGGCCAGCCGGGCGGCGTCGAAGCCCCAGCGGCGGGCGTACTCGCGGGCGGTCGGGAAGAACGCGGCGTGCATCCGCTCCGCCTGGACCCGGAGCATCATCACGGCGTCGACGCCGTCGGCGAGCACCTCGTCCAGGTCGTAGCTGATCCGGGCCGGCCAGCCCGCCGCGCCGACCGGCAGCAGCGTCGGCGGGGCGACGAGGGTGACGTCCGCGCCGAGCGTGGTCAGCAGCCACAGGTTGGAGCGAGCCACCCGGGAGTGCAGCACGTCCCCGACGATGGCCACCCGGATCCCGCTCAGGTCGGTGCCGGCCGGGTCGGTGCCGGCGACGGCAGCACGGTGCCGGCGCAGGGTGAACGCGTCCAGAAGGGCCTGGGTGGGGTGCTCGTGCGTGCCGTCCCCGGCGTTGACGACGCCCGCGTCGATCCAGCCGGACCGGGCCAGCTGCTCGGCGGCGCCGGAGGACGCGTGCCGGATCACGACGGCGTCCGCGCCCATCGCCTCCAGGGTCTGGGCGGTGTCCTTGAGGGACTCTCCCTTGGACACGGAGGAGCCCTTCGCGGCGAAGGTGATCACGTCGGCGCTCAATCGCTTGGCGGCGGCCTCGAACGAGATGCGGGTCCGGGTGGAGTCCTCGAAGAAAAGGTTCACGACGGTGCGGCCGCGCAGCACCGGCAGCTTCCTGACCTCCCGGTGCTCGACCTCGGACATCCGTTCGGCGGTGTCGAGCAGTCCGATGGCGGTGGTGCGGGACAGGCCCGCGGTGCTCAGCAGGTGCTTCATCCCTCGATCACCACCTCGTCGACGGGCCGGGAGACCGGGTCGGTGGTAGCGCCGGAGGCGGTGTCGGGACCGGTGTCTGAGGCGGTGCCGAAACCGGTGTCGCCGTCGGTCTCGGTCAGCCGGACCCGGACCCGCTCGGCGGAGGAGGTGGGCAGGTTCTTGCCCACGTGATCCGCGCGGATGGGCAGTTCGCGGTGCCCGCGGTCCACCAGCACGGCCAGCCGGACGATCCGGGGCCGGCCCAGGTCGGCGAGGGCGTCGAGGGCGGCGCGGATGGTCCGGCCGGAGCAGAGCACGTCGTCCACCAGGACGACGACCTTGTCGTCCACGCCCGCCGGGGGCAGCGTCGTGGCGTGGGGGCTACGGACGGGGTGGCGGCGCAGGTCGTCCCGGAACATGGTGACGTCCAGCTGACCGACGATGGCGGCCGGGTCGGCGACGGGCTCGATGGCCCCGATGCGGGTGGCGAGCCGACGGGCCAGCGGGTAACCGCGGCGGGGGATGCCCAGGAGGATGAGGTTCTCGGCTCCCCGGTTGCCCTCGATGATCTCGTGGGCCATGCGGGTCAGCGCCCGGTCGATGTCGGGAGCCGACAGAACGACGCGCGTCCTGGTCCCGTTCGGGGGCACACTCATCCGCTGCCTCCTCCTTCCCCGCCTCACAGGACGGTCATTAAAGGGTGGGTGCGGCATCCACGCTACCACGGGGCCGGACCTATTCTGGGGCCTATGACCACCCCGGGCCGGCGGCAGGACCGCACGTTCGACCCCTACGATCAGTCGCCCTACCGGCCCGCGCCAGCGCCGGAACACGCGCCGCCGGCGTGGTCGGCGCCCGGGTGGCGCAGCCCGTCGCGGCCGCGGTCCTCCCCCGCCCCTGCGCGGCCGGTCGCGGTGGCACCGTTGTGGCAGGCACCCTCGAGGCCCCGGCGGGGCGTGGGCGGCACGGTCGTGCTCGTCCTGCTGTTCGTGTTCCTCGCCGCCGCGTCGATCGGCGTCGGTGTGCTGCTCGTGTCGCGGTTGGGCGCGGGCGCTTTGGTGATCTGTTGGCTGCTCGCGCTGGTCCCGTTGTCCATCGTGTTGCTGGCGGTCCGCTGGCTGGACCGCTGGGAACCCGAACCACCGGTGACGAAGGTGTTCGCGTTCCTGTGGGGGGCGGCCGGCTCGATCGTCGTCACGATGGCGATCGGTGAACCGGTGCGCCGTTACCTGCGTGCCGCCACCGATCCGGGCACGTCGGAGGTGCTGGGTACGGTGCTGCAGGCCCCGGTGGTCGAGGAGTTCGCCAAGGGGCTCGGCGTGCTGCTGCTCGTGCTGTTGCGGCGGCGGCACGTGGACGGGCCGGTGGACGGCATCGTCTACGCGATGCTCGTCGCGGCGGGTTTCGCGTTCACCGAGAACATTCTCTACTTCGGTTCCACCCTCGGCCGGGCGGGGGTGATCGACGCCTCCCTGGCGGCCGTCTTCATCGGCCGGGGCCTGCTCTCGCCGTTCGCGCACGCCATGTTCACCGGTTCTCTGGGCTTCGCCCTGGGCTGGGCGTCCCGCCGGCAGCACACCGTCCCGCTGCTGCTCGCGTTCGTGCTGGGCCTGGTGCCGGCGGTGGCGCTGCATGCGTTGTGGAACGGCGGGGCGACGCTGGCCGGCAGCTTCATCGGCTTCTACGTCCTGGTCGAGGTGCCCCTGTTCGTTCTCGCCGTCGCGGGCCTGGTGCTGCTGGGCCGCGGGGAGGTGCGGTTGACCCGGGCCAGGCTCGCCGACTACGTGCGCGCCGGGTGGTTCACACCGGCCGAGGTGCAGGTGCTCGCGACGCCGGCCGGTCGGCGGAAGGCGTTGGCGTGGGCGAGCAGCCGCGGCGCCCGGGCACCGATGAAGCGGTTCATCCGGGACGCCACGGCGCTGGCGTTCACCCGGCAGCGGATCATCGCCGGGTTCGACCGCACCGGGCGGCAGGGGAAGTCGGCTCGGCCGGGGAATGCCGTGTTGCAGCAGGAGGAGGAACTCCGGCTGCTGCACGCGGTCACCGCGGCCCGTGGCGAGGTGCTGGCCCGGACACGGTGACCGGACACGGTCACCGGACTCGGGTCAGGCCAGCAGGGTCGGCTTGAGCTGCTGGAGCCGGCCGAGCAGGCCGTTGACGAAGGACGGCGAGTCGTCGGTGGACAGTTCCTTGGCCATCGCGACCGCCTCCGCGACGGCCACGTTGTCCGGCACGTCGTCGTTGAACAGCAGCTCCCAGGCGCCGACCCGCAGCACGACCCGATCCACGGACGGCATCCGCTCCAGGGACCAGCCCTGGGAGTAGGTGGTCAGGTACTCGTCGATCTCGGTCTGCCGGCTGATCACCCCGTCGATGATCTGCTCGGTGTACTCCCCGTAGGTGGCCTCGGTGTTCCGCCGCCGCAGCGTGAGGATCTCCGCGGTCGGCAGCGACCGCTGCTCGGCCTCGAAGAGGATCTCGAAGGCCCGGCGTCGGGCCTTCCCGCGGGCACTCATCAGTTGACGCGGCCCAGGTAGTCCCCGGTGCGGGTGTCGACCTTGACCTTCGTGCCGGTCTCCAGGAACAAGGGCACCTGGATCTCGTACCCGGTCTCCACGGTGGCGGGCTTCGTCCCGGCCGAGGACCGGTCGCCCTGCAGCCCGGGCTCGGTGTACGTGATCTCCAGGACCACCGACGGCGGCAGCTCGATGGAGAGCACCTCGCCCTCGTGCAGGGCGATCTGCACGGTCTGGCTCTCCAGCATGAAGTTCGCGGCGTCGCCCACGGCCTCTCCGGCCACGGTCAGCTGGTCGTAGTCCGAGGTGTCCATGAACACGAAGTCGGCGCCGTCCTGGTACAGGTACTGGTAGTCGCGCCGGTCGACGGTCGCGAAGTCCATCTTGGTGCCGGCGTTGAACGTCTTGTCGACCACCTTGTTGGTGCGCACGTTGCGCAGCTTGGTGCGCACGAAAGCGCCGCCCTTGCCCGGCTTGACGTGCTGGAACTCGATGACGTTCCACAGGTTGCCCTCGAGGTTCAGGACGCTGCCGTTCTTGATGTCGTTCGTGGTGGCCACAGAGCGCTCTCTCGTCGTGATGATTGCCGGCGCGACGGAGGCCGGCACTGGCCGGGTCCGACACGGACGCCGGGTGGGCTCGAAAAAGCCACGGACCATGTTACAGGGCCGCCGCTGCCCCACGTGCTCCGATCATCCGCTCCGGCGCATCGGACCCGCCGGCGTCGCGTCCGGAAGCCGGCGGTGAACCTCAGTCGGCGATCTCGCCGAACGCGGTGAACAGCAAGGAGGTGTCGGGCACCTCGAGAATGCCGGGCCGGGCCAGGCCGTCCAGGACGATGAAGCGCAGCAGATCACCGCGCGCCTTCTTGTCCCGGCGCATGCCCTCGAGCAGCGTCTTCCACCGGTCCCCGCGGTAACTGACCGGCAGGCCGAGACCGGTGAGGATGGACCGGTGCCGGTCGGCGACGTCGTCGGGCGTCCGGCCCACCAGCCGACCCAGTTCGGCGGCGAAGACCAGACCGACGGAGACGGCGGCCCCGTGCCGCCACTGGTACCGCTCGGCCAGTTCGATGGCGTGGGCCAGGGTGTGCCCGTAGTTCAGGTACTCGCGCCGTCCTGACTCGTGCAGATCCGTCGAGACGATGTCCGCCTTGACGGTGATCGCCCGCTCCACCAGTTCCCGCAGCACGTCCGAGCCGGGATCGGTCGCCTGCTCGGGATGGCGCTCGAGCAGGTCGAGGATCACGGGGTCGGCGATGAAGCCGCACTTGACCACCTCGGCCAGGCCGGGGATCAGCTCGTGGGGCGGCAGGGTGGCCAGCGCGTCGAGGTCGGCGAGGACCGCGGTCGGCGGGTGGAACACCCCGACCAGGTTCTTGCCCTCGGCGGTGTTGATGCCGGTCTTGCCGCCGACCGCGGCGTCGACCATGCCGAGCAGCGACGTCGGCAGGTGCACGATCCGCACGCCCCGCAGCCAGGTGGCGGCGACGAAGCCGGCGACGTCGGTGACGGCGCCGCCCCCGACGGCCACGATCGCGTCGGAGCGGGTGAAGTCGTTCTGGCCGAGCACCTGCCAGCAGAACGCGGCGACCTGGATGTGCTTGCCCTCCTCGGCGTCCGGGATCTCCGCGAGCAGCGCGGTGTACCCGGCGTCGAGGAGCTCCTGCCGCACCGTCTCCCCGGTCGAGCGGAGGGCCCGCGGGTGGATGATCAGGACGCGCCGCACCCGTTCACCGAGGACCCCGGGCAGCGCACCGAGCAGACCGTGCCCGACCCGCACGTCGTACGTCTCGGCGCTGGTGGCTCCGGAGACCCGGATGGTCGTCGTCGTGGTGGTCACGCGTTCTCCTCCCAGTGCAGCAGGCGGTTGTTCAGTTCGATGGCGATGTCGTGGATGGGCCGGCCGGGCACGTCCAGGGTGATGTCGGCGAGCCGCTCGAAGGTGGGCCGCCGCTGCTCGTACAGCTCGGACCAGCGGCGGCGCGGGTCCGGTCGGAGCATCGGCCGGGTGAAGCTGCCGCTGATCCGGGGCAGCACGGTGTCCAGGTCGGTCTGCAGGTAGACGACGACGGTCTGGGCCAGGGCGTGGGCGACGGCCGGGTTCATCGGGGCACCGCCGCCGACGGAGAGGATCAGGGCCCCGCTGTCCGCACCGGCCGCGTTGGCGTGCACGTCGTGCGGGGGCAACCGGTGCTCGCCCAGCAGGTCGCAGATGGTCTGTCGTTCCAGCTCCCGGAACCGCTCCTCGCCCTGCTCGATGAAGATCTCCTGGATCGAGCCGTGCCGGCTGACGATGACCTGATCCGCGTCGATGAACGTGTAGCCGAACAGGTCGGCCATCCACATGCCGAGGAACGACTTGCCGGCCGCCATCGGGCCGATGATGACGACCGGCTTGAGCAGGGCGGCGGGGGGTGCCGGAGGATGCCGTCTCATCCGGCCACGCCGGGGCCGAACGAGTCCAGAGCCGCAGGCACGGCGGCGAGGAACGCGGCCAGGTTGCGGCGGGTCTCCGCCACCGAGTCACCGCCGAACTTCTCGGTGACCGCGTCGGCGAGCACGAGGGCGGTCATCGCCTCGGCGACGACACCGGCCGCGGGCACGGCGCACACGTCCGAACGCTGGTGGTGGGCCCGTGTCTGCTCGCCGGTGGCGACGTCGACGGTGCGCAGGGCGCGGGGCACCGTCGCGATCGGCTTCATCGCCGCTCGCACGCGCAGGGTGTCGCCGATGCTCATGCCGCCTTCGATGCCGCCGGCGCGGTTGGTGGAGCGGACGATGACGCCGCGCTCGTCGTGCAGGATCTCGTCGTGCGCCGCAGAGCCCCGACGGGTGGCGGTGGTGAACCCGTCCCCGACCTCGACGCCCTTGATCGCCTGGATGCCCATCAGGGCGCCGGCCAGCCGGGAGTCGAGCCGGCGGTCCCAGTGCACGTAGCTGCCCAGGCCCGGCGGCAGCCCGTAGGCGAGGACCTCGACCACGCCACCGAGGGTCTCCCCCTCCCGGTGGGCGGCGTCGACCTCGGCCACCATCGCCGCGGAGGTCGCGGGGTCGAAGCAGCGCATCGGGTCGGCGTCGAGCGCGTCGACGTCACCGGGCCCGGGCAGCGCAGCGTCGACGGGCACCGCGACGGGACCGATGCTCACGGTGTGGCTGACCAGGCCGATGCCGAGCTGGCGCAGGAAATTCGCGGCGACGGCGCCCAGCGCCACACGGGTGGCGGTCTCCCGGGCGCTGGCCCGTTCCAGCACGGGCCGAGCCTCGTCGAACCCGTACTTCTGCATGCCGGTGAAGTCGGCGTGCCCGGGGCGGGGCCGGGTCAGCGGGGCGTTACGGGCCAGCCCGGCGACCTCCTCGGGGTCGACCGGGTCGGCGGCCATGATCCGCTCCCACTTGGGCCACTCGGTGTTGCCGACCTCGACGGCGACCGGGCCACCCTGCGTCGTGCCGTGCCGGACGCCGCCGATGACGCGCACCGCGTCCTGCTCGAAATTCATCCGGGCGCCGCGCCCGTAGCCGAGCCGGCGCCGCGCCAGTGCGGCCTGGATCTGTGCCGTGGTCACCTCGACGCCGGCGGGAACACCCTCCAGGATGCCCACGACCGCAGGCCCGTGTGATTCTCCCGCAGTCAGCCAGCGCATGGTTCCCATCCTCGCACGCGCTCCGGCGGCTACTCGCGCCGGGGCAGCCCGACGGCGTCACACATGGCGTCCAGCAGCGCCGTCTCGTCGACCTCGGTTCCGGTACCGCCGCTCGCTGTCCCCGCCGCGAACCGCTCGGGCACGAACAGACGCACCTGTTCAACGGCCTGATAGAGCAGCATCTCCAGACCCGGCACGATCACTCCGCCGGCCCGAGCCCAGTGGTCGGCCAGCGCCGACGGCCACGGATCGTAGGCGGCGTCCAGCAGCACCGCACCGGACCGGACCGCGGTATGGGCCTGGACCATCGCGGCGGCGAGCCCGTCCGCGCCCCGCGGGGGCAGAGTGGCGATGACGAGGTCGGCCTCGGGCAGTTGGTCGACGGCGTCGTCCCAGTCGCAGAAGGTCAGCTCGACGCCGACTTTCCGCCCGACCCGCCGCACGTTGGCGGCGCGGGCGGAGTCCCGGACGAACAGGTCGACCTCCCGGGCCTCGAGCGCGGCCATGGCCGCGACCGCGGCGCTGGCCGTCCCGCCACCGCCGAGGACGGCGCCGCGCAGCCCGGGGCGCACCCCGGCGTGGGTGACCGCGTTGACGATGCCGTCGACGTCGGTGTTGTGGCCGGTCAGGACGCGCTCCCCGACGGGCCCGTCCACCGTGACCGTGTTGACGACACCGAGGGCCTGCGCACGACCGTCGAGCCGGTCCACCCGTTCGGCGGTGCCACCCTTCAGGGGCATGGTCACGGACAGTCCGGTCCAACCGTCCTCGGCGCGGACCCGCGCCAGAACCTCGTCGAGCTGGTCCAGGGTCGTGTCGATCGCCTCGTACCCGATCGCGACGTCGAGCATCCGGTAGGCGGCGGTGTGCAGCGCCGGCGACATGCTGTGGGCGATGGGGTGACCGAGGACGGCTGCCCGCCGGCCGGCATCCGGGCCGGGCGAACCGGACGACCGGCCGGACCCGCGCGGATCGGCCGCGTCGGGTGCGGTCACTTGCACCGACCGGGGTTCTGTGAACACCAGGCCGTGTACAGCTGGACGTTGCGCTGGTGCTCGGCCAGCGTCGTGGCGTACCTCGTCTCGCCGGTGTCGAGGTTGACCGTCACCCAGTAGTAGTAGGGCACCTTCGCGGGATTCTTCGCCGCGTCGATCGACTTCGTGCCGGGTGAGCCGATCGGCCCGATCGGCAGGCCGGGGTTGGCGAACGTGTTGTACTTGTTGCTCGCATCCTGCTTCTCCGCGATCGTCAACTCGTAGCTGCGCCGGTTGAGGCCGTAGCTGACGGTGGCGTCCGAATCGATGCGGCCGCCGGTCTCCTTGTTGTCCGGACTGAGCCGGTTGTAGATCGCGCCGGAGACCTTGGCGTAGTCGGCCTCCCCCGCCTCCGCCTCGATGATGCTGGCGATCGTGAGGAGTCGGAACTGTTCGCCGGGGTCGGTCACCCCCATGTCGGTGAGGGTCTTCTTCGTGTTGTTCACCATCTGGGCGATGATGTCCTTCGGCTTCGAGTTCAGCGGGAACCGGTACTCCCCCGGGCGCAGATATCCCTCGAGGTTCGGGGCCTTGGCGGGCAACCCGAACTGACGCGGGTTCTTGGCCAGGGCCTGGAACTCGTCGACCGGAATGTTGGTCGCCTTGGCGAGGACGTCGAAAACCTCGCTCTGCCGCGCGTTCTGGCTGATCGCTGCATACTGCACCGCGTTGGTGGTGGTGTCGAGCATCGCGGACAACGCGTCGGAGGCCTTCATCTCCTTCTTCAGCTGGTACTGGCCGGGCTGGATGAACTTGCCCCCGCCCTGCTTCTGCAGCGCCTCGTTGAAGGCCTTGACGCTGGCGACCACGCCCTGCTCGACCAGCGTGTTGCCGATCGCCAGGTTGGTGTCACCCTTGGTCACCGTGACGACGGCGGTGTCCCGGCCCGGCCCCGGGTAGTCCGGCGTCTGGAACCGGGCCATGAACGGCAGCACCAAGGTCGTCGTGAGCACGACGACGGCGGCGACGACGAGGGCGAGGGCCGCGATCACGACGGCCGTGCGGCGCCGGCGGACGCGCCGGGACGGCCGCGCACGGCGGTCCCGATCGCGGCGGCCGTCCTCGTCGTCGGGGCCGAAGCCGGGGATGGCGTCCAGGGAACCGGTGCTGGTGTCCTCGGAACGGTCGTGGGAGAGAGGGCTCACGAGCGGTCTCCATGATCGGGCGGGGTGTCCGCCGGGGTGGTCGGTGGGACGAGTTCACCGGGCCGGCGGCCCGCGCGCAACCCGTCCAGGGCCTGTTGCAGGATGCCGGTGGCGGCCACCTGGTCGACCCGGCTGCGGTGCTTCTTCATCGGCAGGCCCGCGGCGTGCAGCGAACGGTGCGCGGACACGGTGGTCAGTCGTTCGTCGATCAGCCGCACCTCCACGTCGGGCCTCAACCGGTCGGCGAGGCGCTGGGCGTAGTCCCGGGCCATCCGAGCACTGCTTCCTTCCTCCCCCGCCAGCGTGCGCGGCAGTCCGACGAACACGCCGACGGCGCCGCGCTCCAGTATCTCGCCCACAATAGTCGCAATGTCGCTGTCGGCGTCCGCATCGCGGGGCACCGTCGCGACGGGCGTGGCCAGGATCAGGTGGGGGTCACTGGCGGCGACGCCCACGCGGACGGCGCCGACGTCGACGCCGAGCCGCACGCCCGCCGGCGCTCCGGCCCGGCCGTCAGCGCTCACGCACGGCCCGCCACGGCGTCGCGCACGGCGGCCAGCGCGGCCGGGATCTTCCCGGCGTCGGACCCGCCGCCCTGCGCGATGTCGTCCTTGCCGCCGCCGCCGCCACCGAGCACTCCGGCGGCGGTGCGCACCAGGGCACCCGCCTTCACGCCGGCGGCGCGGGCCGCCTCGTTGGTGGCCACGAGCACCTGGGGCCGGTCCTTCGCGACGCCGGTGAGGGCGACCACGCCGGGGCCGGACCCGAGCCGGGTGCGCAGGTCCAGGGCCAGGGTGCGCAGATCGTCGGCGCCGGAGACCTGACCGGCGTCGTGGACGATCAGGCGCACGCCGTCGACGTCGGTCGCGGTGTCGACCAGGGTGGCGGCCGACGCGGCGAGCGACGCGGCGCGCAGCCGATCGAGTTCCTTCTCCACCGCCTTGAGCTTGTTCAGGGTGGCGGTGAGCCGCTCGGGCAGCTGCGGCGAGGGCACCTTGAGCATCTCGGACAGCTCGGTGACCAGGGCGCGCTCGGCGGCCATGTGCCGGAACGCCTCCATGCCGACGAACGCCTCGACGCGGCGGTTGCCCGAGCCGACGGACTGTTCGCCGAGCAGGGTGAGCGAGCCGATCAACGACGTCGAGTCGACGTGGGTGCCGCCGCACAGCTCGCGCGACCAGGCACCGTCGATCTCGACGACGCGCACGGTGTCTCCGTAGTTCTCCCCGAACAGGGCGGTGGCGCCGAGCGCCTTGGCCTCGGCCAGCGGCATCACGCGGGTGAGCACGTCGTGGTTGCTGCGGATGGCCAGGTTGCTGACCTCCTCCACCTCGCTGCGGGCGGCGGTGGACAGCTGCTCGCCCCAGGCGAAGTCGAATCGCAGGTAGCCGGCCTTGTTGAAGGAGCCGCGCTGCAGCGCCTCGGGGCCGAGAACCTGGTGCAGGGCCGCGTGCACGAGGTGGGTGCCGGTGTGCGCCTGCTCGCCGGCGTGCCGACGCTCCCGGTCGACGTCGGCGGTCGCGACCGCACCCGGGTAGACCTCGCCCTCGCGCACGATCGCCCGGTGCACGCTCAAGCCCTTGACCGGGGCCTGCACGTCGGTGACCTCGAGGACGTACCCGTCGCCGGTGATCAGGCCGGTGTCGGCGGCCTGCCCGCCACCCTCCGCGTAGAACGGGGTCTCGTCCAGGACGATCTCGATCTCGTCACCGGCACCGGCGCTGCCGGTGGCGGCACCGCCGAGCAGGACGCCACGTACACGGGACGCGGTCGTCAGTTCGTCGTACCCGGTGAAGGTGGTCCCGCCCTCGGCCATCAGGTCGCGGTAGACGCTCAGGTCGACGCCGCCGGCCTTCTTGCCCTTGGCGTCGGCGCGGGCGCGGTCGCGCTGCTCGGCCATCAAGGTGCGGAACCTGGTCTCGTCGACCTGCAGACCGGCCTCGGCGGCCATCTCCAGGGTCAGGTCGATCGGGAAGCCGTAGGTGTCGTGCAGGGTGAAGGCGTCCTGCCCGGACAGGTCGGTGCCGGCGGCGCGGGACGCGGCGACGGCCTCGTCGAGCCGGGTGGTGCCGGAGGCGATGGTGCGCAGGAACGCCTTCTCCTCCGCGTAGGCGATGCGGCTGATCCGGGCGAAGTCCGCCTCGACCTCGGGGTAGGTGCCCTTCATCGCGTCCCGGGAGGCCGGCAGCAGTTCGGGCAGGCACGCCTGCTCGACGCCGAGCAGGCGCATCGCGCGCACGGCGCGGCGGATCAGGCGGCGCAGGATGTAGCCGCGGCCCTCGTTGGACGGGGACACGCCGTCGGTGATCAGCATCAGGGCCGAGCGGACGTGGTCGGCGACCACGCGCATCCGCACGTCGTCGTCGTAGGCCGGGTCCGTCTTGTCCTCGGTGCTGGTGTACGTCTTCCCGGACAGCCGGGCGGCGGCGTCGAGCACGGGCCGGACCTGGTCCGTCTCGTACATGTTCTCGACGCCCTGCAGGATCATCGCCAGCCGCTCGACGCCCAGGCCCGTGTCGATGTTCTTCTTCGGCAGTTCGCCCAGGATCGGGAAGTCGTAGCCGCTGCCCTCGCCCCGCTGGTACTGCATGAACACGAGGTTCCAGATCTCGATGTACCGGGTGTCGTTGACGGCCGGGCCCCCGGCGGGCCCGTACTGCTCCCCCCGGTCGTAGAAGATCTCCGAGTCCGGGCCGGCGGGGCCGGGCTGGCCGGTGTGCCAGTAGTTGTCCTCCATACCGAGGCGCTGGATGCGCTCGGCGGGCACACCGATCTTCTCCTGCCAGATGGTGGCGGCCTCGTCGTCGTCCAGGTACACCGTGACCCACAGCCGCGCCGGGTCCAGGCCGTAGCCACCGTCCGCGACCGGCGTCGTCAACAGCTCCCACGCGAACGTGATCGCGCCGTCCTTGAAGTAGTCGCCGAAGGAGAAGTTGCCGGCCATCTGGAAGAACGTGCCGTGCCGGGCGGTCTTGCCGACCTCGTCGATGTCGAGGGTGCGGATGCACTTCTGCACGCTGGTGGCCCGGGAGTAGGGCGGGGTCTGCCGGCCCGTGAGGTACGGGATGAACGGCACCATGCCGGCGATGTTGAACATCACGGTCGGGTCCGAGGAGACCAACGACGCCGAGGGGACGACCTCGTGCCCCCGCTTGGCGAAGAAGGACTTCCAGCGGTCGGTGATCTCGTGCGTCTTCATGGTCGGCGGGCGGTCCTTCGCGTGGTCGGAGGGGAAAGGGTGGGACGGGACGGTGGGGCTGAGGGCGGTCAGGCGGTGGGCGGCCCGGCGGCCGTTCCAGCGCTATGACCGGTGCTCTGGGTGGCGGGTGGCGTGCCGGTGCTCAGTGTGGCGTGTGCCTTCTTGCTGCGGGCGGCGCGGCGCCGCTGCCCGAGGGCGGCGAGCCGGCCGAACGGGGTGCCGATCAGCGCCGTGACACTGGCCGAGAGGGCCGAGATGCTCGCGGCGGTCGCGGCGAGGTGACGGGAGATCTCGTCGACGCGGCGCAGCTGCTCGTGCGTGGTGGCGACCGTGCCGGTGACCTCCTGCAGCAGTGGCGTCGTCTCGTCGCTGACACCGCGGATGGCGCGCCGGGCCTCGTCGAACACGGCACCGAGTTTGAGGATCGGGACGGCGAGCAGGATGACGAGCACGGCGAAGACGCCGGCGGCGATCAGCCCGGCGATGTCACCACCACTCATCGGGTCTCCTCGTTGTCGGTGCTGCTCGATCTGGCTCGGTCACGGATGACGAGCTGGCCGCTCTCGTTGCTGCCGGTGCGGATCGACGCGGACGGCGGCCGGCCCCGATCCACTCTAGAACGTGCGTCTGTGCGGCGGGAACGTCGTCGAGCGGGTCCCCGGAGGCACGGGTCCCCGGAGGCGCGGGTCCCCGGACGCACGGATCGTCGGAGGCACGAACAGCCCGCGGCGGCGCCGCGGGCTGTTCGTCCGGTCTCGAGGTGGAACTCGGGTCAGCGAGCGTAGTACTCGACGACCAGCTGCTCCTCGCAGGTCACCGGGACCTCGGAGCGCTTCGGGCGGCGCACCAGGCGCGCCTGCAGCTGCTCCAACTGAACGTTCAGGTAGCCCGGGACGTTCGGCAGCACGTCGCGGTGGGCGCCGGCGGCGGCGACCTGGAAGGGGGTCATGGTCTCGCTGCGCTGGTGCACGTGGATGGTCTGGCCCTCCTTCACCCGGAACGAGGGGATGTCCACCCGGCGGCCGTCCACCATGATGTGGCGGTGGGTGACCAGCTGGCGGGCCTGCGCCATGGTGCGGGCGAAGCCGGCGCGCAGGACGAGGGCGTCCAGACGCATCTCGAGCAGCTCGATGAGGTTCTCACCGGTCAGGCCGTCGGTGCGACGGGCCTCGACGAAGATGCGCTCCAGCTGCTTCTCCCGGATGCCGTACTGGGCGCGCAGCCGCTGCTTCTCCCGCAGCCGGACCGCGTAGTCGGAGTCCTGCTTGCGGCGGGCACGGCCGTGCTCGCCCGGCGGGTACGGCCGGCGCTCGAAGTACTTGGCGGCCTTCGGGGTCAGGGCGATGCCCAGGGCCCGGGACTTGCGCGCCTGACGGCGCACACGTGCTTGTGCAGTCACGTCTACCTCTCGGTGGTTGCGGTGGCCGGCGGATCCTCGGATCACCGGCTCATGTCTGTGTGGTCTGGCCTCCGTCACGATCCGGAACGACGTGGTGGTTCTCGACGGTGTCCTGTCGAGAACGTCTCGTCCGGCCGTGGAGCGGAGAGCGTGGCGCAGCCGCTACCCGTGCTACAACCGCCACGACCCGCACGCAGCCTCCCGGTTCGCACCGGAGACGCGTGGAGGATTGCGGCGGCTTGCCAGCCAACCGGTCCATCCTACCGTACGCAGCGCCCTCGACGGCTCTGGCGTCGGGATGGTTCAGGAGCGCCTTTGCGCGATCCGCTGCACGTTGGTCGACACCTGTGCCTTCAATTGCAGCAAACACCCATTCGTGTGCTCAAGAAGAGCCCTTCTTGGAGCGTTCTCTTCTCGTGAGATGAACCCTGATCCACCGGTGAGGTTGGTGGGGTGAGCGTGGCGGAGAACGAGAATGCCCCCTTGAGCTGGGAAGATGTCGATTGCGACGTCTAATCCACCCAGTCAAGAGGGACACCTCGTAAGTGAAAGCTTCTCACACGATCCGGCCGGTT
>NZ_MRDE01000025.1 GCF_001968835.1 Tersicoccus phoenicis
ATCGCGCGGCCATCATTCACAACCAAATCTACCGCGTTGGCCTTGTACTCGTCAGTGAAGCTACGTCTCGTCGATCCCATAGCCGGTTCCCTTCATTTCTCGGGAACCCGCCCATCAAACCCTGTGTCCACCAGAGTGGGAACGGTCCAGCTCGACGTGCCACAGGTCGTGGTAGCTGCCGATGACCTCACCGGCCGGCATCACGGTGGCGGGGATGTTGGTGACGTACCCTTTCAACCCGACCAGTTTCCTGGCCCTGGCCAGTGCCTTCTCATCGAGCGCCCGGGCACCGTTGGCGGT
>NZ_MRDE01000026.1 GCF_001968835.1 Tersicoccus phoenicis
CGGCACCTGACCACCAGCAATCGACCACACGAGCAAGGAACTCCAGTGGAAAAGCCGGGCAGACCGGCGGCCACCACACGCCCAAACGGCCACGAAGCCAGCTCACCCGGAGCGGTCACCGTCACGAAGCTGATCGGTGGATCGAGGCTTAAAGAGCCCCGCTCTCGGGCGGGACCCGCTGACTCACGGGACGGGGCCGCGCCGACCGAGCAGCAAAGCAGGGGCCTCAACCCAGCCGGCTGGGTTCCGCGCCGACGTCCTCGAGGTGCTCGGGGTCCTGCACCGCCCGGGTGGCCCGGTTGATCGCCGTCATGCCGTGGAAGAGCACGAGCGCGGCCGCGGTGCCGAGCGCGATGCCGGCGAAGGTTAGGTCGCCGATGCGCCAGGTGACGTCGGCGATCCCGATGATCAGGGACACGGCGGCCGTCGTCAGGTTGATCGGGTTGGCGAAGTTGACCCGGTTCTGCACCCAGATCCGCACACCGAGCATGCCGATCATGCCGTAGAGGAGGATGGCGGCGCCGCCGAGCACGCCCGGGGGCACGGTGGCGATCGCCGCCCCGAACTTCGGCGAGAAGCTCAGCAGCAGTGCGGTGATCGCGGCGACCCAGTAGGCCGCCGTCGAGTACACCTTGGTGGCGGCCATGACGCCGATGTTCTCCGCGTACGTCGTGGTACCCGAGCCACCGCCGGAGCCGGCGAGAACGGTGGCCAGCCCGTCGGACATCAGGGCGCGGCCGGTCAGGTCGTCGAGGTTGCGGCCGGTCATCAGCGCCACCGACTTCACGTGACCGATGTTCTCCGCGATCAGCACCAGCACGACCGGGACGAACAGCCCGACGACGGAGAACTGCAGTTCCGGTGCGGTGAACGGGGGCAGGCCGACCCACGGCGCCTGATCGACGGCCGCGAAGTCGACCTCGCCGCGCACCACCGCGAGGACGTACCCGACGGCGACGCCGATCAGGATGGCGAGACGCCCGAGGATGCCGCGGAACAGCACGGTGATCAGCACGATCGCGAGCAGCGTCACGACCGCCGTCACCGGTCCCTTCTCCAGATTGGCGCGAGCACTGGGAGCGAGGTTCAACCCGATCAGGGCGACGATCGAGCCGGTCACCACCGGCGGCATCAGCACCTGCAGCCAGCGGCTGCCCGCCAACTGAACCACCAGCCCCACGAGGAAGAGGACGACGCCGGCCAGCAGCACCCCGCCGAGCGCGCCGGCCATCCCGTGCTGGCTGGTCGCCGCACCGATCGGGGCGATGAACGCGAAGCTCGAGCCGAGGTAGCTGGGTACCCGGCCCGCCGTGATGACGAGGAACAGCAGCGTGCCGATGCCCGAGAAGAACAACGTGGTGGCCGGCGGGAACCCGGTGAGCAGGGGGACCAGGAAGGTCGCACCGAACATGGCGACGACGTGCTGCATGCCGATGCCGATGGTCCGAGGCCAGCTGAGCCGTTCGTCCGGGCCGACGACGGCGCCCGGCGTGACGGTCCGACCGTCACCGTGCAGGGTCCACGAGAATCCGGGCAGTTGCATGGTTCCCCTTCCGGGCGGGCGTGTGGAGGCTGCAGGACAGGATATCCGCCGTGGCGGTGACCGGCCGCCGCCCCCGCGCGGTCGGCCGCCGGGCCGGCTCGGACACGAGGTTCTCTACTGTCTCCTGTGACCGATCGAACAGCCGGAGGGGGAATCGGTACCCGGCGGCAACCCGTTGTGACGGTGGACGACACACCGCAGCCTTCCCGGGAGACAACCATGACCGCACAGATCGCCGAGACCGTGCTCGACGAGGCCGCCGCCGACCTGCTGTTCCGCGCGGGACGGACCGCCAACAGCTTCACCGACGAGGACGTCACCGACGAGCAGCTGCGCGCCATCTGGGATCTGACCC
The DNA here is from genome assembly GCF_001968835.1 of Tersicoccus phoenicis. Classification (GTDB taxonomy): domain Bacteria; phylum Actinomycetota; class Actinomycetes; order Actinomycetales; family Micrococcaceae; genus Tersicoccus; species Tersicoccus phoenicis. Next base: position 1,899 of record NZ_MRDE01000026.1, read on the forward strand.
GGATGGGGCCCACGGCGTTCAACAGCCAGCCCCTCCGCATCACCTGGCTGCGCAAGGGCGCCGCCCGCGAGCGGCTGCTCGCGCACATGAGCCGCGGCAACCAGGAGAAGACGGCGGCCGCCCCCGTGGTCGCCGTCCTCTCTTTCGACAACCACTGGCACCGTCGCTTCGACGAGTTCATGCCCGGCATGGCCGAGCGCACCGCGCCGATGGCGGAGAACTTCGCGGCCAACGAGGCGCTGAGCCACCAGATCGCGAACAACAACGCCAACATGCAGGCCGGCTACTTCATCCTGGCCGTGCGGGCGATCGGCCTGGACGCGGGCCCGATGAGCGGGTTCGACGCGGCCGGACTGGACGCCGACTTCTTCGCCGACGGGTCACAGAAGTCCTTCGCCGTCGTCAACCTCGGTCACGCCGGCGACGGCGCCTGGGGTCCGGCGAAGCCGCGCTACTCCTTCGAGGACGCGACGACGACCCTCTGACGAGCTTCGGCCCGACGAGCCTCGGTCAGGAGAGCTTCGGTCAGGAGATGACCGAGTCGACCAGCTTCTTCGCCTCGGCCTGCACCTCGGTCAGATGGTCCGCGCCGACGAACGACTCGGCGTAGATCTTGTACACATCCTCGGTGCCCGAGGGCCGGGCCGCGAACCACGCTCGCTCGGTCGTCACCTTCAGGCCACCGATCGGGGCCCCGTTGCCGGGCGCCTCGGTCAATTTGGCAGTGATCGGGTCCCCGGCCAGGGTGTCGGCGGTCACCTGCTCGGGGCTCAATCTGCCGAGCTTGGCCTTCTGCTCCCGGTCGGCCGCCGCATCGATCCGCGCGTACACCGGATCCCCGAACTCCGCGGTCAGTTCGGCGTAGCGCACCGCCGGGGTCTTGCCGCTGACGGCGGTGATCTCCGAGGCGAGCAGGCACAGCAGGATGCCGTCCTTGTCCGTGGACCACGGTTGCCCGTTCCGGGTCAGGAACGAGGCGCCCGCCGATTCCTCCCCGCCGAACGCGATGCCGCCGTCGAGCAGCCCGGAGACGAACCACTTGAACCCCACCGGAACCTCGAGCAGCGACCGCCCCGTGCTGGCCGCGACCTTGTCGATGATCGAGGAGGAGACCAGCGTCTTGCCGATCGCCGAGGTCACCGGCCACCCGTCGCGGTGCCGGAACAGGTAGTCGATGGCGACGGCGAGATAGTGGTTCGGGTTCATCAGGGCGCGGGTGCCGTCGGGACCCGCGCAGACGATGCCGTGCCGGTCGGCGTCGGCGTCGTTGCCGGTCGCGATGTCGTAGTCGCCCGCCTTCTCGATCAGTGAGGCCATCGCGTAGGGCGAGGAGCAGTCCATCCGGATCTTCTCGTCCCAGTCCAGCGTCATGAACGCCCACTGCGGGTCGACGACGGGGTTGACGACGGTCAGGTCCAGCCCGTGCCGCTCGCCGATCGCGGCCCAGTAGTCCACCGATGCGCCGCCCAGCGGATCCGCGCCGATCCGCAGGCCCGAGTTGCGGATGGCGTCCAGGTCGAGGACCTGCGGCAGGTCGTCGACGTAACCGGCCAGGAAGTCGTGGGTGCCGATGCAGTCGGCCGTGCGGGCCCGGTCGATCGGGATCCGCTTCACCCCGTGGTTGTCCTCGCCGAGGAGTTCGTTCGCCCGGTTGGCGATCCACCCGGTCGAGTCCGTGTCGGCGGGGCCGCCGGTGGGCGGGTTGTACTTGAAGCCACCGTCGGCCGGCGGGTTGTGGCTCGGGGTGACGACGATGCCGTCGGCCGTCTCCGCGTGTTGCCCACTGCGGTTCCAGGTCAGGATCGAGTGGCTGAGGGCCGGCGTCGGCGTGTACCCGTCGCGTGCGTCGATCAGCGTCGTCACGTTGTTCGCGGCCAGGACCTCCAGCGCCGTGCTCTGCGCGGGGTCGGACAGGGCGTGGGTGTCCTTGGCCAGGAACAGGGGACCGGTGATGCCCTGCCCGGCCCGGTACTCGACGATCGCCTGCGTGATCGCGGCGATGTGCGCCTCGTTGAACGCGTTCTTCAGGCTCGACCCGCGGTGCCCCGACGTGCCGAACACGACCCGCTGGGCCGGATCGGACAGGTCGGGCTTGCGGTCGTAGTACGCGTCCAGCAGCGCGGACACGTCGATCAGGTCGCTGGGAAGGGCCACGGTGCCCGCACGATTCGCCATGCGTCCAAGCATGTCAGAGCCCGCGCCGCCGTCAACAGGGAAGTCGCGGCCGAGACGCCGCTTGGCTACCCGCCGTCTGCGTTGACTATCGGATTTCGGGGCTCCAATGAGCGCAGAGAGCCCCGAAATTCAATAGTCAACGCGGAAGGGGCGGTCGCCGTCGCCGTCGACGTCGCCGTCGACGTTGCGGGCGCGGGAAGACGCGGGCGCCGGGTTCAGGAGCTGACGGCAGACCCTGCGGGGCGCCAGCCGATGGCGGGGGCCACGTGCTCGGCGATGGTGGCCAGCATCCGGGTGTTGTATTCGACACCCAACTGGTTCGGCACGGTGAGCAGCACGGTGTCCGCGGCCTGGACGGCGGCGTCGGCGGCGAGCTGCCGCGCGATCACGTCCGGCTCACCGGTGTAGCTGCGCCCGAACCGGGCGAGCGTCTGATGGTCCACATACCCGACCTGGTCGCCGTCGTCCCCGACCCCGAAGTGGGTGCGGTCCTCGTCGGTGACCAGGGGGATGACGCTGCGGCTGATCGAGACGCGCGGCTGCCGGTCCCAGCCGGCCTCGGCCCAGGCGGCGCGGTACTGGGCGATCTGCTCGGCCTGCGCCGCGTCGAACGGGACACCGGTGTCCTCGGTCAGCAACGTCGAGGACATCAGGTTCATCCCCTCACCGGCGGCCCACACGGCGGACGCACGGGTACCGGAGCCCCACCAGATCCGGTCCGGCAGGCCGGGGGAGAGCGGCTGGAGGCCGACGACGGCGTCGGATCGACCGGTGGTGCGCGGGTCGGAGCGGGCGACGCCGGAACCGCCGATCGCGGCACGGAAGACGGCGGTGTGCCGGCGGGCGAGGTCGGCGTCGGTGCCGCCCTCGGCCGGCACGTACCCGAATGCCTCGTACCCGTTCCGGGCCGGCGACGGCGTGCCGCGACTGATGCCCAGCTGCAGTCGGCCACCCGAGATCAGGTCCGCCGCGGCGGCCTCCTCGGCCGCGTAGAGCGGGTTCTCGTACCGCATGTCGATGACCCCGGTGCCGATCTCGATCCGTGACGTCCGGGCGCCGATCGCGGCCAGCAGCGGGTACGGGGCGGCCAGCTGGCGTTCGAAGTGGTGCACCCGGAAGTACGCGCCGTCGATGCCCAGCTCCTCGGCGGCGACCGCCAGCTCGATCGACTGCGTCAGCGCGTCCGCCGCCGACCGCGTGTGCGGGCCCGCCGGGTGCCAGTGGCCGAAGGACAGGAAGCCGATGCGTTTGGGGTGGGCGCTCATGTGGAGCGAGAACGCCGGAGGGCGGCCGGGCTATTCCGGCCGCCCTCCGGCGTCGCGTCCCGTGAGCGCACCGAACGCGGCGGGTCAGTGCACGCCGCTCATCAGCTTCCGGATCGGCTTGACGACCAGGCCGAGCAGGATGCCCGCCACGACGCACACGCCGCCGATGATGCCGAAGTACGGCGCCTCGTTCGCGGGGTCGTAGTACCCGGCGAGCACGCCGGCCATCGAGGTGCCCAGTGCCACCGACAGGAAGAACAGGGCGACCATCTGGGTGCGGAACCGCTCCGGCGCGAGTTTCGTCGTGACGGACAGACCCACCGGAGAGAGCAGCAGCTCCGCGATGGTGAACAGCAGCAGGATGCCGGCCACCACGAGCAGCGGGGTGCCGCCCTGACCGGTACCGACGAACGGGAGGAACGCCCAGAAGGCGAGACCCATGATGATCAGCGACACCGTGAACTTGGCCGGCGTCGAGGGCTGCCGGGTGCCCAGCCTGGTCCACATCGCCGCGAAAACGCCCGACAGCACGATGATGTAGACCGGGTTGATGGACTGCACCCACTCGATCGGCATCTCCCAGCCGAACAGGTTCCGGTTCATCCGCTCGTCCGAGTAGATGGTCAGCATCGAGAACTGCTGCTGGTACAGCGACCAGAACACGGCGCTGGCCAGGAAGATCGGGATGAACGCGTACACCCGGCGCCGCTCGGTGGTGGTGAGCCGGCTGGAGAGGATGACGGCGAAGTAGGCGATCGCGGCGATGATGGTCGCGGCCACCACCAGATTCGCCAGGTTGTCCGGGTTGATCAGGCCGGTGAGCACGGCGATCACGATCAGCACGACGGCGACGACGGCGATGCCGCCGGCCAGGCCGTACCGGTTCCGCGGCAGCGGGTTGGGCACGTGGCCGGCCTCGGCGGGCAGGTTCTTCCGGGTCAGACCGTACTGGACCAGGCCGAACGCCATGCCGACGGCGGCCAGGCCGAACGCCCAGTGGAACCCGACCGTGTCCCGGACCAGACCGGTCAGCAGCGGGCCGAACAGGGCACCGATGTTGATGCCCATGTAGAAGATGGAGAATCCGGCGTCGCGCCGCTCGTCGCCGGGCGCGTACAGCGTGCCGACGATCGACGTGGCGTTGGCCTTCAGACCACCGCTGCCGATCGCCACCAGGATCAGGCCCACGGCCACACCCACCCAGCCGGGCAGCACGGCCAGGCTGATGTGGCCGAGCATGATCATGACGGCGCTGACGAACAGCACCCGCTCCGAGCCGAGCAGCCGGTCCGCCACCCAGGCGCCGAGGATGGTCGAGAGGTAGACCCCACCGCCGTAGGCGCCGATGATGCCGACCGCGGCGGTCTGGTCACCGCCCAGGCCGCCGTCGGTGACGGAGAAGTACATGTACAGCAGGACGACGGCCTGCATGCCGTAGTAGGAGAAGCGCTCCCACAGTTCGACGCTGAACAGGTTGGCCAGCATCCGGGGCTGGCCGAGGAAGGTCGGTCCCTCCGCGGGTGCCGGTGACCCGGGCGTGGAGGAGGTGGTGGGGGAACTCATGCTTCTATCGTGACACCGGTCGACGTGCAACAGGGGTCCACCCACCGGCGAACGTGGCGCGGATCATACCGATCCGAGCCGCTGGAGATCAGCCGACCCGCGACGGTTCCCGCCCGCCGTCGTCGATCGACTCCGGAGCCGCGCCGGCGGGGAACTCCTCGTCGAGGTAGGTGCGCTTCTTGTTCGGCAGGAAGACGATGTACACCACCAGGGAGATGACGATCGTGATGGTCACGTAGGTGAAGAGCCACTCCTTGTGCCCGGAGCTGGAGAGCCACGAGCCGATGAACGGCACCGTGCCGCCGAACAGCGAGTTCGCGACCGCATAGCCCAGGCCCACCCCGAGGGCCCGCACCGAGGCCGGGAAGAGCTCCGCCTTGACGATCGCGCTGACCGAGGTGTAGTTCACCACGATCAGCAGGCCCGCGAGCATGAGCCAGAACGCGATGAACGGGTCCCGGACGCCGGCGAGGGTGGACATGATCGGCCACGTGAAGACGGCCCCGAGCACCCCGAACACGATGAGTTGGGCCTTACGGCCGATCTTGTCCGAGAGCAACCCGAACAGCGGGTGCAGGAGCATGTACACGAACAATGCCCAGAAGTTGATCACCGAGGTCTGTGTCTTGGGGATCTGCGAGACGCTGTTCATGAAGTTGAGGATGTACGTCGTGTACAGGTAGAAGGCGCACGTGCCGCCCATGGTCAGGAACACGACGACGACGAACGGCTTCCAGTGCTTGGTGAAGAGCAGCTTCAGGCTGCCGGGCTCGGCGGCGCTGGTCCGGGCGCCGTGGGTCTTCGCCGCGGCGACCTGCTGCGGGGAGATGGTCTCGTCCATCGAGCGCCGCAGCCACAGGACCACGAGCGCGGCGACGGCGCCGATCGCGAACGGGATGCGCCAGCCCCACGCCTTCAGCTCCGCCTCGGCGAGCACGTTCTGGAGGATGATCAGGGTCAGCAGGGCGAGGACCTGCCCGCCGACCAGGGTGACGTACTGGAAACTGGAGAAGAAGCCGCGGCGCTTGGCGGTGGCGACCTCGGACATGTACGTGGCGGCGGTGCCGTACTCGCCGCCCACCGAGAAACCCTGGAGCAGGCGCGAGGCGTACATGAGCACGGTGGACCAGGCGCCGATCTGCGCGACGCCGGGCAGCACGGCGACGAGCAGGGAGCCGGCCGCCATCAGGGTCACGCTGAGCGTCAGCGCCGCTCGGCGGCCGCGGCGGTCGGCGTAGCGGCCGAAGAACCAGGAGCCGACCGGGCGCATCAGGAACGTCAGGGCGAACGTCAGGTACGCGTCGATCTGTGCCTGGACCGGGTCCTTGGTGCTGAAGAAGTAGGTCGCGAAGTACGCCGAGAAGGCGGCATACACGTAGAGGTCGTACCACTCGATCAGGTTCCCTGCGGAGCCCTTGAGGGTGTTGGCGATGGCGCGCCGCGTCACTGCGGCGCCAACGGCCGTCCGGGGCTGGGTGATGGTCATGCCGTCGACGCTAGGGGTGACGACGGACACAGCCCAAGCCGGCGGCGGCATTCCTAACACTTCCTTAAGTGAGCGCGCCGGCCGGTACTCTCGGGCGTGGACCGCGGGCAGAACCGGACGGCGCCAGCCAGAGCAGTCAGTGGGGTGGATCGGGGCATGCGGGTGTTGATCGTCGAGGACGACGACGCGATGGCGGCTGCGCTGATGGCCTCCGTGCGGCCGGCAGGACATGGTCCGGCACGCGTGAGCAGGGGCGCGGATGCCCTGCTGACGCACCGGGACCACGACCTGATCCTGCTCGACCTGGGCCTGCCGGACATGGACGGGTTGGACGTGCTCCGCAAGCTCCGCCGGGTCACCGACGCTCCGATCCTCGTCCTCACGGCTCGAGACGACGAGCGCAGTGTGGTCCTCGGCCTGCGGTCCGGTGCGGACGACTACCTCGTCAAACCGGTCAAGCTCGTGGAGCTGCTGGCCCGCATCGAGGCGGTGACCAGGCGGGTGGCACGGACCACCGACGGCGGGACCGAGCCCCGCCGGCTCCGGATCGGCGAGGTGGACATCGACCTCGACCGGCGAGTGGCCGCCGTCGGGTCCCGCGTCCTGAGCCTCACCGCCACCGAGTACGACCTCCTGGTGCTCCTGGCCAGGAACGCCGGCTCGGTGGTGACCCGGGAACAGATCCTCGACGCCCTGTGGGGTGACGCGTTCGTGGCCTCGTCCCGCTCCCTCGACGTCCACCTGACGGGGCTGCGGTCCAAGCTGAGGCTGCCCGGTTTCCTGATCAACGTCCGGGGCGTCGGATACCGCGTCGAGGGCGCCGCTCACGACCGGGACGGCTCGCCGTGAGGGTGCGGGTCCTCGGGATCCTGAGCCTGTTCTCCGTCCTCATCGTCGTCGCCGTCGCCGCTTCGATCCTCACCTCGGTCAGCCGTGAGCTGACCCAGGAACTGCAGATCAACCGGGTCGCGGCACTCAATCGATTCGCGCAGCTGGCCGACGACGCGGTGAGCACCGGGGACACGAGCCAACTCCAACGGGACATGAACCGCTACTCGCAGCTCTACGGCGAGGGCATCGTGGTCCACACACCGCAGGCGACGCTCACCTCCGGCGGCCTGAGCCCGGACCGTGCTGACGTGCGGGATTCGATCGGACGCGCGCGCCTGAACCTCGCCGACACCGCGCTCGCGCCGGTGCAGCCGTTCGGCCCCCGATCCGAGGTGATCGCCCGCTCGTTCGGGACGGCGAGCCAGGTCCTCGGCGAGGCGGCGCTCGACGTCGACCTCGGCGCGGCGCGGCAGAAGCTGCGCGAGCGCTGGCTTCTGGTCGTGCTGGCGGCCGTCGCGGGGTGGACGCTCCTGCTCCTGGGGGCCGCGCGGGTCACGGGGTGGGTCCTGCGTCCGGTCCACCGGCTCACGGACGCGGTCGCGGCGTTCGAGGAGTCCGGGCGGGCGACCCGGCTGCGGGAGGAAGGCCCACCGGAACTCCAACGGCTCAGCCGCGCCTTCTCGGCCATGGCCGAGCACGTCGCGGCGAGCATGGACTCCCAGCGCCAGCTCATCGCCGACGCCTCCCACCAGCTCCGCAACCCCGTGGGTGCTTTGCGCCTTCGGGCCGACCTGCTCGCCCTCGAACTCGACGCCCCCGCCCAGCGCGCCGCGGCGGCGGGCCTGACCCGGGAGCTGGAGCACGTCGAGGGAGTGCTCGACGGGGTGCTCCGGCTGGCGGCGGCCGAACACCGGGTGCAGGAAGGCGCGGTGACCGGGGCGGGCCTCGTGCTCGGCGAGCGCGCCCAACACGTCGACCCCTGGCCGGTCCTGCAGGAGGCGGTCGAGCGGGCCGAACCGGCCGCCGTCAGCGCCGGTGCCCGGCTCGAGCTCGCCCCTCCGCCCTCCCCGTCGCTGAGGGTGGTGAGCAACCGGTCGGATCTGGCCGACATGGTTGACGAGCTGATCGGGAATGCCGTCAAGTACGCGCCCGGAGCGACGATCCGCGTCGGCGTCCGTGCCGAGGCGGGGCGGAGTGGCGAGACGGCGCCGGGTGGGGAGGCGGTTCAGCAGGATCGCGTGGTCGCCCTCGTGGTGACGGACGACGGCCCGGGTCTGAGCGAGCAGGAGCTCGCCGCGGCGACGACGCGCTTCTGGCGCTCGCCGCAGCACAGCGCCACCCCCGGCACGGGACTCGGCCTGGCCATCGTGGCCCGGCTCGCGGAGGCGAACGGTGCCCGGCTGGTGCTCGCAACGGCCCAGCCCCACGGGCTGGTGGCCCGCGTCGAGTTCCGCGCGACGCGCCAGGTGCCTGCGTCGGGCCCTGGCTCCCCGGACGGGGACGACGAGGCGGGGCGGCACGGACGGGCTCGGCCCGATGCGTGACGCGCGACCGGGCCGGGCCGACGCCCGCGCGGCCGGGCCGGCCCCCGGACCCCGGGACGTGTCGGGCCCGAGCCGGCGACAGGTCCTGCGGGCGGGGCTGGCCACCGGGCTGGCCGGGTTCGTCCTCCCGGGCGCTGCCGCCTGCACCCCGGCCGCCCGCACCGACGCGATCACCGTCGCCGGCGGTGAGTCCGGCGGCTTCTACCTCGAATTCGCCACGCTCCTGGCCACGTCGCTGACCCGCCGGGCAGTCGCGCGCACCGCCTCCGCCGTGCAGACTCAGGGCAGCCTCGAGAACATCGACCGGCTCGTGCGCGGCGAGGTGACCCTCGGCATCGCGCTCGCGGACTCCGCGGCCGACAGCGTGGCCGGCAGGTCGGCGAGCGCCGCGCCGTCATCGGCGTCGATCAGGGCCCTCGGCAAGGTCTACGAGAACTATCTCCACTGCCTCGTGCGGGCCGACAGCGGGATCGGTGCCGTCGCCGACCTGGCGGGACGCACCGTCGGCGTCGGTGGACAGCGGTCGGGGACCTCGCTCACGGCGCGCCGCATCCTGGAGGCGGCGGGCCTCTCCGGCGCCGACCGACAAGCCGGTCTCACCGAGCTGCCCCTCGGACTCAACCAGGGGGTCGCCGCCCTGCGGGACGGAAGGGTCGAGGGCCTCTTCTGGTCCGGCGGCCTGCCGACCGCGGCCATCACCGCGGCGGCGAAGGACACGAAGCTGCGGCTCGTCGACCTGTCCGCACTCATCGCCCCGCTCCGGGCGCGATACCAGGGGTTCTACGACCGTGTCCTCATCCAGGCCGGAACCTATCCCGGCATGCCCGCGACCTGGACCGTCGGCGTCGCCAACGTGCTGCTGTGCCGGGCCGACATGGGCGCGGACGTCGCCCGCTCCATCGTCGAACTCCTGCTGACCCGGGCGAGCGAACTGGTGCCGGCCTCCAGCCTCGGCGTGCAGTTCCTCAGCCCCGAGACCCTCATCAACACGGCGGGAGTGCCTCTGCACCCCGCGGCGGAGGACGCCTACCGGGCCTTCCACGGTTGAGGCGGCGCGCCCCGGCGGCACTCAGGGCAGTGGGACTCCGCCCGGGACGGTCCGGTGCAGCAGGTGCGCCAGGGCGAGCAGGGTGCGTTCGCCGCTCGGCCGGCCGATCAACTGCACGCCCATGGGCAGACCCTGGGCCTCCGGTCCGCCGGCCGGGTCGGGACGCGTCCAGCCGGTCGTGGCGGTGACGGCGGGCAGCCCGACGACGTTCAGGGCCGACGTCCAGGGTGTGTACTGGCACTGCCGGCGGTAGTCGGTGTCCGCGTCGACGTCCCAGTCCGCGCCGGTGTACCAGCCGATGGGGCGCGGGGTGTCCGCCAGCGCCGGGGTCAGCACGACGTCGTACCGGGCGAAGGCGGCCACCGTGTCCCACTCGATCTGCTGCAGCACGTCGATGGCGCGCGCCAGGTCGGTGGCCGGCCGACGGCGGGCCCGCGCCCGGAACTCGCGGGCGAGCGGGGTGAGCCGGGCCTCGGCGTCCGGGTCCAGGTCCGCCAGCCCGACGCCGGTGGTCCAGACGGTGGCGAACGCCTCGGGGTAACGGGGATCCCAGCCCGGGTCCATCTCCTCGACCCGGTGGCCGTGCTGTTCGAGGGCCGTGACCCCGGCGTCCAGCGCGGCGTGGGCGGCGGGCGCAACCGGCAGGTCGTACGCGGACGCGAACGGCGAGGCGGTGGTGACCCCGATGCGCAGGGGGCCCGGCACCGTCAGATCGGTCGGATCGGCCACCGGTGCCGCGGTCAGCGCCCGGTGGTTGACGTCGCCGGCGAGGACGTCCAGCAGCAGGGCCGCGTCGGCCGCCGTCCGCGCGATCGGGCCGGCGACGACGAACCGGCCGAGGTCGGCCTGCCCCGACCCGGTCGCGATCCGCCCCCGGTTCGGCTTCAGGCCCACCAGCCCGCACGCCGCGGCGGGAATCCGCACGGACCCGCCGCCGTCGGTACCGACCGCGAAGGGCAGCATCCCGGCGGCAACCGCGGCCGCGCTGCCGCCGGAGGACCCGCCGGGGCTGAGCCGCGGGTCCTGCGGTAACCGGGCCGGCGGGTGGGTGCGGCTCTCGCTGTGGCAGCTCAGCCCGAACTCCGGGACCTGGGTCTTGCCGACGACGACGACGCCGGCACGGCGCAGGGTGGCCACCAGGGGAGCATCTTCGGTGGGGACGACGTCGGGCAGCGCGGCGGAGCCATGTCCGGTCGGCACGCCCGCGACGTCGGTGAGGTCCTTGATGCCCATCGGCAGCCCGTGCAGCGGGCCCACCGGGCCGGTGCGGGCGAACCGCTGGTCCAGGTCGGCGGCGTCCCGCATGGCCTGCTCGCCGGTCACCGCGACGAAGGCGCCGAGCGCCAGATTGCGCGCCTCGATCACCGCCAGGTGGTGGGCGGTGACCTCCCGGGCGCTCAGCCGGCCCGCGGCCAGCGCGTCCCGCAGGTCGAGCGCGGTCAGGGTCTCGAGAGAATCGGTCATCGTGATCGAGGCTAGCGGAGGGCCGGATCGCTTCGGAGTCTCTATCATGGCCCTGTGCGCGCGTCAGATCGGCAGGACCGGGATGCCGATGCCGCGCGCCCCGCGCGCCGGCAGCGGCCCATGGCGCGTCGCCCCGGCTACGGGCTGCTCCTGCTGCTGGAGCGGATGACCTCCGAGCTGGAGTACTACGCGGCCCGGATGCGCCGCCGCGCGGGCATGCGCCGGACGGACATGCACGCCGTCGCTGCCGTCGTCGACGCGGAACGGGACGGCGAGGAGATGACCCCCGGACGCCTCGGCACCATGCTCGGCCTGTCCTCCTCCTCCGTGACCGCGCTCGTCGACCGGCTCTGCGAGGCCGGCCACCTGGATCGGGGCGCGGCGCGCACCGACGCCCGCCGGGTCGCCCTGCACGCCAACGACATCGGCCGGCAGGTCGGGGAGGAGCTGTTCGAGCCGCTCGATCACGCGCTGATGGAGGTGTTCGCCCGGCACAGCCCGGCCGAACTGGAACTGTTCGGCCGGATCGTCGAGGAGATCACCGACGCCACCGCCGGCGCCGGCGCACCGGTCAGGCAGATCGGCAGCGTCAGGAAGAACGGCAGGCCGACCGGCAGCGGGCACGCGACCGCCGGGAAGAACGGCAGTGCCGGTTCGAACGGCGCCGCGCTGCCGGGCCGGAACCCGGGCCGGGATCCCGACGGAGCCCGCGACGACGGCGCGTCCTGACGCGTCAGCGGGTGACCGGCGCGAACCGAGCCGGCCGCGCGGCCGCGAGCAGCGGAGCCTGCTCCACCAGCCAGGGGCTGAACACGAACGGCGCGGCCGCGACGGCATCGAGCAGCCGGACCGGATCGAGCCACGCCACGTCCATCACCTCGTCCGGACGGGGATCGAACCGCCCGGCCAGCACCGCGGTGTAGACCGGGCACACCTCGTGCTCGACGATTCGGCTCGCGTCGACGGCCCGGTAGGCGAAATCCGGCAGCACCGGTTCCAGATCCGTGACGGCGGCGCCGAGCTCGTGCTCCGCCCGGCGGCGCACGGCGTCGCTGACGGCTTCGCCCGGCGCAGGGTGCCCGCAGAACGCGTTGGTCCACACGCCCGGCCAGGCCACCTTGCCCAGCGCCCGCCGGGTCAGCAGCACCTTCCCGTCGACGTCGAACAACCAGCAGGAGAAGGCCAGGTGCAGGGGCGTGTCCCGGGTGTGGATCGCGGCCTTGCGGGCCACCCCGGACGGGCGGCGATCCTCGTCGAGCAGCACCACCAGCTCCGCCGCTGCTGGCGGGGAGCACGCGTCGGCGGGAATGTCCATGGCCCCGATCCTAGATCGCCTTCTCGGTATTCGAGAGACATGGGGTTGAATGGGTCCATGACGGTGCTCACGGAGTCGAGTGAGACGCAGTTCCTCGACGCGGTCGACGTGGTCCTGACCGGGTTCTTCGCCCGCGGCCGGGCCGGTACCTCGGGCCTGCCCGCCACGGTCGGGCAGCTGTGGGACGCGCTCGCCTCCTCGGCCACGGGCGGTAAGCGGATCCGGCCCCGGCTGCTGCTCTCGGTGGTCGACGGGTACGGCGGCGGACCCGCCGGCACGAGCGACGGCGCCGGTTGGTCGCCCGAGGACCCCGCCGTCGTCACCGCCGCGGCCCTCGAACTGCTGCACACCGCGCTGGTGACCCACGACGACGTGATCGACCACGACTTCGTGCGCCGCGGCAAGCCGAACGTCGCGGGCATCTACCGGCGTCGCGCCGCCGCCGACGGCTTCGACGCGGCGGCGGCCAACGAGCGGGGCCAGGCTGCCGCCATCATCGCCGGGGACGTGGCGCTCGCCGCGGCCTATCGGCTGGTGGCGTCGACGCGGGCCCGGCAGCTGCCGGTGCTGCTGGACCTGATGGACGCCGCGGTGCACTCCGCCGCGGCGGGGGAGCTGCTGGACGTCGAGTACTCCGGCCACCTGCGCGTGCCGAGCGCCGAGGTCGTGCTGCAGACCGCGCTGCTGAAGACGGCGATCTACTCGTTCGATGTGCCGCTGCAGGCCGGGGCGGTGCTCGCCGGCGCGCCCGCCGAGGAACGGCAACTGCTGTGCCGGGTGGGGCAGGACATCGGTACCGCGTACCAGCTCGTCGACGACCTGCTCGGCGTGTTCGGTCACGAGTCCGCCACCGGCAAGACGACGACGGGGGACCTCACCGCGATCAAGCACACCCTGCTGCTCTCGCACGCGGTGCGCCAGCCCGGGTGGCCGTCCGTCGCCCCGTTGTTGACGGGTGCCGGCTCCCGCACGGACGTGGAGACGCTCCGCGACTTCCTGGTGGCCAGCGGCGCCCGTGCCTACGTGCAGACCATGGCGCGGGAGTACGCGGAGCGGGCCCGCGACGCCGTCGCCGGCTCGTCGCTGCCGGTCGCCCTGCGCGCGGACCTGGGGGTGCTGATCGACGCCGCGGTCGATCGCGTCCGGTGACGGCCCGACCCCCCGGTGCCGACCGGAACCACTCCGCGCCCCCGGCCGCGTCACGCGCACCGCGGGCGGCGGACCGGGGGCTGCGGGATTCCTCCGCCCGGTACGACGACGTCGCGCAGCGGGCCGCCGCCGTCGTGATCGGCCGCTACTCGACGTCGTTCGGTGCCGCCAGCCGGCTGCTGGCCCCGCCGCTGCGGCGGCACGTGCGCAACATCTACGCCCTGGTCCGGGTGGCCGACGAAGCGGTGGACGGGGTCGGCGCCGGGCACGGACTCGACGACGCGGCCGTCCTCGCCGCCCTGGACGAACTGGAGGCCCAGACCGAGGCCGCGCTGCGGTCCGGGTACAGCGCCAACGTCGTCGTGCACGCTTTCGCCGTGACCGCTCGGCGCACCGGCATCGGCCCCGAGTTGACCCGCCCGTTCTTCGCCTCGATGCGCACCGACGCGCAGCGCTCCGAGCACGACCCGACCAGCTTCGACGCCTATGTGCACGGCTCGGCCGAGGTGGTGGGGCAGATGTGCCTGCGCGCGTTCTTCGACGGCGCGCCGGTCCAGCCGGTCGAGCTCAGCGTGTTGGATGCCGGAGCGCGCCGGCTGGGTGCCGCGTTCCAGAAGGTCAACTTCCTGCGCGACGTCGGGGCGGACGTGCAGACCCTCGGGCGCCGCTACTTCCCGGGCGTGGATCCCGCGCAGTTGACCGAGACCGAGAAGCGCCGCCTGGTGGCGGACATCGACGCCGACCTGGCGGCGGCCCGCGCGGTGATCGGCCGGCTCCCCTCCGGCGCCCGTGCCGCGGTGCTCGCGGCCCACGACCTGTTCGCCGAACTGAACGCCCGGCTGCGTCGCACCCCCGCCGCCGATCTGCTCACCACCCGGGTCAGCGTCCCGACCGGCCGGAAGGCGCGGATCGTCGCCGGTGCCGTGCTCGGTGCCCGCCGGGGCGGCCGGGGCTGGGCCTGATGACCACCGCCGAGGCGGACGCGGCCCGGGCCGTGCACGACATGGCCTCCGACGATGCCGCTAGTGGCGACCCTGCCGCGAAGGACCCTGCCGTTGGTGACGCGGCCGTGCACGAGGCCACCGCCGGCGCGTCCCGGCGGGTCGCCGTCATCGGCGGCGGCATCAGCGGCCTGGCCGTCGCCGGGATGCTCGCCCGGTTGGGTCACGAGGTCACGGTGCTGGAACAGCAGGACGACGTCGGCGGCAGGGCCGGCCGGTGGTCCGCGGCCGGATTCCGGTTCGACACGGGCCCCTCCTGGTACCTGATGCCGGACGTGTTCGACCACTGGTTCGCGCTGATGGGCTCGAGTGCCGCCGCCGAACTGGACCTCGAACGTCTGGACCCCGGTTACCGGGTGTACTTCCGGGACGGCGGTCCGCCCGCGGACGTGCCCGCCGGCCGGGAACGGGCGATGGCGCTGTTCGAGGCGTACGAGCCCGGGGCCGGGGCGCGCCTGGGCCGGTACCTGGACTCCGCCGCCGACGCGTACCGGATGGCGCTGGCCCACTTCCTGTACACGTCGTACGCCTCGTTCCGGCCGCTGCTGAACCGGGAGGTGCTCGCCGGCCTGCCCCGGCTGGCCCGGTTGCTGACGGAGTCGCTGCAGCGCCGCGCCGCCCGCACCGTCACCGATCGCCGGCTGCGGCAGCTGCTGGGCTACCCCGCGGTGTTCCTCGCCTCCGCGCCGGACCGGACGCCCAGCCTCTACCACCTGCTCTCCCACCTGGACCTGCAGGACGGCGTCTTCTACCCGCGGGGCGGCTTCGCCGCGCTGATCGACGCCGTCGAGCGGCTCAGTCGGCAGGCCGGTGCCCGGATCCGGACCGGTGCCACGGTCACCGAGATCACCACCGAGCCCACCGGGGGCCGGCGCCGGCACCGGGTCACCGGGGTGCGGTACCGGACCGCGGACGGCGTGGAGCACCGGCTCGCCGCGGACGCCGTGATCAGCGCGGCGGATCTGCACCACACCGAGACGACGCTGCTGCCGCGGGCCCTGCAGACCCTGCCCGAACCGTCCTGGCGGCGCCGTCTGCCCGGCCCCGGTGCCATCCTGCTGCTGCTCGGTGTGCGCGGCGAACTGCCGCAGCTGGCGCACCACACCCTGGTGTTCACCGAGGACTGGGACGCCAACTTCGCCGCCATCTTCGGCCGCGACCGGCACGTCCCCGACCCCGCCTCGATGTACGTGTCCCGGACGTCGGCCACCGACCCGACGGCGGCGCCGCCCGGCCACGAGAACCTGTTCGTGCTGGTGCCGGTGCCCGCCGACCCCGGCATCGGCCGCGGCGGGATCGACGGCGCCGGGGACCCCGACCTGGAGGCCGCCGCGGACCGGGTGATCGCCCAGCTGGCCACCGACCTGGACGTGCCCGACCTCGCGGAGCGGATCGTCGTGCGCCGGGTGATCGGGCCCGGCGACTTCGCCGCCGACCTGAACGCCTGGAGCGGGACGTCGCTCGGCCCCGCGCACACGCTGCGGCAGAGTGCGTTCCTGCGCGGGCCGGTCGTCAGCTCCCGCGTGGCCGGCCTGTCCTACTGCGGGTCGAGCACCCAGCCCGGTGTGGGCCTGCCGATGTGCCTGATCAGCGCGGAGAACCTGGTCAAGCGGCTGCACGGGGACGTGTCCACGGTGCCGCTGCGGGAACCGCTCGGCCCCGGCTCGTTCCGGGTGCGGCGTCGATGACCGGACTGCTGTACGGGGCCTGCCTGCTGGCGGGACTCGCGTCGATGGCTGCGGTGGACGCGCGTTGGCGACTGTTCGTCTTCTCCGGTCAACCGGGACGGGCGCTGCTGACCCTGCTCGCCGGGGTCGCCTTCTTCATCGGGTGGGACGCCGCCGGCATCGGCCTCGGCGTCTTCTTCCGGGGCGAGGGACCGTACCTGAGTGGGATCGTGCTCGGGCCCGAGTTCCCGGTCGAGGAACTGCTGTTCCTGACGTTCTTGTGCTGGCTGACCATGAACCTGTGGGTGCTCGGCACCCGGCTGCTGGCCACGGGCCGCGCATCCGCCGGTCCCGCCGGTCCCGCCGGTCCCGCCGGTCCCGCCGGCTCTCCTGACGATCGACACGGTCACCGGGTGGAGCCGGGGCGATGACCTACACCGTACTGAACCTCGCCTTCCTGGTGGTCGCCGGCGTGTTCGCGCTGGTCGCCCACCGGATCGCCGGCCGGCGCACCGACGACGCCCCTGCCGGCCGGTCACGCGCCGCCCGCCGGCCGTGGATCCGCCGCCACCCGCGGCTGTCCGCCGCATTCGCGACCCTGGTGATCCTGCTGGTCCTGGCCACCGGGTTCGACTCGATCATCGTCGGCGTCGGGTTGGTCGCCTACGACCCGGCGCGGATCAGCGGGCTGTACGCCGGGCTCGCACCCGTCGAGGACCTCGCCTACGTCGTCGGGGCGGTGCTCGTGCTGCCCGCGGTGTGGCGGCTGCTGGGGTCACGGAGGGATCGCCGCAGGCAACCGGGTCGAGAGCCGGGCCGTCGATGAGCGCCGTCGCCGTGCTGCCCCGTCGGTTGCTCGCCTCCTCCCGGCCCCTGTCCTGGGTCAACACCGCCTATCCGTTCGCGGCCGCGTATCTGCTCACCGCCGGGCGGATCGACGGGACCGCCGTCGTCGGCACCCTGTTCTTCCTGATCCCCTACAACCTGGCGATGTACGGCATCAACGACGTGTTCGACTACGAGAGCGATGCCCGCAACCCCCGCAAGGGCGGGGTGGAGGGTGCCGTCCTCGATCCCGGCGTCCACCGGGCGACCCTGTGGGCGGCCGCGCTGACCTGCCTGCCGTTCGTCGTCTACCTGTACGCGGTGTCCGGTCCGGTGGCCGCGCTCGTGCTGACCGTGAGCCTGTTCGCGGTGCTCGCCTACAGCGCGCCCCGGCTGCGGTTCAAGGAACGGGCGTTCGTCGACTCGCTGACCTCCAGCACCCATTTCGTCTCGCCGGCGGTGTTCGGCCTGACCGTGGCGCACGCGACCTGGACGCCCTCCCTCGTCGCCCTCGCGCTCGGGTTCTTCTGCTGGGGGGTGGCCAGTCAGGCGTTCGGAGCGGTGCAGGACATCGGGCCGGACCGGGAAGCGGGCCTGGGGTCGGTGGCCACGGTGATCGGCGCACGAGCGACGGTGTGGTTCGCGGTCGCGGTGTACGCCGTCGCCGGCGTCCTGCTGCTGTTCACGACGCCGCCGGGCCCGCTCGCCGCGCTGCTGGCGGTGCCGTACATCGCCAACGTGCTGCGGTTCCGCTCGGTCACGGACGCGACGGCGGAGCGCACCAACGCCGGCTGGCACACGTTCCTCTGGTTGAACTACGTGACCGGGTTCCTGGTCACCCTGCTGCTCATCTGGTGGGCGATGACCCGCTGACCGCGTCGGCTCGGCCGGCCACGTCACCCGTCATCGGCACCCTCCCGTTCCGCGTACCGGCCCACCACCAGGGGGTACACCAGTAGGATCAGCGCCAGCACGACGGCGAGGGCGCCACCGGCGACCCAGCCGGCGACCGGCCCGATCACCACGTGCACGATGAAGGTCAGGCAACCGGTGAGCATCAGCGCGATGCCGCCGACCATGACCTTGATCAGCGTGTCCGCGTTGGTCACCAGCAGCATCTTGTGGTGCCGGCGGAACAGCAGCCGGTGCGGGCTGACCGGGGCGAGCATCAGCGCCGTGGTCAGGCAGGCGAGCACCACGAGGCCCAGGTAGAGCACCAGCCCGGTGCGATCGAGCGAGCTGAAACGCTGCTGGAACGGCAGCGTCAGCAAGAACCCGGTGATGATCTGCACCCCGATCTGCATCACCCGGATCTCCTGCAGCAGGTCTCCCCAGTTCCGGTCCGCCCGCTGATCGGCGGTCTCCGTGCGGCCGGAATCGCCCTGTGGTGCCGGTGCGGTGCCGGGAACGTGAGACACGGGTGCTCCTCGTGGCTGGTCGGACGATGGACCCAGCATCCATTGTCCCGCGTCGCTGAGACCGGCAACGCCGGTGCACGGTGGACTAGGCTGTGCTCGTGGATTCCCTGCCGAGCGTCACGGTCGACGCGATCACCGACCAGACCACCGTGCTCGACGTGCGCGAGGACGACGAGTGGGAGGCCGGCCACATCGCCGGCGCTGCGCACATCCCGCTCGGTGACGTCATGGCGCGTTACGGCGAGCTGCCCGCCGACGAGGAGATCCACGTCATCTGCCGCACCGGCGGCCGGTCGGCGCGGGTGACGGCATGGCTGAACCAGAACGGGTTCGACGCCGTCAACGTCTCCGGCGGCATGGGCGCGTGGATGGACGCCGAACGGGACATGGTCTCCGAGACCGGGAACGAGCCGTTCGTCAAGTGAGCCCGGACGGAGCGAGTGGGGAGACCTACGCCTACCTCGGTCCCGAGCTGACCTTCACCGAGTCGGCGCTGCTGACCGTGCCCGGGGCCGCCGAGGCCCGCCGCGTGCCCGCCACGAGCGTCAACGCCGCGCTGCAATTGGTGCTCGACGGCGAGGTCGGCGCGGCCATGGTGCCGATCGAGAACTCCGTGGAGGGTGGCGTCACCGCGACCCTGGACGCCATCGCCGTCAGCGAGGAGCTGCGGATCATCCGGGAGGTCGTCGTCCCGGTCCGGTTCAACCTGCTCGCCCGACCGGGTACCCGGCTCGAGGACGTCCGCGTCGTCGCGACCCACAGCCACGCGATCGCGCAGTGCCGCGGCTGGGTGGACGAGCACCTGCCCGACGTCGAGTACCTGCCGTCGAGTTCGACGGCGGCCGCCGGCGTCGCCCTGACCGGACCGGGGCCGTGGCCCTGGGACGCGGCGATCTGCGCCCCCGTCGTCGGAGAGCGGTACGGCCTGACGGTGCTGGCGGCGGACATCGGGGACCGGTCCGGCGCGGTGACCCGGTTCGTGCTGGTCAGCCGTCCGCGGCCCCTGCCGCCGCGGACGGGTTCGGACAAGACCACGATCGTCGTGCCGCTGCCGGACGATCACCCCGGCGCCCTGATGGAGATCCTCGAGCAGTTCGCCACCCGCGGAGTGAACCTGTCCCGGATCGAGTCGCGGCCCACCGGCGCCTACCTGGGCGACTACTTCTTCAGCATCGACGCCGAGGGGCACCTGGAGGATGCGCGGGTGGCCGACGCGCTCGCCGGGCTGCACCGGATCAGTCCCGCCACCCGGTTCCTCGGGTCCTACCCGCGCGCCGACGAGAGCGTCCCGTCCGTGGCGCGCCACCATCGGGATCAGGCTTTCGAGGAGGCGTTCCGGTGGGTGCGGTCGCTGGCCCGCCGCACGGGCGACGGCGACCCGCCGCGGCGGTGACGTGCGCCTCGGTGACGGGCCGGTGAGGCCGTGCTACCGGTTCGGGGACGGCGTCGGCTTGGGCACTCGGCCCGTCGCGGCATAGGCTGGTCGGTCCCCGGCCGTGCGAGCACGGCGCGTCAGTGACAGAACCGCGGTGAAGGCCGCGAGTGAGGAGCCCAGCATGGTGAACGAGATCCCGGACCGGTCCGACGACGGTCAGATCGTCAACCCGGAACTGCAGTACGAGCCGAACGCTTCCGGGACGGACGACGACATCGCCCGCGACGAGGCCGACGAGGCGAACGACATGCGCTTCGCCGAGGAGGAGGAGGCCATCGCCCGCCAGGCGCGCGGCGAGGACGAGCCCCAGATCTCCGAGGGCGCCAAGGACATCGCCGGCGACTGACGGTTCCCGGGTGGCTCAGGCGGGGTGGCTGAGCTGCTTCTCCATCTTCGGTGGCAGCACCCGCACCGTCAGGGCGCCCGGGTTGACCGTGACCCGCATGGCGACGGCGTCGCCCGTCTCGTCGCCGTCCACCTGGGTCATCAGCGCGTCCTCGGTGCGGATGTCGGCGTCCCGCGTGTCGTAGTAACGGATGGCCGGCAGCGAGCGGCGGTGCTTGAACACCACCTTGCCCAGCACGGCGAACCACTCCAGGAGGTTCCGCGGCGCCATGATGACGACGTTGAGGTTCCCGTCGTCGATCACGGCGTCGGGAATGAAGTCGATGCCGCCGGGCAGCAACCCGCAGTTGGCCACCAGCACGCTGCGCATCCGGAACCGCTTTCGCCCCCGCGCGTCGAGGTCCATCTCCACCGGACGCCGGCGCCCGATCAGCTTCCGGACGCCGGCCTCCCCGTACGCCAGCCAGCTGATCTTCGACTTCAGGTCGTCCCGGGTGCCGGCGATCACCTCCGCGTCGAACCCGATGCCGGCCATCACCAGGCCGGTGTGTTCGACGGTCGACCCGTCCGCTCGCTCCAGCCGGACGGTGGACGTGTCGATCGCGCGGTGCTCGCCGAAGATCGCGGCCTCGACGTTGCCGACGAAGTCGTCGGGGTCGATGTCGAGGTTGCGCGCCAACAGGTTGCCCGTGCCCAACGGCACGATGCCCAACGGGACGGCGCTGCCCGCCAGCGCGTGTGCCACCATCCGGATCGTTCCGTCGCCGCCGCCGGCGATGACGACGTCGGGATCGCTCCCCAGCGCGTCGTGCGTCATCTGGATGCCCGCATCCTCCACGGTCGTCTCGAAGAACGACGGATCCTCCCAGCCCTGCTCCCGGCAGATCAGGGTGATGCGGCTGCGCGCCTCATCGGCGTTGCCCTTGATCGGGTTGATCACCACCGCCACCCGCTGGGTGCCTTCGTGACGCGGGGTGGTGCTGCCATTCACTGCGGACCGGGTGTGTCGTTGTCGGACCGTCTGCACAGAGGACAGTCCGGCCACGCGGGTGTTGCCGGTCAGGGAAGCGACGGCACGCGCGACGAGCGGCACCCGGGTCTCGGTCATGGGGCCATGCTATCCGCGCGGCGCGATGGGCCCGCGGTCGAAGGGTTGCGCCCGGACCGCGCTGAACCGGCTCCTACTGGACCGTCCGGTGCAGCCGCACCGCGTTGCGCATCGCCATGGCGACCGTCATCGGCCCCACCCGCGGGATGAACGCGCCGGCCGTGCGGGTGATGTCGTCCGCAAAGTTGCGGAACTGGGAGAAGTTGGCGCAGATGGCGCCTGGCTTGATCTCGTCCGGACCGATCGGGTCGAAGTCGCGGGACGGCACCCCGGTGACGACGACGTCGGCCCGGGTCAGGGCCTCGTGCCGGCTGATCGAGGTCGGCTGGATGACGTGGGACTGCCGTCCGATCGCCGGGACGAACCGGAGGGCGCCGTCGATGTCGATCGAGATCACCTCGGCGCCGTCGTTGGCCAGCATCGCCGACAGGGGTCGGCCCACGATCTCGGACCGGTTGATCACGCACGCCGTGACGCCCTGCAGTGGGGCGTCCGTTCCCGTCCCGGCCAGGCCGGCGCGCAGCAGCAGTTTGAGCAGGGCCAGCGGGGTGCACGGCAGGATCGCCGGCCGGGTGCGGCCCTCGTCGAGATACCGGCGGTTCTCGTAGAGGTACCGGCTCCAGAAGGAGTGCATCCCCTCGACGTCCTTGCGCGGGTCCACCAGCTCGCGCAGCCAGCGGTCACCGTCGGGGCCGAGCAGCGGGTAGTAGAGGAAGACGCCGTGCGCTTCCGGGTCCGCGTTCGCGTCGCCGATCGCCCGCTCGGCGTCCGCGGGGTCCACCAGGCGCAGGTCGAAGTCGATTCCCACGGACTCGCAGCCGCGCCGGGTGTACTCCGCGTAGGTCGCGGCCGGCCCGGTCGGCTCGGCGAGCAGACCGACGATCCGCACCCGGTGGTCCAGGTCGGCCAGTTCCGCGCGGATCCGGGCCCGGTAGTCCGCCGCGAGCTCCGCCGGGTCGATGACGGTCGCGTTCACCGCGGTCCCTGCGGCCCGGTGGGTCGGTGGGAGAGCGCGGGACGCAGCCGCCCGTGCGCGGCCTCGAGCCGATCCAGCGCCGCGTCCCGACGGGCGGTGAACGCCGCGCGCGGTTCCGCGGCCAGGCCGGCCAGGTTGATCTCGACGGTGTGCAGGGCGGCGTGGAACGCGCCGGCCAGGATCTCCACCCCGGCCAGCACGTCGCTGCGTACCTGGTCGATGACCCGGTCGACGACCGTGCCGGCGAACTCCACGGTCTCCGTGATGGTCTCCGCCAACCGCAGCGGCACCTCCGTCGCGGCGGCGCCGGCCTCGGCCACCGCACGATCGCGGTCCCGCGCGGCCGCCGCGCCCTCCCGGGGCATCCGGTAGGCCCGCATCAGCGTCTCGAAGGCGACGACGTCGGCCGCGGCCGCGTCGGCCAGGGCGTCGGCGAGGGCCCGGCCGCGGCGGGCGTCGCCGTCCCAGTCGTGCCGGGGGGAGTGGTCCGGGTCCGTAGCGGCGCGGGCGGCCTTGCGAGCGGAGATGTGCACCGCCATCTGGACGAGGCCCGCACCGAGCGCCGCCGTGACCGAGGCGACGGATCCGCCGCCGGGCGTCGGGGTGGG
This sequence comes from Tersicoccus phoenicis, assembly GCF_001968835.1. GTDB lineage: Bacteria > Actinomycetota > Actinomycetes > Actinomycetales > Micrococcaceae > Tersicoccus > Tersicoccus phoenicis. The sequence continues at coordinate 25,122 of NZ_MRDE01000026.1, forward strand.
GCCGGCCGTGCGGCGACGGAACTCGGCCAGCGGCAGGGCCCACAGGTCGTCGTGGTCGTCAGGGCTGGGGGACGCGCCAAGGGCAGCGGAGTGATCGGCCATCGGCACCATCGTAGGGGAGCCGTCCCGGGTGGGTCACCGGAAAACGAACCGGCGACCGGCGATTGGACACGTCATGCATCCGTCAGCGACGACCTCGCGGACGCCGACGACCAGATCCGGTCCGAGGGGGTCAGGACGAGCCTGAGTGCGGACGAATTGCGCCCGCTGGCACAGCGGTCTCGAGCTACGAGTCGTCGACGCGACAGACAAGATACGCTTTGACGCTTGCAATAAGCGCAAGGTAACCTACGTTTTATGAAACCGTCGGTGCCGGCGCTGACTCCGATCCTGAGGTCGGACACCCAGGGTCGACTTCTGGCGGAGCTCTACGTCAATCCCGACGAGGAGTATACGGCGACCGAGCTGGCCCGCCGAGCGGAGACCACCCTGCCGACCGCCTCGCGTGAGCTGAGCCGCATGGTCGACGCCGGCTTTCTGCTCGCTCGCGTCTCCGGCCGCAATCGCTACTTGCGAGTCAACGAGCAACACCCGCTCTACCGGCCGGTGTCGGAGATCGTCCGCTACGCCTACGGTCCGATCGCGGTCCTTGGGCCTCTCTTGGCGGCGGTGCCGGGCGTGGACGAAGCCTACGTCTATGGTTCCTGGGCGGCGCGACTCTCCGGCGAATCGGGCCCGAACCCGGAGGACATCGACGTGCTCGTCGTCGGCGACGCGGTCGACTTCACCGCGCTGGACGACGCCGCCGAGGTCGCCCGGGAGGCGCTCGGCCGCGAGGTGAATCCGCGCCCCGTGTCTCGTCGCGCATGGCGGGACCGCGACGACCTGTTCCTGCGCCACCTGCACGAGCGCCCCCTGGTCGCGATCCCCATCAAGGCGGGCACGTCGTGATCCGACGCTGGGACCAGGGCCGCGCGGTCATTGACCGACTGCTCGCCGAGAACCGGCTGCAGCGAGTACCGGCGAATGCCGAGCTCGCGCACTCGTATCTCGACCAGCTCCCCGTCTACTGATACGCCCCGGGCCGGTACGCCCGGATCCGCCGCGGCCCCTCCTGGGTGTGCCTGCCCCCCGAGTGGCAAGGTCCCGGAGCCAGGGCAGATCCGCAACCGGGATCGGCAAGGAGCCGTTCCCGTCCCAGCCCGTGACGGCAACCTCGTGAGTCCGACCCGTAGGATTGGGCCCGTGATCGATCTGAACGAGCTCCGGGAGAATCCGCACCGTTTCGCCTCGTCGCAGCGCGCACGAGGGGCGGACGAGTCCCTCGTCCAGCGCATGCTCGACGCCGACAGTTCCCGGCGGGCGGCGATCACCTCCTACGAGTCCCTGCGTGCCGAGCAGAACGCGTCCGGCAAGCGGGTGGCGAAGGCCTCCGGCGACGAGAAGGCGCAGCTGCTGGTCCAGGTCAAGGAGCTCGCCGGCCGGGTCAAGGCCGCTCAGGCGGACGCCGACGCCGCGCAGGCCGAGTTGGACGGCCTCGCCCGGACCATGCCCAACGTCGTCGTCGACGGCGTACCGGCCGGCGGTGAGGAGGACTTCACCGTGCTGCGCGAGGTCGGCGCGGTCCGGGACTTCGCCGCCGAGGGTTTCGAGCCGCGCGACCACCTGACCCTGGGGGAGGCGCTCGGCGGGATCGACATGGAGCGCGGCGCCAAGGTCTCCGGCTCCCGGTTCTACTTCCTCAAGGGCGCCATCGCCCGGCTCGAGCTGGGCCTGCTGTCCATGGCGATGGACCAGGCCGCCGCCAACGGCTTCGTCCCGATGATCACGCCGACCCTGGTGCGGCGCGAGACGATGGCCGGCACCGGGTTCGACGTCGAGCACGACGACGAGATCTACCAGCTGCCCAAGGACGACCTGTACCTGGTCGGCACCTCCGAGGTCGCCATCGCCGGGTACCACGCCGACGAGATCGTCGACCTGTCCGGGGGCCCGCTGCGCTACGCCGGCTGGTCCTCCTGCTACCGGCGGGAGGCCGGCTCGCACGGGAAGGACACCCGCGGCATCATCCGGGTCCACCAGTTCAACAAGGTGGAGATGTTCACCTACACCACGGTGGAGGACTCCTTCGCCGAGCACGAGCGGCTACTGGCCTGGGAGGAGGAGATGCTCGGCAAGTGCGAGCTCGCCTACCGGGTGATCGACATCGCCGCCGGCGACCTGGGCCTGTCCGCGGCCCGCAAGTTCGACTGCGAGGCCTGGGTGCCGAGCCAGCAGCGCTACCGCGAGGTCACCTCGACGTCGAACTGTACGACGTTCCAGGCACGCCGGCTGAGCATCCGGGAGCGGGTCACCGCCGCCGACGGCAGCAAGGCCGGCACCCGGATGGTCGCCACCCTGAACGGCACCCTGGCCACCACGCGGTGGATGGTGGCGATCCTCGAGCAGCATCAGCAGGCGGACGGCTCGATCCGCGTCCCGGAGGCCCTGCGGCCCTACCTGGGTGGGCTGGCCGAACTCCGTCCCTGAGGTTTCCCTCCCAGCTCACGGGTTCGGGAACTCGCGGTGCCTCGCCCGTCGTCGGCCGGACCGGTGCTGACCGCCGGACTGTTCACCCGGGCGTCACCTGACCGTTCCGGCCGCGCCCTGTCGACGGTCGGGGCGGCGTGGCAGGATCGGAAGATGACCACGAGCATCACGACCGGCACCGAGGACCGGTCCTTCCAGCATCTGTCCACCACCGACCGCAACGAGCACCAGCAGCCCCTCCCGGTGCGGCAGCGGCGGCTCGTCGCGCTCGACGTCGACGGCACCCTGCTCGACCACGACGGGCACATGAGCGACGCGGTCCGCGACGCGGCCGGTGACGTCGTGGCCGCCGGGCACCACGTCGTCATCGCCACCGGCCGCTCCCTGCACGCCACCCTGCCCGTCATCGAACGGATCGGCCTGGCGCGCGGCTTCGCCGTCTGCAGCAACGGCGGCGTCACCGTCCGCGTCGACCCGGACCTGCCCGACGGCTTCGAGGTCGTCGAGCGGGTCACCTTCGACCCCGCCCCCGCCCTGGCGGCGCTGCGCGCGATCCTGCCGAACGCCACCTACGCCCTGGAGGACGATACTGGCCGGTTCCTGTCCACCGAGCGGTTCCAGGACGCCAGCTTCGGCGTCGAGGCCCAGGGCGTGGACTTCGCCCGCCTGCTGAACACCACCGCCGTGCGCCTCGTCGTGTACAGCGCGACCAGCACGCCGGACGACTTCGCCGAGGCCATCACGCAGGCGGGCCTGCACGGTGTCGCCTACTCGGTGGGCTGGACCGCGTGGCTGGACATCGCCGCGCAGGGCACGACGAAGGCCAGCGCCCTGGAGCAGGTGCGCTGCCGGCTGGACGTCGACCCCGCGCTCACGGTCGCGATGGGCGACGGCCGCAACGACATCGAGATGCTCGGTTGGGCCGGGCACGGCGTGGTCATGGGCCAGGCGCCGGCCGAGGTGGTGGCGGCCGCGGACGCGATCACCGGCACCGTCGACGAGGACGGCGCCGCCGTCGCCCTCCGCGCGCTGCTCGGCTGAGCTCTCGCCGGGTCGCCCGGCGTCGAGTGTGCGGTTGGCGCAACCGGGTCGCCCGGCGTCGAGTGTGCGGTTGGCGCAACCGGGTCGCCCGGCGTCGAGTGTGCGGTTGGCGCACTTCTCACCGCCGAATGACGGCATCGTTCGCACACTCGGTGATGCGGCTTCCCGAGGGCGATCTCTACGTGAGAACCCGCTGCCGGTCCAGCAGGCCGAGCAGTCGCGCGGCCGCCGGCCGGGCCGCCCACTCCTGCGGCAGCAGGGAGCGGTGCACCGCCTGGGAGACCGCCTGCACGGTGACGCCCAGTTCGGCAGCGATCGCTTTCTGCTGGCCCCGTACGCCCGGAACCATCAGGTCGGCCACGCGCCATTCCGCCTCGGAGCGAACCGCGACGATCCGGCCGATCAGGCGGAGCACGGCCTCGGCCTCCGCGGCCAGCTCCTCGTCCAGTCCCTCGACCGACAGGGCGACCCGGTCGGTGACGGCCAGGGAACGCTCGGCCGCGTTTCGCGTGTGCACCATGGCGGGACCGCTGGCGTCCAGGACGTGGTCGGAGACCAGGTCGTCCACCCGGCCGACGCCGATGCCGACCGACCAGTTCCCGCCCCGCAGCCCGATCAGGGCGGCGTCGACGGCGACGGCGGGGTCGTCGACGATGCCCTGCACCTCGTCGGCGACGGAGCGCTGGAACGGTACGAGCGCCGCGTGGAACCGCAACCGCGTCATCAGGTCCGGTACCAGATCTCCGGCTTCACGTCCGGCGCGCTGGTCGAAAGTGAGGGCGAACACGCGTCCAGTATGCCCGGCGGCGGGCCTTCCCCGCGGTCTGCGGCAGTGAGATGCCCGGACGCCGAGTCCTCATGCGGACGAGACCGCCGGCACGCAGGCAGCGGCCGGCGGCCTCGTCGATCGTCATCTCATTGCCCGCGACCCTGCGGCTGACTCTCGGACGGCGGGTTGACCGTGTCGGCATCCACGTCGCGACCCTGGGGTTCGTTCTCCTCGGAGGCTTCACCGTGCTGCTGGAAGCGTTCGAGTGAGGCGTTGATCTCCTTCTCGGCGGCCTCCCGGCTCTCCCAGTCGGCGGTCTCGACCCACTTGCCCGGCTCGAGGTCCTTGTACTTCGTGAAGAAGTGCTCGATCTCGTGCAGCAGGTAGGAGGAGACGTCATCGATGTCCTGGATGTGATCGAAACGCGGATCAGCCGGTACACACAGCACCTTGGCGTCCCCCCCGCTCTCGTCGACCATGTTGAACACTCCGACCGGCCGGGCCTCGATCAGGACACCGGGGACCACGTCGACGTCGAGCACCACGAGGGCATCGAGCGGGTCGCCGTCCTCGCCGAGCGAGTTCTCGATGTACCCGTAGTGCGCGGGGTACTGCATCGAGGTGAAGAGCACCCGGTCCAGGCGCAGCCGGTGCGTCTCGTGGTCGATCTCGTACTTCACGCGGGATCCCTTCGGGATCTCGATGGTCACATCGAACTTCATGGTCTTCCTCCGGGAGGCTCGGGGCCGATGCCGCCCGACAGGATGGCACCGGTAGGACTGGTACCACGATAGTTCAGCGTCGATCGACGACGGCGTGACGTGGTTGTCAGCGTCGAGCCGCGGCGGTGGACCTCCACGGCCGGATCGCCCGGGGGTCCGGCCGGCCCCCGCGTTCAGGTGTGCCAAGCTGAGGGCATGCCGGAGCCTCGCAGTACGGACGAGAAGATCGCCGAACAGGAGAAGATCTACGGCCAGAGCCTCGCCGACCGGTTCGGGACCGTGATGAGCCACTACGGGATCTCCAACCGGCGGCTGGCCGCGGTGCTGGGCATCTCCGCGCCGATGCTCTCGCAGCTCAGCTCCGGTCAGCGGATCAAGATCGGCAACCCCGTGGTGCAGGAACGACTGCTGATGCTGGAGCGGGACATGGCCTCGACCATGGACCCCGCACTCATTCTTGAGCGGGTCGCCGCGTCGCAGCCGGTCGCGACGCCGACGGCCGGCGTGACCGGCGCCGCCCGGTCATCCGCTTCGGGGCGGGCCGGGGCGGTGGACCGCGACGCCGTCGTCGGCCACCTGCGCAGCGCGGCCGATCGTTCGGCCCTCAACGCTGCCGCCGACGCCGCCGGCCCGGGCGCACTGGCGGACCTGCTCCGCGACGCGGCTCGCCCCGGCACCCGGTAGCCCTCCCAGCTCGCTCGCGCCAGGGCCCGAACAGTGGCTCCGTTCTCTGGGCCAGGGCGCTGGAGCCCGCACACTGGCCTCACTGGTGAGGCCAGTGTGCGGGCACGGTCGACCATGGACAGCGCTGGAACTTCTTACTACACTTGTAGTGTTACTACTGTCGTAGTGGCGACCACGAGGAGGAGGCCATGATGAACGGTGCATCCGCTCACAGCGAACGCGAGGATCCTCGCGAGCCGGTCGAGGCACCCGGCGATCCGACGGCCTGGTCGCCTCCGCTTCCGGCGGCACCCGGCTTCGACCATAGGGTCGTCCAGACCGCGGGCCTGCGCACCCACGTCGCCACGATCGGCCCTGAGAACGGCGATCCCGTCCTGCTCCTGCACGGATTCCCGCTGCACTGGTGGCAGTGGCGCGAGGTCGCGCCTCGGCTCGCCGCCGCGGGATACCGCGTGATCTGTCCCGACCTGCGCGGGTGCGGGTGGACCGAGGACGACGGCCGGCGGTACGACCGGGAGATATTCCTGCGCGACCTGGTGGCGCTGCTCGACGTCTGCGAACTCGACCGCCCGCGCGTCGTCGCGCACGATCTCGGCGCGATCCCCACGTGGCAGCTCAGCTACGCGCACCCCGAACGCGTGCGCGCGGCGGTGCTGCTCAGCGTCCCCCCGGGCTTCGCGTTCGGCCCACAGCTGGCCCCCGCGATGACGCACATGCCGAAGTTCGCGTTCCACCGACGCGGCCACTCACTGCGCTGGCTGTGGAACGGCAGGTATCACACTCGACCGGTGCCGGACGCCGTGATCGACAGGTACCTTGCTCCCCTGCAGGACCCAGCGAAGGATGCCGCCGTGACCAAGCTGTACCGCGCAGTGGCGATCCCCGAGGGCATGACGCTCGCCGGAGGCGCCTACAAGTGCACCCGCCTGCGTCCGCCGACACTGTTCCTCTTCGGCGCGCTCGACGAACCGATCACCGAGAAGCGCATCCGGAGGCTGGCCGGCGACACCGCCCGGTACGCCGAGCACGTCGAGTTCGCATCCGTGGACGGAGCGAAGCACTTCATGACCGACGACGCGCCCGAGCGGGTGACCGCGCTCGTGGCCGACTTCCTCGGGCGGGTGGCGTGACGCGTACGGGCCACGTCGAAGCACCTCACGTCGGAGAGAACCCGCACCTCACGAGTACCGTCGAGGGGTGAGTACGACACGGGAACGAGCCCTGGACGCGGCGCTCGCGCTCGTCGGTGAACAGGGGATCCGGTCGCTCACGCACGCACGGGTCGACGAGCGCGCGGGCTTGCCGAAGGGCTCGACGTCGAACTGGTTCCGCACCAGGGACGCCCTCCTGGCCGGAGTCGTCGCCTGGCTCGCCGAGCGCGAACGGGCGGACTTCGCCGCGGCCGACGCTCCGCTCATCGAGACGGCCGACCAACTCGTCGACGCGCTCAGCGGCATGATCGCGGCGCAGACCGGGCCCCTGGCGGCGCGCACCCGCGCCCGTTTCGCGCTCTTCGTCGAGGGCGCGGGCGACGCCGACCTGCTCGCCCCGCTCCTGCACCAGCGCGCCGTGTTCGTCGAGTGGACGACGGGCCTCCTCGACGCCATCGGAGCACGCCCGGCCCCCGGCGCCGTTCGCACCCTGATGGCCGCGGCGGACGGACTCGTGCTGCACCGCGTGACGATCGACCCGGACGCCGAGATCCGGCCGGTGATCGAACGCGCCGTGCGCGCGTGCCTGGACTGATTGCCGCCCAACAGGCGCACGCCACCGCTCGCACCAGAGCCCGAACAGCGGCTACGCTGTTCGGGCCAGAGCGCTGGAGCCCGAATAGTGGGCTCCATGTTTGGGCCGGAGTGCGAGCCCGGCGGCCAGGGTCGCCGTTCAGTGGGCGCGCCAGGGAAGCCGGTGACCGGCTGCCCGCTCACCGGCGTGCCCCAAGGACCCACGCCGTCGGTGAACGCAGCCCCACGCCCAGGGGTCCGTCAGAGGCATGTGGTCGAATGTTCCCATGAGCCTCACCTCGTCCCGTCTACGCGGCCTGGTCGACTGGGACCTCGCCGCCGGTACCGCCGCCAAGCTCGCCCCCGCCGGTCCGCGCGTCAGTCCGACCCGGATGCGCGCCACCGTGGACAGCCTCCGGGAGGCCGCCGACGCCTCCGTCGCTCACGTGCACGAGATCAGCCGACTGGACGCCGCGGCGGACCTGAGGGATTCCGCCGTCCTTGTCGTCGACCGGGCCACCTGGTCGCGGGCGAACACGCAGAGCTTCTCGGTGCTCATGCAGCCGGCACTGGACCGCCTGGTCGAGACCCGCGGTCAGGCGCTCACCGCGGCGACCGCGGCCCTCGGCGGGCGACTCACCGGCGTGCAGCTGGGCACCATCCTGTCCTTCCTCTCCAGCAAGGTGCTCGGCCAGTACGACCCGTTCGCCGCGCTCGCCCCGGGATCCACCGCACCGCCGGCAGGTCGCTTGCTGCTCGTGGCGCCGAACGTGCTCGAGGTCGAACGGGAACTGAACGTCGAGTCCGCCGACTTCCGGCTCTGGGTCTGCCTGCACGAGCAGACCCACCGCGTGCAGTTCGCCGCGGCGCCCTGGCTCCGCGGACACATGATCGAACAGATCGGTCGGCTCTCCGAGTCCATGGTGGACAAGGCCGACACCTTCGCCGCGCGGATCGCCGAGGCGGCCCGCTCCGTCGGCTCCGGGCGACTGACCGGCGCCGCGGGCACCCCCGCGCGAACGGACGGATCAGGCGGGTCCGGCGTCGGCCTGCTCGGGATCTTCCAGGACGAGCAGGAACGGCAGATCTTCTCCCACCTGACCGCCGTGATGAGCCTGCTCGAGGGGCACGCGAACGTCGTGATGGACGGTGTGGACGCCTCGATCGTGCCCACCGTGCGGACCATCCGGCAGCGGTTCAACGCCCGCGGCGCCAGTCGCAGCGGCCTGGAGAAGCTGATCCGCCAGCTGCTCGGCCTGGACGCCAAGATGCGCCAGTACAGTGACGGATCACGGTTCGTCCGCGGGGTCGTGGAGCAGGTCGGCCTCGACGGGTTCAACCGGATCTGGGACGCCCCCGACCAGCTGCCCACCGAGCAGGAGATCCACCACCCCGGGGACTGGGTCGCCCGGATGGGCCTGTCCGGCCGGCGCTGAGCGGCGTTGAGCGCAGCACGGATCAGGGTCCGGACCGGTCTCGACCGCAGGACGGCGCAGCGGCCACCGAGCACACCCGGAACAGCGGAAGCGGCGTTGAACCGGGTGCCGTCGTGACCGGACCGACGACCCGGCAGCGCGGTCGGCGGGGACCGCTCGACCCCGTGGTCGCGCGGGCGCGCCGCGCGGTGAGAGCGGCGCTGACCGGGTTGCCCGCGCCGTCCGGGCGGGACAGCATGCCCGGCACCGGCACCGGCACCGGCACCGGCACCGGCATGCCCGGTACCGGCAGTCAACAGGTCGACGCCCTGGTGGCGTGCAGCGGGGGAGCGGACTCGCTCGCCCTGGCCGCCGCGGCCGCCCACCTCGCCAGGCGCGGCGACGCGCGGATCGGCGCCGTCGTCGTCGACCACGGACTGCACCCCGACAGTGCGGAGGTCGCCGACCGGGCGGCCGCCCAGTGCACCGCACTCGGGCTCGCCCCCGTCACCGTCGAACGCGTCCGCGTGCAACCGGCGGGGGAGGGCGTGGAGGCAGCCGCCCGTCACGCCCGCTACGCCGCCCTGGAGTGCGCCGCCGCGCGGGCCGGTGCGCGTGCGGTGCTGCTCGCGCACACGCTCGACGACCAGGCCGAACAGGTCCTCCTCGGCCTGCTGCGCGGCTCCGGGACCCGGTCCCTGGCCGGCATCCCGGTCCGCCGCGGACGCTATCACCGGCCCTTCCTCCACCCCGAACTGGGCCTGGACCGGGCGAGTACGGAACGGGTCTGCGCGGCGGAGGGTCTGACCTGGTGGGACGATCCCGCCAATCACGACCCGGCGTACACTCGTTCCCGGCTCCGGGCCACCGTGCTGCCGCTGTTGACGCGCGAACTCGGTCCCGGCACGAGCGCCGCGCTGGCGCGCACCGCCGCCATCGCCGCGCGCGACGCGGACCACCTGGACGCCGAGGCGGCCGCCCTCCTGGACCGGATCGCCGAACGACGGCCCGGGTGCTGCCTCCTTCCGGTCGAGGATCTGCGCGCCGCACCGCCGGCCCTGCTGCCCCGGGTGCTGGCCCGGGCGGCGGTCGACGTCGGAGCGGAACCGCTGACCCGGGAGCGGATCGCCGCCCTCGAGGCGCTGGTCGCCCCCCGGTCGCCCACCGGCCCGGGCGGCGCTGGGCCGGTCCAGCTGCCGGGCGGAGTCACCGCCCGGCGCCTGCGGCGGGACGTCAACCCGGCCGGCGGAGGGTCCGCCGACGTCGTGCTCGAACTGCGTGGACCAGGATTGCCGCGCGACCGGGCGGCTGTGGCACGCTAGGGGGGCATGAGCCGACGTCGTCCACGCCTGGGCGCGGACGATCCGCCGGCCCCCTTTCTCCGCCGCCGGCCGCACGACGGCCTGTTTCTCCCGAGGAGCCCCGCGTGGATTCGAGCGACGTCAAGGACGACCTGCAGCACGTTCTGTACACGAAGGAACAGATCGACACGCGGATCGCCGAGCTGGCCGCCGAGATCGACCGGGACTACGCGGGCCGGGACATCCTGCTCGTCGGCGTGCTCAAGGGCGCGGTGATGGTCGTCGCCGACATCGCCCGTGCCCTGCACAGCCACGTCGCGATGGACTGGATGGCGGTCTCCTCGTACGGCTCCGGCACCCAGTCGTCCGGCGTCGTGCGCATCCTCAAGGACCTGGACACCGACCTGATCGACAAGCACGTGCTGATCGTGGAGGACATCATCGATTCCGGGCTCACGCTCTCCTGGCTGCGATCGAACCTGGCCTCCCGCGGCCCGGCGTCGATCGAGATCTGCACCCTGCTGCGCAAGCCCGACGCCGCCAAGGTGGAGTTGCCGGTCAAGTACGTCGGTTACGACATCCCCAACGAGTTCGTGATCGGCTACGGCCTCGACTTCGCCGAGAAGTACCGCAACCTCGACTTCATCGGCACCCTCGCCCCGCACGTGTACGAGTGACCCGGCGCGCGCCAGCAGGGCGGTGCGGAGGACCGTGACATCCGCCACGCTGCTGCGCTCTGAGGGAACTCGGCACCCGTCGAGTACGTCCTACACCGGTAGCGGTGCGATATTTGGCACAGACGCGACGTGTCGGCACAAGCCCGACGCGCCGCGGCGGCACAGTCGAACGGGAGGTACGGGCCGATCCGGGCTCAACCACGCATGAACGTCAAGAAGCTCTTCAAGGGACCGCTGGTCTACATCGTGATCGGTCTGATCGTGCTGGCCGTCGCGTTCCCCGCGCTCACCTCCGGGTCGGCCAGCCGGGTCGACACCAACGTCGGCCTGCAGCTGCTCACGGACAACAAGGCCAGTCAGGCCCGCATCTACGACGGCGAGCAGCGAGTCGATCTGACGCTGCGCGACGACTACGTCAAGGACGGCAAGAACCTGGGCAAGAACGTCCAGTTCTACTACGTCGCCCCACGCGGCACCGACGTGGTGCGGGCCGTCTCCTCGTCCCGGCTGGACAGTTTCAGTGATCAGCCGCCGGAGAACAACTGGTTGCTCGGCCTGATCCAGCTGATGGTCCCGTTCCTGATCATCGGCGTCATCTTCTGGTTCATCCTCTCCCGCGCCCAGGGTGGCGGGTCGAAGGTGATGCAGTTCGGCAAGTCCCGGGCCAAGCTGATCTCCAAGGATCACCCGAAGGTCACGTTCGCCGACGTCGCCGGCGCGGACGAGGCGGTCGAGGAGCTGCACGAGATCAAGGAGTTCCTCTCCGAACCGGCCAAGTTCCAGGCCGTCGGCGCGAAGATTCCGAAGGGTGTGCTGCTCTATGGTCCTCCGGGCACGGGCAAGACCCTGTTGGCCCGGGCCGTGGCCGGCGAGGCGGGCGTCCCGTTCTACTCGATCTCCGGGTCGGACTTCGTCGAGATGTTCGTCGGCGTCGGCGCCTCCCGCGTCCGTGACCTGTTCGAACAGGCCAAGAACAACGCCCCGGCGATCATCTTCGTCGACGAGATCGACGCCGTGGGCCGGCACCGCGGCGCCGGCGTCGGCGGCGGTAACGACGAGCGGGAGCAGACCCTCAACCAGCTGCTGGTGGAGATGGACGGGTTCGACATCAAGACGAACGTCATCCTGATCGCCGCCACCAACCGGCCCGACGTGCTGGACCCCGCCCTGCTCCGCCCCGGCCGGTTCGACCGGCAGATCGGGGTGGAGGCCCCTGACATGGGTGGGCGGTTCCGGATCCTGCAGGTGCACGCGCAGGGCAAGCCGATGGCGCCCGGCGTCGACCTCTACTCCGTCGCCAAGCGCACGCCCGGTTTCACCGGCGCGGACCTGGCCAACGTGCTCAACGAGGCGGCGCTGCTGACCGCCCGCTCCAACGCCCAGCTGATCGACGACCGGGCGCTGGACGAGGCGATCGACCGGGTCATCGCCGGCCCGCAGAAGCGGTCGCGGCTGATGAAGGAGCTGGAACGCAAGATCACCGCCTACCACGAGGGTGGCCACGCCCTGGTCGCGGCGGCGCTGCGGAACACGGACCCGGTCACCAAGATCACGATCCTGCCGCGGGGCCGGGCGCTCGGCTACACCATGGTGCTGCCCGCGGACGACAAGTACTCGACGACCCGCAACGAGTTGCTCGACCAGCTGGCCTACGCGATGGGCGGGCGCGTCGCGGAGGAGATCATCTTCCACGACCCGTCCACCGGGGCGTCCAACGACATCGAGAAGGCCACCGCCACGGCCCGCAAGATGGTCACCGAATACGGCATGAGCGCCCGGATCGGTGCGGTCAAGCTCGGCTCCGGGAACGGCGAGCCGTTCCTGGGCCGGGACATGGGCAGTGAGCGGGACTACTCGGAGGAGGTCGCGGCCGTCATCGACGAGGAGGTCCGCGTCCTGATCGACTCCGCGCACGACGAGGCGTGGCAGATCCTGATGTCCAACCGGGACGTCCTCGATCGGCTCGCTCTCGAACTGCTCGAACGGGAGACGCTGAACCAGGAGCAGATCGCCGACATCTTCCGCGACGTGCGCCAGCGCGACCTGCGGCCGGTATGGCTCTCCAGCGACGAGCGGCCCGTCTCGGACGTCCCGCCGGTGACGACGCGCGCCGAGCAGGAGCAGGCCGCCCGGGAGGGCCGGCCGAACCCGGCCCGGCAGGCCCCGCAGGACCAGGCCGTCGCCGCCAAGCCCGAGCACCCCGTGCAGGCTCCGCACGAGTCCGACACCGGACAACTGCCCCCGCATGAGTGACGTCCCGACGGTGGACCGCGCCGAGCGGCCCGACGACCCGGGCATGCCCGGGGCGACGGCCGGCGTCGACGAGCCGCGGATCTCCGCCGCCGTGCGGGAGATCCTGCTCGCCATCGGCGAGGACCCCGACCGGTCCGGGCTGAGAGACACGCCCGACCGGGTGGCGCGTGCCTACGCGGAGATGTTCTCCGGCCTGCACCAGGACGCCGCCGACGTGCTGGGGACGACCTTCGACCTGGACCACGAGGAACTGGTCCTGGTCAAGGACATCCCCTTCTACTCCACGTGCGAGCACCATCTCGTGCCCTTCCACGGCACCGCCCACGTGGGGTACATCCCGTCCCACGACGGCAGGGTCACCGGGCTGAGCAAACTGGCCCGGCTGGTGGAGGTCTACGCACGGCGGCCCCAGGTGCAGGAGCGGCTGACCACGCAGATTGTGGAAGCATTGGTCACGCACCTCGCACCCCGCGGCGCCATCGTCGTCGTCGAGTGCGAACACCTGTGCATGTCGATGCGCGGGGTCCGCAAGCCGGGAACGAAGACCGTCACGTCGGCGGTCCGTGGCCAGCTGCACGACCCGGCGACCCGCGCCGAAGCCATGAGCCTCATCCTGGGAAGGTAGAACGTCATGGACACACTCGGTGTCGCACCGGGCACGGGCCCCAACACCCTGCCGCTGCCGGTGATCCGCCGGGCCACCCGCCCCCGCACCGTCGCCGATCTGCCGACCGGACGCACCCTGGTGATGGGCGTCCTCAACGTCACGCCGGACTCGTTCAGCGACGGCGGTGATCACAGCAGCCACGGCGCCGCCATCGACCACGGCCTCCGGCTGCACTTCGCGGGCGCCGACATCGTCGACGTCGGCGGCGAGTCGACCCGGCCGGGCGCCGCCGAGGTCCCCGTCGACGTCGAACTGGACCGCGTACTGCCCGTGATCACCGCCCTGGTCCGGGCCGGCGCGCTGGTCAGTGTCGACACCCGCCGGCCGGCGGTGGCGGCCGCCGCGATCGACGCCGGTGCCGTGTTCGTCAACGACGTCTCCGGGACCGACCTGCACCCCGACATGCCGGCCCTGGTCGCCGAGCGCGGGGTCCACTACGTCCTGCAGCACAGCCGTGGCGACTCCCGGACCATGGCGTCCCGCGCCCGGTACGACGACGTCGTCGAGGAGGTCATCGGCGAGTTGGCGTCGCTGGCCGGCGGCTTCATCGAGGCCGGGGTCGCCGAGGACAAGCTGATCCTCGACCCCGGCATCGGTTTCGCGAAGGCCGGGGAACAGAACTGGCAGTTGCTGCGCTCCCTCGACCGGTTCACCGCGCTCGGCAAGAAGGTGCTGGTCGGCACCTCCCGCAAGTCGTTCCTCGGTGAGCTGCTGGCCAGCTCCGGCAAGTCCGCGCCGCCGAAGGACCGCGACGAGGCGACCGTCGCCACCACGGCCCTCGCCGCCGCCGCCGGGGCGTGGGCGGTCCGCGTGCACGACGTCAAGGCGAACCTGGACGCGGTGAAGGTGGCGGCCGCCTGGTCCGGGCGGTGAGCCGCGTGGACCTGATCACCCTCTCCGGGATCCGCGGGCGTGGCACGCACGGCGTGCTCGACGCGGAGCGGCAGCTCGGCCAGGTCTTCACCGCCGACGTCGTGCTGGAGCTCGACCTGACCGCCGCCGGCCGCGACGACGACCTGACCCGCACCGTCAACTACGCCGAAGCCGCCGAACGGGTGCACGCCCGCCTCACCGGGCCACCGGTGGCGCTGATCGAGACGCTGACGGCGACCATCGCCGAGGACCTGCTGGCGGCCTACCCGCTGGACGCCGTCACCGTCACGGTGCACAAGCCGGCCGCTCCGATCCCGGTCCCGTTCGACGACGTCGCCGTCACCATGCGGCGCGAGCGCCGATGAACGCCGCCGGGTCGGTGAACGGGGGAAGCACCGACGCCCGCGCCGAGGCGATCCTGGCGCTGGGCGCCAACCTCGGCGACCCTACCGCGACGCTGACCGCAGCGGTCCGGGCGATCGCCGCCGAACCCGGTCTGACGGTGCTGGCGGTGTCCCCGGCAGCGGTCACCGCGCCCGTCGGGGGGCCACCCGGTCAGCCCGACTACCGCAACCTGGTGCTGCGGGTCGCCACCGGCTTGAGCCCGGAGGACCTGCTCGCCGCGTGTCACCGGATCGAGGCCCGTTTCGGCCGGGAGCGGGTGGTCCGTTGGGGCCCTCGGACCCTGGACGTCGACATCGTCACCGTCGTCACCGCCGACGGGGAGGTGCACCGCACCGACCCCGAGTTGACGCTGCCACACGCCTCCGCGGCCGGTCGCGGCTTCGTCCTCGCGCCGTGGTCGTGGATGGAGCCCGAGGCGCGGCTCGACGGCGTGCCGGTGACCGACCTGCTCGCCGCCGCACCCGACCGCGACGGCGTCCACCGGGCCGGGGACCGGCCATGATCGGGCTCCGGGTGCGGCCGCTGCTCGTGGTGGCCGTCGTCGCCGCCATGATCGGCTGGCTGGTCGATGTGCTCGTCACCCGTGCGGGCGGCCCGACACCGGTACTTCCGCTCAGTTCGCTGTTCACCGTGCTGCTGCTCGTGGCGATCACCCTGGGCCTCGGCCTGCACGTGCTGCGCTGGCGGCAGGGGAAGTCGCGACGCATGATCAATCCGCTGCTCGCGGCCCGCGCCCTCGTCCTCGCCCAGGCGACCGCCTACACGGGTGCGGTGCTGGGCGGCTGGCACGTCGGGGTGGTGATCGAACAACTGGGCCTGCTGGCGCTGCGTTCGGACCAGTCACTGCTCTGGTTCGCGGTCGCCCAGGTGGCCGGAGGCGCCGTCATGGTCGGCACCGGCGTGCTGGTCGAGTACTTCTGCCGGATCCCGCCGGAGGACGGGGAGAACAGCGGGGAGGGTCCGCAACGGAGCAAGGGGGAGTATGCGTAGCGAACCGATCGACCCGGAGGGGCTGACCTTCACCGGCGTCTCCCCCCGGCTGGTGTGGGCCCGGATGCTGGTCTGGTTGCCGTCGGCCCTGCTCACCGTGGCCGGCTGTGCGGTCCCGCTCGTCCTGACCCTCACCGGCGTGTGGGTCTGGATGCCCGCCGTCGTCGCCTGGTCGATTCCCGTCGTCGCCCTCGTCGTCGTGCTCTGGCGGCTGGCTCTGATCCCGCGCCAGGTGCGAGCGCTCGGGTACGCCGAACGTGACGAGGACCTGCTCATCCGCAGCGGCCTGTTCTTCCGCCGGCTCGTCGTGGTCCCCTACGGCCGGATGCAGTACGTCGACGTCAAGGCCGGACCGGTGGAACGCGCGCTCGGCATGGCCGGGATCAAGCTGCACACCGCGTCGGCCGCCACGGACGCCGCCATTCCCGGGCTGCCGACCGGCGAGGCCGCCCGCCTCCGGGAGGCGTTGTCCGCGCGCGGCGAGGCGCGACTGGCGGGGCTGTGACCACGGCTGGGCCGGACGGCGAACGGCCTGCCCCGGCCGCCCCCGTGCGCGGCGGCATCGACACGCCGGCGACCTGGCACCGCGTGCACCCGGCCTCGCCGCTGGTTCGTGGCTGGCTCGCCCTGGTGGCCGTTTACGTGGTCTTCGGACGGGACTGGCTGCAGAACGCCGTGCAGTCGATCGCGGACCCCGGCTCCCGCGCGCCGGGCCCGGCGGCCCTGCCCGTCTGGGTCATCGTGCTCGTCGCCGTCGTCCCGTTGGCGATCGTCCTCGTCGCGTTCCTCGCCAGCTGGTGGTTCACCCGCTATCAGGTGACCGCCGACCACGTGCGGATCAACTCCGGCATCCTGTTCCGGCAGAACCGGCAGGCGCGTCTCGACCGGGTCCAGGCCATCGACATCAACCAGCCGCTGCTGGCCCGGTTGCTGCGGTTGGCCGAACTCAAGTTCGAGGTCGCCGACGCCGGCGAGTCCGCCATGCGCCTGTCCTTCCTGCGGCTCGACCAGACCGAGCAGCTGCGAGCGACGATCCTCGGTCGGGCCGCCGGCGTGCGGGGCGCGGCGGACCACCCCGACGTGATCCCGTCCGCCCCGGAGCGGGCGGTGCTGGTGGTGCCCCCGCACCGGGTGCTGGGCGCCGCCGTGTTCTCGGGCATGACGGCGTGGCTGGTGGTCGCCGCGGTGGCCACCCTGCTGCCGGCGGTGCTCAGCGGCCAGCCCCTCGCCGTGGCCGCCGTGATCCCCGTCGTGTTCGGGGCGGGCACCGCGTACTGGGCGTTCTTCACCCGCAGCTTCAACTTCCGCGTCGCGCACTCCCCGGACGGGGTGCGGCTGCACTACGGGCTGCTCGAGACGCACGCCCAGACGGTGCCCCCGGGCCGGGTGCAGGCGGTGTCCGTGCACGCCCCGCTGTTCTGGCGGCCGTTCGGCTGGCACCGGGTGGAGATGAACGTGGCCGGCTACGGCACGTCGGGCGGCGAACAGAACGCCCGCACCGTGTTGCTGCCGGTGGGCACCTTCGACGAGGTGCTCGAGGTCCTCGCCCTGGTGCTGCCACACCCCGGCGTCGGGGACCCGGTGGCGATCTTCCGGGCAGGGGTCCACGGCACGGGGACCGCCACGGGGTTCACCACCGCCCCGCGCCGGGCACGGTGGCTCGACCCGTTGGCCTTCCGCCGCAACGGCTACCGGCACACCAAGACGGCGCTGCTGGTCCGGACCGGTCGCCTCACCCGCCGGCTCGCCGTCGTCCCGCACGAGCGGACACAGTCCGTGGCCCTGCAGCAGGGCCCGCTGCAGCGCCGGCTCAACCTGGCCCACGTGCTGCTGCACTCGACGGCGGGCCCGGTCAAGCCTGTGGTCCCGCACCTGTCCGCCGACGAGGCTCGACGCCTGTTCACCGATCAGGCGGTCCGCGCCGCCCGGGCCCGTCGCCTGGCCGGTCCCGAGCAGTGGATGCTGCAGAACGCCTCTCCGGCCGCCGGTGACGGAGTGCCGGACACCGACCTGCCGGGGCCGGCGCCGGGGGACCGGTCGTGAAGCCGGGCCGGCTCGGTATCGGGGTGATCGGCGCCGGCCGGGTGGGAGCCGTCCTGGGTGCCGCCCTGCGCGCGGTCGGCCACTCCGTCGTCGGAGTCAGTGCCATCTCGGAGCAGAGCCGGGACCGCGCGGCGGCCCTGCTGCCCGGGGTGCCGCTCCTGGAACCCGCCGAGATCGTGGAGCGATGCGAACTCGTGGTGATCGCCGTGCCCGACGACGACCTGGTGCCACTGGTGCAGGGGTTGGCGGACCTGAAGCACTGGCAGACCGGGCAGATCGTGCTGCACACCAGCGGCAGGCACGGCATCGCCGCACTCGCCCCCGCCGCCGCACGCGGGGCGGTGTGCCTCGCGGTGCATCCGGTTCTCGCGTTCACCGGGATGAGCCTGGATCTGACCCGGCTGACCGGGGCGATGGTCGCTGTCACCGCGCCGGCGGCGTTCCTGCCGATCGCTCAGGCGCTGGTCGTCGAGATGGGCGCGGAACCGGTCGCGCTGAGCGAGGAGGAGTTCCCGGTCGTCGGCGGGATCCTCGCCCGCGCCCGGGAGGATATCGACCGGATCGTTCGGCAGGCGCTGCGCCGCCTGGCCGACCAGGACCTCGAGGAGCCGGCGCGACTGGCCGGTCCGCTCGTGCGGGCGGTGCTGGAGAACGCGCTCGCGGCGGGACCGGAGCGTCCGTCCACGGGTTTCACCGGGCTGACGGGACCGGACGGCGGGCGGCAGTGATGCGGCGGTTGCGGCCGCTCGTCGGGTCGGGCGGACGGGCTCGGTGCGGCCGATACCCTTGGATACCGTGACCACACCGACTCCCGCGTCCCGTCCGCAACCCCCGGAGCCGGCCGACGGCTTCGCCGAGGTGAACCTGCGCCAGCACACCACCGAGCAGATCGAGGTGCGCGCCGCCAAGCGTCGGCACCTGCTCGAGACCGGCGTCGAACCGTACCCGGTGGGCGTCGAACGCACGCACACCCTTGCCGAGGTGCGCGGGAAGTACGAGCACCTGACGGCGGACGAGGCGTCGGGTGAGCACGTCGGCGTCGCCGGTCGCGTCGTGTTCCTGCGCAACACCGGCAAACTGTGCTTCGCGACCCTGCAGGCCGGTGACGGCACCCGGCTGCAGGCGATGATCAGCCTGACCGGCGTCGGGGAGCAGTCGCTCGCGGACTGGAAGGCGGTCGTCGATCTCGGTGACCACGTGTTCGTGCACGGCGAGGTGATCAGTTCCCGCCGTGGCGAGCTGTCCGTGCTGGCCGACGCCTGGCAGATGGCGTCGAAGGCGCTGCGCCCGCTTCCCACTCTGCACAACGAACTCAGTGAGGAGACCCGCGTCCGACAGCGGTACGTCGACCTGATCGTGCGGGAGCAGGCGCGGCAGACCGTCCTGGACCGGGCCACCATCACCCGCGCCGTGCGGCAGACCCTGGACGCGCGCGGTTATGTCGAGGTGGAGACGCCGATCCTCCAGTTGGTGCACGGCGGGGCGACCGCGCGGCCGTTCAACACCCACATGAACGCGTTCGACCAGGGCATGTCGCTGCGCATCGCCACCGAGCTGTACCTGAAACGCGCCGTCGTCGGCGGTCTGGACCGGGTTTACGAGATCGGCCGGGTGTTCCGCAACGAGGGCGTCGACTCCACGCACAGCCCGGAGTTCACGATGTTGGAGTGTTACGAGGCGTACGCCGATCAGTTCGTCATGGCCGACCGGATGCGCGAGATGATCCTCGCGTGCGCGCGTGCACTGGGGCGGACACGGATCGAGACGTCGGCCGGAACGGTGGATCTGGCGGGTGAGTGGCGTTGGCTCTCCGTGTACCCGGCGGTCTCCGCGGCGGTCGGCGAAGAGGTCACCCCGACGACGGGAATCGAGGACCTGCGACGCATTTCGGCCGCGCACGACGTCGAACTGCCCGCCGACGTGATCGACCAGAAGATCGTGATGAAGCTGTTCGAAGAACTCGTCGAGCACACCCTGCTGCAGCCGACCTTCGTCTGCGACTACCCGCCGATCGCCCAGCCGCTCGCCCGGCCCCACCGCAGCATTCCCGGGGTCATCGAGGCATGGGACCTGATCATCGCCGGGACCGAGACCGGCACCGCCTTCTCCGAACTCATCGACCCCGTCATCCAGCGGGAGCGGCTGACCGAGCAGTCCCTGCGCGCGGCGGCCGGCGACGAGGAGGCCATGACGCTGGACGAGGACTTCCTGCGTGCGCTCGAGTACGCGGCTCCACCGATGGGCGGCATCGGTCTCGGCATGGACCGGCTGGTCATGCTGTTCACCGGGGTCGGCATCCGGGAGAGCATCCTGTTCCCGCTGATGAAGCCCGAGTGACCGACGCCGCAGTCGGCCGGTCGCGGTTGTGAGGATTCGCCCAGTTCGCCGACGTATCCTGCAACGGTGAACGATTTCTTGGCGGCACTCACTGCTCTGTTGCCCTCCACCGGCGTCGGACTGATCTTCTTCCTCGCCATGCGCGCCGTATTGAATGCCGACCGGTCCGAGCGCCGGGCATTCGCCGAGGAAGAGAAACGCTATCGGAAAAATTCTCCGGACTGAGCCGGGGGGCTTTGACTCCGAGCCCGGGAACATTCATACTTGAGGAGAATTCCAGGAACCCCCGGGATTTCCGCAGGCACCATTTCCCCAAAGGAGTTGACTTGGCTCAGAAGGTGAAGATCATCCTCGTGGATGATCTCGACGGCGGGACCGCCGATGAAACCGTCCGGTTCGGCCTCGACGGCGCGAACTACGAGATGGATCTGTCCACGGACAATGCCGGACAGCTTCGGGAGGCCCTGAAACCCTTCGTGTCGAAGGCGCGGCGTTCGGGGAGCCGCCCGTCGTCCAACCGGGCGGGGAGGTCTTCGTCCAGTGGTTCCGGCCGCAATCAGGACACCGCACGCATCCGGGCGTGGGCGCGGGAGAACGGCTACACGGTCAGCGACCGCGGCCGCGTGCATCACGACATCCAGGAGGCGTACCGGAGCGCGCACGGTCAGTGATGTTGCCCGGGTGCCGGGTGAGAACGGTGTGAGGACAAGGCCTGTGCGGGCAGCCGCGGCTGGGCGGAATGCGGATCGGCGTCGGCCGGTCCGCATTCCTCGTCCCGGCCCATCTCGCCTGTGGCGAACAACCCGTCACGGGGCGCGGCGGCACACGTAGCATCGTCAGTACGCATCAGCTAGGGAGTGTGCCCCATGTTCGAACGATTCACTGACAGAGCCCGCAGGGTCGTCGTGCTCGCCCAGGAAGAGGCGCGCATGCTCAACCACAACTACATCGGTACTGAGCACATCCTGCTGGGCCTCATCCACGAGGGCGAAGGAGTCGCCGCGAAGGCGCTCGAGTCGCTGAACATCTCGCTCGGGGCGGTCCGGGAGCAGGTTCAGGAGATCATCGGCCAGGGCCAGCAGGCGCCGTCGGGTCACATCCCGTTCACCCCGCGCGCCAAGAAGGTGCTCGAGCTCTCCCTCCGTGAGGCGCTGCAGCTCGGCCACAGCTACATCGGTACCGAGCACATCCTGCTCGGCCTGATCCGTGAGGGCGAGGGCGTCGCCGCCCAGGTGCTGGTCAAGCTGGGAGCTGACCTCTCGCGCGTGCGCAACCAGGTGATCCAGTTGCTCTCGGGTTATCAGGGCGGTAAGGAGAACGCGGCCGCCGGGGTCGGCGCCGGCCCGTCCGAGGGGCAGCCCGCCGGCTCGGTCGTGCTCGACCAGTTCGGCCGGAACCTCACCCAGGCTGCCCGCGAGAGCAAACTGGACCCGGTGATCGGGCGCGAGCACGAGATGGAACGCGTGATGCAGGTCCTGTCACGCCGCACGAAGAACAACCCGGTGCTGATCGGGGAGCCGGGCGTGGGCAAGACCGCCGTCGTCGAGGGCCTGGCCCAGTCCATCGTGCGCGGGGACGTCCCCGAGACGATCAAGGACAAGCAGCTGTACACCCTCGATCTGGGGTCCTTGGTGGCCGGCTCCCGGTACCGCGGTGACTTCGAGGAGCGGCTCAAGAAGGTGCTCAAGGAGATCCGCACCCGCGGCGACATCATCCTGTTCATCGACGAGATCCACACCCTCGTCGGCGCGGGTGCAGCGGAGGGCGCGATCGACGCGGCGAGCATCCTCAAGCCGATGCTCGCCCGCGGTGAACTGCAGACCATCGGCGCCACCACGCTGGACGAGTACCGCAAGCACATCGAGAAGGACGCGGCGCTGGAGCGCCGGTTCCAGCCGATCCAGGTCTCCGAGCCGTCGGTCGCGCACGCGATCGAGATCCTCAAGGGGCTGCGCGACCGGTACGAGGCCCACCACCGGGTGTCCATCACGGACGGGGCACTCGCCTCGGCGGCCAGCCTGTCGGAGCGGTACATCTCCGATCGGTTCCTCCCGGACAAGGCGATCGACCTGATCGACGAAGCCGGTGCGCGGTTGCGCATCCGCCGGATGACGGCACCGCCGGAGTTGAAGGAGATCGACGACCGGATCGCCGATCTGAAGAAGGAGAAGGAGTCGGCGATCGACGCGCAGGACTTCGAGGGTGCCGCGTCCCTGCGCGACAAGGAACAGCGCCTGATCACCGAACGCTCCGAGAAGGAGCGGGCCTGGCGCAACGGGGGCATGGACGACGTCGCCGAGGTCGATGAGGAATTGATCGCCGAGGTGCTCGCCAACTCCACCGGGATCCCCGTGTTCAAGCTGACCGAGGAGGAGTCCTCGCGGCTGAAGAACATGGAGGCCGAGCTGCATCGGCGGGTCGTCGGGCAGGACCAGGCGATCAAGGCCATCAGCCAGTCGATCCGGCGCACCCGCGCGGGCCTGAAGGATCCGAAGCGCCCCGGCGGCTCGTTCATCTTCGCCGGTCCCACCGGCGTCGGGAAGACCGAGCTGGCCAAGGCCCTCGCCGAGTTCCTCTTCGGCGAGGAGGACGCACTCATCCAGCTCGACATGAGCGAGTACTCGGAGAAGCACACCGTCTCCCGGTTGTTCGGCTCGCCCCCCGGCTATGTCGGGTACGAGGAGGGCGGTCAGCTGACCGAGAAGGTGCGCCGTCGCCCGTTCTCCGTGGTCCTGTTCGACGAGGTGGAGAAGGCCCACGCGGACATCTTCAACTCGCTCCTGCAGATCCTCGAGGACGGACGCCTGACCGACAGTCAGGGCCGCGTCGTCGATTTCAAGAACACGGTCATCATCATGACGACGAACCTGGGCACCCGCGACATCGCCAAGGGCCTGCTCACCGGTTTCCAGTCCGGCTCGGACACGCAGACCTCGTACGAGCGGATGCGGGCCAAGGTGCAGGAGGAACTGCGTCAGCACTTCCGCCCCGAGTTCCTCAACCGGGTCGATGACATCGTCGTGTTCCCGCAGCTGACGCAGGAGGAGATCGTCGAGATCGTCGACATGTTCGTGGCCCGGCTGGAAACCCGGCTCAGGGACAAGGACATGGGGATCGAGTTGACCACGGAGGCCAAGAAGCTGCTCGCGACGCGCGGGTACGACCCGTCGATGGGGGCTCGGCCGCTGCGCCGGACCATCCAGCGCGAGATCGAGGACCAGCTGTCGGAGAAGATCCTCTTCGGGGAGCTCTCCGCCGGTCAGGTCGTTCTGGTCGACGTGGAAGGCGAGGACGATCTCGCGAAGTTCACCTTCGAGGGCACATCGAAGCCGTCCGTCCCGGACACCGTGCCGTCCGCCTGAGTCCGGCCGGCCAGCTGACGGGCCCGGGACCGCGCCGCCCTGCGGCGGGTGGTCCCGGGCCCGTCGTCGTCACCCGTGTGTCGCCGCCCCACGCCCGTGCGGCGACCGCCCGTCATCAGTAGGCTGAGGGTGATGCGGGGGAACGTCCCGCCATGATGAAAGGACGGGCGAATGCTCAAGAAGGCGATCTTCCTGGTCGGAGCGGGCGTGGGTTTCGTGCTCGGTACCCGTGCCGGCCGGGACACCTACGACAAGCTGCGAGCTCAGGTGACGGGCTTCGTCAACGACCCCAAGGTGCAGGAAAAGGTCAACCAGGGCACCGAATGGGCCAAGGAGAAGGCTCCCGTGGTGGCCGGCAAGGTCCAGGAGGGGGCGGAGAAGGCCAAGGACGCCGCGTCCGGGGCCGCCGACACGGCCTCCACCAAGGCCGACCAGGCCGTCGGCACCGTCAAGGACAAGGCCGCCGACGACGACGGGACCGACCCGGAGACCGGCGGCACCAGCAGCGACTACGAACCGCACGTCGTCGACCAGGGCGACTCGCACTGAGCCGTCGCCCGCGGGCGAATGCAGAAGGAACGGCGGACCCACCGGTGTCGGTGGGTCCGCCGTTCCGCGTCCGTCCGAGTCGGCCGCACCGCACGGCACGGATCACCATCGAAGCGGCCGGCAAGTGGTAGAGAAGAGACATGACCGACGTCACCACGACCACCATCACCGCCGCTCCCACAGGTCCCGCCGCGAACACGTCCGGGTCTGCGGCGCGGAGGCCTGCCACCGACTTCCACGACCTGGACCGTTTCCTGCGCCTGCCGCGCCTGTCCGGGCTGGCGCTCAGCCCCGACGGCACCCGCCTGGTCACCGCGGTCGCCACCCTCAACGGCAAGGGCACCGCATACGCCACCGCGCTGTGGGGGATCGACACCCGTGGGCAGGCGGCCGCGACCCGGCTGACCCGCAGCGCCGAGGGAGAGGCCGGTGCCGCCTTCACCGCCACCGGCGACCTGCTCTTCACCTCCGCCCGCCCGGTCCCCGACACCGACGGCGGTGACGATCACGTGGCCGCGCTCTGGTCGATCCCGGCCGCCGGGGGCGAGGCCCGCATCGTGCACAGCCGGCCCGGTGGGGTCGGGCCCGTGCTCACCGCCGCCGACGCCGACGTCACCGTCGTCCGTGCCAACGTCCTGCCCGGCGCTCACGACGAGGCGGAGGACGCCGACCTGCGAGCCGCGCGGAAGACCGCCACCGTCTCGGCGATCCTGCACGCCGGGTACCCGGTGCGGTTCTGGGACGCCGACCTCGGGCCCGACGAGCCGCGCCTGTTCGCCCTCGAGGCCGGCGCAGCGCCGGGCGCCGGGGAGAAGCCGATGCCCGGCACCACCGACGCCGCCGCCCCCACCGAACTGCGGCCCATCACCGTGGGCATCGGCAACGGGCTGATGCACGCGGAGCAGGTGATCAGCCCCGACGGCGCCACCGTGCTCGCCGGGGAGACGGTCGCGCTCGCGCGCGCGGACCTGCGCAACGTGCTGATCCGCATCGACGTCGCCACCGGGGAGTGGGTCCGGCTGGTCGAGGACGCCGACTGGGACTATGCACCCGGTCCGATCAGCCCGGACAACACCCGGGCGGTCGTCGTGCGAGACCGCCGCACCACCCCGGAGCGGGCCGGCCAGTTGCAGTTGATGCTCCTGGACTTGCGCACCGGGCAGACCTCCCCGCTGGCCCACGACTGGGACCGCTGGGGCCACCCGCACGCGTGGCTGCCGGACGGGTCCGGCGTCGTCGTCACCGCCGACCAGGACGGGCGCAGCCCCGTGTTCGTCATCGACGTCGCCACCTCCGCCGTCCGCCAGGTGACGACCGACGACGCCGCCTACACCGACCTCGTCGTCGGCCGGGACGGTGCCGCCTACGCCCTGCAGGCCAGCTACGCGCACCCCGCCGAGCCGGTGCGGATCGACCTGACCACCGGCGAGGTCACGGGCCTGCGCGGCCCGGTCACGCGGTCCGGGCTGCCCGGCCGGCTCGAGGAGGTCCGGATCGCGGCGTCCGACGGCACCCCGCTGCGCGCCTGGCTCGCGCTGCCGGACGCCGCGAGCAGCAGCGCGCCCGCCCCGCTGCTGCTGTGGATCCACGGCGGCCCGCTCTCCTCGTGGAACAGCTGGAGCTGGCGCTGGTGCCCGTGGCTGCTCGTCGCCCGGGGCTACGCCGTGCTGCTGCCCGACCCCGCCCTGTCCACCGGCTACGGACAGGACTTCATCCAGCGGGGCTGGGGTGCGTGGGGGGACAAGCCCTTCACCGACCTGATGGAGATGACCGACGCGGTCGTGGCCCGCGACGACGTCGACGACGACCGCACCGCCGCGATGGGTGGCTCGTTCGGCGGCTACATGGCCAACTGGGTGGCCGGGCACACGGACCGGTTCGACGCCGTCGTCACGCACGCGTCCCTGTGGGCGCTGGACAACTTCGCCCGCACCACCGACATGTCGCTGTACTGGGAGAAGGAACTCTCCCCGGCGATGACCGACGCCAACTCCCCGCATCACGCGGTGGCCGACATCCACACCCCGGTCCTCGTGATCCACGGCGACAAGGACTACCGCGTGCCCATCAACGAGGGGCTGCGACTGTGGTACGAGCTGCTCTCCCGCTCGGGGCTGGCGGCCGACGAGGAGGGGCGCAGCCCGCACCGCTTCCTCTACTTCCCGGACGAGAACCACTGGGTGCTCAAGCCGCAGCACGCCAAGGTCTGGTACGGGGTGGTCGGCGCGTTCCTCGCCGAGCACGTGCTCGGCCGGAAGGAGTCGCTGCCGACCGAGCTCGGCCTGACCCGGGCCGTGGCCGAGGAGCCGGCGGCGGAACCGGGTGAGGAATCGACGGTTGAAGCTGCCGATGGCTGAGCAGGACGCACCGGCCTACACCCTGCGCCGCGCCCGCACCTCGGACGTCGGGGCGATCCGGGGCCTGGTCGCCCCCCTCGCCGAGGAACGCGTCTTGATCTCCAAGGAGGCGGTCGCCTACTACGAGGACATCCAGGAGTTCCTCGTGGCCCAGGACGAGGCGGGGACGGTGATCGGCTGCGGTGCGTTGCACGTGATGTGGGAGGACCTCGCCGAGGTGCGCACCCTCGCCGCCTCCACGGCGTGGCGGGGCCGGGGCGTCGGCCGCGCCCTGCTCGACGCTCTGCTCGAGCGAGGGCGAGCGCTCGGCGTCGCCCGCGTCTTCTGCCTGACGTTCGAGGTGGACTTCTTCACCCGGCACGGGTTCGTCGTGATGGCCAACCAGGACAGCATCGACCCGGTGGTCTACTCCGAGCTGCTGCGCTCGCACGACGAGGGTGTGGCCGAGTTCCTCGACCTGGCCCGGGTGAAACCCAACACCCTCGGCAACACCCGGATGATCCGCCGACTGGACGCCGACTGAACGTCGCTCCGGGTCAGCGCCCGCTCCGCCCCGGACCCCCGGTTGCTGGACATCGCACCGATCCTCAGCCTACTGTGGATGTTCGGATGACCGCCCGACGACGGTCGTCCAGGCTGTACTTCCAACCGATGAGGGAGTTGAACACCATGGGATTCGGCGACGCCATCAACAAGGGCAAGGACGCGCTGGGCAACGACCAGACCAACGGCAAGGTCGACCAGGCCCAGGAGCAGTACGGGGACAAGCTCGGCGACAAGGGCAACCAGGCCGTCGACGCCGCGCAGCAGAAGTTCGGCGGCGGCGGAGACGCGGGCGAGGGCCAGTAACCACAGCCCGGCCCGGCGGAGTTCCACCACCGGCCAACATCGGCGCCAGCAGGGCGCCGAACCGACGAAGGGAGAATGCATGGGAATCGGAGACAAGATCAGCAACGCCGCACAGGATCTGAGCGGCAAGGCAAAGGAAGCCGCCGGCAAGGGAAGCGACGACCCGGGCCTGCAGGCCGAGGGCAAAACGGACCAGGCCGGCGCTGACGTGAAGAAGGCCGGCGAGAACGTGAAGGACGCCTTCAAGCGCTGAACGTGATCCGGCCCAGGCAACGGGTCCGGCCGGCCGGGAGGGGCGGGTACCTGCGGGTTCCCGCCCCTTTCCCCTGCCCGGGGGCGGCGGTACTGTCAGATCACCGCGTCGACGCCGATGACGGCTCGCGGACGGACTGACGAGGAGATTCGATGAAGAAGCTCATCAACGACCCGAAGAACGTCGTCATGGAGTCGGTCGAGGGGTTCGGTCGGGCGCACGCCGACCTCGTGACCGTGAACCCGGACCCGCTGTACGTGGTGCGCAAGGACCCGCCGCGGGAGGGCAAGGTCGGCCTGGTCTCGGGCGGTGGCAGCGGGCACGAGCCGCTGCATGCCGGTTTCGTGGGTCGCGGGATGCTCGACGCCGCCGTGCCCGGGCCGGTGTTCACCTCGCCCACGCCGGACGCCATCATCCCCGCCACCGCGGCCGTCGACGCCGGAGCCGGCGTCGTGCACATCGTGAAGAACTACACCGGGGACGTGCTCAACTTCGAGGCGGCCGCGGAGATGGCGCAGGCCGAGGGGAGCACGGTCCGGCAGGTCCTGGTCAACGACGACGTGGCCGTTGAGGACTCCCTCTACACGGCGGGCCGCCGTGGCGTGGCCGGTACCGTGCTGGTGGAGAAGATCGCCGGTGCCGCCGCCGAACGAGGCGACGACCTGGAAGCCGTCGTCGCGGTCGCCGAGCGGGTGGTGGCCAACGTCCGGTCGATGGGGGTGGCGTTGATGGCCTGCACCGTGCCGCACGCCGGGGACCCCAGCTTCGACCTGCGAGACGACGAGATCGAGATCGGGATCGGCATCCACGGGGAACCGGGCCGGCGGCGCGGCAAGCTGGAGCCGGCCGACGCGATCACCGGGCACCTGCTGCAACCGGTGATCGACGACCTCGGGCTCTCCTCCGGGGAGCAGGTGCTGCTGTTCGTCAACGGGATGGGCGGCACCCCGCTGTCCGAGCTGTACATCGTGTACCGGGCGGCCGCCGCCCTGCTGGACCGGACCGGGGTGAGCATTGCGCGTTCGCTGGTCGGCAACTACACCACCTCTCTGGAGATGCAGGGGGCCTCGGCGACGGTGCTGCGCTGCGACGACGAGATGCTCACCCTGTGGGACGAGCCCGTGCGGACTGCCGCCCTGCGGTGGGGAGTCTGAGCGTGACGGGGGCGGCACTGGACACGGCGTGGGCGGTGCGGTGGGTCCGCGCCGCCGCCGACGCCGTGGCGGAGCACCGAGCGGAGCTGGTGGACCTCGACCGGGCGATCGGTGACGGTGACCACGGCGAGAACATGGACCGCGGGTTCACCGCCGTGCGGGAGAAGCTCGACGACGAGTTCACCGGTCCCGGCGCGGTGCTGAAGATGGTGGCCATGACGCTGATGTCCAAGGTGGGTGGCGCGGCCGGCCCGCTGTACGGCACGGCGTTCCTGCGGGCGGCCACCAGCCTCGGCGACGACGATGCCTCCGCCGAGGCCGTGGCCGCCATGCTGGCCGCGGCCCGGGACGGCGTCGTCAGCCGCGGCAAGGCCGAGGTCGGTGACGCGACCATGGTCGACGCCTGGACTCCGGCGGTGGACGCGGCGGTGCAGGCGGCGTCGTCCGGCGCCTCGCCCGCCGACGTGCTCACCGCGGCGGCCGACGCCGCGCAGACCGGGGCCGAGTCGACCGACGCCCTGCAGGCGCGGAAGGGGCGGGCCAGTTACCTCGGCGAACGCAGCATCGGGCACCGGGACCCGGGCGCCGTCTCGACGGTACTGCTGCTGCGGGCCGCCGCCAGTGCGGCGAGCGCCGGGGCGGAGTCCGCCGCCGGGGCGGACGGCGATGGTGACGCTGCGGAGTCCCGCGGGTGAGCGTCGGGCTGGTCGTCGTCTCGCACAGCCCGAAGATCGCCGAGGGCGTGCGTGATCTCGCCGCCCAGATGGCCGCCGACGTGCGGATCGTCCCGGCCGGTGGCACGGATGACGGCGGCATCGGCACCAGCCTGGAGGTGGTGATGGCGGCGGTCGAGTCCGCGCAGAGCGGCGACGGCGTCGTCGTCCTGACCGATCTGGGCTCCGCCGTGATGACCGCGGAGTCGGTCCTCGAGTTCCTCGACGACGACGCCCGCGCCCTGGTGCGGATACCGGACGCGCCGATCGTCGAGGGCGCCGTGGCCGCCGCCGTCGCCGCCCAGACCGGGGCGGACCTGGACCGGGTCGCGACGGACGCGACGGCCGCGCGGGGCAGCCCCGCCACGTCCGGTGCCGCCGCGCCCGGTGCCGGCGCGTCCCCATCCGCTGCTGCGTCGCCGTCCGCTGCCGATGTCGACGGCCCGACCC
The DNA here is from genome assembly GCF_001968835.1 of Tersicoccus phoenicis. Lineage (GTDB taxonomy): Bacteria > Actinomycetota > Actinomycetes > Actinomycetales > Micrococcaceae > Tersicoccus > Tersicoccus phoenicis. The sequence goes on from NZ_MRDE01000026.1 coordinate 55,239, forward strand.
GGGCAGGAGTCGGGAACGACGGCACCACGGCCACCGGGACCTTCACTCTGACCAACAAGGTCGGTCTGCACGCGCGGCCCGCGGCGATGCTCGCCCAGGCGCTCGGCGGCCTCGACGCGGACACGCGGATCAACGGGGTCGACGGCGCGTCGGTGATGATGCTGATGACCCTGGCCGCAGGACAGGGCGCGCCCCTGACCGTCGAGGCCACCGGCCCGGACGCCGACCGGGCCGTCCGCACCGTCGAGGAACTCGTGGGTCGCGGCTTCGACGAGGAGTGACGGGGGACCGGCCCGCGGAGCAGTACGGTGGTCAGGCCGACCAACGGGTCGACAGCAGTCCGGGTCGTGCCGCCCCGGTACTCGACGGCCAGCCGGTACCGCTCAGGGAGGACCACGGAGTGAACGTGTGGAGCGCGGTGATCGCGATCGTGTCCGGCCTGCTCGTGCTCTACGCCGTTCTGCTGATCCTCCTGGCTCTGTATGCGCGCAGGCACCCCGAAGCGGTGAGCATGAAGGAGGCGCTGCGGCTGCTCCCGGACCTGCTGCACCTGCTGCGCCGGCTCCTGGCCGACCGGTCGCTGCCCCGCGGGGTCCGCGCTCGCGCCCTCCTGCTGGTGGTCTACCTGGCCCTGCCCATCGACCTGGTGCCGGATTTCCTACCGGTGATCGGCTACGCCGATGACGCCATCATCGTGGCACTGGTGCTGCGCTCCGTCATCCGCAGAGTGGGCCCCGGCCCGCTCGAGCAGCAGTGGCCGGGAACGCCGACCGGGCTCGCCCTGATCCAACGGCTCGCCGGGGAGTCAGACGCCGCACGGTGAGCGGAGCGCGAGATCGCTGGTCTCCCGCTCCGCGAACCCGGCGGCTTCGGTGCGCCGTCAGCCGCTGATCTCCTGGGCCTTCACGAGGTCTCCCACGCCATCAACGCGCTCGCTGTCGCGAGCAACGTGTCGTCGTCGTGGAGGTCACCGACCAGTTGGACGCCGAGGGGCAGTCCGGACGGTCCCTGCAGGAGCGGCAGCGACATCACCGGACAGTGCAGCAGCGTCCACGAGCGGCAGAACACCGGATCGCCCGTTGCTGTGCCGAGCGGCGCCTCACCGACGACAGCCGGGACCATCAGGGCGTCGATCCCGTCGAACACGGTGGGGAGCATCGCCCGGCACCGCGCCGCCAGGTCATGCGCCTGCGCGTACTCGGCCGCCGGGGTGCGCCCACCGCGCTGCAGGAGCTCTCGGAGGCTGTCGCTGACCAGCGCGGGTTCCTTCGCGCAGAGGGCGCCGAGGCTCCGGCTGACCTCGACGTCCATGACCGTCTTCTGGGCTGCGGTCAGGCCGTCGTAGGCCGCCGGAAGCGTGACGGGGACGAGGTCCATCCCGCTGTCCGAGAGCCGATCGGCGAACTCTTCCAGGGCGGTCCTGGTGGACCCGTCGGCTTGGTCCCACTCGATCGGCCGGGCGAAGCCGATCCTCGGCGGCCTCCCCACCCCGGGTGCTTCGCTCCCGGTTGCCGCACCGGGCACGCGCGGTGCGTCATGCGCGGACCGCTCGGAGCGGAGAACGTCGAAGACAGCCGCGGTGTCCGCGACGCTGCGGCTCAGTATCCCCACCGTGTCCAGCGTCTCGCTGATGGAGAAGACCCCGGTCCGGTCGATGCCACCGAAGGTGGGCTTGAAGCCCACCACCCCGCAGAAGGAGGCGGGCCGAACGATGGATCCGGCCGTCTGCGTGCCGAGGGCGACGGGGAGCATGCCAGCGGCGACGGCCGCCGCTGAGCCGCTCGACGAACCGCCCGGTGTCCGGCGCGGGTCGTGCGGATTGCGGGTCGGGCCGGGATCGAAGAGGGCGAATTCGGTGGTCACCGTCTTGCCCGTGATCAGGGCACCGGCCGCCCGCAGTTTCCGCACGACTGCCGCGTCACCGGCGGGCCGGTGGCCGCCGAACAGCCTCGACCCGTACTCGGTCGGCAGATCCGCGGTGTCGATCAGATCCTTGATACCGACCGGCAGGCCCCGAAGCGGTCGGCCGGCAGCGTTCGGAGCGTCGTGGTCCAGGGCGTGGGCCGCCGCCCGAACGGCATCGGGATCGAGGCGCGCGAAGGCGTGGATCTGGTCTTCTCGCTCCTGGATGGATCGCAGCTGCTTCTCGGCGATCTCGGCGACGGTCGTCCGTCCGGCGGCCACGGCGTCGACGAGAGCGAGGCCCGGGCCGGCCGCGGCGTGGCACGGTTGTCGGTTCGCTTCAGACATGGGGGACGATCAGCATGGCTGCACCGTAGATCACGAAGCCGACGAGGAACGCCGCGACGGTGAACCCCATTACCTTGCGGACGTTCAACTTGGCGATGGCCAGAACGGGGAGGAGCCAGAAGGGCTGAATCATGTTGGCCACCGCTTCCCCGGCGGCGACCGACATGGACACCTTTCCCAGGTATTCCGGCGACGACTGGCCGAGCTGGCGTGCCGCCTCGACGGCGATGGGTCCCTGCACCGCCCAGTGACCACCGCCGGAGGGAACGAACAGGGAGACGATCACCGAGCCGATGAAATTCAGGAAGGGCAACGTCGCGACCGACGCTCCAGCCACGATGGAGGCGGAGATGACCGTCTGGAGCGGCTTGCTCTGCGCATCCGGAGTGTAGGCCAGGAGTCCGACGATGCCGCCGTAGAGGGGATACTGCAGCAGCAGTGGTCCGCAGCTCTTCGACGCTTCGGTGAACGCTCGGATGAAGCGGACGGGGGTGCCGTGCAGGAGCGCCGCCAGGATGGTGAACAGCATCACCATTGAGGAGATGTTGAGCGCGAAACCGCTGATGACGAAGTAGGTTGCACCGGCCAGGAAGAGCACGACGTTGAGGATCCACAGTCCCTCCAGCCGCTCGGCAAAGGTCGGTCGGCCGCTGCCGGGCTGGGCGGGGGTCTCGTCGGCGGCGATCAGTGCGGCACGGTCGACGCTCCCGGCGTCGGACGGTGCCATCTTCCAGATCAGCAGGGCGAGGGCGGCGACCACCACGAGCACCGTGACGTAGCTGTACGGCTGCAGGATCGTCAGGTTCAGGGGCACCAGTTGCTGGGTCAGCGTGTAGATCACGTTCAGCTTGCTCGTGGGGTCCGTGTTCGCCAGCGCAATGGAGCTGGAGAAGCCATTGGTCCACAACATGTATCCCATGTAGCCCGCGGCGATCATGTAGCCGAAGTTCGCTCCCGAGAGTCGGGCGAAGATGCGCCGGCCCAGCAGTGCGCCCACCACCAGGCCGAGGCCCCAGTTCAGCACGTTGGCGACGGCGGCAGCACCGAAGCACATCAGGGCGCCCTCGACCTGGTTGCGCGGCTTGGACGCGAGCCAGTTCAGGCCCTTTTTGATCAGCGGCGCCTCCGCGAGGGTGTACCCGCTGACCAGGATGAGCACCATCTGCAGGGCGAAGGTGAAGATGTTGTCGGTGCCCCAGACGCCCTGGTACCAGCTCGTGATGATGCCGGTTGCCGACGCGTTCGGCACCCAGAGCAGGATCATCGCCACCACGACCAAGGTCAGAATGACGGCGAACAGGAACGGGTCGGGCATGAACCGTTCGACATACCGCACGCAGAGGTCGGTGAAGCGCTGGACGAGGTTCGGTCGGCGGGTCGCGGTGTTGTCGGTACCGGCCAAGGCCGGTTCTGGCGCGGGTGGCATGGCTACCTTCTCCGGATCAGGGGACAGGCCGGCGGCCGCGTGCCGGAATTGGCTCTGGCTGCCGGAGGGAGGTGCTGCAGGTCACAGCCTGCTCGATTGGCCTATCCAATAGGACACCTGTAGGCTTGTCAACTAGGGTTTCGGTCATGCGTTCGCACGTCACCGGTACCGCCGCGTCCCTGGTGCGTCCGCGGCTGTACGAGCGGATCGTCCAGCGTATCCACCAACTGGTTCTCGACGAGGGCTTCGGCCCGGGGGACAGATTGCCGCCCGAGCGCGAGCTGGCGGTCATGCTCGGGGTCAGCCGGGCCTCGATCAGTCAGGCACTCGTCGCCCTCGAGGTGGTCGGTTTCGTCCAGGTCCGGCACGGAGACGGGATCATCCTGACGTCGAGCGCGCGGAACCCGGGACTGATCGACGAGTTCCGCGCCCATCGTGACCGTCTGCCCGCGATCATCGAAGCGCGGGTTGCCCTGGAAGTGCAGCTGGCCCGGCTGGCAGCCGAGCGGCGCACGGAGGCCGATCTCCGGGCACTCGACGGGGCGCTGGAGTGGATGGCGGCCGAAGTCGATTCCGGGGAGCGCGGGGCGGGCGGTGACGAGCGCTTCCACGCAGCCCTCACCGCGGCGGGACACTTGGAACTGCTGGCAAGGTTCATGGCTGAGATCGCGGAGTTGGTGCGGGAAACGCGGCTGGAGTCCCTGGGGCAGCCGGGCCGCAGCGAACGGTCGCTCGAGGATCATCGACGGATAGCCGCCGCGGTGCGGGACGGCGACGGGGAGGGCGCAGCCCGGCTGATGGGCAGGCATCTGAGTCATGTGGCCGACGTGGCCCTGCTGCGGAAGAGCTCGGAACCCTCCACCGGCCTCGAGCTGGAGACCGATGCGTGAGGCCATCGACGGCGACGCCGTCCCCGGGTCCTCGACGGGCCGTCAGCACGCTGTCGGCGCCGTGTCCGCCGAGGAGGCGGCAACGTCGGTGGGGACGTCTCAATCCGGGAGCCGCACGGTGCGGACGCCGTTGCCGGCGCGGCCACGGGCGCCTACGCCGTCGGTGTCCTCCAGCTGGACCAGTCCGTCCGCGGCGAGCCCGTCCAGCGCCGCGCGGACCCGGTCGTCGTCGTGCCCCAGGCTGGCCAGCACCGCCAGTGCACGGCGGTATCGGACCGGTGGCTTCCCGCTGGAGCCGGCGGTGGGGCCGTCGACGGGACCGGTCGTGGTCCGCAGGAGGGCCGCCACGTCGACGGGCTCGGTGGCCTCCCGGACGACGGCGAGGATCGCGCCGCGTAGCTGTCGAGTGGTCCCGGCCCAGGTCTGACCGGGCGGCCGGTGGTCCGCGGCGGGGCGCCCCGCCGCCAGCCAGGTGCACCGCGCGGCCAGCGGACAGTCGTCGCACCGCGGGGCGCGGGCCGTGCAGACCAGAGCGCCCAGCTCCATCACGGCGACGTTCCACTCGGCCGCATCCGCGTCGTCCGCGGGCAGCAGAGCACGCGCGAGTCTGCTCTCGGCCACGGTCATCGAGGGACGCGGGAGCGCCTGACCCTGCAGGGTCCGGCTGAACACGCGGCGGATGTTCGTGTCCAGCACGACAGCGCGTCGTCCGTGCGCGAAGGCGGCGATGGCCGCGGCGGTGTAGGCGCCCACCCCCGGCAGGGCGAGCAGGTCCGCCTCGTCGTCGGGCACGCGGCCTCCGTGCCGCTCGGTGATGGCTGCGGCCGCCGCGTGCAGCCGCAGCGCCCGGCGCGGGTAACCCAGTCGGCCCCACGCGCGGACGGCTTCGCCGCTCGGCTCGGCGGCCAGGTCCGCCGGGCTGGGCCAGCGGCGCAGCCACTCCTCCCACACCGGCAACACGCGCCCGACCGGGGTCTGCTGCAGCATGAACTCGCTGACCATCACGGCCCAGGCGGTGCGATCCGCCGAGCGCCAGGGCAGGACGCGCGCGTGCCGTCGGTACCAGTCGATGACGGCGGCGTGCAGGGCGCCGAGCTCGTTCGGGTCTCCGGGTGTCCCGGCCCACGCGTGGGCGCGCGAAACCGGCGCCGTGGTGCTTCCCGATCCCGCGTACGCCATGGTCCCGACTCTAGAACAGCCCGGCGTCCGCTCCCGCGGCGCGTCACCGGCCGGAGGCCATCGCCGTCGCCAGTACGCTGGAGCACATGCCATCGAACGGAAGCCGCCGTGGGCCGGATGCGGCCACCTTCCGTCGCCGTCGGCTCGCCGCGGCCCTGATCGTCCTCGTGCTCGTCGTTGCCCTGCTCGGCGGGATCATCGCCGTGGTCACGGCCGTCAGCGGCAGTCAGGCGCCCGGATCGGCGGCCGAGGAGTCTCCCGGCGGCACCGGTGCCGCCAGCGCGCCTCCCGAGGCCACCGCCACCACGGGCCAGCCCTCCTCGTCGTCACCGACGGCCTCGCCGAGTGCGTCACCGTCGGCCTCGCCGAGCGCGACACCGACCTGCGACCCGTCCCGGGTGACGGTGGAGGCCGCGACGGACAAGGCGGTCTACGCGCCGGGGGAGAAGCCGTTGCTGACGCTGCGCGTGATCAACGGCAACCCGGTCCCGTGCGAGGTCAACGTGGGGACGAGCCAGATGGAGTTCATCATCACCAGCGGCCAGGACCGGGTGTTCTCTTCGAAGGACTGCCAGGTGAACCCGTCCGACAACAAGAAGCGCCTGGTCGCTGGTGCCACCGATTCGGCCAACTTCCCCTGGAACCGCAACCGCTCGACACCGGGCTGCGCCACCGTCAAGACGCCACCCCGGCCCGGCTACTACCGACTGGAAACCAAGCTCGGGGACCGGACCAGCGGGCAGACCCTGTTCCAGTTGCAGTGACGCTCGCGCCAGCAGCGTCCCGGCGGCGCCTACACCGGTGACGCCTACACCGGTGACGCTCGTGCCGGCTCCGCTGCGTGAAGCCGACCCGGGCGCGGTCAGCTGAAGCGGTCCAGCAGACTCGTCTCCGCGATCCGCGAGAGGGTCTCCCGCACCAGCCGTGCGCGTTGTTCCCCGACGCCGTCGACCGTCATCAGGTCCTCGACGTTGGCGGCCATCAAGGTCTGCAGGTCACCGAACCGGGCGATCAGCCGCTCGATCACCGGGCGCGGCAGTGCCTGCATTCCGGCCAGCAGCCGGTAGCCGCTGGGCTGGACCGGTGCGTCCAGGTTCTCGCCGGCGCGGATCAGTCCGGCCGTCTGCGCGATCATGGCCAGGTCGATCAGCTCCGCCGACGTCAACCCGCGCAATGCGGCCACGGCGGCCTCGACCTCGTCGGTGGTGAGATCCGCACCGAGGTAGTCACCGAGCAGCATCTGGCTGTCCGGCCCGAGCCCGGTCGCCAGTTCCTCCAGTTGCAGGTCGACGAGCCGGCCGTCGGTGCCCAACTCGGCGACGTACTGCCGGATCTCGTCCGAGATGCGGCGGACCATCTCCTGCCGTTGCAGGGTGACGGCGACCTCGCGGACCGTGGCGACGGCTTCGATCTCGGACGCCGAGAGGGCCGTCGTGACCTGGTCCAGCCGGTTGCGGTACCGCTCCAGGGTCTGCAGCGCCTGGTTGGCGCGGGCCAGGATGGCCGCCGACCCTTCGAGCACGTGCTTGGTGGCGCCCATGTACAGGCCGATGATGCCCATCGATTGACTGACGGAGACCACCGGGAACCCGGTCTGCCGGGCCACCCGCTCAGCGGTGCGGTGTCGGGTTCCGGTCTCGGAGGTCTCGATCGCGGGGTCCGGCATCAGATGCACCCCGGCCCGGATGATCCGGGTCAGGTCCCGGTCGACGACGATCGCGCCGTCCAGCTTCGCCAGCTCCCGCAGCCGGGTGGCGGAGAACTCGATGCCGATGTCGAAGCCGCCGGTGGAGAGCCGCTCGACCGTCCGGTCCCAGCCGAGCACGATCAGCGCTCCGGTGCGTCCGTTGAGAATCCGTTCGATGCCGTCCCGCAGGGCGGTTCCCGGGGCGAGCCGGGCCAGCGTCTCGCGCGGCATGCTGCTCATGGGTGGTTTCGCTCCTGCCGACGGGCCGGACGGCCCGGCGGTACCGTCCGAGCCTAGTGCAGCGCGGCAGCCGTAGGCGTGCGCCCCTCCGGTGCGCCGGGGTAGAGCACGGCCAGGGCCTCGTTCAGGGACGACACCTCCCGGACCGTCACCCCCGCGCGAGCGAGGTCCGGTGCGGTGACCGGGCCGTGCGCGGCGGCGGGCACGATGGCGTGCGTGTATCCGAGCCGGGCGGCCTCCTGCACCCGGCGCAGGATCTCCGGGACCGGTCGAACCTCACCGGCGAGCCCCACCTCCCCGAAGGCGACCATGTTGCCTCGCACCGCCTCGCCTCGTTTGGCCGATGCCAGGGCCAGGGCGACGGCCAGGTCCGCGGCCGGTTCCGTCAGCCGCACACCGCCGACGGTGGCGACGTAGCTCTCGTCGCCACCCACCGGGTACCCGGCCCGCTGCTGCAGCACCGCCAGCAGCATCGACACCCGGGAGGCATCCAGTCCGCTGGTCGCACGCCGGGCCCCGCCCGGAGCGGACGGCGCCAGCAGGGCCTGTACTTCCGCGACCAAGGGCCGGCGTCCCTCCAGGGTGACGGTGACGCAGGTGCCGGGCACCGGTTCCCGGGTGCGGGAGATGAACAGGCCGCTCGGATCGGCCAGGCCGGTGATGCCCTCCTCGGTCAGGTCGAAGCAGCCCACCTCGTCGGTGGGTCCGAACCGGTTCTTCGTGGCCCGCAGCAGCCGCAGCCGAGAGTGGCGTTCCCCGTCGAACTGGCAGACCACGTCCACCAGGTGTTCGAGCAGCCGCGGCCCGGCGATCGACCCGTCCTTGGTCACGTGCCCCACCAGCAGGGTGGTCATGTTCCGCTTCTTCGCCGCCGCGATCAGGGAGGCGGCCACCTCCCGGACCTGGGTGACGCCACCGGCGACGCCGTCCACCTCGGCGCTGGAGAGCGTCTGCACCGAATCGATCACCAGCAGCCGCGGGTCCAGGGCCTCCACGTGGGCCAGTGCGGTGCCGAGGTCCGTCTCCGCGGTCAGGTACAGCCGGTCGGCGACGGCGTCGATCCGCTGCGCACGCAGTTTGACCTGGGCCGCGGACTCCTCGCCGGTCACGTACAGCACGTCGCTGCCACGCCCGGCGAGTTTCGCCGAGACGTCCAGCAGGAGCGTGGACTTGCCGACGCCCGGTTCTCCGGCCATCAGCACGACGGCCCCGGCGACGATCCCGCCGCCGAGCACCCGGTCCAGTTCGTCGACGCCGGTCCGCAGGTAGGCGGCCGCCGTCGCGTCGACCTCGGTGATCGGCTGGGCCGGGGCGGTGACGCGGCCGGCCACTGTGGTGCGGCCGACGACCGAGCCACCGACCTCCTCCACGCTGCCCCACGCCTGGCACTGGCTGCACCGGCCCACCCACTTCGCGGTCGTCCAGCCGCACTCGGCGCACCGGTAGTTCGCGGTGCGGGCATTGGCTCCCGGGCGGCGGGCGGTGGTGCGCGTGCTCATGGTTCCACCCTAGGCAGCGCCGCCGACATTATCGGCAGCCCCTGTGGACGCCCGGGTCGAGGCGGAAAAGAGGCAGCAACCGTCAGTCCAGGTCGGGCAGGAAGTCCCGGGCGTCCTCATGGGACAGGCCGGTGGACTCCAGCAGGTCGACGATCAGCGGGCGCAGCAGCACCACCAGCGTCTCACCCTCCAGGTGCTGGATGCGCAGCATCCGGGGATGCATCCGGGTGGCGACGTCACCGAGCTCGAGCCGGGCCCGCCGGACCAGGCGGTCCCTGCCGTCCTTGCCTCGTTCCACGACGGCCGACGCGAGCGCCTCCACCGCTTCCGCCAGATCGTCCAGCACGGTGGCGATGCTCTCCGCGCCGATCTCGGTGAGGGCGCCGTTGTTCAGCACGGACGCGAGCCGGCGCGCGAACACCCGGCTGTTGCGCAGCGCCAGGTCGACCGCGGAGAGCGCGTCGGCGAGGTCGGCCAGTTCGCCACGGTGTCGCCGGTATGCCGGGGCGAGGGCGGCCACCTCGGTCGAGCCCGTGAGGGTCACCCGCATCGCGTCGATCCTCGGTTGGGTGCCGCGGGCCCGGACGAGTGCGTGCCAGGCGCCTGTGGCGTCCGTGTCCCGGACGGCGGTGGCGCACTCCCGCAGGATCCGGGCCTGTTCGTGGAGCAGGTCGCTCAGCTCGGCGCGGGGCTCGGTGCGCGGGTCGCGGGGCACCAGCATCGTGATCAGCAGGGCGAACGCCCCGCCGACGACGGCGTCGATGCTGCGACTGAACGGCCCGGAACCGGGGGCGGGCAGCAGCACGACAAGGAGGGACTGCAGCCCGAGCTGGGTGGTGAAGACGACGCCGCGATCGAGGAACCGGGCCAGCATGATCGAGACGAAGAGGATGATCGCCGCCTGCCAGAGCCCGTGTCCGAGCACCTGGATCATCACCTCGCCGACCGCGATGCCGAGGGTACAGCCAACGCCGACCTCGAGCACCCGACGCACCCGTGGTTCACGGGAGAAGCCGAGGGAGACCAGGCCGGCGGTAGCAGCGAAGATCGGACCCTGATGGCCCAGCACCAGTTCGGCGAACGCGTATGCGCCGACCCCGCAGATGGTCATCTGCACCGCTGGGACCACGGACTTGCGCGTGCGGGTCAGTCCGACGCGGGAACGCACGCGGAGCAGGCGGCTGCCCCTGGCCCACACCTCGCTCACGCGCACGGAGGCTAGTCTAGGGGCGGGACCCGCGCCACCAGGGCGGTTCCTGCCCAGGGGCGGGGCAGGACCAGAATCACACCGCCCGTGGCGAAGCGCTGACCGCCGTTCACCTGCTGTTAAGACAACCAGCCCGGTCCCGTCACCTGGCCTGTCTATCCTCGCAGCTGTTGTGCTTCGCGACCGTCGCCCGGAATTGGGCCGGCGACGAGTCGATCCTCCCAGGTAAAGGACTACACAGTGAAGTTTGTTCGCGTCAGCCAGGCTGTGGCCGTTCTCGCAGTCGGCACCCTCGCCCTCACCGCGTGCGGGTCGGACAACGCGACCGGCCAGGCCACCGGCGGATCGTCCGCGGCCGCGTCCGGCCCCTCGGTCTCCGGCACCCTCACCGGGACGGGCTCCAGCGCCCAGGCCGCCGCCGTCGACGCGTGGAAGCAGGGCTTCAGCCAGGCCAACTCCGGTGTGACCGTGCAGTACTCGCCGGACGGCTCCGGCGCCGGCCGCAAGACCTTCATCTCCGGTGCCAGTCAGTTCGCCGGATCCGACGCCGCCATGAAGCCGTCCGAGCTCGACGCAGCGAAGTCGGTGTGCGGGCCCAACGGCGCGATCGATCTGCCCGTGTACATCTCCCCGATCGCGGTCACCTACAACGTCCCGGGCGTGCAGGACCTCAAGCTCACCCCGGACACGATCGCCAAGATCTTCCGGGGCAAGATCACCAACTGGAACGATCCGGCGATCGCCGCCGACAACTCCGGCGCGAAGCTGCCCGATCTGAAGATCACCACGGTGCACCGCTCCGACGATTCGGGCACCACCGAGAACTTCACCGACTACCTGTCCAAGGCTGCCCCCTCGGTCTGGACCGACAAGGCGAGCCAGACCTGGCCGTCGTCCCTCCAGGGCGAGAGTGCCAAGGGCACCTCCGGCGTCGTCAAGACCGTCACGAGCACGCCCGGCGCCTTCGCCTACGCCGACGACTCCGCCGTCGGCGGCAGCCTCGGCAAGGCGCAGATCAAGGTCGGCGACTCCTTCGTCGCACTCTCCCCGGAGGGTGCCGCGAAGGCCGTCGAGCTGTCCAAGCCGGCCGAGGGGCGCGCCACGAACGACCTCGCCCTGAACCTCGAGCGCACCCCGAGCGATCCGTCCGCCTACCCGATCGTGCTCGTCTCGTACCATGTGGTCTGCACCAGCTACAAGGACCAGGCCACGGTTGACCTCGTGAAGGCGTGGGAGAACTACGTGGTCTCCGATGCCGGTCAGCAGGCCGCCGCCTCCGCCGCCAAGAGCGCCCCGCTCTCCGCGTCGCTGGCGGCCAAGGCCAAGACCGCGATCGATTCGATCAAGGTCAAGTCCTGACCGCTCCGCTGCACCGCACGCCCGTCCTGGCCGAAGCTCCGGCCGGGGCGGGCATTGCGCTGATACCGGAGGTGACGTGAAGATGACCAGAACCAGTCCAGGGCCGATCGAGGCCCCGCCCGAGGAACGTGATGTGACGACGACGCCGATCAAGAGCGACCCCGAATCCTCCACGGGGGAACCGCGACGACGTGGCGTGAACCGGGGCGCGGTCGGGGACCGGATCTTCTCCGGCGCGGCTCTCGCGGCCGGGGCGATCATCCTGGTCGTCCTCTTCGCCGTCGCCGTCTTCCTGGTGGTCCAGGCGATGCCCGCGCTCCTCGCCCCGCAGCAGCAGGTCGCCGGTGGTCTCGGGTTCTGGCCGTACATCGTCCCGCTGGTGATCGGCACGGTGATCGCCGCCGCCATCGCGCTGGTCATCGCCACCCCGATCTCGATCGGTGTGGCCCTGTTCATCTCCCACTACGCCCCCCGCCGGATCGCGCAGATCCTCGGTTACGTCATCGACCTGCTCGCCGCCATCCCGTCGGTGATCTTCGGTGCGTGGGGCATCCTCTTCCTCGCTCCCGCCGTGGTGCCGGGTTACACGTGGCTGGCGTCGACGCTCGGCTGGATCCCGATCTTCGCCGGCCCCGCGTCCGCGACCGGCAAGACGATCCTGACGGCGTCGATCGTGCTGGCCGTGATGATCATTCCGATCATCACCTCCCTCACCCGGGAGATCTTCCTGCAGACGCCGAAACTGCACGAGGAGGCCGCCCTGGCGCTGGGGGCGACTCGTTGGGAGATGGTCCGCATGACCGTCCTGCCGTTCGCCCGGCCCGGCCTGATCAGCGCCGTCATGCTCGGTCTCGGTCGCGCCCTCGGCGAGACGATGGCGGTCGCGCTCGTGCTCTCCTCGGGTGCGCTCACCGCCAGCCTGATCACGACCGGGAACCAGACGATCGCCGCCGAGATCGCGCTGAATTTCCCGGAGGCCAGCGGCCTGAGTCTGAGCACCCTGATCGCGGCCGGCCTGGTGCTGTTCGTGATCACCCTCGTGGTGAACGTCGTCGCTCGCTGGGTGATCAGCCGGCACAAGGAATTCTCGGGAGCCAACTGACATGTCCACCCTCACCTCGCCCCGTCGCTCGGCCCTGACCCGGAACCGGCTCCCCGGTTCCGCTCCCTGGGTCTCGCTCGCCGTCGCCCTGGTGGTGGGCGCCGCCCTGGCCTCGCTGATCGGGTTCTCGTTCTTCGGTTGGGGCATCTTCGCGGCCCTCGCCTTCACCGTCGTGTACGTCGCCTGGAGCGCGGCCGTCGAGGGACCCCGGAAGGCTCGGGACAAACTGGCCACGTGCCTGGTGGTCGGTGCGTTCCTGTTGGCGCTGCTGCCGTTGGTCTCCATCGTCTGGACGGTGCTCGTCGAGGGTCTGAAGGGCGTGCTGACGCCCGGCTTCCTCGGCACCTCCATGAACGGGGTGAGCGGCATCCAGGACAACCAGAGCGTCAACAACGGCACCCGGGTGCTCGGCGGCATCTATCACTCGCTGATGGGCACGCTGCTGATCACGCTGTGGGCCACGATCATCTCCGTGCCGATCGGTCTGCTCACGTCCATCTACCTCGTCGAGTACGGCAGCGGCAAGCGCCTCGCCCGCGCCATCACCTTCTTCGTCGACGTGATGACCGGCATCCCGTCGATCGTCGCCGGCCTGTTCGCCGCCGCCCTCTTCGCCACCATCATGGGTCCCGGCACCAAGACGGGCTTCGTGGCGGCCGTGGCACTGTCCGTGCTGATGATCCCCGTCGTCGTGCGCTCGAGCGAGGAGATGCTGCGGATCGTCCCGAACGAGCTGCGCGAGGCCGCGTACGCGCTCGGGGTGCGCAAGTGGCGCACCATCCTCAAGGTCGTGATCCCGACGGCGATCTCCGGCATCGCGTCCGGTGTCACCCTCGCCATCGCCCGGGTGATCGGCGAGACCGCGCCGATCCTGGTGACCGCCGGGTTCGCGACGAAGATCAACCTCAACGTGTTCGGGGACTGGATGTCCTCACTGCCGACGTTCATCTACACCCAGATCCTCAACCCGACGTCGCCGTCCAACCCCGACCCCAGCACCCAGCGCGCGTGGGGAGCGGCCCTGGTCCTCATCGTCATGGTGATGCTGCTCAACCTCGCCGCCCGGTTGATCGCCCGTCTCTTCGCCCCCCGGACCTCCGGCCGCTGAGCGCCCCGCGCCCGCTGCCCCGAACCGACCGAACCCGAAGGAAGTCACGTGTCCAAGCGCATCGACGTGAACGATCTGAATGTCTACTACTCGAAGTTCCTCGCCGTGGAGGGCGTCTCGATCACCATCGAGCCGCGTTCGGTGACGGCGTTCATCGGCCCCTCCGGCTGCGGGAAGACGACGTTCCTGCGCACCATCAACCGGATGCACGAGGTGCTGCCCGGTGCCCACGTCGAGGGGAAGCTGCTGCTCGACGGCGACGACATCTATGCGCCCGGCGTCGACCCGGTGAACGTGCGCACCCAGGTGGGCATGGTGTTCCAGCGGCCCAACCCGTTCCCCACCATGTCCATCCGGGACAATGTGCTCGCCGGCGTCAAACTGAACGGCAAACGGCTCGGCAAGCGTGCCGAGGACGAGATCGTGGAGACGTCCCTGCGCGGTGCCAACCTGTGGAACGAGGTCAAGGACCGGTTGAACAAGCCCGGTTCCGGGCTGTCGGGCGGGCAGCAGCAGCGGCTGTGCATCTCCCGCACCATCGCGGTGCAACCCGATGTGATCCTGATGGACGAGCCCTGCTCCGCGCTGGACCCGATCTCCACCCTGGCGGTCGAGGACCTGATCAACGAGCTCAAGGAGAAGTACACCGTCGTCATCGTCACCCACAACATGCAGCAGGCGGCGCGGGTGTCGGACCGGACGGCGTTCTTCAACATCGCCGGCACCGGCAAGCCCGGCAAGCTGATCGAGTACAACGACACCCGCACGATCTTCAACAATCCGTCCGTGAAGGCTACCGAGGACTACGTCTCCGGCCGCTTCGGGTGATCACCGCGCCACTCAGCCCGCCAGGGTTCAGCCGGCGAGACTGACGAGCGGGTCGATGGCCAGGCACAGCACCGCCCCCAGCAGCAGGCACGCCGGCACGGTGAGGATCCAGACGCCGACGATGCGGGCGGCCAGTGGCCGGTTGATCGCCACGGACCGGTGGTTCGCGGCCGCGCCGAAGAGGCCGGCGGCCACCGTCTGACTGCTGGAGACCGGGACGTCCAGCACCGCCGTGCCGCCGAACATGAGCAGGGCGCTGACCCATTGCGTCACCATCGCACGCAGGGGATCCAGGCGAGCCAGCCGGTAGCCGAGCGTGTGGGTGATCCGCCAGCCGCCGATCAGCGAACCGGCGGCACCGAGGAGGGCGACGGCGGCGACGACGCCCACGAGGGAATTCGATCCGGGTTGCACCGTCCCGGCGGTGATCAGGGCCGCGGTCATCACCGTGATCGCCCGCAGCCCGGTCTGCATCCCGTGTCCCAGACCCACGACCGCGGCACCGACGGCCAGCGCGGCCCGGTTCCGGGTGGACAGGAAGCGCACCTCCTCGTTCCGGTCCAGATAACCCAGGACGGCGACCGCGACCCAACTGAGCAGGAAGGCCGCGACCGGGGCGAGGAGCAGCGGTATCGCGACCGTGATCCAGAACTGGCCGTTGACGCCGTCGAGGGGCGCCTCGCGGCCGAGCAGCAGCGCGGCCGCGGACGCGCCGACCAGGCCGGAGACGAGGGCGTGCGTCGTGGACGACGGGAGAGACCACCAGTAGGTCAGCAGTCCCCAGCAGCAGGCGGTCAACGCACCGGAGAGCAGCACGCTCAGCCCGGCCGCCCCTGCCGGGAGGGTGAGCCAGTCGGCCACCGTGGAGCCGAGGGCGGCTCCGGCGGCGGCCCCGAACGCATTGAACACGGCGGCGACGACGACGGCGATGGACGGCGTGAGCGCGTGGGTGCGGACCGCGGTGGCGATGGCGTTGGAGACGTCGTGGAAACCGGCGATGAACACCATCGCCCCCGTCACCGCCAGGGTGGTCAGGAGCAGCAACTCCACGTCAGGATTCCCGCACGATGATCTGCCCGACGTCGCTGGCCATGTCCCGCAGCCGCCGGGTCGTCTCGACCAGCTGGTCGGCGAGGAACCGGTGGCGCTCGAAGCCGCTCTGGGTGTGCTCGGCCAGCAGCTCGGCGAGGTGCCGGCGATAGGTGCTCTCGGCTCGGCGGGACAGCCGGTGCACCTCGATCCAGTAGTCCTCCAGGTCGTCCGGCGCGGTGAGCCGGCGCATCGCCCGGGTGGTGCTGTCGACCTGTTGCCCGATCACCTCGAGCTGCTCGGCGGGCCGCCGCGACAGGTTGGTCAACCGGTGCAGCTCGATCACGTGGCCGGCGGCGTCCAGGCTGGTCATGACGCCGGTGATGTGGACGGCGAGTGCGTAGAGGTCCTCCCGGGGCAACGGCGAGATCACACTGGTGCGCATCCGGGTCAGCAGCGCGAACTGGAGGTTGGCCGTGTCCGCATCGAGGTCGTGCAGCGATGTGACGAGCCGCGGGACGTCCTGCACGGAGGCGCCCAGAAGCTCACCGAGGACGCGGACCGCCTCACCCAGCTGCTGCGCCATCTCGGTGAGCAGCTCGATCCCCTCGTTCTGCTGGGGGAACAACGTGAATCGCACGGGGTCACTGTATCCGGGCAGAGAGGTGGCGCCGAACCGGGAGCGCCTCTCGGCGTAAGGCCGCTCGAAGCGGCTATATGTTGGAGCCCGGGGCTGCCACGGTTCGACGCCGTAACTCAGTCAACTACTCGCCTTCGGGCCGTGTCAAACGTTCTCGGGGTCGGCAGACGGTGTCGCAGGTCAGCTCGGTGACGCAGCCCGGGGCGACCCCTAGGTGCGGTCGAAGGCAGCGCTGTTCCGGCCGAGGGACAGACCCGCGAACGACGCGACGATCAGGCCCACACCGGCGAGCAGTGCCAGCAGTGGAACCGTCGCGGTCACGTTCTGCGCCACGTCGTCGGCCGCACCAGCGGGTAGCACACCCGAGCCCGCCAGGAAGGCGAAACCCGCAGCGGCGCCGAGGACGAGGACGACGACTCCGCTGACCACCATGCCGCCCGGGGCCCGGGAGGTACAGGCCACACCGATCGCCATCAGCACGACGCCGAGCACCAGCACGACGGGTCGGGTGGCGTCGGGTGCGGGCCAGCCCGCCTGGGCGAACGTCCGCAGCAGTTGCTCCTGGGTGGACAGGCAGAACAGCAGCAACCCGGGCGCGAAGCAGATCGCGGAGAACACCCCGAGGAAGAACGAGCTGACCGGCCCCGCGAGGTCCTCTGCGCGTCGGCGCGTGGAGAACGCGATTCCGACCAGGAACAGCAGGACTCCCGCCAGTGCCGTCTCCGGCCGGAGGAACGCCTCCGCCACCGGGCCCGGCACCGACCACGAGGTCAGCTGGCTGCGGACGAGGGCGGCCGCATCGCCGCTGAACATGGCGGCCAGGGCGGGCAGGGCGATCACGGAGCCCGTCAGCTGGGCAGTGGAAGTGGTGCGGCCGCAGATCAGGATGATGATCAGGCACAGCACGCCGGCGCCGAAGCCCAGCACCGGGAGCAGGCCGGCGCCGAGCGCGCCACCGGGACGGACGGCGCCGACCGCGGCCTGCCCGTTCATGCCGAGCAGGACGGCGGCGATGACGGCGAGCAGCAGTCCGAGGACGAGCAGGCCGAGCTTGACGCCGATGCCCACCCGGTACGGGTCGCCGGACGCGTACGGTGACCGATCCTCGTCCACGCCCGCCCGCGCGGCGGGGTACTGCTCGTCGTACTCTGCGTCCTGGTACTGGTCGTCGTACTGGTCGTCCTGGTACTGGGAGGCCCGCTCGCTGCTGATCGGCTGCGGAGTGGTTGCGTCCGGTCCGTCGGTGGGGCGGGGGAGGGCCTGGGTCCGGGCGTCGTCCGGTCCGTCGGTGGGGCGGGGGAGGGCCTGGGTCCGGGCGTCGTCCGGTCCGTCGGTGGGGCGGGGGAGGGCCTGGGTCCGGGCGTCGTCCGGTCCGTCGGTGGGGCGGGGGAGGGCCTGGGTCCGGGCGTCGTCCGGTCCGCGCCCTCCGCCGCCGCTGCGGTCCCGGCCGAACCCGCCCCGATCGAGGCTGTCGATCGGCCGGGTGGCGGTGGCGTCGTCGGCGACGTAAAGGTCGGAGTCGTACCAGTTGCTGTAGTCGTAGCCACCGTTCTCGGCGTCCTGCGCCCGGCTCGAGCGCCGCACCGGCTGGGTCGGTGTCGCCTGGGTGGGCGCCCCGCCGTCGAGGTCGGCCCGGTCGATGGCCTGCGTCCGGTCGAGGGATGCTGTGCGGTCCGACGACGTCGTCGTGATCGGCTCCGTCGGCGACCAACCGCTCGCCCTGCGCGCGCCGGTGGTGTCCTCGGGCTGGTCCTCTGAGCGGATCTGCATGCGATCCAGCCTATCGGCGGTCCGGGGGCGCTGGCGGGACGACCGCCGGGCGCCGTTGGCTCAGCCGTTCGGCTCGCACGGTGGCCCGGGTTGTGAGCGCACCGATCGGGCTGGGGCGCTGGGGCCCGAACAGCGCTGCCGATGTCTGGGCTGGAGTGCGGGCCGGGGCTGGAGTGCGAGCCGCGTGACGGCGTGCCCGGGGCTTCAGTCCAGGTGGCCGCGGCGCCAAGCCTCCGCCGACGCCTCCAGGTCCTCCGCCGTCTTGATCAGCCGGTGGGACCGGCGCGTCAGTTCGGTCGCGTACTCGGGCTTGCTGGTCTCCGCGTCGTCCGCGAAGTTCGCCTGGCCCAGCGCCACCACGCGGCAGAACGCGGCACTGCGCTCGAGCGCGACGTCGAACTCGCCGTCGAACGCGCCGGAGAGGATCGCGTCGGCCATCTCGCGCATCTCGCCGGCGCCCGGCGGCTCGGCTGCACCCGCCACGACGTTGGACACCTGGGCCACGGCCTGTCCGGCCTTGAAGTACGCGGCGATCCGCTGCGGGTCCCGCTGGGCGGAGGCACGGATCGCGTACAGCCGCCACAGGGCCCCCGGCAGGGACCGGGCGGGACTCTCGGCCCACATCTCGGCAATGGCATCCAGCCCCTGCTTGTCGGCGAGCTTGACCAGCCGGCGGGTCACCTCGGGGTCTTCGGAGGCACGCCCTTGGTGCACCAGCGCCCGGGCGGCCAGGTGCGCCGCTTCGGAGATCCGGACCGGGTCGGCGCCCCCCTCGTACGACTCGAACCCCGCCGGGTCCATCTGCACGGGGCGGTGTGGTCGGGGGGCTGCGGAGCTGGGCTTCTCGCTCATGCCCGTCAGGATACTCCCGGGTCGATCCGGCGCCTCCGGCTGCCGGCAGCGCCCAGGAGTGTACCGGTGACCACCGGGCAGGCGCGGTGACCGCTGCTCCTGCCGACCGCTCAGAGCCGGGCGTTGGCCAGCACCGGCAGGGTGCGGCGGGTGCGCGCGACGACGTCAGGGTCGACGTCGGCGACCAGCAGGTCGGCCCGCCCGTCGAGGGTGGCCACCGGGAAACCGAGCGGGTCGACCAGTGCGCTGTGTCCCACGCCCGTCGGTGCGCCCTCCCGCATGGGGACGCCGGTGACGGCGGGGTCGGCCTGCCCGCAGGCGGCGACGTACGCCGTGGCATCCAGGGCCCGCGCGCGCACCAGCAGATCCCACTGGTCCACCTTCGTGGGGCCGGCGCCCCACGAGGCGCACACCGCGATCAGCTGGGCGCCGTCGTTGGCCAGCCGCGTGAACAGCGCCGGGAAACGCACGTCGTAGCAGGTCGCCAGGCCGACGGTGACGCCGTCGACGGTGAACGTCACCGGCGCCTCGCCGGCGTCGACGGTGTCCGACTCCGCGAAGCCGAACGCGTCGTAGAGGTGGATCTTGTCGTAGTGCGCCTCCACCCCGCGGCCGGTGGCGAGCAGGGTGTTGCGCACCTTCCCGTCCGCGCCCGGGGTGAACATGCCGACGATGAGCGTGACGTCGTGTTCCGCGGCGATCCGCCGCACCGCGTCCGCCCACGGTCCGTCCACGGGTTCGGCGACGTCGGTCAGTCGATGCCCGAAGGCGCGCATCGTCGCCTCGGGGAAGACGACGAGCTGCGCCCCCGCGGCCGCGGCCCGTTCGGTGGACGAGCGGACCAGGTCGAGATTGCGCTCGAGGTCGGGTCCGCTGGTGATCTGCGCCAGTGCTGTCCGCATCGACGGCCATCCTCTCGTTGTGTTGTATACATGAAGTATGCTTCCGGATGTCACGACGGCCGCGTCCGGCCGCGACCGCGCCTTCACCTACCTCCGGGACGAGATCCTCTCCGATCCCGCGCGGCAGGGCACCTTCCTGAACGAGACGGAACTCGCCGCGTCGATCGGCGTGTCACGCACGCCCGTCCGCGAGGCGCTGCTGCTGCTCGTCGCGGACGGGCTGATCGAGATGATCCCCCAGCGCGGGGCCCGGGTGCCCGTGGTCGGGCGCCAGCTCGTCCACGACCTGATGCAGCTACGCGCCATGCTCGAGTGCCAGTCCGCGCTGAGCACCCTGCAGGCCGGCATGACCCCGGTCGCGGCGATGCGTGCCGTGCTGGCCGAGCAGGAGGAGCTGACCCGTGGCGGCGACGAACGCGACTTCATCGACCTGGACCGGGCCTTCCACCAGACGCTGATCGACGCCGTCGGGAACCAGCTGCTCTCGGACAGCTACGCGAGGCTGCGGTCCCGGCAGATCCTGGTCGGCGTGGAGGCACTCTTCCGCTCTCCGGCCCGGCAGCGGCAGGTGGTGGTCGAACACCGTGCCATCCTCAGTGCGCTGGCCGCCGGCGACGACGCGGCCGCGACCGCCGCGATCCAGGAACACCTGCGGGTGACCGAACGGGTGCTGCTCGGCGACTGACGTCACCCGCCGAGCGAGCGCCCCGCCGGGCCCCGGGCCCCCGAGGGGGATCTCAGAGGCTCGGCGAGGCGTGGTGCTCGGCCGCGTACTGCCGCAGGTACGCCTCGTCCTCCGCCGGGTCGCCCTCCCGGCCCATCGCCAGGCCGACCAGCGTCAGCACACAGGCCACGGCGACGTAGACGGCGACCGGCCACCAGACGGCCCCGTTGGACGAGACCAGGGTGAACATCAACGGTGCCAGCGCACCACCGAAGACGCCGGCGATCGTGTACGCCAGCGACGCACCGGTGTACCGCAGGCGCGGGTGGAACTGCTCGATCACGTAGGCCGCCTGCGGTCCGTACATGAAGGAGTGGAACGTCAGGCCGACGATCAAGGCGATGATGAGCAGACCCTGCGCGCCCGGTTGCAGGATCACGAAGAACACGAAGCTGTACACGATGGTGCCGGCCGCGGCGATCGCGTACAGGGTGCGGCGACGGATCCGGTCCGACAGCCAGCCCGCCAGCGGGATGGTGACCAACTGGAACGCCGAGCCGATCAGCACCGCCACCAGCGCCGCGTTGCGGGACAGCTGCAGGTGCTGCACCGCGTAGGTCAGGCTGAACACCGTCAGCAGCGCGTACTGCACGTCCGGGCCGAGCCGGGAGAGGATGCCCGAGATCAGGGGGCGCAACTGGGTGGTGAAGACCTCCCGCACGGGAGCCTCGGAGCGGTCACCCCGCGACTCGAGGGCCTGGAACACCGGCGTGTCCTCGAGCTTGAGCCGGATCCACAGCCCGAAGGCCACGAGCACCGCGGAGAACAGGAACGCCACGCGCCAACCCCACTGCAGGAACGCGTCCGAGGACAGGCTGGCGGTCAGGGCGGCGAGGGCGCCGTTGGCCAGCAGGTTGCCGGCGGGCGGCCCGATCTGCGCGGCGGACGCCCAGAAACCGCGGTGCCGCGGGTCGCCGAACTCGCTGGAGAGCAGGACGGCGCCGCCCCATTCGCCGCCGACGCCGACACCCTGCGCGAACCGGAGCAGGACCAGTAGCAGTGCCGCAGTGCCGCCGATGTCGACGTAGGTCGGCAGGACACCGATGAGGAAGGTGGAGACGCCGATCAGCAACAGCGTGATGACGAGCACCCGCTTGCGGCCGATGATGTCGCCCAACCGGCCGAACACCACACCGCCGACCGGACGGGACACGTACCCGACGGCGTAGGTGCTGAAGGCGAGCAGCGTCGACGTGAACTGGTCGGCCGAGGGGAAGAACAGGGCGGGAAGGACCAGGGCGGAGGCCGCGGAGTAGACGGCGAAGTCGTACCACTCCAGGGACGTTCCCGTGAGGCTGGCGACGAACGCCTTGTGCAGGCCCCTGCTGTCGATGGCCTCCTCGGCGGAGGCCGGACGGTCGTGGGTCATGGATGCTCCTCGAGGACGGTGCGCGGGGATGACGTGCTGTATACATTAGGCATACAGAGCCGTGCTGACCAGACCCACGCCGACGTCGTCGGGAATCCACCCCTGGGCGGGGCCGAAGCATCGCCGAGCCACGAGGAGCCGAGATGACCACCCTGACCTTCGCCCTTCCGGATGGGAGCACGCAGACCGTTCCCGTCACCCGCCTGCTGAACGCCGGCTACGCCGGCCGCGACCAGGCCGAGGTGCGCGCGCACATCGACGAGCTGGCCGAACTCGGCGTGCCCGGACCGGCCACCATCCCGACGATGTACCCGATCGCCCCGTACCTGGCGCAGCAGACCGACGTCGTCGAGGTCCAGCACGGACGGACCTCCGGCGAGGCGGAATGGGCCCTCGTCATCACCGACTCCGGGGTGCTGCTGACCGCCGCCTGCGACCACACCGACCGGAACCTCGAGGTGCACGGGGTGGCCTGGAGCAAGAACGCCTCCCCGGACGTCATCGCCACCGCCGCCTGGCGGCTCGACGAGGTTCGCGACCATCTCGACGACATCACGCTGAAGGCCTGGGTCGGGCAGGACCGGCGGCTGATCCAGGACGGCACGCTCGGTGCGCTGCTCGACCCCGACCACTGGCTCGGCGTCCTCGCCGAGCGGGGTCTGGACACCCCCGGGACCGTGCTCGTCTCGGGCACCATCACGATGAAGTCCGGCGTCGACCAGTTCGCCGACCGGTGGGAGGTCGAACTCGGCGACCCGGTCACCGGGGCGACCATCGACCTCGCCTACACGGTGCGGCCGCTGCCGGACCCGATCGACTGAGGCGCGGGTCCGACGACGGGCCCGGGCGATCCTGACGCCGAGACCGCCCGGGCGCGCCCGCCATAATGGGGGCATCGGCCCGATCCTCATCAGCCCGATCCTCATCAGGAGGTGCGATGGACCTGAACTGCGACCTCGGCGAGTCCTTCGGCGCGTGGACCATGGGGGACGACGAGGCGATGTTCACCCTCGTCACCAGCGTCAACGTCGCCTGCGGATTCCACGCCGGTGACCCGCGCACCATGCTCCGTTCCTGCCGGCTCGCCGGTGAGCGCGGCGTCACCGTCGGCGCCCACGTCGCCTACCGGGATCTGGCCGGCTTCGGCCGCCGCCGGATGGACGTCGCCCCGGACGAGCTGACCGCGGACGTGCTCTACCAGCTGGCCGCCCTGGACGGGGTCGCGCGGGCCACCGGCGTCGCCGTCCGCTACGTCAAGCCCCACGGCGCGCTCTACAACACCATCGCCGTGGACGAGTCCCAGGCCCGTGCCGTGCTCGCCGGGGTGCGCCTTCTCGACCCCGGGCTGCCGATCCTGGGGTTACCGGCCTCGGTGATCGAGGCCGTCTGCGCCGACGCGGGACACCCCTTCGTGCGGGAGGCGTTCGTGGACCGCGCTTACACCCCGGGCGGCTCACTCGTGTCCCGACGTGAGGCGGGTGCGGTGCTGCACGACGTCGATGCGATCGCCGAGCGCGCCGTCGAGATGGCCCGCGACGGGGTGGTGACAGCCGTGGACGGCACGGTCGCCGACGTGCAGCCCCGGTCGCTGTGCGTGCATTCCGACACGCCCGGTGCCGTCGCGATGGCGACCGCGGTCCGCGAGGCGTTGACCGCCGCCGGGATCGACCTGGCGGCGTTCGCATGAGGGGGACTCCGGGGCCGGGGCCCACGTCGACCCCGTCCTCCTCGACCCCGTCCTCCTCGACCCCGTCCTCCTCGACCCCGTCCGTGCGGATCCTGCCCGACGGGGACCGCGCCCTGCTCGTCGAGGTCGCCGACAACGCCGCCGTCCTCCGGCTGCGCTCCCGCCTGCGGGCAGCCTCTGCTCCCGCGGGCGGTACGGACGCCGTCGTCGACCTCGTGCCCGCCGCCCGCACGCTGCTGGTGATCGCGGCGACCCCGGGAGAGCTCGGCCGGGTACGCGCCTGGCTCCAGAATGCGCTGGACGCCGCGCCGGACGGAGAGACGTCCGAGGCCGCCGACCTCGACGGCCGGGAGATCACCGTTCCCGTCCGCTACGACGGGCCCGACCTGGCCGACGTGGCCGCCGAGCTGGGCATCGACGTCGACGAGGTGATCGCCCGGCACACCGGCACCGCCTGGCGGGTCGGATTCATGGGGTTCGCGCCCGGTTTCGGCTATCTGCTGCCGGAGCGCTCCCCGGCCGGCGGGAGCGCAGGGGACGGTCGAGACACGTCGGCCGGTGGGCCTTCTCGGGGCGGTGGCGGGCTGACGAGCGCGAGACGTAGCGGCGGGCTCGCGGTGCGGCGCCTGCCGACTCCGCGCACCCGGGTGCGGCCGGGCTCGGTCGCGCTCGCGGACGGCTTCAGCGCCGTCTACCCCGCAGCTTCCCCCGGGGGTTGGCGGCTGATCGGCAACACCGCCCAGCCGATGTGGGACGCGGCTGCAGACCCGCCCGCCGCGATCCGGCCGGGGGACACGGTGCGGTTCGTGGCGGCCGACGACGCAGCTGTCGACGACCGGGCGGCCATCGCCGTCGACGACGCCAACGTGGAGGATGGCTCGCCCTCGTTCGCTGGGTCGGCCGTCGGGCCGGGCATCTCAACCTCCACCGAGACGACCGACGCGCCCGTCGAGCACCCTGTGCAAGCCCCCACCGGCGGTACGAGCCCGGGCGCCGCCATTGACGCCGACCAGCGCGCTGCGTCGTCACCCGCCGTCCGGAAGCTCACCGTGCTGCAGGCCGGTCCGCAGACCCTGGTGCAGGACCGCGGCCGACCGGGGCGGGCCGATTTGGGCGTCAGTCCCGCCGGTGCTCTGGACCGGCACGCTGCCGACCTGGCCACCGCGCTCGTCGGCAACGACCCCGGCACACCTCTGCTCGAGGTGCTGCAGGGCGGTCTGCAGCTGCGTGCCCGTGCCGAGCTGCTGTGCGCCGTGACGGGTGCCGACGGCCCGGTGCGGATCAATGCCGAGCCTGCGCCGCGGAACCGAGCCGTGACCATCCCCGCCGGTGGCCTGCTCGACCTCGGTGCGGCGCGCGCGGGCATGCGCTACTACGTGGCGTTCCAGGGCGGCATCGAGGCCGAGCCGGTGCTCGGCTCGGCCAGTGCGGACCTGCTCTCCGGTCTCGGCCCCGCGCCCCTGGCGGTCGGCGACGAGCTGACCGTCGGCCGGACCCGGCTGACCCTGGTGCGACCCGCCCGGCCACCGCGGCCGCGAGCCCTGTCCGAGGGCGACGCCGTCGTCCGCGTCCGGCCCGGTCCCCGGCGGGACTGGTTCGACGACGCCGCCTGGGAGCGGCTGCTGACGGCGCGTTGGACGGTCACCGGCGAGTCCAATCGGGTCGGGATCCGGCTCGACGGGCCGGGCCTGGCCCGGGCGCGCACCGACGAACTGCCCAGCGAGGGCATGGTCACCGGGTCGCTGCAGGTGCCCCCGTCCGGCCTGCCCACGGTGTTCCTGGCCGACCACCCCGTCACCGGCGGTTACCCGGTGATCGCCGTCGTCGTCGACGCCGACCTCGACGTGCTCGCCCAGCTGCGGCCGGGTCAGGCCCTGCGGTTCACCGGCGGCGCCGTCCGGGTCTCGCCCGGGCTGCAGAGCACGGTGAACCGGATCGAACGGGCAGTCGGGTCGCTGTTCCGCCGCTGACGGCGGGAGGTGGCTCGGTCACGCCCCGTTTCGTCGTGTCGGCGGCCCCGCCGCGTGCTTGGTCCCACGACACGCCGCACCAGCTCGGGACATGACGCCATATCCCGAGTTTTCCAGGCGTGTCCCGGGGCTGGGTCGGCACAATCCCCTCCGACGGTGGAGCTGTCAGCTCTGCTGCCCCGTTGTTTCGCGGCCCGCGAGCAGCTGGCGGCGCAGCGACGCCGTCGCCAGGCGCGACCGGAGCAGATAGACCGGGCCGGGTGGCAGCCAACCGAGCTGGCGGGCGTGACCGACGTCGTCACGGTAGGCCCAGTGCTCGACGACGAGTCCGTCGCGGATCCGCAGTGCGTGGGCATGGCGCACCCGGAACGCCCGGCCGGTCGCCGGGAGCACCCGGTCCAGGCCGCCGTCGGGTCGCCACAGGGTGAAGGACCCGGTGTGCCTGCCCGCCATCTCGCCGAGGGTCACCGCCACCTCGCCGTCGACGACGACGTCGTCCACCGGGAACGTCAGGTCGGCGAAGGCCGAGCGGAGCCACCGGGCCGTGGCGTGGAAGGCGGTCGGCCCGAGGGCGCGGCACTCCGGCGGCTCGGCCACGGCCTCACGGTTGACCGCGTCCGGCGCGTACAGCGCCGCGAAATCCGCCGCCGATCCGTCCGGCATGAGCAGCACTGCGCGCATGGCCAGCGCGGCCGTGGCCTCTTCCTCAGGTGTCCGGGGCATGGTGACCTCCGCAAGCGGGCAACACGGCGGGTCACCGGTCACGGTACTCCGGGATGGTACTCCGGGGACGGGACAGGACGCCCTCGGCGCCCGGGCGCCGCCGTCGGACCACGGGCATACTGGCAGACACGTCTCAGTAGCCTCGCCACACCGGAACGGAGGACCCGAGGATGATCTCGACCGAGCTGGCGCGGGCGCTGCGCACCGCCGGGCTGCGCTGGACGCCGGCCGCGGGCGACCGCTTCGTGCTCGACCCCGAGCAGACCCGGCTGGTGCCGGACGAGGACCGGCAGGACGTCTACACCGTCAGTGACATGACCATCGAGGCCCACGAGTACCCGACCGGGACCATCCTCGGCTTCAACGGCACCACGGAGTGGGCGCTGGACTCGGTCGCCCTGCACGAGGCCCTGTGGCTGCCGGCCGAAGGTCAGCTGCGCGAGCTGCTCCGGGACGGTTTCCGGTCGCTGGCCGCCGACGACGACGGGCGCTTCACCGTGCGGGCCCGTCTGCAGGAGCAGGATCGCGTCTTCACCGCAGACACCGCCGCCGAGGCCTACGGCGAGGCGCTGCTGGCCCTGCTCCTGCTGGCGGTTGCACCACCGTCCTGACCCGGCCCGACGCCCGGTCGTCATGCGCTAACGTGGAGGCAGCCCGCGCGCGGGCAGGGGCCTCTAGCTCAGTTGGTAGAGCATCGGACTTTTAATCCGCGGGTCGTGGGTTCGAGCCCCACGGGGCCCACCCCGCGCACAAGGCTCGAACCCTTGCCAACGGAAACGTTGGTCGAGGTTCGGGCCTTGTTCGCGTCCGCGGCCCAGGTCAGAGCGTTGGCGTTGACCTGCGGATCGAGCAGCATCTCGAAGGGGCGGTTGTGCTCGACGCGAAGCTCGTTGTCCTCGTCGATGAAGACCTTCGTGAAGAACGCCTGGTTGCACAGACGCCGGTTGGTGTCGTCGCAGCGGGTGTAGATGTCGGCGCAGTTGGCGAGCAGGCCGAGGGCGTCGTCGAGGTGGGCTCGGGCGTCGGCGTAGTCGCCGAAGTGGGCGTCGATGCGGCGAGTCACTTGGTCGAGTTCGGCGACGATGCGGTCCTGCTCGCGCTTGAGCACCGAGAGTGGAATCGCGTCGGCGTAGTGCGCTTGCATGAGGCGGTCCTGCTCGCCTTCGAGCCGGTCGCGGTTGGTGGTGAGGCGTTCGAGTTCCTCGGTTTCAGCAGCCATGAGCCGGTCGAACTCATGGTGGAGCATCCCTGCGAGCGCGTCCTGCTGGGCGGGCGTGATCTGGACGCGGGTGTAGTAGTCCTCGATGAGCTTCTCGACATCTTCGATGAGCATCGCCTGGCGTGTGCAGTCGGTGCGCTTGGAGTGCCGACCGGAGCACACGAAGTAGCAGTAGACGTTGCCGTGGCGGTTCTTCGCGTTGGAGACGATGAGCCTGGAGCCGCACTGGCCGCAGTGGATGGTGCCTTTGAGGTAGTGGCCGTGGACTTGGGTTGCCTCGACGGCGCACTGGTGCGCGGTGAGCACGGACTGGACCTGGTACCAGACCTCGGCGGGCACCAGCGCCGGGTGGTTGCCCTTGTAGCGGGTGCCTCGGTAGATGACATCGCCCTTGTAGTAAGGGTTGGTCAGGAGCCGATGGATGGTGGACACCGCCAGCGGCTTCGCCGGCCTCTTCGGCGTGGGCAGGCTGCGAAGCCCGCGCGAGGTGAGCTCGTCATGGAGCTGGCTGACGCTCCAGTTGCCCGAGGCGTAGGCCTTGAACGCCCACTCGATCATCGGCGCTCGCTCGGGATCGAGCTCGATGGTGCGAACCTCACGGCCGAGCTCATCGCGCTTGCGAACGTTCAGGTACCCGATGGGCGCGCGCCCGTTCGTGCCGCCGCCGATGGCCTTCTGGTTCATACCCTTGGCGACCTCGGTGGCGAGGTTGCGGGAGTAGAACTCGGCGATGGTGGACATGATGCCGTGCAGCAGCATCCCCGAGGGAGTCTCGTCGATGTTCTCCGACGCGGATACGAGCATGACCCCGCACTGTTGGAGTGCGAGGTGGATGCTCACGTCGTCGGCGCGGTTGCGGGCGAGCCGGTCGACCTTGTGGACGATGCAGTAGGCGACCTTGTTGGCCTTGACGTACTGGATCATCCGCATCAGCTCGGGCCGGTCGGACGACTTGGCTGAGGCTCCCGCGTCGACGAACTCCTCGACGATGCCGGCGCCGAGCTGTTCGGCCTTGCGCCTTGTCGCTTCGCGTTGGGCTGGGATCGAGAAGCCTTCGTCGGTGCCGCCTTTCTCTGCCTGCTCGCGGGTGGAGACTCGCAGGTAGGACACGGCGGCAGCCGCAGTCTTGGGCGGGTCGATGAGGCTGGCTGCCGGATCGTCGGCAATGGTGGTCATCGGGGGCTCACTCTCACGCGGTTCGACCCTCGCGCTCCCACTGTTCGTGGGAGGGTGTTGATCGTGAGAGCAGCCGATGAAGGCTGTAGGGCGAGACCTGATGATCTCGGTGCATGTTGCCCGCCGAGCGGCGAGGTTTAGGCCACAACACCCCGCATCGCGAGGCTTGCAGGGTTCATTCTACCGGGCGGCTTCAGAGGCGGCCAGGCCATCCGGTGCCGCCCGGTAGGTGTCGGGCACCCGCACCGCCTCGCGGGCCGCGCGGCTTTCGCCGGTCTCCTGCAACGTCAGCCGGATGAGAACCTCGGCGAGCTTGTGCAGGTCGGTGCGTTCGCGGTGGACGGCACGGACGGAGAACGAGCGCTCCTCGTAGGGGCGACGATCTGTCTTCTTCGTGTAGCGGCTCATCGGTCTACGGAGCCTCGTCGTCGGCCAGGTTGGCGTAGAACTCGTCTTCGGCCTCCTGGCGCTTGCGGACTTGGGCGATGACGAACTCGACGAACTCGGTGTCGCGGTCGGTGAAGGTGAAGTCCTGGATCGTGGGAGCTGGGTCTTCACCGGGCCATGCAGCTTGCCGGGTCGGTCGGTCGCGGTCGCCACGGGTGCCGCAGGCGGTGACCCAGTAGCGAAGGCGTTCGCGCGCGTCGGCGAAGTCGCGATGCCAGCCGAGCGGCGCGGATGCGTTCTGATCGGGGTCGTAGGCCGCGAGCCAATGCAGGTGCAGTGCCGATAGCTCCCAGACCATCTCCGGGTGGTGATGCCAGAACGGCGGCACCACCGCGACGGTGAGGCCGTAGGTGCGTCGCAGCCAGTCAACCCACCGGTTCAGCGCGAGCCATTCCTGCTCCAGCTCGTGCGCTGTCAGCAGGTTCCAGTTCACGGGGTGCGGCGGTTCGGGCATGTCTGCGTTGGTGACGCGGGGCGGCCCGTCGAAGACATCCGGCTCATCCATCTCGTGCTGATCGTTCATGGTGCTTCGGCTCCCGAACTCACATGCTGACCGGGGCGTGCGCCGTCGCCGCTGCTCGCTGCGTCGGGTCGTACGCCGCTGCGTTCCGGCCGACTCCATTGCGCGGCGTGCGGTCTACCTCGTAGCGGGTTCGCGCGGCGTCATGGCCGATCTTCTTGGCGACGAACTCTTCGCCCTCGATCGCCTGACCGTTGCGCTCGTAGTTGACCGGCCGCGTGTAGCCCTCGGCGACGAAGTTGTCGCCCTGGGCGAAGTTCGCGTGCGCGTGCTCAGCGGAACGCCCGAACATCACCAGGTGGTGGTAGGTCGTCTCGGTCTGCGTGAACGAGCCGTCGTCCTCACGGCGGAAGTGTTCCTTGCCGATACGGGCGAAGAACCTGGCGTCTCCCTTGGCCGTCTCGGTGAGCAACGGCTCCGAGGCGATGAAGCCTGACAGCGATTCCTGGGTGTGAATGGCCATGATGGCCTCCTCCTGACTCGGGCGACCACCTGCGTGTGGGTCGCTCTGTCAGGCAGGTGCGCCCCTGATTCCCAAGCGCCGTCAGGAGGTGGGACAGTGGCGCAGCAGCGCTTCGAGTTCGTTGCGGTCCCGGCGGAGCTGGGCGGTGTCGGGACGGGTCGGCCAGGCGCGCAGGTCGGTGACGATGGGCGGCGCGGAGCGCAGCATCGTGATGCCCGTGCCGAACGACAGAGTGCGGATGCGGTCCGGTGGCAGGATCGGGACTCGTCGGATGGAGCGTTGGTTGGAGCGGGTGCCGTGGTCGCCGAGGGTCACGCTGTCGGTGTACTCGTCGCGCTCGCCGATGAGGGTGGAGAGGTCTTGGAGGTCGCGGCTGTTGGATGCGCCGCCGAGGATGATCTTGACGATGCTTGCGTCCCAGATCGCGCCGGCCTGGTGCTCGCTCCACCGGTCGCGAGCCTGTGCGAGGGACTGCAAGACCGGCATCGTAGTGATGCCGGTGCCGCCACCTTCGGCCATGAGCGTCGGCAGGGACGGCAGCGGGGCGAGGTTCCCGATCTCATCAAGCGCGAGCAGCAGGGGCGGGTCGAGCCGCGCTCCGGGTGAGCGTGCGGCGAGTCGGCGGGCGGTTTCGATGAGGTCTTCGACGAATGCCGCGACCAGCGACGCGGAGGCTCCTGCTCCCGCTCCGGTGGCGAGCAGGTAGAGGGTGCCTTGCTCGGTGAGGAAGGTTTCGGGGTCGAAGTGTTCGTGCGGGCCTGGCGTGACGGCATCGAGCACGCGCGGGTCGGCGAGGGCGGCGAGTGCGAGGGAGACGCCTTGCCAGATGCTGTCGCGGGTCTTGGGGTCGGCGTCGATCATCGCGGCCAGGGAGTCGTCCCAGCTCATCGCGGCGTTCGGGTGGGAGTTGAGGATGGCGACGGCCTCGGATGCTGCGCTGGGGTCGAGGGTCCACCTGAACAGCTCTGCCGGCGGGCGCCCGTCGAGCGCGGCAGCGTGCAGCAACGACTGGAGCGCGGTGCGGGTCTTGCCTTCCCAGAACCCACCGGACTCAACCCCGCCAGCGGACAGCCCGGTCGCGGCGGCGAGGCCGTTGGCGCGGATCATCGCGGTCAGTGGATCGTCGCAGCCGCGAATGGGTGACCAGCGCAGCCCGGCGGGGATGCCTTCGGCGAGGTGTTGCGGGTCGAACACCGCGACCGGCCCGCCGTTGCGGCGGCGGGCGCGGAGGGTCGCGGTGAGGTTGTCGGGCCTCGTGCTGGTGGTGACGACCGCGCCGGGGGCGTCGAGGATCGCGTTGATGACGACGTGTAGGCCCTTGCCTGAGCGGGGTGGGCCGATCAGCAGGATCGAGTCTTCGACCGATGCCCAGACCTTCGTGCCGCGGCTAGCACCGAGGAGGTAGCCGACATTCTGCGGTGCTGGCGACTCCAAGGAGGGCCGTAGCGTGGCTGCGCGGTGAAGCAGTGCCTTTGCGGATGCTGCGGTCTTGACCTCATGGCTGGTCGCGATCCCGGCGAGCCGGTGCGGGTCGGTCTCTGTCTTCCGCGTGTGACGGCGCAGCACGATCCACACCCAGACGATCCCGGCGGCGAGTCCGCCGAGCAGTGCCGTGCTCACGAGCCAGTAGACGACCGGGTTGAGTCCGTCGGCACCGAGCGCGGTCGCCGGATCGCCGGGGTTGAACAGCACGGCGAGCCCCGCCGCTGCACCGGTTTCGGGCTGGGGTGTGCCGGTGAGGAACGCGGCGACGCTGCCAGCCGCGCGGAGGACAAGAGCGATCCCGAACATGCCGATCAGGCCAATGAGTGCGGCGTTGGTGAGTTCGTCGCCCATCGGAAGGTGTCAAGTCTGGTGAGACAGTTTCCGTCAGGCGGTCTGTATGAGGGCCTCCTGTGAGGGTTGGTTGATCCAGGCTGTGGCGGGCAGTGTGGGTGCTGCGGGTCGGCGGTGGCCGAAGCGTTCCGGATGGGCGGTGTAGGCAGCG
>NZ_MRDE01000027.1 GCF_001968835.1 Tersicoccus phoenicis
CGTCGAGCGGGCCATCAACAAGCTCCGCGAGCACCGCGCGGTGGCCACCAGGACCGACAAGCGCGATTTCGTCTACCGCGGCACCATCGACGTCGCCAGCATCAGAATCTGGCTCCGCGACCCAGTATCGTCAGATTCGCGGGACACGCCCTAGCCTCACCGGCGGGCGTCGAGGCCATCTACCAGGACCTAGAAACCCGCGTACGCGCTTTGGCCGCAGACCTGACCACCCCGGCCCGCCGGGCCACGACAAAGGAGAACCCATGAGCGGCCCGACCACCACCCGCCCGTCTGCCCTGTTCGTGTGCGTGCACAACGCCGGTCGATCCCAGATGGCCGCCGGGTTCCTGCGGCACCTGTCCGGCGGAGCCGTCGAGGTCCGCTCCACCGGCTCCATGCCTGCGGACCAGATCAACCCCGTCGCGGTCGAGGCGATGCTCGAGCTGGGCATCGACATCCGCGACCAGCAGCCCAAGGTCCTGACCACTGACGCCGTCCAGGCGTCCGACGTCGTCGTCACCATGGGCTGCGGTGACGTGTGCCCGATCTTCCCCGGCAAGCGCTACGAGGACTGGCAGCTCGACGACCCGGCCGGTCAGGGCATCGAGTCCGTCCGCCCCATCCGGGACGAGATCCGCGCCCGTGTGCTCACCCTCCTCGACGAGCTCGGCGTCCAGCCCGCCGCGGCGACGGCCTGACATGCGCCTGGTCGCCGTCGGCGGGAGCGATGCCGGCATCAGCGCCGCGCTGCGCGCCCGCGAGCTCGACCCGACCGCCGAGGTGACGGTCGTGCTCGCCGACGAGTACCCCAACTTCTCCATCTGCGGCATCCCGTACTACGTGTCCGGTGAGGTCGGTCACTGGCGCAACCTCGCGCACCGCACCATGGACGACCTCCGCGATGCCGGTCTCTACGTCCGCGTCAACACGCGGGCCGTCGGCATCGACGTCTCCGGACGGCGCCTGCTCGTCGAGGCACCGGACGGTCAGCGCGAGCTGCCGTACGACGCCCTGGTGGTGGGGACAGGCGCTGTCCCCGTCCGCCCGCCGATCACCGGGCTGGACAGCCTCGGGCCGGCCGACGGAGTGCACCTCCTGCACACGATCGGCGACACCCTGGCCCTCACCGCGGACCTGGACGCCAACCGCCCGTCCCGGGCACTCATCGTCGGCGCCGGCTACGTCGGCCTGGAGATGGCCGAAGGCCTGACCGCCCGCGGCATCGACGTCATCCAGGTCGAGGCCCTGCCCGAGGTGCTACCCTCGGTCGACCCCGGGCTGGGCGCGATGGTGCGCGCCGAGCTCACCCGGCACGGCGTCGAGGTGCACACCGCCACGACCGTCACCGAAGTCGCCGCATCCGACGGGCCGACTCGGTTGACGGTGCACGCCACGGGCGCGAGCGGGCAGCCGGAGCGCTGGGACGTGGACGTCGTGCTCGTGGTGGTCGGTGTACGACCGGACACTGACCTGCTCGTCGCTGCCGGCGCGACGACCGGTCCGCGCGGGGCCGTGCTCGTCGATCCCGCCATGTCCACCGGGCTCCCCGGCGTGTGGGCTGCCGGCGACTGCGTCGTGACGCATCACCGCCTGCTCGGCCGCGCGTACCTGCCGCTGGGCACCACCGCGCACAAGCAGGGCCGCGTCGCGGGTGAGAACGCCCTCGGTGGCTCGGCCGTCTACCCGGGCAGCCTCGGCACCCAGGTGGTCAAGGTCTTCGACCTGGTGATCGCCCGCACCGGGGTGCGCGACAGCGAGGCGACCGACGCTGGGTTCGCGCCGGCCACCGTCCAGTCCACTGGAGACGACCACAAGGCGTACTACCCGGGCGCCAAGCCGGTCACCATCCGCGTCACCGGCGACACCGCGACCGGCCGCCTGCTCGGCGCCCAGCTCGTCGGCCCGCTCGGCGCGGAGATCGCCAAGCGGGTGGACGTCTACGCCACCGCCCTGACACACGACATGCGCGTCGCCGACGTCGACGGGCTGGACCTGTCGTACACCCCACCGCTCGGCTCCCCATGGGACGTCGTCCAGACGGCCACCATGGCCTGGGTGCGCGAGCACGACTTGGACCGCCAGCGCGCGGCCCTGACCTCGAGGAGAACCGAGTGACAACCCCGCCCGAGTCCGTGCTCTTCGTGTGCGTCCACAACTCCGGCAAGTCTCAGATCGCCGCTGCCATCGCGCGCCACGAGTTCCCGAACGTGCGCGTCACCTCCGCAGGCACAGCGCCCAGCGAGACGGTGCACCCCGGCTCGGCCGACACCCTGGCTGAGGTGGGAATCGACATCACCGGTGAGCAGCCCAAGGCGATCACGGACGAGCTGATCGCCGACGCGGACGTGGTCGTGGTCCTCGGCACCGAGGCAGAGGTCGCCACCGCTGACGGCACGCCCGTCGTCCGCTGGGAGGTCGGCGAGCCCTCCTCACGTGGCATCGAGGGGGCGGAGCGCATGCGGCTGGTCCGCGACGACATCCGGCGTCGGGTGCGTCAGCTGCTCAGCGCAGAAGCGCCGTGACGACGGACGTCACGACCCGAGGGCGGTGAGCTGACGAGCGGGTCAACCGACCGGCGTGGCGCACGCGGGCCGCAGATGCGCGGCGTCGGGGCCGTCGTGGGCGAAGCCGGAGAGTGCGCGTAGCGCCTCGGTGAACGCGCCCGGCACGAGGCGGTACCAGGTGTAGCGCCCCTCCGGCTCGCTGACCACCGCGCCCGCCTCACGGAGCAGGCGTAGGTGGTTGCTGATCGCCGTCTGACGCGCGCCGGTGATGTCGACCAGGTGGCAGGTGCACAGCTGCTCGCGGGACAGCGCCTCGACGATCTTCAGCCGCAAGGGGTCCGCCAGGAGCGCGAACTGGCTCGCCACCTCCGCGCGCACCGGAAGGGTCGGCATCGGGACGCTGACGGGACTCATTTCCCTACCGTACAACCCATCAGTATGGTGTGATGTCAGCAAGCGCTGATGAGTCAGCGAACGAGTAGGAGGAGGACCGATGTCCCGCGTAGAGATCTTCGACCCGGCAATGTGCTGCTCGACCGGCGTGTGCGGGACGGACGTCGACCCGACGCTGTCCCGGTTCGCCGCCGACATCGCATGGCTGTCCGACCGGGGCGTGAAGGTGGACCGGGCCACGTTGTCCCAGGAGCCGGCGAAGTTCATCGCGAGCGACCCCGTCCGCCAGGCGCTCGAGACGGACGGTACGGCTGCGCTGCCCATGGTGCTCGTCGACGGCGCGGTGAAGGCGAAGGGGCACTACCCCAGCCGGACCGAACTCGCGACGTGGGCCGACGTGCCGCGCCCCGCGATCCCGCTGAGCACCGCGGTCCAGGCTGCGACCACGACCACGCAGTCCTGCTGCGGCGGATCCGGGAGCTGCTGACGTGTCCGCGCCGGCGCTCAGCGGGACTGCATTCCTGCCCGGGATGCTCAGCTCGCCCACCCCGTTCCTCTTCTTCACCGGCAAGGGCGGGGTCGGCAAGACGTCCTGCGCAGCAGCGACCGCCGTCGTCCTCGCCGACGCCGGCCGCCGCGTCCTCATCGTCTCCACCGACCCCGCGAGCAACCTCGCCGAGGTCTTCGGCATGCCCGACCCCGGGACCTCGGGTGCCGTCCAGGTGCCCGGTGTGCCGGGCCTCGACGTGGTGAACATCGACCCGTCCGCCGCTGCCGCCGCGTACCGCGAGCGCGTTGTCGGCCCCTACCGCTCCCTTCTGCCCGAAGACGCGGTCGCCTCCATCGAGGAGGAGCTCTCCGGGTCCTGCACCGTGGAGGTCGCAGCGTTCAACGAGTTCGTCACCCTGCTGACCGACCGCCAGATCGCCGACGCCTACGACCACGTCGTCTTCGACACGGCGCCCACCGGCCACACGCTGCGCCTGCTCGCGCTGCCCGGCGCGTGGACCGGCTTCCTCGAGACGAACACCGCGGGCGTCACCTGCGTCGGTCCGGTCTCCGCCCTGGGCCACGCGCAGGAGGCCTACGCCGGCAGCCTCGAGACCCTGCGCGACGGCGAACGCACGACCGTAGTGCTGGTCGCCCGGGCCGAGTCCTCCTCGCTCGCGGAGGCGTCGCGGGCCAGCGCCGAGCTCGCCGACCTGGGGATGACCACGCAGCACGTCGTCATCAACGGCGTGCTCGCCCACCCCGCAGGGGACGACGCCGTCGCCGTCGCCCGGCACGATCGCGAGACCGCCGCGCTCGACTCCGCTCCGGCGCTCCTCGCCCGGGCCACGTCGGTGGACGCCGTGCCGCTCTTCGCCCGCGCGCCGATCGGCGTCGAGGCCCTGCGCGCGATCCTGTCCGGCGACCCGGCGTCGAGCCCGACCGAAGCCGTCGCGCCGCCCGAGCTGGACACGCTCGGTGACCTCGTCGCCGAGCTCGCCGTCGGCGACCCGTGCATCGTCATGACCATGGGCAAGGGTGGCGTCGGCAAGACCACCGTCGCCGCCGCCCTCGCCCTTGCCCTGGCCGAGCGCGGCCTACCTGTCACCCTGACGACCACCGACCCTGCCGCGCACGTCCACGACGTCCTGCCCGACCCGCCGGCCAACCTCGAGGTCACGCGCATCGACCCCGCGGCGGAGACCGCGGCGTGGACCGATCACGTGCTGGCAACAGCAGGCGCCGGCATGGGCGACGCAGCACGTGATCTGCTCACCGAGGACCTGCGCTCCCCGTGCACCGAGGAGGTTGCCGTCTTCCAGGCCTTCGCCCGCACCGTGGCCGACGCGTCGGGCCGCTTCGTTGTCATCGACACCGCTCCGACGGGCCACACGCTCCTCCTCCTGGAGTCCTCGCAGAGCTTCGCCCGTCAGGCCGCAGCGCGCGAGGGCCGAGCCGACGACGCGGCGACGTCGCTCTTCGCGTCGCTCGCCGACCTCGAACGCACCCGCATCGTCCTCGTGGCGTTGCCCGAGGCAACGCCTGTGCATGAAGCGATGGCACTTCAGGCGGACCTCGCTCGCGCGGGTCTGAGTCCGTGGACGTGGGTCGCCAACGCGTCCCTTGCCGCGACCGGTACGACCGACCCTGTCCTGCGCGCCCGCGCCGCTGACGAGACCCGCTGGCTCGAGGAGATCGCTGCGGCAAGCCCACGGCGCGCCGCCGTCGTGCCGTGGCTGCCCGACGTCCCTGCCGGGGCCCAAGCATTGCGCCGCCTGACCAGCTGACCCCACCCGCACGACCGTCTCGGTCCGCGGCACCGCGCCGCGGCTCACCCGCCCACGCCTGGAGGCCCTTCCGTGTTGCTTGCCGTCGTCATCTTCGTGCTCACCCTGACGCTGGTGATCTGGCAACCTCGCGGGCTCGGCATCGGGTGGAGCGCCCTCGGCGGCGCGGCGCTCGCTCTCGTCACGGGCGTCGTCCAGCTCGGTGACGTCCCGGACGTCTGGGTGATTGTGTGGAACGCGACACTGACCTTCGTCGCCGTGATCATCATCTCGCTGGTGCTGGACGAGGCGGGAACCTTCGAGTGGGCCGCGCTCCACGTGGCCCGCTGGGGCCGCGGGAACGGCCGGATGCTCTTCAACCTCATCGTCGTCCTGGGTGCGGCGATCGCCGCGGTCTTCGCCAACGACGGCGCAGCGCTGATCCTCACCCCGATCGTCTACCAGATGCTCCTGGCCCTGCGGTTCGACCCCAAGGCCGCGTTCGCCTTCGTCATGGCGACCGGATTCGTCGCGGACACCACGAGCCTGCCGCTCGTGGTGTCCAACCTCGTGAACATCGTCTCGGCGGACTTCTTCGGCATCGGCTTCGCCCGCTATGCCCTCGTGATGATCCCTGTGAGCCTCGCGTCACTCGCCGCGAGCCTCCTCGTGCTGCGCCTCTTCTTCCGCAAGTCCATCCCGTCCCGGTACGACGTCGCCGACCTTGCTCGTCCCTCCGACGTCGTGCACGACCATGTGACCTTCCGCGCGGGCTGGGTCGTCCTGGGCCTGCTGCTGGTGGGCTACTTCGTCGCCGACCCGCTCGGTGCGCCCATCGCCGCCGTCGCCGGCCTCGGCGCGATCGCCATCGTCCTGACCGCTGCACGGAAGCCGGCATGGGTGTTCGCGCGGCTGGAGGCTCGCCTGCCGGCTGTCGAGACGGTGGGCGCCGTCCCAGCGGTGCACGACCCCACCCGGAGCGGGGTCGTCCACGACGACATCCACGACCATGCGCTGGGTACTGCGGTCCTGGACGGCGGCCCGACCCCGCCATCGAGCTCCGGTGGCCGCATCCCCATCGCGCCCGTGCTCCGGTCCGCGCCGTGGCAGGTTGTGCTGTTCAGCCTCGGGATGTACCTGGTCGTCTACGGCCTGCGGAACCAGGGCCTGACCGACTCCCTCGGCGAGGTCTTCGCCTGGTTCGGCGAGCAGGGACCCGTGGCAGCAGCCGGCGGCACCGGCTTCCTCGTCGCCGGCATGTCCTCGGTGATGAACAACATGCCCACCGTGCTCGTCGCCGCCCTGGGCATCGACGCCGCCGGTGCCACCGGCCTCACCCACGAGCTCATGGTCTACGCCAACGTCATCGGCGCCGACCTCGGCCCGAAGATCACCCCGATCGGGAGCCTCGCCACTCTGCTGTGGCTCCACGTTCTAGACCGCAAGGGCATGCACATCGGCTGGGGCGCCTACTTCAAGATCGGCATCGTCCTGACGATCCCGGTGCTAGCAGTAACGCTCCTCGCTTTGACCGGTTGGCTCCTCCTCATCACTCCCTGACCGGCGGTCCCAGCGACCCATCCACACCCCTCAGGGCGTACTCGCCGCCTGAGTCCCGCAGTCACTACTGCGCCGGCGGGCGTCGGACGACGTTCCATTACCAGGATGTGGGACTGCGGCGCTGTCGCGGGATCAGGCTGTCTCGTCGGCCTGGTCGCGAGCGCCGAGGCGGAGGTGCTCGGCGTGGAAGACGGCTTCGTCGAGGAGCTGGGCGACGTGGTTGTCGTGCAAGGCGTAGGTGACAGAGCGTCCCGATCGCCGGCCTTGGACGAGCCCGAGGTGGCGCAGCATGCGCAACTGGTGGGACACGGCGGACTGTTCCATCTCCACGGCCTCGGCCAGCTGGCTGACAGTGGCCGGGCTCTCGCGCAACCGAGACAGGATGAGCAGGCGGCTATGGGTGGCGAGGGCCTGCAAGGTGGTGGCCACGACCTGGGCGCCGGCGGCGTCCAGGCGTGTTGCTCGGGAGCGTCCCTAGATTCCGTGTCCCATTTCGCCAACATACCGCTGTTGCATGAAGACCTCTACATGTTTGTATAGTGTGGCGGCCCTCGCCCACCTCTGCAGGAGACCCTCATGAGCACGACGCTGTCCGCCTCGCCTGCCCGGGCGAGCCACGACGCCGCAAGAACTCGTGCGTCCCGATCCGGCCTGTGGGTGGTGTTGTCGATGGCCGAGGTGCGCTGGGCGGTCATCGCCACCGTGCTCTTCGCGATCGGCGGCGCGTTCCAGCTCGCCGGTGCGCCGCCGGTGGTGTGGTGGGCCTTCTACCTGGCCTGCTACGTGACCGGCGGGTGGGAACCCGCGCTGGCAGGACTGCAGGCACTGCGCGCCAAGTCGCTGGATGTCGACCTGCTCATGATCGTCGCCGCGCTCCTCGCCGCAGCGATCGGACAGGTCTTCGAGGGGGCGCTGCTGATCGTCGTCTTCGCGACCTCCGGGGCACTGGAGGCGTTCGTGACCCGGCGTACCGCCGACTCGGTGCGCGCCCTGCTCGACCTGGCCCCCGAGCAAGCGACCCGTCTGAACCCCGGGGACATCGAGGAGAAGGTCGACACCGCGGATCTCGCCATCCGCGACGTCGTCCTGGTGCGGCCCGGGGAACTGGTGGGCGCCGACGGGGAGGTGATCGAAGGGGCCAGCGAGGTCGACCAGGCCTCCATCACCGGCGAGCCGATGCCGGTGCTCAAGGAGTCCGGGGACGAGGTGTTCGCCGGGACCCTGAACGGCACCGGCGCGCTGCGCATCCGCGTGAACCGAGCCGCGACCGACTCGGTGGTGGCCCGGATCGTGGCGATGGTCGAAGAGGCATCGGCGACGAAGGCGAAGACACAGCTGTTCATCGAGAAGGTCGAGCAGCGCTACTCGGTCGGTGTCGTCGTCTCCACCTTGCTGATCTTCGGTGTCCCGCTGGCCCTCGGCGCGGCGTTCGAGCCGACCCTGCAACGAGCGATGACCTTCATGATCGTCGCCTCGCCGTGCGCGGTGGTGCTGGCCACCATGCCCCCCCGCTGCTCTCCGCGATCGCCAACGCCGGCCGGCACGGCCTGCTGGTGAAGTCCGCGGTGGTGATGGAGACCTTCCGCGAGGTCACGATCGTCGCGTTCGACAAGACCGGCACCCTGACCGAAGGCACCCCCCGGGTCGCCGACGTCAGGCCCCTGCCCGCCGGAAGGCTCGACGAGAACGAGGTCCTCCGCTGTGCCGCTGCCGCCGAACGACCCAGCGAGCACCCGCTGGCGCGCGCGATCGTTGCGGCCGCCCATGACAGGGATCTGAACCTGCCTCATGCCCAGGACTTCTCCTCGACCCCCGGGCGCGGGGTCACCGCAACCGTCGAAGGCCGCGTGGTCCGGGTCGGCTCACCGGCGCTACTGACCGACCCTGCGGTCGCAGCCGCCAACAAGGGATCCGAGGACGCCCGGGACGTCGTCGCCGAGCTGGAGGCATCCGGGCGCACCGCAGTCGTCGTCGTGGTCGACGACGTACACGTGGGGGTCCTCGGTCTGGCCGACCAGCTGCGACCGGACGCCCCCGCCACCGTGGCCGCACTGACCGCCTTGACGGGCGCCACCCCGGTGCTGCTGACCGGGGACAACCACGGCGCCGCCACCCGACTGGCCCAGGAGGTCGGGATCACCGACGTCCGTGCGGGTCTGCTGCCCGCCGACAAGGTCACCCACGTCAAGGCGCTCCAGGCAGCAGGTCACCGGGTGCTCCTGGTCGGCGACGGTGTCAACGACGCACCCGCGATGGCCGCCGCTAATCTCGGCGTGGCCATGGGCCGCCACGGGTCCGACCTCGCCCTGAAAACTTCCGACGCGGTCATCGTCCGCGACGAGCTCGCCATCCTGCCCAAGATCATCGACCTGTCCGGGCGGGCACACCGCGTGGTGAAGGCCAACCTGACCTTCGCCGCGACCGTCATCGCGGTCCTCGACGTCTGGGACATCGGCTGGATCCTGCCGCTACCCCTCGGTGTCGCCGGCCACGAAGGGTCCACCATGGTCGTCGGCCTGAACGGGCTACGCCTGCTCCGTGCGGGGGTCTGGCGCCGCGCCGGTTCTCCCGCACGAGCTTCCGGAGCCGCAGGGACCGCGCACCAGCCCTCACCGCCCGGGAGGAGCTGATGGTCCACCGCAAACGCATCAAGTGCTGCCGGGCCACACCCAGCTGCAAGAACTGCCCCCTGCTCGAACTACGGCGCAACCAGAAGCCTCGACATCCCAAGACCGACGACGCCAGCAGTCCCACCCGGCGCCGCTGACAGCCCCAACCGGCTCGTACTGCCCACCGTGCACCCGCGGCAGTACGCGGATGAACGTGAACGACACCGCCACATAGCCCTGGCAGGGGCCCGTCAAAGACCGCCAGAAGTCACATGTCGTCGCCGCCGATCCTGTGTCGGTAGACCTCGCCGGAAACGATCGTTATCGGATCGCCACTTATCATCGAGGGGTGGTGAACGAAGCTGCACAGGCATACTCGCGACGAGCTGTTGAGTACGCCGGGGCGTACGGATCGATGGCCGCGGTTCATCCTTCCGACCGTCAGCTCGTCGACACCTGGGCCGGCACGGTTGTCGGGCCCAGTAATTGACGCCGGCTGCGGCCCCGGCCAATGGACGAACTACCTAGTCGAACGGGGCGTGGTCGCCTCTGGTGTTGATCTCGCTCCCGATTTCTTCGCCGTCCAGCCCCAGGGTCTGCGCGGTGGACCTCGCGACGGTGGCGTTGACTACTCGCGGATCTGGGTCAGTCATGTTCTGGCGCCTCAGCAGCAGCTATGGGATGTGTCATCGCTGGGGCGGTCCGCAGCCGTCTCGGCAAGCATCTTCTCGGCCATCGATGAACCGAGCGCGAACGCCTCCGCGACGGAGACGACCGACCCGCCCTCGTGGTTCTTGAGCCACGGTTCGGCTTCCTCGGGAGAGGCGAAGAAGTGCACCTGGTTGCAGAAGGAGGAGCGCACGGAACTCATGTCGTCCGGGGCGATCAAGGACACCACGGCGGTGGTGGGCTCGACGCTGCGCACGCCGGAGCTGTCGACGGTCACCCGAACCGGCATTCCGGTGCGGTAGCGGGATTCGATGACCGCTGACGTCCCGAGGATGGTGGGAAAAATGAGGGTGTCCAGGGCGCACCAGGTGTAGAGCTGTTCCCCGTCGATCTCGAAACGGTGCTGGGTCGCCCGCTGAGTCAGTCCCTGTCCGATGATCCGCCCCGATCCGTCATACTCGGTGTCGGCCATAGCTGCGAGTGCCGAGCGGACATCGTCGACCGGTCGGCCGGTCGTCGCGGCGAGGTCGTCGACGTCGACCGGATCGCCCTGCGCGAGCAGTCTCATCAGCGGCAGCCACAGCCAGGGCTGCATTCCGGTTTCGGATGAGGCCAGGCGCTCGGTGATCTGGGTGGCGTTGTCGGTCATGGTGGTTCCTTTCGTTGGCGTGGATCGTTCGATGGATGAAGTGGTCACGCGGCGCAGCAGGACAGCTTGGACACGTCCGTGGTGAAGGACTGGCAGGCGATCTTGATGCCCTCGGCCATGGTCAGGTAGGGGCTCCACAGGTTCGCGACCTGGCTCACCGTCATCCGAGCGGAGACGATGTAGACGGCGGCGGCAGCGATCTCGCCGGCGTTCTGTGCCACGGCGGTGATCCCGTGGATCTGGCCGGTCTGGGCGTCCGCGACGACCTTGATGAACCCGCGGGTGTCGCGGTTCACCAGGGCTCGCGGCACGTACTCCAGCGGCAGCACCCGGCATTCGCAGACGATTCCCGCGTCCCGTGCCTGCTTGTCGGTCATCCCGACCGCTGCGAGGTTGGGGGTGGTGAAGATGACACGGGGCAGGTGCCGGTAGCCGACCTCCCGCCCCGCATCGTTGAAGGCGTTGTCCACGACGAGGGCGCCGTGCGCGGCGGCGACGTAGACGAACTCCGGATGACCCGTCACATCCCCCGCGGCCCAGATGCGGCTGTTGGACGAGGCCAGCCGGGAATCGACCACGACTTCGCCGTTCTCCCCCGTCGTCACCCCGACCGCGGCGAGGTTCAGCCCGGTCGTCACCGGTACCCGGCCGGTGGCGACCAGCAGCTTGCTCGCGCGGATGTCCTCGCGACCGCCGATCCCGGCGACCAGCGCCACCACCTCACCCGTCGTGGCATCAGTGTGCACGGAGGAGATGGTCGACTTGCGGAGAACCCGGATGCCCTCGTCGGCGAATATGCTCATCAGGGCGCGGGATGCTTCCGGCTCCTCCCCGGACGCCAGCCGGGAGCGCACGATCATCGTCACTTTCGAGCCGAGCCGGGCGAAGAGCTGGGCTTGTTCGAGCGCGACATAGCCGCCGCCGAGAACCAGCAGCGACTCGGGTACCTCGTCGAGTTCCATCGCCGTCGTCGAGGTGAGGTAGTCGACATCTGCCAGCCCGTCGATCGAGGGCACCGAGGGGCTCGATCCGGTAGCGATGAGGTAATGCGCGGCGCGTACGGTGTCGACCCTGCCGTCGGCATCCGTCACCTCCAACGCCGGGTCATCGGCGGTGCCGGCGAATGCCGCGTCGGCGTGACGCAGATCCCAACCGTAATCCGCGATCAGGTCGACGTATTTCTCGGATCGCATCGTCTCGACCAGGGCACGCTTGCCGTCGATGAGTTCCGTCACGTCGACCGGACCGGCGGTCGCGTCGATGCCGGGGAACCGGCGCGCGTCGAGGGCGACGTGGCGCGCGTCGGCGGCCGCGAGCAGGGCCTTCGACGGGATGCATCCGGTGTTGACGCAGGTTCCGCCGATGGTTGCGCG
The DNA here is from genome assembly GCF_001968835.1 of Tersicoccus phoenicis. GTDB lineage: Bacteria > Actinomycetota > Actinomycetes > Actinomycetales > Micrococcaceae > Tersicoccus > Tersicoccus phoenicis. Next base: position 12,013 of record NZ_MRDE01000027.1, read on the forward strand.
CTCGATCATGACGACGCGCTTGCCGAGGTTCGTGGCCCGGATCGCGGCGGCGAACGCACCGCCTCCGGAGCCGATGATGGCCAGATCGAAGTCGGTCGGTGAGCGTTCGGGCATGAAATCTCCTGAGAATGCTGATCGGAAGCCGCGAGGGCAGGACAACCCTGCTCGATTCGCTTCAGTCAGTCTGCACCTTCCCCTACACTGGAAGGTCAAGAGTGAGCGGCGAAACCATGAAGGAGGAGGCACAGCGTGCGTATCGGTGAAGCGGCGGCAGCGTCCGGGATGACCACGAAGACCCTGAGGTTCTACGAGGCGAGCGGTCTTCTGCCCGCAACCGAGCGAGCCACGAACGGCTACCGGGACTACGGAGCGGACATCACGGCGAGACTGGACTTCATCCGCCGAAGCCGCACCGCCGGGCTGACATTGGCACAGATCCGCGACATCCTGCAGATCAGGGACGTCGGCGAGGCTCCGTGCATGCATGTGCGAGACCTTCTCGCGCGGCAACTGGCCGATCTCGACCGTCAGATCGGGGAGCTGGTCGCCCTCAGGGCCACCGTCGCGGAGTTCCACGACGCGGCATCCGAACCGGACCTCGCCGCGTGCGACCCCGATCGCATCTGCAGCTACCTCTGAGGCGAATCGCTCACCGGCAGCTCTGAGGGCGTATCCCCCCGATTCCACCGCACAGCAATCCACTTCGTGGGCTGAATCTCAGCGATAGATGGCGGTATTCGAGCGGCGTTATTTGGCTCTCCTGACCCATCCGTGGGTTGGGGCGTGTCCCGCGAATCTGACGATACTGGGTCGCGGAGCCAGATTCTGATGCTGGCGACGTCGATGGTGCCGCGGTAGACGAAATCGCGCTTGTCGGTCCTGGTGGCCACCGCGCGGTGCTCGCGGAGCTTGTTGATGGCCCGCTCGACG
>NZ_MRDE01000028.1 GCF_001968835.1 Tersicoccus phoenicis
AGTACGCCCCGGTCTTCCCCGTCAACTTCGGCTCCCTGGCCGACGCCCGCGCGTTCGGCGAGACGTTCTTCGGCTACTACAACCACGAGCACCGCCACTCCGGGATCGGACTGCACACCCCGGCCAGCGTCCACTTCGGCACCGCGGGACAAGTCCGCGCCCAGCGGCAGGTCACCCTCGACGCTGCCTACACCGCCCATCCGGAACGCTTCGGCCACCGCTGACCCGCAGCACCCACACTGCCCGCCACAGCCTGGATCAACCAACCCTCACAGGAGGCCCTCATACAGACCGCCTGACGGAAACTGTCTCACCAGACTTGACACCTTCCGCGGCCTCGAAGCGCATGCGAGCGATCTGAACCCCCTCGCGGTACTCATCAACAAGGCACTGATCGAGATTCCTCCCAAGTCGGAAGGTGTCAAGTCTGGTGAGACAGTTTCCGTCAGGCGGTCTGTATGAGGGCCTCCTGTGAGGGTTGGTTGATCCAGGCTGTGGCGGGCAGTGTGGGTGCTGCGGGTCGGCGGTGGCCGAAGCGTTCCGGATGGGCGGTGTAGGCAGCG
>NZ_MRDE01000029.1 GCF_001968835.1 Tersicoccus phoenicis
TCCAACGGCCCGACCGAGGCCATCAACGGCCGGCTCGAACACCTCCGCGGCTCAGCCCTCGGCTTCCGCAACCTCACCAACTACATCGCCCGCAGCCTGCTCGAAACCGGCGGATTCAGACCCCAGCTACACCGTGGATTGTGATGAGCCAGCAAACGGGGCGTCCTCCAGTTGCTCAACTTCGTAGCTGATGCGCACCAGCGCCTCGAAGAATCGATCGCTCTGTTGGGTAAACACTCGCGAGAGGGTGCTGATCACGTCCTGCTTCGTACCGGACTGCGTCTCAAGCGCTGCGACGAGCTCGTCGCGCGCGTCGAGGAGATCAACCTGGAGCCCTTCATACTCCTTCCGCAGGTCGGGATTCACGAGGAGGGTCGATGTGGACTCGGTCGGTCCGAGTTCCTCGTCGTAGGACAGAACGACCACCACATCGTTGGGATCGAGGTCGTCACCATTCTCGTCTGTGACAGCGCGCTCGGTCTCCCGAGTCGGGAACATGTGGTCCGCTGTATCTTGATCATCGGCGAGGTCCTTGAAGGTCCGGGCGAACGAGGTCTTCATCGTGCCGTTGGGCGCGTAAACTGCGACGGCGTTGCCTTTCTCGAAGTTGAACGCCGCGTCGAGTTCGCGGATACCGTGACAGTTCTTCAGAGCTATGTTCAGTGTTTTCACGATCCCCAATCAAATAAGACTGATGTATGAATGCTTTGCTTCAGAGCTGATTCTCCAGGCTCGGTCGCGGGTTTGCTGAGGCGCCTCTCTATCTGAGCCCTGCAGCCAGCTCTCGGGATGACATACCCAATCAGTGCAGTTCCGGGAATAGACATGTAGTACCTCAGTTCTTTTCGAAGCCGGAGCTAGCCTCGATCTTTCATCCCGGCTGGTTGGCTGAGGGTCAGGGCTTACCGTCTGCCTGATGGGTGTGATTCTTGCATGTGGGTACGACAGTGCTGCCCGCTGACCTTGGCGGGTGTCCGGTGCGGGTCCACTCCCGCACGTGCCGGTGCTGCTGCTTCCTGTCTCGTCGTGGCGTTCGGAGGGGCCGTTATGGCAGGCCGAGGATGGCGAGGCGGTCCAGGGCCTTCAGGAGCAGGGGCGTCTCGGGGGCGGCCGCGGCCAGGTGCAGCACGGCGCGGCGGGCGTGCCGGGAGGCTCTGGCGGCGGTCTCGAAGAGGCGCGCCCGGAGTCGTTTGGGCTCCCAACGGCGGGCGTTGTGCCCATGGAGGGCGAGCATCTGGGCCCAGGCGGTGAGCTCGGCGGCGAGCATGACCAGGTGGCACCACAGCTGATTGGCGTCGAACGCGTGGAGGGGGAGATTCTGCAGGCCGGTGTCCTTGGCGGCGCGGATCCGGTCTTCGCACCGGGCCCGCAGCCGGTGTCTGACCTCGAGGTCGGCGAGCTGG
>NZ_MRDE01000002.1 GCF_001968835.1 Tersicoccus phoenicis
ATGATCCGCCCACTGTCCACCCCGCGCCGGCTCGCCGCCCGGCAGGTGCGGCTCAAGCAGTGCCCACTGGTCATCAGTCAGATCATGTCGGTCGTGCATGAAACCGTGTCTACCGCGTGCCGACCCCAATCATTCGCGGGACACGCCCTAGACTGGTTGACCGTGAGCAGTACTGCCCCGTCCCCCGCCCTGCCCGAGAAGCTGGCCGAGATCGTCGACGACTTCCAGGCCGTCGAGGAGCGCGACCGTCTCCTGCTGCTGCTCGAGTTCTCCCGGGAGCTGGCCGACCTGCCGCCGGCCTACGGCAAGCACCCGGAGCTGCTCGAGCAGGTGGTCGAATGCCAGACGCCGCTGTTCCTCAAGGTCGACGTCGCCGACGACGGCGCCCGGGTGGACCTGCACTTCTCCGCGCCCCCCGAGGCGCCGACGACCCGTGGGTTCGCCAGCGTCCTGCAGCAGGGACTGGCCGGCGCCACCGCGGCCGAGGTGCTCGCCGTTCCCGATGACACGCCGGACATGCTCGGGCTGACCCGAGCCGTCACTCCGCTGCGGATGCGCGGCATGGGTGCGATGCTGATGCGGATCAAACGCCAGATCGCCGAGCAGCTGGGCCCCGGCACCGCCTCCTGACCACGCCGAGTGTCCACGCCGAGTGTACGGCTGACGTCCTCATGCCGCCGTGATGACTGCCGCTTCCGTACACTCGGCGAGACACCCACGCCGAGTGTACGGATGACGTCGTCATGATGCCGGGATGACTGCCGCTTCCGCACACTCGGCGAGAGGCGACGTCGTCACCGAGTCGCGTCAGTGCGGCGACGGCTCCGGGCGAGCGTCGTCACGGACCCGTCAGCGCGGCGCCCGGTCACCAGTCCCGCAGCGCGCTCGGGAGCCAGGCGGCGACAGTCTCCTCCCAGCGGACCGGGTCCACGTTCCACTCCTTGGTGTGACGGGCCCGCTCGAAGCGGACGAACCGGACGAACTCCGGGTTCCGCCGGGCGAGTTCTTCGGACGGACCGGCCGGCACGAAGTCGTCGTCGACGGAGTGGATGATCAGGGTCGGGGTGTGCAACTGACCGGCGCGGGAGACCCAGTCCATGCTCTTCAGATCCACCGGTGCCGCGAGCCCGGTCACGGCGCGGCCGGCCGGGTGCGAGATCAGCAGTTGCGAGAAGCGGCCGATCGAATCCGGCACCCGGTTCAATCTCGCCTGGTAGCCGAGCACGTCGGTCCAGTCGACCACGGGGGCGTCCAGCACCAGGGCGGCGATCCGGTCCGCGCGGCTGGACTGGTCCACCGTCTGCAGCGCGACCGCGCCGCCCATCGAGTAGCCGAGCAGGACGACGCGGTCGGCTCCGTGGTCGAGGGCGAAGTCGACGGCGGCGTCGACGTCCCGCCACTCGGTGCCGCCCAGGCCGTACCGTCCCCCGTCCGCGCGGGGGGCCTCCCCGTCGTTGCGGTACGAGATGGCCAGCATGGTGTACCCGAGCCGGTGCATGACGGCCGCACCGCGCAGGGTCTCGCTTCGCCGGGCGCCGCGCCCGTGGACGCCGATCACCCAGGTGGCCGCCGCGGACCCCGCTGGGTCGTCCGGGTCGATCCGCCAGGCCGGGGCGAGGCCCGCCGAGGTGCCGATCTGCACGTCGGTGTGGGCCAGTCCGAGTTCGCCCGGGTCGGCGATGATGTCTCCGGACCACCAGCCGCGGGTGGCGGCCGCGAGCGCGGCCTCGTCGCCCCCCGTCACGGCGCGGGTCACGGTGGACCCGTCGAGCGAGAGGATCTCGCCGATCAGCGCGCGGCTCGCACCTCCGCCGACGTACAGCGCATACCGGCCGGGCACGGTCGTCTCCGCGGTGGCGGGCAGCACCACTCGCCGTTCGCCCGCCGCTCCGGCGACCGCCAGGATCGGCAGGTCCTCTCGCCGACGGTTCGGGATGACGATCATCCGCGCGTAATACGCGGCCAGGCCGGACGACGTGGCGGCCAACACCGAGGCGACGGCGGCCCCGGCCGCCAGTCCGGTGCCGCCCCAGCGCAGCCAGGGCAGCAGCGGGCGGACCGCATCACAGCGCCGGCTCCGGTCCCTCACCATGCGCCATTCGTACCACGGGTATGGAACGACGCCGAACCACGAGTCTCCGCCGCGCCGCGGAACGGGATGCCGCGGCGCGGTGGCCGGCGGGTCGGCACGGGGACAGGTCCCCCACTAGACTTCCGGCATGAGTGAGACGATCGTCGTGCTGACCGAGCAGCCGCTGCTGGACGCGGATGCCGCCAACCTCACCGCCCTGCACCCCGACCGGGACGTCGACTTCCACGTCGTGCTGCCGACCCGCACCGGCCGGTCCCTGCTGGTGGAACTGATCGACCGACTCAGCCTGTTCGAGTTGCCGGAGCGAGCCCGGCAGGAGCAGGGTGCACGCCGGCCGCGTCCGGAACAAGCGCTGGCGAGCTCGCTGGCCGTCCTGCAGCGAGCCGGCGTCGCGGCCACCGGCGAGGTGGCCGCCGAGAAGCCCGTCGACGCGCTGGTGACAGCGGTCCAAGCCCACGACGCGCGCGAAGCCGTGGTGATCACCGCCCCGCACGCCGTCGAGGACACCTTCCACACCGACTGGGCCACTCGCGCGCAGGACAAGCTGGGCCTGCCCGTCCTGCACCTGTATTCCGGTTCCAGCTTCATCGGCGACTCCTGACCGGCGGGACAGGGGCGGCGGTCCAGGAGGGCAGGCGGCCCACCTGCGACGGAGCCGCCAGCGGCACCGCCCAGCGCGGGAACAGGTCACCGGCACGAGGTGTTGACACCGGTGGGCCGTGCTGCGGCCCGGATCTGGACCGCGACCCGAGGAGCATCCGTGACCGATCAGCCCACCCGCACCGTGACCAAGTCCGAGGACGAGTGGCGTCAGGAGCTGACGCCCGAGGAGTTCGCCGTCCTGCGCCGCGCCGGCACGGAACGGCCCTACACCGGTGAGTACTGGGACACCCACACGACCGGTGTCTACCAGTGCCGGGCCTGCGGCGCCGAATTGTTCCGCAGTGACACCAAGTTCGACTCGCACTGTGGTTGGCCCTCCTTCTACGCCCCGCTGGCCGAGGACCGGGTGCGCTACATCCACGACCGGACGCTCGGCATGGAGCGGATCGAGGTCCGCTGCGCGACCTGTGACTCCCACCTCGGGCACGTGTTCGAGGGCGAGGGTTACGACACCCCCACGGACCAGCGGTACTGCATGAACTCCGTCTCGATGCGACTGGTGCCCGACGGTGACGACGACGGATCCGCGCCCGCGCGGGGGTGACGCGTGCGGCGCGCCTCGGCCACCGGCCGGTAGTGGCCCATTAGTGTTCCGAGGATGACGACCCTCGGCGGCCTCGAGCACGCGCCGGCCGGTTTCCTGGCGGCCCTCGGAGCCCTGCGCGGTGCCCGGGTGCGGGGCGAGCTCGCGCTGCACGAGATCCCCGCACCGAGCCGGCTCGCCCCCTACGCAGTGGCACTGGGCGCGGACGTGGCGGCCGACGCCCCGGCCCGGACACCGGTGCACGGTCCCGCCCGGCTCGCCCTCGGCGACGCGGACACCCCGGAACTGGCCCACGGCCGGTTCATCCTGCTGCACGATCCGGACGGCTCGCCGGTCTGGGACGGTCAGTTCCGCATCGTCACCTACATCCGTGCCGAACTGGAACCCGAGATGGGCAATGACGCGATGCTGGGCTCGGTGGCCTGGACCTGGCTGCAGGAAGCCCTCGCCGAGCACCACGTCACCTACCGGCAGGCGGGCGGCACGGCCACCCGGATCCTCTCCGAGAGCTACGGTTCCCTGGCGGACCGGCCGGACGCCGTGGACATCGAACTCCGGGCCTCCTGGACCCCGGCTGACGCCGACGTCGGGGAGCACCTGGAGGCCTGGGGCGACATGGTCTGCACGTTCGCGGGGTTGCCGCCCCTGCCGGAGGGTGTCGCGTCGCTGCGCGGACGCCGTCTGACCTGAGCACTCAGATATCCTTGACCGGACATGACAACTGGCGCCTCCTTCCCGGGACCTCAGCCCGCCGACACCCCGTCGCCGGCGCCCGAGGCCTCCCCCTCCGACTCCCCCACGTCGAGCGTCGACCTGCTCGAGCCGGCTGAGGGCATTCCCCCGGTGATCGACACCGCGGACGGCTTGGCCCGGGCCGCGCGTGCCCTGGCGGCCGGTACCGGACCGGTGGCGGTCGACGCGGAACGCGCCTCCGGGTTCCGGTACGGGCAGCGCGCCTTCCTCGTGCAACTGCGCCGTGACGGTGCCGGTACCTGGCTCGTCGACCCGGAGGCCCTCGACGGTCTGGACCCGCTGCAGGAGGCGCTCGCCGACGTCGAGTGGGTCCTGCACGCCGCGTCCCAGGACCTGCCGTGCCTGGCCGAGCAGGGCATGCGCCCGGACCGGCTCTTCGACACCGAGCTCGCCGCCCGGCTGCTGGGCATGCCCCGCGTCGGTCTCGGCGCCGTGATCGAGGCCGAACTCGGTCTGCACTTGGCCAAGGAGCACTCGGCGGTCGACTGGTCCACCCGCCCGCTGCCCGAACCGTGGCTGCGGTACGCCGCGCTCGACGTCGAGGTGCTGATCACAGTGCGCGACGCGCTGGCCCGCCGCCTCGCCGACACCGGCAAGGACGAGTTCGCGCGGCAGGAGTTCGAGCACGTCCGACTGACCACGGCGCCGACCGTCCGTACCGATCCATGGCGCCGGACGTCCGGTCTGCACCAGGTCCGGCAACGACGGCAGCTGGCGGCCGTGCGTGAACTGTGGCTCGAACGCGACCACCTGGCCCGGCACCGCGACGTCGCCCCCGGCCGGCTGATCCCCGACTCGGCGATCATCGCCGCGGCCCAGGGGATGCCCCGGACCGTGCCGGAACTGTTGCAGACCCGCGGCTTCCACGGTCGTGCCGCCCGCCGCGAGGCGACGCGCTGGCTGCGTGCCATCGCCGCCGGCGCCGCCACCGAGGACCTGCCACCGATCCACGTGCCCGGGGACTCCCCGCCACCCGTGCGGCAGTGGGCGGACAAGGACCCCCTGGCCGCCGCGCGACTGAGTGCCGCCCGGGCCGGGATCGCGGAACTGTCCGAACGGTGGACCATCCCGGTCGAGAACCTGCTCACCCCCGAGGTGTTGCGCCGGCTGATCTGGCGCCCACCGACCGCCGGTGACGACGTCGACCCCGACGCGATCGAGGCGGCGCTCGTCGCTTCCGGCGTCCGGCCCTGGCAACGCGAGCACGTCCGTGGGATCATCGTCGACGCCCTGCGCATCACGAACCCGGCGACCGCCCCCGCCGCAGCGGCCACTGCCGCGACGACCGCGACGACGCCGGCGACGACCCCGTGACGACCCGGCGCTGACCTGGCCGGGCGGGTCAGGGGTCGGCCAGGGGTTGAGCCGGGAAGTTACCGGCGGGTAACGTCGGGGTGGTGCGCGAACCAACGCACACCCGATCGGTGCGAGGAGTCATCCGTGAATCAGAGGCAGCTGCGGGAGGTCGTCTTCGTCGACGGCGTCCGCACCCCGTTCGGCAGAGCCGGCGAGAAGGGCTACTACGCCGACACCCGAGCCGACGATCTCGTGGTGCACTGCATCCGCGAACTGTTGCGGCGCCACCCGGAGCTGCCGCCCGAGCGGATCGACGACGTCGCCATCGCCGCCACCACCCAGACCGGTGATCAGGGCCTGACCATCGGGCGGACCGCCGCCCTGCTGGCCGGCCTGCCCCGCTCGGTGCCCGGCTTCGCGATCGACCGGATGTGCGCGGGCGCGATGACCGCGGTGACCACCACCGCGTCCGGCATCGCCTTCGGGGCGTACGACGTCGTCATCGCCGGTGGCGTCGAACACATGGGCCACCACCCGATGGGCGACGGCGCGGACCCCAACCCGCGCTTCGTCAGCGAGCGGATCGTCGACCCCGCCGCCCTGAACATGGGCAACACCGCGGAGAACCTCCACGACCGCTTCCCGGGCATCACCAAGGACCGCGCCGACCGGTACGCGGCCGCCAGCCAGCGCAGGCTCGCCGCCGCGTACGCGGCGGAGCAGATCCAACCCGACCTCGTGCCGATCGCGACGCGCCGGACTCCGTCCGAGGGGCAGCCCGGCACCGGCTGGGAGCTGCGCACGGTGGACGAACCGCCGCGCCCGGGCACCACCGTCGAGGACCTCGCGACTCTCCGCACGCCGTTCCGGGCGCACGGCCGGGTCACCGCGGGCAACGCCGCGGGCCTGAACGACGGCGCGACGACGGCGCTGCTCGCCTCCGAACAGACCGCCGCCGAGCTCGGGCTGCCGGTGCGGATGCGGCTGGTCTCCTTCGCCTTCGCCGGGGTCGAACCCGAGGTGATGGGCGTCGGACCGGTGCCGGCCACGGAGAAGGCCCTGCGCAACGCGGGCCTGAGCATCGACGACATCGGCCTGTTCGAGATCAACGAGGCGTTCGCGGTCCAGGTGCTCTCCTTCCTCGACCACTACGGCATCGACCAGGACGACCCCCGCGTCAACCGGTACGGCGGGGCGATCGCCGTCGGGCACCCGCTCGCCTCCTCCGGGGTGCGGCTGATGACCCAACTGGCCCGCCAGTTCGAGGAGGACCCCTCCGTCCGGTACGGCATCACCACGATGTGCATCGGGCTGGGCATGGGCGCCACCGTGATCTGGGAGAACCCACACCACGCCGAGTACGGCGCCGGCACCGACAGCACCGCCACGGCCACCCGCACGGAAGGAAACCCGGCATGAACGCCGCCAACACGCCTGCGACGAGCACCGCGCAGTTCCAGCCCCTCGCCGACGCCTTCCCCGACGAGGTCGTCACCCACTCCCTGGTCACGGACATCACCCTTCCCGGCGGTGCCGGCACCCTGGCCCTGATCACCCTGGACAACGGGCAGGACCACCGGCGTCCGACCACCCTCGGCCCGAACACCCTGGTCGAACTCGGCCGCACCCTCGAAGGCCTGGCCGACCGGGCCGCCGCCGGCGAGATCGTCGCCGTCGGCGTCACCGGCAAGCCGCACTACCTGGTCGCGGGCGCGGACCTGTCCGCCACGAAGCGCCTCAGCGACCCCGAGCAGGGTCGGCAGATGGCCCGGCTCGGCCACCACGTGTACGGGCTGCTCACCGAGCTCGGGGTGCCGAGCTTCGTCTTCATCAACGGGGTCGCTCTCGGCGGTGGCCTCGAGATCGCCCTGAACGCGGACTACCGGACGGTCTCCTCCGCCGCCGGCGCGCTCGCCCTGCCCGAGGTCTACCTCGGGCTGGTGCCCGGCTGGGGCGGGATCTACCTGCTCCCCCGGCTGATCGGTCCCGCGAACGCGGAGCAGGTCATCTTCGAGAACGCCCTGGCCAACAACCGGACCCTGACCGGACCCCAGGCGTTCGACCTCGGCATCGCCGACGCCCTGTTCGACGGCGCCGACTTCCTCGAGCGGTCCCTGGCCTGGGCCGCCGACGTGCTCACCGGTACCGTCACGGTCACCCGGGAGAACGCCGTCGACGACGGAACCGTCGACCACGCCGCATGGGACGCCGCGACCGCCAGGGCCCGCGCCGTGGTCGCCGCACGCACCTCGAACGCGACGCCCGGCCCGCAACGCGCCCTGGAGTTGTTCGACGCCGGCCGGCACCGGAGCCGGGCGGAGGCGTTCGCCGCGGAGGACGAGGCCCTGGCCGAGCTGATCACCACGCCGGAGTTCCAGACCACGGTGTACGGCTTCCTCGAGCTGGTGCAGAAGCGGGCGAAGCGGCCGGCGGGCGCCCCGGACGTCACGCTCGCCCGTCCGGTCACCAAGGTCGGCGTCGTCGGCGCCGGGCTGATGGCCAGCCAGCTCGCCCTGCTGTTCGCGCGCCGGCTGACCGTGCCCGTGGTGATGACCGATGTGGACCGGGCCCGCGTGGAGGCGGGTGTGGCCCGGGTGCACGCCGAGGTCGCGAAGCTGCGGGACAAGGGCCGGATCACCGCCGACGCGGCGAACCGGATCACCGCCCTGGTCACCGGCACGGTGGACAAGGGCCAGTTCGCGGACGCCGACTTCGTCATCGAGGCCGTGTTCGAGGAACTGTCGGTCAAGAAGCAGGTGTTCGCCGAGGTCGAGGCCGTGGTGCGCGAGGACTGCATCCTCGCCACCAACACCTCGTCGCTCTCGGTCACGGCGATGGCCGAGGACCTCGCGCAACCCGAGCGCGTGGTCGGCTTCCACTTCTTCAACCCGGTGGCCGTGCTGCCGCTGCTGGAGATCGCCCGGGCCCCGAGGACGGACGACGCCGCGCTCGCCACCGCGTTCGCCGTGGCGAAGGGACTGAAGAAGAACGCCGTGCTGGTCAAGGACTCGGCGGCGTTCGTCGTCAACCGGGTGCTCGGCCGCATGTTCGGTGAGATCACCGCGGTGTTCGACGAGGGCACCGACGCGGTGACCGCGGACACCGCGCTCGCCCCGATGGGGCTGCCGATGACCCCCTTCGCCCTGCTCGCCCTGGTGGGGCTGCCGGTCGGTGCCCACGTACAGGAGTCGCTGCACGCCGCGTTCGGCGACCGGTTCCACGTCTCGGCGAACCAGCAGCGCCTGATCGACGCCGGCCGCACCAGCCTGTTCGAGAAGGACGCCGACGGGAACGACGTCGTCACCGACGAGACGCTCGCGCTGCTCGAGCGCGGGGACAACCCGTCGACGGCGGAGCAGGTGCTCACCCGGACGCAGGACGCGCTGGCGGACGAGATCCGACGGATGCTCGACGAGGGCGTCGTCGCCGGCCCCGAGGACGTCGACCTGTGCCTGATCCTCGGCGCCGGCTGGCCCCTGCACCTGGGCGGGATCACCCCGTACCTGGACCGCGTGGGCGCCTCCGAGCGGGTCACGGGCCGGCGGTTCCACGAGGTATGAGGGTTCGTCAGTACCGATCGCAGGCATCGGCTCGTCACCCCCGCCTCCGACGTCGCTGGGTGTTCGCCCAGAATGTCCCGGAGGCCGGCGATGATGCCGGGCGCAACCGGGGACCGGATCTAGAGTGACCGGCATGGATCAGCCGTCGTCCTCTCCGTCCCGCCGCGTGGTCATCGCGCTCTCCTCCTCGGCAGCGGCGGTCGCCGCCCTCGCCGCGTGCACGCCCACGGGCTCCGGAGAGTCATCGGCGGCCGGCACACCGGGCGCCGGCGGATCCGATCCGGCGGCCGGCACCGGTTCGTCCGCCGGGTCGGCCCGCGGACCCAGCCTCGCGAAGACCGCCGACGTGCCCGTCGGCAGCAGCAAGCTGGTGGGCACCGGCAACGCGCAGGTGCTGCTCTCGCATCCAGCCGAGGCGACGTTCCGGGCGTTCAGTCCTTCATGCACCCATCAGGGCTGCACCGTGGAGGTCCGGTCGGACATGTTCGTCTGCCCGTGCCACGGGTCGGAGTTCGCGCTCGCCGACGGCGCCGTGCTGCAGGGCCCGGCCACCCGCCCCCTGATCGAGCGGAAGGTCACCGTGGCGGGCGGCACGGTCTACCTCGCCTGACGCCGGAGCGGCCTCGCCCGATGGGACCGTTCCTACCGAAATGGGCCGGATGACGCCCGCCCCAACGGTAGTAACGGTCCCTTTCGCTGACGCCGGAGCGGCCTCGCCCGACACCGGCCGGGCCACCACCCTCAGAACAGCGCGACCTTCGGAGCCAGCGGGAAGATCTCGTCCAGCTCGGCCAGGTCCGCCGGGCTGGGGGTCCAGCGCACCGCGGCCGCGTTGGCGGCGACCTGCTCGGGGCTGGTGGCACCGGCGATGACGCTGGCGACCGTGGGCCGGGACGCCAGCCAGGAGAAGGCGACGTCGACCTCGGACAGCTCCCGGGCGGCGGCGAACTCGGAGAACCGCGCCAGCTGCCGCCAGTCGGTGCGATCGAGAAGTTCGCTGCGGGAGTGGGACAGCCGGGACCCGGCCGGGGCGGTGCCGCCGGAGTACTTGCCGGTGAGCAGCCCGTTGGCCAGCGGGAAGTACGGCAGCAGGCCCAGCCCGTACGCCGCGGCCGCCGGGATCACCTCCGCCTCGGCCCGGCGGTCCAGCAGGTTGTAGTGGTTCTGGGCGCTGACGAACCGGGTGGTGTGCCGCATCCGCGCCGTGAACTCGGCCTCCGCGACCTGCCAGCCGGCCAGGTTCGAGTGCCCGATGTAGCGGACCTTGCCGGCCCGGACCAGGTCGTCCAGGGCGGCCAGGGTCTCCTCCAGTGGGGTGCGCCCGTCGGGCGTGTGGTACTGGTACAGGTCGATCCAGTCGGTGCCGAGCCGCCGCAGGGACGCCTCCACCGCCGTCGTGATGTACCGGCGGGAGCCACGGGCGCCGGTCCAGGGCCCGTTGGCGCCACGCGTGTCCATCCCGAACTTGGTGGCCACGACCACGCCGTCACGGCGCCAGCCGAGGCTCCTGCCGAGCAGTTCCTCGCTCGTCCCGGGGGTCTTCCCGTAGCTGTCGGCGACGTCGAACAGCGTGATGCCGGCGTCGAGAGCGGCACCGATCACCGCCTGGCTGCCCTTGAGGGTCTCGGTGGCGGTGTCGGCCCGGCCGAGGTTGTTGCAGCCCAGGCCGACGACGGAGACGGTGAGGCCGGAGGCGCCCAGTTGACGAGAATCCATCGGTTCAGTCTAGGGGCCGGCAGCGGCCCGCCCCCGTCACCGGGTCACCGCTGCGGGCGGCGTTCACCGGTGGCTCTGCTGCCGTCGGCGGCCGGATCATCGGCGGTCGGATCGTCGGCATCGTCTTGGCCGGGCAGCGGCCGGGCGTAGGGCACCTTGGCCCCGAGCACCTGGGCGACCGTGTCCTGGGCGATCTGCTGGCCGGTCAGTCCGACCCGGGCCAGCACCTCGGAGCGCGACCCGTGGTCGAGGAACTCGACCGGCAGGCCGACCTCGTTCAGGGCGGTGTCCACCCCGGCGGCCCGCATCTGCTGGCGCAGCCGGGACCCCACACCACCGACCTTGACGCCGTCCTCGATCACCACGACGATCCGGTGCCGCGCGGCCATCTCGACCACGGATCCGGCCACCGGAAGTACCCACCGGGGATCGATGACGGTCGAGGAGATGCCCTGGTCGGCCAGCCGACGGCTGACGTCCAGCGACAACTCGCCCATCGCGCCGACGCTGACGAGCAGCACGTCGGCACCGGTATCGGTCACCGGACCGCCGTCGGGCCCGGCCCCGTCCGGGGCGGTGCGGGCGAGGACGTCGACTCCGTCGCCGGTCCGTTCGATCGCCGCGACCGGGGGCCCGACCGACCCCTTGGAGAACCGGACCACCGAGGGAGCGTCGCCGATGGTGACCGCCTCCCGCAGCTCCTCCCGCAGGGTCTCGGCGTCACGCGGGGCGGCCAGGTGCAGGCCGGGGACGATCTGCAGCAACGACAGATCCCACATGCCGTGGTGGGACGCGCCGTCGGGCCCGGTCACACCGGCCCGGTCCAGCACCAGGGTGACGCCGGCCCGGTGCAGTGCGACGTCCATCAGCAACTGGTCGAACGCCCGGTTGAGGAACGTGGCGTACAGGCACACCACCGGGTGCAGACCCCCGAACGCCATGCCCGCGGCGGACGCCACGGCGTGCTGCTCGGCGATGCCGACATCGAAGACCCGATCCGGGTGCCGTCGCGCCATCTCGTTCAGGCCGACCGGGATGGTCATCGCGCCGGTGATGCCGACGATGTCGTCCCGCTCGTCGGCGATCGCGGCGATCTCCGCGCTGAACACCGAGGTCCAGGACCGGGCGCCGGGCTTCTCCAGCGGCATGCCCGTCTCGGGGTTGATCACGCCCACGGCGTGGAACTGGTCCGCCTCGTCCGCACGCGCCGGCGCGTAACCGCGGCCCTTCTCCGTCAGGGCGTGCACGATGACGGGGCCACGGTAGCGCTTCGCCTGGCCCAGGGCGTCCTCGACGGCGGCGAGGTCGTGCCCGTCGATCGGCCCGATGTACTTCATCCCCAGGTCCTCGAAGAGGCCCTGCGGCGCCCACCAGTCCTTGATGCCCTTCTTGGTGGCGTGCAGGCTCTTGTAGGCGAACTGCCCGACGACGCCGGCGCTCTGCAACCGTTCCTTCCAGAAGGCGAGGGTGCCCTCGTAGGCGGGGGCGGTGCGGACCCGGTCGATGCCCGAACGCAGCGCGGCCAGCTGGTCCGCCAGGCCGCCGATGGTCGGCGCATAGGAGCGGCCGTTGTCGTTGACGACGATGACGACGCGCCGGTCCCGGTCCGCGGCGATGTTGTTGATGGCCTCCCAGGCCATGCCGCCGGTCAGGGCCCCGTCGCCGACCATGACGACCACCCACCGGTCGTCCTCACCACGCAGCCGGCGGGCCTTCGAGATGCCGTCGGCCCAGGACAGCGAGCTCGAGGCGTGGGAACTCTCGACGATGTCGTGCACCGACTCGGCCCGGTCGGGGTAGCCGGACAGTCCACCCTGCTGGCGCAGGTTGCTGAAGTCCTGCCGCCCGGTGACGAGCTTGTGCACGTACGCCTGGTGGCCGGTGTCGAAGACGATGCTGTCCCGCGGGGAGTCGAACACCCGGTGCAGGCCCAGGGTCAACTCGACGACCCCGAGGTTGGGGCCCAGGTGCCCGCCGGTGCGGGAGACGTTGACGACGAGGAACTCACGGATCTCGGCGGCGAGCCGGTTCAGCTGCGCCGCGGTGAGGCGGCTGAGGTCCCGGGGGTGGGCGATGGTCTCCAACAGGCCCATCGATGACTCCTTCCCGCCCGGTGGCGACACCGTGCGAACTCTCCACTGTACGCCGCAGGGCCGGGCGCCCGCTGCAGCCGCCCGGGTGTCCCGTGAGGTTCCCGCGACCACGTGCGGCACCTCGCGCCCGTTCGATAGCCTCGGAGCATGGCCGACGCTGCCGCCGCCACCGTCACGCCGCGCACCCTCGGGGTCGAGGAGGAGTTCCACCTCGTGGACCTGACCACCCGCAGGCTCACGCCCCGGGCACCCGAGCTGCTCGCCCGCCTGCCCGACGACGGGTATGTCGCCGAACTGCAGCGTTGCTGCGTGGAGACGAACAGCTCGGTCGTCACCGGCCTGGACGAGCTCCGGGCCGACCTGACCCGGCGGCGCACCGTAGTGGGCCGGGTCGCGGCCGGCCTCGGCCTGGGCATCGCCGCCGACGGCACGATGCCGCTCGCCGCGGACCACCCCCTCGAGCCCAGTGCCGGGCCGCGGTACCAGCGAATGTTCACGGATTACGCGGTGCTCGCGCGGGAGCAGGTGGTGTGCGGATCCCAGGTGCACGTCGGCATCCCCGACCGGGACGACGCCGTGCGCGTCGCGCCGCGGCTCGCGGCCTGGCTGCCGACGCTGCTCGCCCTGAGCGCCTCGAGCCCGTACGCCGCCGACGGCGCGGACACGGGATACGCCAGCGCGCGCACGCTGCTGTGGCAGCGGTGGCCCACCACCGGTACCGGCATCGCTGCGTGGGACGCCGCCGACTACGACGCGCAGGTGGCCGCGCTGGTCGGCATCGGCGTGATCACCGATCCGGGCATGATCTACACGGACGTCAGGCCGGCGACCGTCGCGCCCACCCTCGAGCTGCGGATCTGCGACAGCTGCCCCGATCTGGACACCCTCGTCCTCGTCGCCGGGCTCTACCGGGCGCTGGTCGACCGGGAACTCGAGGGGCTGGAGACGGACCCGGGCCGTGCTCCGGTGCCGGAAACCTTCGCGCGGGCGGCCCGGTGGCGTGCCGCCCGGTCAGGCCTGGAGGGCGAGCTGATCGACGTGCCCGCGGCCGTCGCGCGGCCGGCCGCGGACGTCGTGCGCGGGCTCACCGAGGCGCTCTCCCCGTGGCTGGACGCGACCGGGGACCTGGCACAGGTGCGCGACCTCCAGGAGCGGGTGCTCGCCGCCGGGTCGTCGGCCGCCCAGCAGCGCCGGGCCCGGCGCCACCGCGGCCCGCTGACCGACGTCGTCGACCTGCTCGTGGAACAGACCGGCGGACGGACCGAACGGCATTGACTTGACGGTGGCCACCCGGCATCGGCGCTGCGCCTCCCGCCGAGCCCGGCGCGTTGGCCTCCGCTCGCACACTGGCCCGGGCAACGAGGCCACTGTTCGGGCCAGAATGCGAGCGGCACGGCGGTAGCCCTCCGCCTCGCATCCTGGCCCGAATAGCGAGGCCACCATCTGGGCCGGGATGCCCCAGCCCGAACACGAGGGCCGTTGTCCGGGCTGGAGTGCGAGCTTCCCAGCGGGCTGGAGTGCCGGCGTACGGGCGGCCGCTGACCGCTACTGGGCGATCTGGCGCAGCACGTACTGCAGGATGCCGCCGTTGCGGTAGTAGTCGGCCTCACCCGGGGTGTCGATGCGCAGCACGGCGTCGAAGGTGATGTCCTCGGCACCGTCCTTGCTCGCCACGACGGACAGCGTCTTCGGGGTGGTGCCCTCGTTCAGCGCGGTGACCCCCGTGATGGCGAAGGTCTCCGTGCCGTCCAGCCCCAGCGAGTCGGCGGACTGGCCCTGCGGGAACTGCAGGGGCAGCACGCCCATGCCGATCAGGTTGGACCGGTGGATCCGCTCGTAGGACTCGGCGATGACGGCCTTGATGCCCAGCAGCGCGGTGCCCTTGGCCGCCCAGTCGCGGGAGGACCCGGACCCGTACTCCTTGCCGGCCAGCACCACCAGCGGAGTACCGGCGGCCTGGTAGTTCACCGACGCGTCGTACACCGCGGCCTGTTCACCGCCGTTGGTGAAGTCCCGCGTGAACCCGCCCTCGACGCCGTCGAGCAGCTGGTTCTTGATCCGGATGTTCGCGAACGTGCCCCGGATCATCACCTCGTGGTTGCCGCGCCGGGAACCGTAGGAGTTGAAGTCCTTGCGCTCCACGCCGTGCTCGGTGAGGTACTTGCCGGCCGGGGTGTCGGACTTGAAGGAACCGGCCGGGGAGATGTGGTCGGTGGTCACGGAGTCGCCCAGCTTCAGCAGCACCCGGGCGCCGGTGATGTCCTCGACCGGCTCCGGCTCCGCGCCCATGCCCTCGAAGTACGGGGGCTTGCGCACGTAGGTGGAGTCCTCGTCCCAGGCGAACGTGTCGCCGGCGGGGGTCGGCAGCTGCTGCCAGCGCTCGTCCCCGTCGAAGATGGCACCGTACTCCTCGTCGAACATGGAGGTGTCGATCGAGCCGTCGATGATGTGCTGCACCTCGGCCGCGTCCGGCCAGATGTCGGCGAGGAAGACGTCGGCGCCGTTCTCGTCCTGGCCCAGCGGGTCCGCCGCGAAGTCGAAGTCCATCGTCCCGGCCAGGGCGTAGGCGATCACCAGGGGCGGGGAGGCCAGGTAGTTCATCTTCACGTCCGGGTTGATCCGGCCCTCGAAGTTGCGGTTGCCGGAGAGCACCGCGCTGACGGCCAGGTCGTTGTCCTGCACCGCCTGAGAGATCTCGGACTCCAGGGGACCGGAGTTGCCGATGCAGGTGGTGCAGCCGTAGCCGACGATGTAGAAGCCGAGCTTCTCCAGGTAGGGCACCAGCCCGGACTTCTCGTAGTAGTCGGTGACCACCTTCGAGCCGGGGGCCACCGAGGTCTTGACCCACGGCTTGGAGACCAGGCCCTTCTCGACGGCGTTCCGGGCCAGCACCGCGGCGGCCATCATCACCGACGGGTTCGACGTGTTGGTGCAGGAGGTGATCGAGGCGATGGACACGGCGCCGTGGTCCAGCTCGAACTGCCGGCCGTCGCCCATGGTCACCTCGACCGGGCTGGAGGGGCGGCCCGTCGCCCCGGAGGCGGCGGAGGCCGGTCGCCGGGGCTCGTCCGCGGCGTCCTGGTCGTGCGGGTTGCCGTGGAACGCCGGGGAGTCGGAGGCCGGGAAGGACTCGTCGGAGGCCTCGTCCACGCCGTGCAGCTCGGTGTGACCGTTGTCGACGTAGTTCTTCAGGTCCTCACGGAACTGCGGCTTGGCGTTGGTCAGCTCGATCCGGTCCTGCGGCCGCTTCGGGCCGGAGATGGACGGGACGACGGTGGACAGGTCCAGTTCGAGGTACTCGGAGAAGGCGATCTCCTTCGACGGGTCGTGCCAGAGGCCCTGCTCCTTGGTGTAGGCCTCGACGAGGTCCACGTTCTCGCGGGAGCGGCCGGTCAGGCGCAAGTACTCGAGGGTCACGTCGTCGATCGGGAAGATCGCGGCGGTGGAACCGAACTCGGGGCTCATGTTGCCGATGGTGGCCCGGTTGGCCAGCGGCACCTCGGCGACGCCCTGGCCGTAGAACTCGACGAACTTGCCGACGACGCCGTGCTTGCGCAGCATCTCGGTGATGGTGAGCACCACGTCGGTGGCGGTGGCGCCCGCCGGGATGGAGCCGGTCAGTTTGAAGCCGACGACGCGCGGGATGAGCATCGAGATCGGCTGGCCGAGCATGGCCGCCTCCGCCTCGATGCCGCCGACGCCCCAGCCCAGCACGCCGAGGCCGTTCTCCATGGTGGTGTGGGAGTCGGTGCCGACGCAGGTGTCCGGGTAGGCACGCAGCACCGGGGCCTGCCCGTCCACGGACACCTCACGGGTCATCACGGTGCGGGCCAGGTGCTCGATGTTGACCTGGTGGACGATGCCCATGCCCGGGGGGACGACCTTGAAGTCGTCGAACGCGGTCTGGCCCCAGCGCAGGAACTGGTACCGCTCACCGTTGCGCTGGTACTCGATGTCCATGTTCCGCTCGATGGCGTCGCCGGTGCCGAACACGTCGATCTGCACGGAGTGGTCGATGACCAGTTCCGCGGGGGCCAGCGGGTTGACGCGCTTCGGGTCCCCGCCCAGCTCCTTGACGGCCTCCCGCATGGTGGCCAGGTCCACGACGCAGGGCACGCCGGTGAAGTCCTGCATGATGACCCGGGCGGGGGTGAACTGGATCTCCGTGTCCGGCTCGGCCTCGGGGTTCCAGGAGCCGAGGGCCCGGATGTGGTCGGCGGTGATGTTGGCGCCGTCCTCCGTGCGGAGCAGGTTCTCCAGCAGCACCTTGAGGCTGTAGGGAAGCTTCTCGGACCCCTCGACGGCGTTCAGCCGGAAGATCTCGTACTGCTTGCCGTTGACGTCCAGGACGCCCTTGGAACCAAAACTGTCGACTGCGCTCACAGCGACGCTCCTCTCGCTTCCGCCTGTTGACTGACGACCCGCCGACCGGAGCGACGGGTGAAGCCTGTTGCTGCCCGCCGCCGGTCCGCGAGTGCGGGCGCCTCGGCCGACGGGCAGCTTCATCCTAGCCGTTCGGGGTGGCCCGTTCCGGCCAGATCCCTCAGCGTCGAGGCGGGGTGAGCAGGGCGAACGACTCCAGGTGGTGCGTGTTCGGGTACAGGTCGAAGGCCCGCACCGTGTGCACCTGCCAGCCCGCGGTGCGGAACCGGCCGAGGTCCCGGGCGAACGACGCCGGGTCGCACGAGACGTACGCGAGCCGGGCGGGCGGGACGGCGATCAACCGGTCCGTGACCCGCCGGTCCAGGCCCACGCGGGGCGGGTCGACGACGACGACGTCGGCCGGTCCCGGGATCGCGAGAGCGTCCGGGCGGCGGTCGTCTCCGCGGCGCTGTCCGCCGCCGGCGCGTCCCTGGCGTGGCCCCCGGGTTCTCCGGTTGCCGCCGGGCCGGCCCCGGCCACCGGCGGGCGGGCCGCCGAGGTAGCGGGCGACGTCGCCGTGCCGCACCGTGACGGCGGGCAGGTCGGCCAGGTTGAGGGCGGCGTCGGCGCTGGCCCCGCGGGCGGCCTCCACGGAGGTGACGGCCGCCCCGGCCGCGGCGAGCAGCCCGCTGAACAGGCCCGCGCCCGCGTACAGGTCGTGCACGGTCAGGCCGTCGACCGGGCCGAGGGCGTCGCGGACCGCCGCGGCGAGCACGTCCGGGGCGCGGCGGTGCACCTGCCAGAAGCCGTCGCCGGTGACCCGGTACCGGCGCTCGCCGACCCGTTCGGTCACCCAGGGCTCGCCGCGCAGGGCGTGGACCCGGTGCGTGACCGGGCCCAGCCAGCACACGGACGCCCCGGGCACGGCCGCGGCGATCCGGCGCAGCGCGGCATGATCCACGCCGGCTTCGTCCACACCGGCACGGTCCACGCCGGCACGAGCGGTGCCCCCACGCTCGACGGGCCCGAACGTGACGGCGCCGTCGCCGTCGTCAAGTTCGGATGTCGCGGGAAACAGGGTCAGCAGCGGCCGTCCCCCGCGCCCGTCCGGGCCGGACGGCACCGCGACCTCCACCCGGGCGACCCCGGTCAGGTCGACCCGGGCCAGTCCGAGCGCATCGACGGCCGGCACCGCCAGCGGCATGGTCGCGACCGGGAGCACGGCGTCGCTGCGGTGCGGGTGCATGCCCACGCGCCCGTCGGCGGTGACGTCGAAGGTGACCCGGGTCCGCCAGTGCAGGCCGGCCGGGTCCTCGTCGGGCACCGCCTCCACGGCCGGTTCCGGCAGGTCCGGGGCGTCCAGCCCGGCGAGTCGGTGCACCTGTTCGGCGAGCACCTCACGCTTGAGCCGCCGCTGCCGGGCCGGCGCGATGTGGCCGAACTCGGCGCCACCCACGGGGACCGTCCCGGCGTCGGCGGCCGCGAGCGCGTCCGCCTCGGGCCACGGGTGCGGGCGCCGGTCACCGGAGGCCTCGAGGACGGCGACCACGTCGGCCCGCCAGAAGGACGCGGTCGGACCGGCCTCCGTGACCCGGACCCGGACCCGTTCCCCCGGGATGCCGTGCCGGACGAAGACGACGCGCCCCTCGTGCCGGGCGACGGTGTGCCCCCCGTGCGCGATCGGCCCGAGGGCGAGCTCGAGCTCGTTCACAGCATCTCCTGGTAGCGCGCGGCCTCCTCGGAGGAGGCCAACTGCCACGGGACGGACGCGACGACGACGCCGGGTTCGAAGTGCAGCCGGGTCTTGATCCGCAGCGCGGTCTGGTTGTGCACGAGCTGTTCCCACCACTTGCCGACCACGTACTCGGGGATGTACACGACGATGAGGTCCCGCGGCGAGTCCCGGCGCAGGTTCTTGATGTAGCGCAGCACCGGGCTGGTGGTGTCCCGGTACGGGGAGGCGAGGACGGTCAGGGGCACCGGGATCCGCAGCCGGTCCCAATCGACCAGGGTCTGTCTCGTCTCCTCCGGGTCGACGTCGACGACGACCGCGCTGATGGTCGAGGGCCGGGAGGCGCGGGCGAAGGCGAGGGCCCGCAGCACCGGCTTGCGCACGTGACCGATCGGGATGACGGCGTGCACCCGGGACGGGAGCGCCCGTACGGACCGGTCAGCGTGGGAGCCGTCCACGGTCAGCTCCCGGGCCACGTTGACGTAGTGGGCGTGGATGCTCCACATGATGGCGTAGATGACCGCCATCGCGAGCAGTGCGATCCACGCGCCGTGGACGAACTTGGTCACCAGCACGATCACCAGCACGGTCGCCGTCATGGTCAGCCCGATGGTGTTGATCGCCCGCGAGCGCAGGATCCGCCGCCGCTCCTGCCCGTCCCGGGTGACCCGCAGCGCGCGCCCCCAGTGCCGGATCATGCCGAGCTGGCTGGCGGTGAAGGAGACGAACACCCCGACGATGTAGAGCTGGATCAATCGGGTGACGTCGGCGTTGAACGCGACGATGAGCACCAGGGCGACCGCCCCGAGGGCGAGCACGCCGTTGGAGTAGGCCAGCCGGTCCCCGCGGGTACGCAACTGCCGGGGCAGGTAGCCGTCCCGGGCGAGGATGGACGCGAGCACCGGGAACCCGTTGAAGGCGGTGTTCGAGGCCAGCACCAGAATCACGCCGGTGGCGGCCACGACGATGTAGAACGGGATCGTGCCCCCGGAGAACACCGCCTCCGCGAGCTGACTGATCACCGGGTGCTGGACGTAGTCCGCGGGTAGCGGAGCCCCGTTGACCCGGAACTGGGTGGACGGATCCTGCGCCATGTGGACCTTGGTGGCACTGGCCAGGTAGAGGATGCCGCCGAGCATGCTGACCGCGACGACGCCGAGCAGCAGCAGCGTGGTGGCCGCGTTCTTCGACTTCGGCCGCTTGAAGGTGGGCACACCGTTGCTGATGGCCTCGACGCCGGTCAGGGCGGCGGCGCCCGAGGAGAAGGCCCGCAGGATCAGGAACGCCCCGGCCAGCCCGGTCAGGCCCTGGTCGAGCCCCGCCTCGGGCACGATCTGGAAGCCGGCGCTCTCGGCCGGTCGCAGCACCCCGAAGGCGGACTGGATGATGCCGACGGCGCTCATGCCCAGGATGGAGGCCATGAAGACGTACGTGGGGACGGCGAACGCGGTGCCGGCCTCGCGGATGCCCCGCAGGTTGCCCAGCACCAGCAGGACGACACCGAGGGCGGCCAGCACGGCCTGCTGCCCGTGCAGGGCGGGCACCGCGGTGACCAGGTAGTTGGAGGCCGAGGACATGGACACGGCGACGGTGAGCACGTAGTCGACGAGCAGGGCGGACGCGACCGTCAATCCGGCTGGCTTGCCCAGGTTCTCGGTGGCGATCTCGTAGTCGCCGCCACCGGACGGGTAGGCGTGCACGTTCTGCCGGTAGGAGGCGACCACGGTCAACATGACCACGGCGACGGCGAGGCCGACCCAGGGGGAGATGGTCACGGCGCCGACGCCGGCGAGGGCGAGGGTGAGGAGAATCTCGTCGGGGGCGTAGGCGACCGAGGAGAGGGCGTCGGAGGCAAAGACGGGAAGGGCGATCCGCTTCGGGAGCAGGGTGTGGCCCAGGCGATCGTTGCGGAACGGCTTGCCGACCAGGATCCGCTTGATCGCGTTGAAGAACGTCAGCACAGAGCAACGGTAGACGGATCTCGCACCGGTCGCCATGAGCGGCGCCGGGCCACGCCGGTGGCCGTGGCTAGGATGGCCTGTGGCGCTCTCGGGCGCCGACCGGCAGCACCGTTGCGAAGCAGAAGGGATGCGGCGTCCGTGGCGCACTTCGTCATCATGGGTTGCGGGCGGGTCGGCCTGTCCCTGGCCCACACGTTGGACAACAACGGGCACTCGGTGGCCGTCATCGACCAGGACGACCGGGCGTTCCGGCGCCTGCGGTCCAGCTTCAGCGGCCGGAAGGTCAGCGGCATCGGCTTCGACCGGGACACGCTGCGGCGCGCGGACATCGAGAACGCGTACGCGTTCGCCGCGGTCTCCAGCGGGGACAACTCGAACATTCTCGCCACCCGCGTGGCGCGCGAGACCTTCCACGTCCGGCACGTGGTGGCCCGCATCTACGACTCGGGACGCGCGGAGATCTACCAGCGGCTCGGCATCCCCACCGTCGCGACGGTGCGCTGGACCGCTGACCAGGTGCTCCGCCGGCTCCTGCCCGAACAGACGATCGCCGGGGACTATCGGGAGTCCTCCGGGCGGCTGATCCTCGCCGAGGTGGCCGTGCACGAGGCCTGGGCCGGCCGGCCGGTGGCCGACCTGGAGGGCAGGGCCCGGGTGCGGGTGGCGTATCTGACCCGGTTCGGTGAGGGCATGCTCCCGGAACCGAACACCACGTACCAACCGGGGGACACGGTGCACGTGATGATGCCGGTGGACCGGTCGGACGAGATCACCAGGCTGCTGGCCACCGCACCCGCGACGGAGGTGAACTGATCGTGCCCATGCGTGTGGTCATCGTCGGCTCCGGGGCGGTGGGCTCCTCCATCGCCCGCGAGCTGCTCGCCCACGACCACGACGTGCTGCTGATCGACAGCAAGCCCGAGGTGATCGGCCGGTCGGGCCTGCGCGGGGCCCGGTGGCTGATCGGGGACGCCTGCGAGCTGTCCACGCTGGCCGACGCGGACCTGCCGGACACCCACGTCGTCGTCTCCGCGACCGGAGACGACAAGGTCAACCTCGTCGTCTCCCTGCTGGCGAAGTCGGAGTTCGGGGTCGGCCGGACGGTCGCGCGCGTGAACAACCCGAAGAACGACTGGATGTTCGACGACGCCTGGGGCGTCGACGTCGCGGTGAGCACACCGCGGATGATGACGGCGATGGTCGAGGAGGCCGTCGAGGTCGGCGACATCGTCCGCCTGCTCACCCTCCGGGCCGGGGTGTCCTCCCTGGTGGAGTTCACCGTCCCCGACGAGTCGCCGCTGGTGGGCCGCACGATGGGGTTCGTGGCGTGGCCGGAGGACTCGACGGCCGTCGCCATCCTGCGGGACGAGGTGCCGATCGCCCCCAGCGACGACGACGTCATCGAGGGGGGGGACCAGTTGTTCTTCCTCACCACGATCCAGGCGGAGGACGAGCTGCGCTCCATCCTCTCCGGCTCGGTCAGCGCGGCGGGCGGCTCTCCCGGCGAGCAGTGACCGGCGGCCGCGAGATCACCCAGGCCACCCACACCGTCAGCGCGTACAGCGGCACCCCCATCAGCAACCGGGTGGTGCCCAGGGCCACCAGCTCACCGGCGACGTAGAGCGGGTACTGGACCACCAGTCGCAGGGCGAACATGCCGATCAGCAGCCAGGTCGCCCGCCGGTAGGCGCGGGCGCGGCCTGGCACGAGGCGCCAGTCGTTGCCCTCGCCGCGCAGCAGGCCGAACACCACGCCGACCAACGGCCAGCGGGCCAGCACGGAGATCACCAGCACGACGATGGTCACCACGTTCGTCCAGAACCCGGGCACGTAGTAGTTCAGCGGCTGGTCGCTCACATCGGCGAACAGGGCGCAGATCGCCACGCCGACCAGGCCCGAGACGGCCTGGACGATGGGACGCCGCTCGATGAGCCGCCAGACGGTGAACACCACCGCGGAGGCGATGGCGCTGATCAACGCCGGGCCCAGCGCCCGGGTCACGGTGAAGACGGTGAGGAACACCAGGCCCGGCAGCACCGCCTCGACGATGCCACGGGGTCCCCCGATGGCGGCGAGCACGTCGATCCGGCCGGCGTCGTCGGTCTTCAGGGAACTGCCGGCCAGGCCGGCGGCGGCGCCCCGGAGGCCGCGGTGTCCGGCGTCGGCGCTCGTACCCGTCCCGGCCTCCTCGGCACCCGTCCCGGCCTCCTGCGCGGTCGGCGCAGTCCCGTCCTCCTGCGCGGTCGGCGGAGTGCCGGTCGAGCCGGAGCTGTCCTGCCGTCGTTGCTCGTCGCCGGGCCGCGGGGCGGGCCAGGAGTCCTGGCCGCCGGTCATCCCTCGACCCCGGCGCCGAGGATCTCGTAGCGCGGGTCGAACATGACGGCCCGGTGACCCTGCTCGGAGAGGGTTCCCTCCACGCGCAGGGTGACTCCGGCGTCCACCCCGGGCACCCGCCGCTGTCCGTGCCAGATCAGGTGCACCCGGTGGCCGGCCTCGTCGTCGAGCACGGCCTCGTAGAAGGGGGGTGCGTCGATCGGCTGGATGGTCACCGACTCGAGGCTGCCGGTCAAGGTGACCCGGTGGGGGCCCTCGACCGGGAGACGATCAGCCAATCTGGGTGACCTCGGGACCGCGCTCCGGAGGTCCGGACGGACCGGACCCGTCCGGCGTGGTGCCGGCGTCCTCGGCCCCGGGAATGGTCAGGGGCAGCAGGTCACGCGGTGCCATGGCCTCGGCACCGCGGACGACCACGACGTCCCGGAACAGTGCCTCGATGTCCGCGGCCCGATCCTCGTCGGTCGCGGCGGCGCCGGTGATGACGCCGCGCAGGAACCAGCGGGGACCGTCGATGCCGACGAACCGGGCGACGCGCAGACCCGCGTCAGCGCCGGCGACGGCGGGCACCGCGGCCAGCAGTTCGGTGCCGAAGTGGCTGCGCACCTCGTGGACCTGGCCGGACTGGGCGGTGACGCCGGCGGCGATCTGTTCCCGGACCTCGTCCCACAGACCCGCGGATCGCGGCGCGGCGAAGACCTGCAGCTGCACGCTGCTCTCCCCCAGGTCGAGGATGGCGGCGAGCACCCGGTTGGTCGCCTCCTGCACCTCGAGGCGCAACATGACGCCCTGCACCGGCTTGATCAGGATCGCCCCCAGATCGAGGTAGCCCTCCCGGTCCGCGATCTCGCTGACGTCGTGGGGCCCGTGCTCCGCCCGGTCCAGGGCCTCCACGGCTAGGGCGGCGGACTCCTCCGGGTCGGTCGCGGTGTCGTCGGCCGTGGCGGTGCCGGTCGCGGTGTCGTCCGTCGCGGTGCCATCGGTGTGGTCGGTCGCGGCCGGCGGTGCCGCGGCATCGGCGGCCTCGCGCAAGGAGGCGTCCGTGCTCGTCGTGTCGGTGTCCGTGCTGTCAGCGGGTGCCACCGGGTCGGCCGAGGTCATCGGCAGGTCGGTGGAGCCGCGCCGCTTGGAGCGTCCGAAGATCATGCGTCCTTCAATCCTTTCACCCCGAACCCGCCGGTGGAGCCGAAGCCGCCGGCGCCGCGGACCGAGGTCGGTAGGTCGGTCACCACCTGGAAGGCGGCGTGGTCGACGCGCTGGATGACCAGCTGGGCAATCCTATCGCCGCGGGCGATGCTGAACGCCTCGCGCAGATCGGTGTTCACCAGGGTCACCATCAGCTCTCCGCGATATCCGGCGTCGACCGTGCCGGGCGCATTGACGATGCTGATGCCGTGCCGGGCGGCGAGCCCGGACCGCGGGTGGACGAGACCGACGAACCCGAACGGCAGGGCCAGGGCGACCCCGGTCGGGATCAGTGCCCGCTCCCCGGGAGCCAGCACCAGGTCGACGCGGCTGCGCAGATCCGCGCCGGCATCACCCGGATGAGCGTAGGCGGGTGGTTCGATGCCGGGGTCCAGCAGCTGCACCGCGACGGGGACCGGCTGCGGTCCATCCGATGGCGTGTTCTCGTCGGTCACAGTCCCCCACTCTAGCCAGCCGCGGCTCGGCGCCGATTGGCTGCGGACGCGAGCGCGGTGGGATGCTGGACGCATGCCCCGCTCCGAGCACGACCCCGCCCAGCCGTCCAGCGTCCCGAGGTCGGCCACCTCTCCGTCCGGCGCACCCGACGCGCCGAGCACTCCCTTCCCGGGTGAGGACGCCGTCCTGTACCGGGAGCGACTGTGGCCCCCGTTCTGGGTGTGGTTCGTGTGCATCGGCGTCGTGGCTGGCTTGCTCGTGGTGTTCGCCCCCATCAACATGACGGCCGGCGTCGTGGTCTTCGTCATCCTCGCGGCCCTGGTCGTGTTCGCGCTGGCCCGGTCCGCCGCCACCATCGTCGTCACCCCGACGGTGCTGCAGGTCGGGCGTGCCCAGATCGAGCGCCGCTACCTCGGTGAGGTGGCCGGTTTCAGCGGCGAGGACGCCCGCATCCAGCGCGGCATGGAACTGAACGCTCGCGCCTACCAGTGCATCCGGGGTTGGGTGGATCCCGTGGTGACCGTCCAGATCATCGACGCCAACGATCCGACGCCGTACTGGATCACCTCGACCCGGCACCCCCAGCAACTGGCCGAGGCCCTCACGTCGGTTCCCCACCCGGCAGCCTGACCGCACGGTTCCCGGTTCCGCCCACTCCCTCGATTCCGGACCAGGCCACGATCGGTAGAGGACGAGAAAAAACTGCCGTACCGGTCGGTACGGCAGTGCGGTATGGGCCGGTCCGTGCCGCTGCTGGACACGGACCGGGGTCGAAGCTCAGGCGTCGCATTCCTTGCAGATAAACATGCCGTCCTTCTGCCGCGAGATCTGCGAACGGTGACGCACGAGGAAACACGAGCCGCAGGTGAACTCGTCCGCCTGCGCGGGCAGCACCCGGATCAGCAGCTCTTCACCGGACAGGTCGGCGCCGGGCAGTTCGAACCCTTCGGCCGCCTCCGCCTCGTCCTCGTCCACGACCGCCGACTGGTTGTCGGTGCGCCGTGACTTCAGTTCCTCGATGGAGTCTTCGTTCGTCTCGTCGTCGGTCTTGCGTGGCGCATCATAGTCTGTCGCCATTGGTGTCTCTTCACGCTCCGGTCGTTCGTGCGGGTCGATGTCGTGCGGATCGACGGTGTGGGCCCCTGGTCGGGAAGCAAAGATACTATAACGGCCCGGCTGCCCTTTTCCGCAGGCGGGCCGATACGTTCTCCTCACTCGCCCGACGGCACCGCGGTACAACGACGGGATCCCCGGTTTCATGCCCCGGTGACGCTGGTTGCGCTCTGGGCGAAGCCCTCGGGAGAACGCGCCCGTCGGCCGCCGTTCGGGGCGCGCCGAGACGCACCGCGAAGTGGAACGGCGGGCGATTCCGTGCCATTGTTCTCGACGGGGGCGCGTGCGCTCGCGCCCGTTGGTTCTCAGGCCGTGGAGGGCATTCAATGCAGGAACTCCGGTTGATGGGCGTTCACGAGGACGGTGACCATCTGCTGTTCGGTGACGACGCCGGCGCCATGTACAAGGTGCGGATCGACGAGACCCTGCGCGTGGCCACCCAGCGGGTGCCCCGGCGACAGGCTCGGCAGACCCCGCCGGTCAAGGTGCCCCTGTCCCCGCGGGAGATCCAGGCACAGATCCGGGCCGGCGCGAGCGCCGAGCAGATCGCCGTCGAGAGCGGTTACGACCTCGACCACATCCGCCGTTACGAGACCCCGGTACGTGCCGAACGTGACTGGTTGGCTGGGCTGGCTCGGCAGGTGGAGGTCGCCTCCCCCAGCCACCACGACGAGTATCGGTCCGTGTTCGGCGACCGGCCGGCCACGCTCGAGGCGATGGTGGCGGCCCGGCTGCGGGCCCTGTCCGTGGATCCGGCCACCGTGCAGTGGGACGCGTGGCGCCGCCAGGACGGCGCGTGGGACGTCGTCGCCCGGTTCGAGCTGCCCGAGGAGTCAGCGATCGACCTGGGTGAACAGCCCCCCGCCCGGTGGGTGTTCGACCCGTCCCGCAAGCATCTGGCCAACGCGAATCGCTGGGCGCAGGTCCTCAGTGAGCTGGAGCCCCTGGGCGGGCCGATCCCGTCGCGTCGGCTGGCCGCCGTGACCGATGCCGTGTTCGACGTCGAGTCCGAGCCCGAGGTCGAGGACGAGTCCGCCGACCTGCTGGACGTGCTGCGGTCGCGGCGCGGGCAGCGGCTGGGCAGCGACGAGGAATCGGACGACGCCCTCGCGCTGCTGCTCAGTCAGGGGCCGGTGCCCGCGGCGCACCCGCGAACCGGTCGGGACGCCGACCAGGACGCCACTGAGCGCGGCGGCCACGAGGGCGAAGCCGGACGCCAACCGGCGGCGTCGATCGACGAGGACGGTCAGCGGCTGCCGGACGATTCGGACGAGGACGCCGGCCCCGCCGCGGCCCGCGGCCGGGATGGCCACCGCTGGGGGTCCGGCCGGTCCCGGCTACGCGGCCGCGGCCGGCGAGGCGACGCGGCCGAGGACGTCTCCGTGGAGGACCTACTGGGCTTCGAGGCGGCCGGCGAACCCGGCGACACGGACACCGGCCGGGCGGGCAACGACGGGGAGCCCGCGGACGTGACCAGCGCCGACGGCACCGCCCAGTCGGGCAGAGACGAGTCCGGCGGCGAAGCGTCGGGCTCCGGCGGGTCCGCCGGCAATCAGTCGGGCAGTGACCAGTCGGGCAGCGGCAGGTCCGGCAGCGACGCGGGTGACCGGGTCCCCGGCTCCGATGACGCCTCGGTCACCGCCGCCGGCGACCAGCCCGAGAAGAAGAGCCGGCCGGAGAGCGATCAGGGCGGCAAGGCGAAGGCCCGCCGCTCCAGCGTGCCGAGCTGGGACGAGATCGTCTTCGGTAAGCGGGGCGACTGACCGCGACCGTCGAGCGCCTGCCGTCCACGTCGACGTCACCGACCACCACCTGCTCCCCCTCGAGCACCATGATGCCGTCCACCGTGCGGGCGTTGTGGGTGGCTCGGCGGCCGCACCAGCACAGCGCCTCCACCTGCAGCAGCCGGATCCGGTCGGCCAGTTCCACCATCCGGGCGGACCCGGGGAAGAGCCGGGTGCGGAAATCGGTGGTGATGCCGAAGGCGAACACGTCGACATCCAGCTCGTCCACCACGCGCGCCAGCTGCTCGACCTGCTCCGGGCGATAGAACTGGACCTCGTCGCAGATCAGGTAGTCGACGGTACGGGCGTGCACCCGGCGCTGCACCACCTCGTCCCAGAAGTCGGTCGCGTCGGTCACCTCCACGGCCGGGGTGGTCAGGCCGAGCCGGCTGGAGACGGTCGCCGTCCCGGCCCGGTCCTCCCGGGTGAACAGGATCCCGTTGCGGCCACGGGCGCTGTGCGTCCAGTCCGTCTGCAGCGCGAGGATGGACTTGCCGCAGTCCATCGTGCCGGTGAAGAAGATCAGGTCAGCCACGGCGGCTGCCCCGGCTGTCCTTGCCCGCGCTCCCGGCCGAGGCCGTGCCGCCCGCGACCACGGTGATCAGGGGGACGCGCCGTTCCGCGCCGGTCCAGGACCCGTGCTGCCCGACCATCCGCATCGGGCCGTCCCCCACCCGGGCCCGGTCGTAGAACGCCACCGGCTCGCGAGCGGCGACCAGGACGTCACCGATCCGGGGCAGGACGTCGGGGTCGACCGGGCCCAGGTGGCTGGACTCGATCAGGCTCTGCCGGTCCGTCACCCAGGCCACCCGGCCGAACCGCTCCCGCCACCGGGCCGTGACCTCGGCCGGGTCCGCGGTGGGGGCCAGGTAGAGCTGCAACAGCCGGGGCTCGCCGGCGGTGTGCCGGACCCCGCTCATCAACCCGGGATCGGCGGACACGTCGATCCGGTGCGCCTCGTCGACGTCGACCATGCCGTGGTCGGCGGTGATGAGCAGGACGGTGCCGCGGGGCAGCCGGGCGAGCAGCCGCCCGACGGCACCGTCGATCTCCTCGAGGGCGTGCTCCCAGGCCGGCGAGTTCACCCCGTACCGGTGCCCGGCCTTGTCCAGGTCGTTGGCGTAGAGGTAGAGCAGGTGCGGCCCGGCCGGGGCCAGGGCCTCGGTGGCGACCGTGGTCGCGGCCTGCAGCGTGCTCGCCGGACGGAACCGGGCTCCGCGCAGCGCCGCGCGGGTCATCCCCGAGTGCTCGAACCGGGCCTGGCTGACCGTGGAGACCGGGACGTGCGCGGCGGCCCGCTCGAACACGGTGGGGTGCGGTTGCCACCGCGCCGGGTCGATGGCGGGGTCCCAGCCGCCGAGCATGTTCACGACGATGTCGCGGTCGGGGTCGAGGACGTCGTACCCCACGAGCCCGTGCCGGCCCGGGGCCAACCCGGTGCCGAGCGCGGCGAGGGAGGCTGCGGTGGTGGACGGGAACGCCGCGTCGATCACCCGGGTGGTGGCGCCGTGGTCCCCCGCCAGCAGGGAGCGCAGCACGGGCGCATGGCCCGAACGCCGGGTGAGCTGGTCGTGGCCCATGCCGTCGACCATGAACACGCACACCCGGGAGGCAGCAGGCAGGCCCAGGGTGTCGGTGAATCCGGGCACGCCCACGGCGGCCGCGGCGCTGGTGAAGACCGCGGAGACGGCGCGACGCTCGTAATCCGGTGGCCCGGCGAGCCCCTCCAGGCCGACGTCGCGCCGGCCTGGCGGATCGGTCACCGCGGGGTCAGACACCCGGGTGGGGCGATTGGGTCCGGCCCAGCCGCGTGGAGACCCCGCCGCGGGCGGGAGCGGACCGCGGGTGAGTGCCACCGGGGACGGCGCTGGCCGCGCGGATGCTGCGCGCGAACCGCCGGGCCGCCTCGACGGCGTCGGGACCGTCCGCGTCGGCGCTGATGCGCAGCACCAGGTCCTCGAGGGCGGCGGTCCCGGTGTAGCCGTGGTCGGCGTCGCACTGGGGGTCGGTGCAGCCGGCGGGCACGAGATCCAGGCGCTGGGCACCGCTCCACGAGATGGCGAGGGTGACCTCCCGCGGTTGATCGGCGGGCCGGTACTCGTGCGGCCGGGCCCAGGCGGCCGAGAGCACCACGGAAGTGACGGCGGCAAGGGGTACGGACTCGGTGGACACGTGCGCGAGCGGCTCCGCGCCGTCCTCCTCCAGGTGCTGGTCGTCGGCCTGGGTCACGACCAGCATGTCCTCGGTGAGGACAAGCACCGTGATGTGGCGGTGCACCTCCGTGCGTTCGACATGGGTCTCCAGGTGCACCAGGTCGCCGGCCGGCTCCCGGCCGTCCAGAGCGTCGAGGATGACGTCCAGGACGAGGGCCGGGTAGAAGCCGGCGTGGTCGAGGGTCTTCTTCAGTTTCCGGGCGGCGCCGGCCGCCGAGCCGATGGTCGGTTGCATACCGACAGTCTCTCAGAACCGCCGCCGACGGCGCGGCGAGGCCCGGCCGACTGTGGACGGCGGGCGCGGGCCTCGCTCTCGGCCGCCACGGGCCTGGCACGGTTCCGGTACGGCGTGGGCCGGATTCCCGGGCTCGATCCGATCAACTGCGCAACGCGCGTCGAGCGCTGTCGGTGCGCTGAGCGGGGTTGCCGATCCGGACACACGCGCTGAGCACGGTCAGCCCGGAAGCGGCGGCGAGCACCGGGTTGAACTCGATCACGCTCACCTCCGGATGCTCGTCCTTCAGTGCGGCGAACCGCGCCACCAGGTCTTCCAGGGCGGCCACGTCGACGGCGGGCTGACCGTGGTGGCCGAACAGCTTGCGGGCCGCGCGCGGCGCACGGACCAGGTCGACGACGTCGGTCCCGGTCAGCGGCGGCACCCGATGCCCCCAGTCGTCGAGCAGGTCCACGGCGTCGCCGGCGACACCGAAGGAGACGACGGGGCCGAGCAGCGGGTCCTCGATACCGCGCAACACGCAGCCCTGCCCGGTGGGGGCCATGGCCTGGACCTCCATCCCGGAGGCACCGTGGGCGTCGAGCACCGCCGACATCTGGGCGATCTCGGAGCGCAGGGCGGCCGCGTCCGGGATGTTCAGCTGGACCGAGCCGAGGTCCAACCGGTGGCGCAGGTGCTCGTCCGTCGTCTTGAGCACCACCGGCCAGCCGACGGCGTCGGCGGCAGCGACCGCCTGGTCCGCCGTGCTGAACGGGACGGCGGGCAGGACGGCGATGCCGTAGCAGTCGAGCAGGGCGGCGGTGCGGTCCGCGTCGAGGGTGGTCAGCTCCGCCCCCCTCGCGTCGGCGAGCCAGCCGGCCAGCAGGGCGGCCGCCTCCTTGCGCCGCAGACCGGGCGGATCCACCACGTCGGTGTCCTGCCGGTCCAGCCAGTTCCGGTAGCCGGCCACGGCGGCGATGGCCCGGATGGCGGCGCCGGGACCGATGAAGCAGGGCAGTCCCGGCTGCCGGGGGAGCTCGGGCTCGCCGGTGACGGGCGCCGGGTCCAGCTCCCCGATCACGGCGACGCCCTCCGACCAACCGCTGCCGTCCGCGCCGGTGAACACCGCGGCCACCGGTTTGCCGGCCTCGGTGCCGGCGTCGGCGATGATGCGCGCGCACGTCTCGACCGGGACGTCGCCCAGTGGCAGGAGGCTGACGAGCAGCACGTGGACGGCGTCGTCGGCCAGCACGGACCGCACCGTCTCGGCGAACGCCTCCGGGTCGGTGCCCAGCGCCACGTCCGCGCGCATCCGCGCCAGATGCAGGCCGGCCTCGTGGGCGGCGTCCGCGACGACGTCGCCCAGGGCCAGCGAGTTGGCGACCACCCCGAGCGAGCCCCCCGCGGGCAGCGGTTGGCTGACCAGCAGCTGCGCCACCTCCATCAGCTTCTCGCTGGTACGCACGCGGATCACCCCGGACTGGCGCATCATGGCGTCGAGGGCGCCGGCGGGAGCCTGACTGGTGCGCGCGACGTGCCCCGGCGGTAGCTGCAGGCCCATGGTGTCCGACTTCGCGACGATGACGGGCTTGCTGCGCGCGAGCCGGCGGGCGATGCGGGAGAACTTGCGGGGATTGCCGATGGACTCCAGGTAGAGCCCCACCACCGTGGTGCTGGCGTCGTCCTCCCAGAACTGCATCAGGTCGTTGCCGGAGACGTCGGCGCGGTTGCCGGTGGAGACGATGTGGGAGACGCCGAGTCGGCGGCGGCGGGCTGCCGCGTCCATCAGCACGCCCAGCGCGGCGGACTGGGTGAAGACGCCGAGGACCCCGCGGTCGACCGGGGCGAGTCCCGAGGCGTTGAGCCGGACCTCGGGATCGGTGTTGACCACGCCGAGCGAGGCCGGGCCGATCACCCGCATCCCGTGGGCCCGGGCGACCCGGACCAGCTCGTGCTGCCGATCCAGCCCGTGCGCGACGTCGTCGGCGTAACCACCGGTCGCGACCAGTAACCCGCGGATCCCCGCGGCGGCACAGGCGCGCACCGTGGGCAGGACGTCGTCGTAGGGGACGGCGACGACGGCGAGATCCACCGGCCCCGGGACGTCCGCGAGGGCCGCCACCGTGGTCACGGCCCCGGTGCCGCCGTCCCCGTCGGTGACCGTGCCGTCGCGGGTGACCGCGTACACCGCGCCGGCGAAGCCGCCGGCCCGGATGTGAGCGAGCAGGTCGGCCGCCCGGCGCTGGTCCCCTCCCGAGCCGATCACCGCGATCGTGCGGGGCGCGAGCAACCCGGCGACGGACTGCGCCTCGGCGCGGTGCTCGCGCGCTTCCATCACGGCACGGGAGCGGTCGGTGGGGTCGATGTCGAAGCTGACCTCGACCACGCCGGACTCGAAGTGGCGTTGCACCTCGTAGCCGGCGTCGGCGAAGACGGTGAGCATCTTCCGGTTCTCCGGCAGGACCTCGGCCACGAACGTGCGGATGCCCTTCTCCCGGGCGGCGGCGGCCAGGTGCTCGAGCAGGATCGACCCGATGCCGCGGCCCTGATGGTGGTCGGAGATGTTGAACGCGACCTCGGCGTCGTCGGTGTCGTGGATCCGATCGAAGCGGCCGACCCCGATGATCTCGTCCCCGATGGTGATGATGAAGGCCACCCGGTTGACGTGGTCGACCTCGGTGAAGCGGGCCAGTTCCCGCTCCGAGAGCTGGGACTTGTAGGTGAAGAAACGCAGGTAGATCGAGGCCTGGGACTGGGCCATGTGCATGGCCTGCAGGGCCGGGGCGTCCCGGGGCAGGATGGGCCGCAGATGGGCCGTGCCTCCGTCGCGCAGGACGACGTCCGCTTCCCAGTGCTGGGGATATCCGCGGGTCGGGGCGCCGTTCGCCATAGACTCACAGTACGGTGCACGCCGTCGCGCTGTCTGTCCCCGCCTGTTCGCCGCGACGCGTCACCGCTCGCACGACCGCATCACGAGACACGCACCGACGGTCCTCGCGCGCCGCCGGACAGGCGATGATCGCGGGCCGCGGCAGGAGGATCACCGACCCATGGCACGCCGCAAGTCGACCCCGCACGACGGCCCGCCCCCCGACGACTTCGTCGAGAACATTCTCGATGTCGACGTCTCCGCCGAGATGGAGACCTCGTTCCTCGAGTACGCGTACTCGGTGATCTACTCCCGGGCCCTGCCCGACGCCCGGGACGGGCTCAAGCCGGTGCAGCGGCGGATCCTGTACATGATGAGCCAGATGGGTCTGCGGCCGGACCGCGGGCACGTCAAGAGCGCTCGCGTGGTGGGCGAGGTGATGGGCAAGCTGCACCCGCACGGGGACGCGGCGATCTACGACGCCATGGTCCGCATGGCGCAGGCCTTCACCCTCCGGTTGCCGCTGATCGACGGGCACGGCAACTTCGGGTCGCTGGACGACGGGCCCGCGGCCGCCCGGTACACCGAGGCGCGGATGGCTTCGGCCGCGCTGCCGATGACGGCGGACCTGGACGAGGACGTCGTCGAGTTCGTCCCGAACTACGACAACCAGCTGATGCAGCCGGAGGTGCTGCCGGCCGCCATCCCGAACCTGCTGGTCAACGGATCCTCCGGCATCGCGGTCGGCATGGCGACGAACATGGCGCCGCACAACCTCGGCGAGGTGATCGAGGCGGCGCGGCACCTGATCGCCCACCCCGAGGCCGGCGTCGAGGACCTGATGCGGTTCGTGCCCGGGCCGGACCTGCCGGCCGGCGGCCGGATCGTCGGGCTGGACGGGATCAGGGATGCCTACCGGACCGGTCGCGGCTCGTTCAAGACCCGGGCCACCGTCTCGATCGAGCAGGTCAGCGCCCGCAAGACCGGCATCGTCGTCACCGAACTCCCGTATCTGGTGGGCCCGGAGAAGGTGATCGAGAAGGTCAAGGACGCCGTGCAGGCGAAGAAGCTGGCCGGCATCTCCGACATCGTCGACCTGACCGACCGCAAGAAGGGGCTGCGGCTGGTCGTCGAGATCAAGAACGGCTTCAACCCGCAGGCCGTGCTCGGGCAGCTGTACAAGCTGACCCCGCTGGAGGACTCGTTCGGCATCAACAACGTCGCCCTCGTGGACGGGCAACCGCGCACCCTCGGCCTGGTCGAGATGCTGCGCGTCTTCGTCGACCACCGGCTGCAGGTGGTGCGGCGACGGACCGCGTACCGGCTGGCCAAGCGGAAGGACCGGCTGCACCTGGTCGAGGGCCTGCTGATCGCCCTGGTGGACATCGACGAGGTCATCCAGATCATCCGCTCCTCCGACGAGACGGCGGACGCGCGGGCCCGGTTGATGGAGATCTTCGACCTCTCCGAGGCGCAGGCGAGCTACATCCTCGAGCTGCGGTTGCGGCAGCTGACGAAGTTCTCCCGGATCGAGCTGGAGAAGGAGCAGGAGGAGCTGCGGGCCGAGATCGCCGAGCTGGAGGAGATCCTCGGCTCCGACGCGCGACTGCGGACCGTGGTCTCCGACGAGCTGGCCGACGTGGCCGCCACCTACGGGACGCCGCGGCGGACGGTGCTGCTGGAGGCCGACGCCGCCCCGGCCCTGCCCGCCGCCGTGTCTGCCGGCCCGGCCGGTTCGGCAGGCAAGGGAGCCCCGGCGTCCCTGCAGATCGCCGACGACCCGTGCTGGGTGCTGCTCTCCACGTCGGGGCAGGTGGCCCGGACCTCGGACGACGCGGCTCTGCCGGTCCAGGCTCCCCGGCAGCGGCACGACGCGTGGCGGACGGTGCTGCGCACCACCGCGCGGGCGGAGATCGGTGCGGTGACGAACACCGGGCGGATGCTGCGGGTGCAGGTCGTGGACCTGCCGCAGCTTCCGCCCACCGCCGGCACGCCGAACCTCGCCGGCGGGGTGCCCGTCAAGGAGTTCCTCACCCTCGAACGAGGGGAGTCGCTGATCGGGTTCGCGCCGCTGGGCTCCGTGCTCGCCCTGGCCACCGCCGGCGGCGTGGTGAAGCGCGTGAGCCCGGACTACCCCCTGAACCGGGACGGCTGGGAGATCATCACCCTCAAGGCCGGTGACAGCGTCGTCGGGGTGGCCCCCGCGACGGACCCGGACGAGCTGGTCTTCCTCACCCGACGCGCCCAGCTGCTACGCTTCGCGGCCGGACTCGTCCGGCCCCAGGGTCGGACGGCCGGCGGGGTGGCGGGCATCAAGCTCGGCGCTGGGGACGCGGTGATCGCGTTCGGCGTGGTCTCCGCCGACGATCCCGACGCCGTCGTGGTGACGCTGACGGCGCCGCCCTCGTCGGGTGAGACGGGCCCCTCCGTGAAGGTGACGCCGCTGAGCGAGTACCCGGCCAAGGGCCGCGGCACCGCCGGGGTGCGGGCGCACCGGTTCCTCAAGGGTGAGGAGGAGCTGGCGCTGGCGTGGGCCGGGCACGGCCCGGCCCGGGCGGCGGCCGCCAACGGCGCGTCCCGGGCACTGCCGACCGAACACGGTCGGCGGGACGGCTCCGGAGTGCCGGCGGGTCAGGCGATCGACGCGATCGGCCCGGCGCCGGAGGCGGCGGTGGCCCCGGCGGAGGTTCAGACGTCGTTCCCGGAGGAGGGGCCCGTCGACGCTCCCGTCACTGACGCGACTGCCGCCGAGGCAGGCACCGACGCCACGGTCGATGACAGTGAGACGCTCTGGTGAGCAGCTGGCCCGCCTCCGAAGCCGCCGGGCGCATCCGGCACGCGATCATCGCGGCGTTCGTTGATCTCGAGCTCGATGTCCAAGGAGAGCCACGGTAGCCAACCCGGAGTCCATGTCAGACCGCAGTAAGCCCGTCACGCCGGCGGCGCTTCCGCGGTCCGTTCGGTAGGACGGCGGCGACGACCGTCGCGGCTGCCGCGGGCAGAAGGAACCAGCCCACGTTCCATCCGATGGTCGCCACTGCCAGGAGCACCATCAGGGCACCGATCCAGGCGGCGACCGGCCGCACCGGTCGCCGTCGGACCAGCAGGGGAACCGCGGTCAACACCACTGCTGCCGCCAGGGCCCCAGCGGCCCTCGGGCCCATGGTGAAGAGAAGGAGGTGCGTGGTCGATCCCGTGATCTGCCCCGTCGCGGGATCGATGGTGCTCTCCACATATCCCGGGAGGAGCCAAGACCACCCCGCTCCGAGCAACGTGAGCGCGTCCGAGGTCCACTTCGGCAAGCGGGTGTGGGTGTCGCGGAAGGGAGCCATCATGGCCGACGCCGGCCGACCCGGGCTCATCCCCGGGTCGATGGGCACGGCGTTCTACGTCGTTGAGGGCAAGGGCAACCCGCTCTCGCTCAACTCGTCACCGCACGGGGCGGGGCGGGAGTACTCCCGGTCGGCGGCTCGACGCAGATTTACCCGCGAGCAGCTGCGCGAGGCGATGGCCGGTATCGAATACCGGGACACCGACGCGTTCCTCGATGAGATCCCGCAGGCCTACAAGCCGATCGACCGGGTGATGGCCGACGCGGCGGACCTGGTGTTGACGACGCGTGAATACTGACCCCTGTGCGTCGGATGAATTTTGACCCTCGGCGTGTGAACCCTTGGAGGGTGATAGCAGTGGAAGATTGGGCCGAGATCCGTCGTCTGCATCGAGCGGAGGGCATGCCGATCAAGGAGATCGTG
>NZ_MRDE01000030.1 GCF_001968835.1 Tersicoccus phoenicis
CCCCCGAGGCCGTGCGGACTCTGCGAACCCAGGCCACCAGCCGATCCTACCGACCCCCGCTTAGTGCCTTAACAACACACTAACCCCGACCATCACCCCACGTCAGCCCCCTCTAGCTTGTCGAGACCACAGCAAGTGACCCAACTCAGGTCGAACGTCGTCACCGTCGCGGACGTCCGGCTGGTCAGCTTCCAACCCGACCCCGCCGCCACCAGGTCGGCCTTCACCCCGGCCGGTGTGGTGTAGACCCCGGGCTGCCCGGTCACCGGGACGAACGTCGTCGAATACCCGTCCCCCGACGCGTAGACCAGGTTCGACCCGGACTGGTACAAGTGCCCGGCCCCGGCGATGTCGAACCGCCACCCGTCCACCGTCCCCGCGCCCGTGTCCCCGGCACCGAGGGTGTTCCGGACCAGGCTGATCCCGACCGTGCCCTGCACCCCCGGCAGGCCCAGCAGTTGGGCGGTGGGACGAATTCCGGGCCGGTGATTCCCTTCATGTTTCAGGCCGCTCTGCGTGACGCGTACCAGGCCTGTTCGAATTCATTCGGGGTCCGGTAGTCGAGCGCTGAATGGATTCTCTTTTGATTGTACCGCAATTCGATGTAC
>NZ_MRDE01000031.1 GCF_001968835.1 Tersicoccus phoenicis
CCCCCGAGGCCGTGCGGACTCTGCGAACCCAGGCCACCAGCCGATCCTACCGACCCCCGCTTAGTGCCTTAACAACACACTAACCCCGACCATCACCCCACGTCAGCCCCCTCTAGCTTGTCGAGACCACAGCAAGTGACCCAACTCAGGTCGGTGTCCGCGCTCTCGGAGACCTGTTCCAAGAGCGCGTGTGCTTTTCCCATGATCTCCAGCGCGGTGCGCGCCATGTCCCGTTCGGACTCGGTCCGGCGCAGCTGCGCCTTCAGCGTCGCGATCTCCGCCTGCTCCCGGGACGGCCGGCCGACCGGGTCGCCGGGGTCCTTCCCGTCCAGCAGGCCCGCGTCGCGCTGCTTGCGCCACTCGCAGATCAGCGAGGAGTACAGGCCGTGCCGACGCAGGTACGCCCCGCCCTGGCCGGTCTCGCACGCGGTCTCGTACTCGGTCAGATACTTCAGCTTCTGGCCCGGCGTGAACGAGCGGCGGCGCGCCGGACCGTCAGGGCTCGAGGGTGCACTCACGACACCATCATCGGCGCCGGCCAGGACGACTGGGAAACTCAAACTCATCGAAACAGGTGATCCTTCAACTCGCCCCCGCGAAACGGACTTGCTATGAACCGGTGGACTCACCCAACCCTGACACGCAGGGGGGCGACAAAGAGCGTCCGGATGTAGAGAAACGGGGCCTCCGACCAGCCGGAAACCCCGTCTCTTAGGTTGAGAGGCTTGTTTCCGCGAATCAAGGCTCTTACGGGGATACCGACCCAGCCAGGGAGTCGGATGATCCGCTGATCGGGGCGTCGGCGGAACCAAAAAATGGGACCTCGAACACGGCTCACGGACACCAAAGTGGACGCTATGCGAACAGCCCGCGCGCAAGGGGTGAGCGTGAAGGCGCTGGCGCGGCGGTTCGGGGTTTCACAGGGGCACGGTGTGGGCGAAGACGCGGTGACGACCCTCGCACGGACGCCAAGCCCCCACATCACAAGTTCTTGACTTGCGAGTAGAGCTCTCGCAACGCCGAGTCGGACATATCGATGATGGGTTCGTACATGAACGAGTTCACATGGATGTTCTCCGGTGTCATGAGTACCACACCGTCGAGCGTGTCGCGAGAACTCGAAGTTCCGAGTCCACGGTTCCGGAATGCCTGGAACAGCGCTTGGGCCTGGTTCGACGTGATCGCGTCGGTGAATCCGGGATCGTTGAGTTCGGCAACCATGTGCTTCTCTGCAAGGATGCGCGTGGCGATCGACAGTACGATCTTGTTCTCGAAGTTGACGCCCTCATCGGCCAAGAGTGCTTCGTCTGCCTGCTGTAGCAGGAGATCGATCACGGAATCTCCTGGCGAAGCCCAGGCCTTTCCCTCCTGCCCGCGGAACGTCTCGGTGAAGATTCGGTCAAGGTCCACGTTCGTGATTGAGGCCGAGTCGGCCTTCCAGTGGAGGAGCGACGTGAGCACGATGTAGTCCTTGTCATCTGTCCCCTTGGTGTACTCAAGGATGTTTCGCACGAACGGGATCGATGCAACGCGCTGCATGCCGTCGGTGAAGAAGTTCTTCTTGAACCCACGGATGAACGGGTTGTTGACGTGCTCGGCTTGGTGGAGCACGACCTTGGTCTCGCCCTTCTGGGCCATGAAGCAGCGGTTGTAGCCAACGACGCCGCGGCTGACCAAGGTGCGGAAGAAGTCGAAGTTGTGCGTAAGGAGAACGAGCTTGAAGTCCGTGTGGTCCGCCATCTCCTTGAGGTACTGGATGATGGCGTACTTGTTCTTGTAGTCGAACGAGTCGGCGAGGTCGTCGATCACGAACAGCGTCTCGCGTCCCGCAGCCTTGCGCGCTTCCATCTCAAAGAGCACGTTGAGGATGTAGAGCGCCTTCTTCTCGCCGTTGCTTAACACCGCCAGCAGGTCGTCCCTCTCCACGCCGATAGATTCCCCGCCCTCCTCGAACTCGAATACCACCTTTAGCATGGTTTCCTGACCAAGCATGACGCGGTGCTTGTTCTCCGCACTAATCCGGAATGGTACAAAGAACCGGTCGTTGAAGATCTGGATGACCTTCTCCCACTGGGTGCTCTCCTGCGCCGCTTGCTGTTCGATCTCCTTACGTCGTGTCTCCGTGTCCTTAAAACACGTCACCACGCGTTGGAAAAGGCCCTCGTGCGTTTTGAGGTACGACTTCCAGACACTC
This sequence comes from Tersicoccus phoenicis, assembly GCF_001968835.1. Taxonomy (GTDB): domain Bacteria; phylum Actinomycetota; class Actinomycetes; order Actinomycetales; family Micrococcaceae; genus Tersicoccus; species Tersicoccus phoenicis. Next base: position 2,195 of record NZ_MRDE01000031.1, read on the forward strand.
TGCCGGAAGGAGTCGACGTTGGCGAACTCCGGCAGAAGCTCTGCGCGGCTCGCAATGAAGTCGAAGAACCGACGCGTGTCCACGTTCTTCTGCAGAGCTCTCTCGACCGCGTCGAGCTTCTTGCGCAGCGCGTCATCGTCGGTAATGCGCCTCTTCTCCTCCACGATGAGCGCCTTCAGGTCCGCGTCGCTGGTCACCGTACGCGGCGCGTCCTCCCCGTGCAGCAGCAACGAGTGCTTCGCAGCGAAGAACCCGTTGTCACCCAAGCTCTTTGTCACGTTCGTCGCGTTGTAGAAAGTGAACGTGCTGCGGTCGAAGAAGGTGGACTCGTCCAAGAGTTCGTTCAGCCGCGTGACGTACTTGGTCAGTTCCGATTGAACTCCAGGCGTTCGCAGGACGGCATCGACCTTGTCGTTGAAGAGGACGTCGTACGGAAGGTCAGCAAACGGGCTCATCGCAATTGAGGGTGTATCGGGCGCTGTGATCGTGGGCGGCGCGTCGGTGCCCGTGTAGGGGTCGAGGTCTTCCGATGATGGGAGTTCTCACACCGCCCATCTGGAAGACCTCGACGTGCGTAACGCTACCTTCGCCTGCCCGGA
>NZ_MRDE01000032.1 GCF_001968835.1 Tersicoccus phoenicis
AAGCAATCTTTTTTAGCATCCTCCTACGCGACAAAAAGTGCGCTGGAAGTCGCAAAAAATCTTTCAATGTCGAGTGATGCTGGCTCAGCTCAACGGATGACAAAATATGTAACTTTATCGCTAGCAGCTGTTGGAGTCGCTATGGCATTCCGAGGAAAATGGTAATGGGAAATTATAGATTCGCAAGCCTACCAAGCATTCAAACAATATCAATAACCGCGCGACAATTCGCTCTGCTAAGTGGTAATCAATGTGAATTAAGTTTTTACGGGGTTAACGATTCGTGGCAAGAAAACGTAACTCTCAGCGCGGGTGACACCCTCACATTTGAGACTGAATTTGTGCGCTTCACAATACAATCTGAGTATGCCAGCAACATCGAAGTTTTTGCTGGAAATGCCTCATTTCAAAGAAATCGTATGGGATTCATAACCGTTGGCTCTACGCAAATACGCACGCGCGGGGTTGATGTCGGAAAATCCGAACAAATTCTTGCTACGAATCGTGTCGGT
>NZ_MRDE01000033.1 GCF_001968835.1 Tersicoccus phoenicis
CTACTCCGGGGTACGCGGGCTCAACGCCCAGGTCGGGGTCCTCTCGAGCCCGGTGGACGCGCCGGTGATCACGACCGCGCGGCTGCGTCGAGGCAACGTCGCCTCGGCGACCGGGGCAGGCCGGATGCTGACCCAGGCCATCAGCACCGCCCGGGCAGCGGGGGTGAGCGGGCGGATCCTGGCCCGCGCGGACTCGGCTTACTACGGGTGGGCGTTCGTCGGGGCCGCGATCCGCCACCGGGCGTGGTTCTCCGTGACCGCCCGGATGAACCCGCAGGTCAAGTCCGCGATCGCCGGCATCGG
>NZ_MRDE01000034.1 GCF_001968835.1 Tersicoccus phoenicis
CTACTCCGGGGTACGCGGGCTCAACGCCCAGGTCGGGGTCCTCTCGAGCCCGGTGGACGCGCCGGTGATCACGACCGCGCGGCTGCGTCGAGGCAACGTCGCCTCGGCGACCGGGGCAGGCCGGATGCTGACCCAGGCCATCAGCACCGCCTGGGCAGCGGGGGTGAGCGGGCGGATCCTGGCCCGCGCGGACTCGGCTTACTACGGGTGGGCGTTCGTCGGGGCCGCGATCCGCCACCGGGCGTGGTTCTCCGTGACCGCCCGGATGAACCCGCAGGTCAAGTCCGCGATCGCCGGCATCGG
>NZ_MRDE01000035.1 GCF_001968835.1 Tersicoccus phoenicis
ATCCGAGCCCTTAAGCCACTGCGGTCAGCGACCATCACGGTCAACGGCACCACCACGACCATCCCGGCCCAGGCCGGCCCCGACGAACAAGCCATCCTCGACGCAATCCACGCCCCGACAGCGAGGCACTAACGATTTGACCCAACTCAGGGCGACCCCGGCGTCAACTTCGCCGCCGTCCTCTCCGTCGCCCGCGGCCTTGGCGTCCTGGACGCGATCGTCACCGCCACCGACCCCTATGAGACCGACCTCGGCCGGGCCCGCGCCGATCAGATCCTGCCCCAGCGGGTCCGGCGATGAGCGACATCCACGCCTGACACACCGTCGGGGACCGTGAGCGGCACGTCGGCGCTGCAAGTGGTTGGCCGGGCGGCCGCCCGGTAAATCAGGAGCCGGAAAGGCCGTTCCAGCGTACGTAAAGTTCCGGACGCCGGTCCCGCAGATAAGGCACGCGCTCGCGTGCGGAGGAAATGGCGGCTGGCTCCACCGATGCGTACAGCATCGTGGGGCCTTCTCCTGCGTGCGCCAGTAGACTTCCGTCGGCTGCAGCGACCACGCTCTCGCCCCCCATCAGTAGACCGCCTTCAGTGCCGCAGTGGTTGGCGTAGGCCACAACCACTTGACTTTCGAGCGCGCGGGCCGGGATCAGGACGTGCGACACCGCAGCGAATCCTGTCCCGAGCGCAGTCGGGACCAGCACCAGTTCGGCGCCTTGTTCCGAGGCGGCCCGGACGGATTCCGGGAACTCCACGTCGTAGCAGATGAGTAGAGAAATTCGCAGCCCACCGTGGGTCACGGCTGTTGGGCCGTGCGACCCGGCCGAGAAGGTCCGCTGCTCCTCCTCCCCAAACAGATGCACCTTGTCGTAGGCGAGCAACTTATCGCCGGCTGCGTCCAGCAACGTTGCTGAGATGTGCCACCGCTCCTCGACGGTGATTCGAGGAGCACTGTAGACGAGTGAAATGTCATGGCGTCGCGCAATCGACGCCGCTCCGTTGTCAATCTCCTCGAGGTCTGCGGCCGTGACGTTCGCACGCACCAGGTCGGGACTGTAGCCGCATGTGAACAGTTCAGGAGTCAGGAGCAGATCGGCCCCATTTTCCTTGGCTCGGCGCGCCGCTTCCTCGAGGGTGTCGAGATTCGCGTCGATGTCGAGAATCTTTGCCACGGACTGAAGCAGTGCGATCTGCATGCGGAGTCCTTTCTGGGAGAGGTGAACTGCTTCAGCGGACGGGAACCAAGATCGAACGCAGGCCCGTACCGGCGGCGAGCTCGTCCAGCGCTCGAGGCGCATCCGTTAACGGGCGGGTCCCGTCAATGAGTTGCTCCAGGGGCAGATACCCGGCCTGGTAAAGACGAGCCAGGCGCGGGATATCGACCCGGGCCACACTGGAACCGTAGTTGCAACCGAGAATGCTCTTTCCCTGGTCGGCCAGGTCATAGGGATCGATGGAGGAACGGGCGCCGACGCGGGTCATACCTACGAGTACCGCCGCACCGCCAGGCGCGAGTAGTCCGGTGAGAGTCTCGATGATCTTCTCGTTGCCGATGGCCTCGAACGCGAAGTCCGTCCCGCGGAGATGCTCGGTTGTCCAGGTGGCCAGATCGGTCTCACGGGGATCGAGGGTAGTGGTGGCACCGAACTCCATGGCTTTGGCTCGCTTGTCGGCCGACAGGTCCACGGCCACGATCGGGTGCGCTCCGGCCAGTTTGAGCCCCATCACGACGGACAGACCGACGCCACCGCAGCCGATGACGACGGCCGAGGCCCCGGCGGGAACGCGTGCTGTATTGACGACGGCTCCTATACCGGTGGTCACCGAGCACCCGAGCAGGGCGCCGATGGTGAAGGGTAGGTCGTCGTCGACCCTGATCGCTGCCGTCTCCGGCACAATCACCTGCGAGGTGAAGGTGCCCAGACCCAGATAAGGCCACAGCGCCTCCCCTGCCGCGTCGGTGAACGGAGTAGTTCCGTCAGGCAGGGTGTTGTCCAGCGCGGTGGTACCCGTGCACAGCCAAGCTCGTCCGGCAACGCAGTTGTCGCACCGCATGCATGGGGCGAACCAGGACAGCACAACGTGGTCGCCCACGCTGACGGTGGTGACCCCTGGACCTGTCTCCGCCACGACCCCGGACGCTTCGTGGCCTAGCACCAGGGGCTTGTCGGCAGGCCAGTCGCCGTTGACGATGTGCAGGTCGGAATGGCACACCCCGGTGGCACGAATGCTGACGAGTACGTGCCCGCGCCCCGGCTGGGCGACCTGCACGGATTCCTGGGAGATGCCCCGGCCCGGGCGGTAGGTGACGGCGTGGTCGGTGGTCATCGTGACTTCCTTTCGCAGTGATTCCGGCATCAGTCGAGACGATGCCTAGTCGGTGGGGGTCACGCCGAGGTGCGCGTCGCTACGGCGTCGCTCGGCGTCCTCCGCAGCATGATCCAGTGAGCGGCTCAGCAGCAAATAAACCGCCGAGGTCACAGCCAGGCCCACCAGCCAGGCGATGTCGACCTCGCCCAGCGCTGAGGCAACAGGACCCACATAGCTCCACCCCCCGATAGTGGGCAGGACCATGAAGGGAACCTCGGCGGCCAGACCCACCCCGAACGCGGTCAGACCGCGCCATCCCCAGACTCCGTAGATCCCGCTGGGTGCGAAGAGGTCTTCGATGGCGTAGTGACCTTTGCGGACAAGGAAGAAGTCGGCCAGGTTCGTGGCTGTCCAGGGCACCAAGATGTAGAGCATCAAGGTCAGAGCCGAGAAGACGGTGTCAACCGAGCCGGAGCTGATGGATGCGGCGATCGCATACCATGCGACGGCCAGCACGAGAATCGTCACCACTCGAGCGGTGGTCCGCGGTCTGATCGGCCGGATGGAATCGATCGTGGTGAGCACCGTGAGCATTCCGCCGTACGCGTTCATGCCCATGGTGGCCACGAGCGCCAGTGCGGAGAGCAGTGCCGCGGCGTCCCCCAAGGGCGCGGCGATCGTGTTGCCGGCTAGCTGCAGTCCTGCTAGCCCGTCAGTAGCGCCCAGGGCGATGCTCAACCATGCCCCCAGGATGATCAACCAGATCGCCGAGGATGAGGCTCCGAAGAACACGGCCGAGATCACCGATCGGGCCGGGGTCGTTGTGGGCAGGTACCGGGAGTAGTCGGATACATAGGGGGCGTAGGTGATGTTGTAAGCGGCACAGGCGGCGAACTGGGCCATGAATGCCTGCCAGGAGAAGCCATACTGTGAGGCGTCCCACGACCCGCCGGCCGCGCCCAGGATGACGCCCACCGTCAGCACAGCCATGATCGGTAGGGAGACATAGAGGAGCAGCCGGAATGCCTTGTGCAGCCAGTCGTGGCCGAAGATCGCCAAGCCGACGCCAGCGAGAGTCGCCAGCACGGCTATCGCCACCGGAGCCCAGCCGAATGCGCTGTTGAGGCCCTCGCTGAGCAAAACGGTGTCGGCGACATTGAACGCCATATAGGTGAACAACGTGGCCAGTAGCGGCACGATCACGCCGCGATATCCGAACTGCGCACGGGACTGGATCAGTTGCGGTAGTCCCATGGTGGGGCCCTGTGAGGCATGGAAGGCCATGAAGACGGTGCCCACCCCGATACCGAGCACACTGGCCAACACGGTCCAGCCCAAGCCCAGGCCCAGGGAGGGCCCAATGAAACCGATGGGGATCGAGAAGTACTGGAAATTGCCCAAGAACCACAACGGAGCTTGGTGCCACACCTTCCCGTGGCGTTCCCGCTCAGGAATCCAGTCGATCGAGCGGGCCTCGATCAGGGAGGCGGCGGTCCTGCCCGTCGATGGGGTGCTGGGAGTCATGATTTTCCTTCGGACGTACGCTCCTGCCCGACTGTAGGGCCGCCTCTGGTCACTGGGGAACACGGCGGGTCGGTTCCACGACAGCAGAAGAAACTGGTGTTGCCTGCTATGCAACTCGTCGTCAGATTCTATGGGCAATGTCACACCAGACCAAACGACCCGCTGACCCGGACCGCTACCCCTTCGGCGGCAGGTCGAGGTTGACGGTGTAGAGCACGTCCCCCTGCTTGCACGCGTCCTTCGTCGGGTTGAACCCGTAGACCGGACCGCAGATGTACTCCAGCTTCATGGTGTTGCCGCTGACCGTGCCGAGCAGGTGCGACGGGTGGGAGGTGTGGAAGAGGGAGCCGACCTTCGCGTATGCCGACTGCTTGGTGGGGAAGCGCACCTCCTCGACGCCGCCGCCGCCGTTGACCAGGTAGGTCACTCCGTTCTTCGGTGTCATCGCCTCCGCACCGTGCAGGTGGTGCCCGATGTACAGCCGCAGCTTGTCGTACTTGGTGTGCAGGCCGTCCACCGCGCTGGTCAGCTCGGCCCGCGACGGGGCCTCGGCGACGATGCTGCTCACCGCCGGACGGTGGGCGATGATCACGATCATCCGGATGTTCGGGTCCTTCTGGGCGGCTTGCATGATCGGGTCGCTCTTGGACTTCGCGTCCGCCGTCGCACCCCCAGATGCCGACCTCAGGCCACAGGATGAACCGGATCCCGCCGGCGTCGAACCAGCCCCAGTCGTTGCCCTGGCAGGAGTTCGTGGTGGCCGGGGCGACCGCCGGGCAGCCCGGACGGTCCAGCCGGGTGGGGGTGTCGTTCGCGAGCGTCTGCGCGTTGGGCATGGTGATGCGGCTCTTGTAATTGCTCAGCCGATCCCGCGGCGTGCCGGGCGGCGCAGGCGGACTCGTCACCCCGCCGTACTCGTGATTGCCCCATGCGAACATCATCGCCGCGATGGTCGAGACCGGCTTGACGTCGTTGAAGAACTGATGAACGGCCCCGACCCCGCACTTGTTGGCGTAGCTGGTGTCCCCGCCGAACGTGACGAAGTCGGGCTTCTCGGCAGCGATCTGCTTCCAATGGTCCCCGATCCACGGGGTGGCACACTTCGCGCCGGCCGCCGGGTCCTTGAAGGTGGTTCCGGCGTCGGCGATGTCCACCCAGCGGAAGTCTCCGGTCGGCGCCGTCTTGAAGGTGTGGTCGGCGCCGTTGCCGATCCGGTAGTGATAGACGGTGCCCGGCGTCAGTCCGTCCAGGGTGACCTGCCAGAAGGGCCCGGTGGTGTCTACCGGGGTGATCGCCGGTGGACGAGCGGTCGCCGTCTTGCCGTAGGAGCTGTCGGTGCCGTAGGCGACGGTCGAATCGGGTCCACGCCAGTGCAGCACCATCGAGGTCGGGGTGTCACCGAAGTTGGTCAGGATCTCGTCGTTCGCGTCGACGGCCGGCGGTCTGGCCAGACCGACGATGACGGTCGCCATCACGAGGACGACGACGGCGACCCCCACGGTGATCAGTACGGCGAACCGGCGCCGCACGAAGGCCCCCACGCTCACGGTGTACCTCCCTCTCGGCCGGGTACCGGGTCAACGTATGCCCGGGGCAGGGAGGGATCAACGCGTAGTTTGCTGAGATCAGGCTGAGGACGGCGACCTACCGGGAGGTGGAGGCAAGCGTGAGCGTGGCTGGCTCGGCGGTGGCGTCCTCGTAGTGCAGCCAGGTGGCGATCTCCCGGGTCTCGGCGTCGCTGGGTCGAAAGCCGGCGACGGTCGACTTCTGCAACGTGTTGGTCAGCAGGGCGGCGGCGATCTGCTGCGCCGTCGGTGCGGGCTTTCCGTCAAGTGGGGCACCCACGGACCGGCAGGCCCGGACGACGTAGGAGAAGACGCCCCGGCCGACGCTGACACCCCGGTCGGCGGCGTCGTCCCTCGACCAACGACTCGACTCGGTCAGGTTGAAGTCACCGCGAGCCGCGTAGGCCGCCAGCGATGCGTAGACCGCCGGCCAGCTCGTGGAGTCGATCAGCGGCAGGTTGGTCACCTGGGAGAACTGCAGGATCAGCCCCGGAATGTCGTTGCGGTGAACGTTGGTGGTCGGGGCGGGTTCTTCGTGCCGCGTCGAGTCCCACAGGAAGTAGGTCGAGAAGCACGCGCCGGGCAGTTGCAGCGCCTGCAGGGCACGCACGAACGAACCCGTGCCGAACCAGCCCTCCCCCGACAGGTTCCGGCCGATCGTCTCCAGCAGATCGCTCGACAGCTGAGCCAGATTGATCGGTTCCGTCGCCGTCTCGTACTGGCGGCGGACCTCCCGCTCGAACAACTCGCGAGCGTTGCCAGCGTCCTCGGCGGTCACGGGCACGGCAGCCGTCCTCACGACAGCCGGGGCCTCGCCGGTGCCGACACCGTCACCGACGCCGACGCCGGTGCCGTCGGTCGCCGCGGCGCCGTCGTCGTCGGCCGCCGCCTCATCGTCGTCGGCCCAAGCCGAGACGGAAGCCAGCTCGATCACGTCCTGCTCGTCGAGGAAGCGGTCGGCGAGTGCCTCGTAGGCGACCACGGTCGATTGGGTGGCGATCATGGTGGTCCGGCGGTCGTCGGCGCGGACCGCCTGCAGCAGTGGGGTGAAATCGGAGTCCGCGGAGGCAATGACGAACTCGTCGTACCGGGTCGGCGCCCGGAGCGCCGTGAGGATGTCGACGGCGATGCGGATGTCGGCGCCGTTCTTCTGCTGGTGCGTCAGTGACGGGCAGTCGACGACTTCGACTCCCGCCTGCGTGAACGAGGAGCGGAAGCGGGAGAAGTAGAGCCGCTTCGGGCCGCCGAAGGGATCGGGCACCGACCCACCGGGGTTCATGTAGCAGCGGAGCACCAGCCACCGGCGGCCCAGGCCGTCGTCGTGCGCGGAGACCAGGCGATTGATCCAGGTCGACGGCCGCTCGATCACCGCCAGCGCGGCCACCGGATCAGCGGCGATCAGGCCGCCGAAGAAGTTGTCGAAGTCGATGTAGAGCGCCGAACGCATCGATCCCATGACTGCACCCCCGTGTGATTCATGCCCGGTCTCCGTGGAGCCGGGTGCTCTTCCTGCTCGCATGGTAGCCGCTGTGTCGTCAGGCATGCCTGTCAGTTCTGACGCTTGACTGATAGCATCAGTAGTGTCAGTCATGGTGAGAGGGGCTCGAGATGACCGTTCCTGCCGCGCCCGATGGCGGTGCCACCACCGAGGCGATGCTCGCCGCGACGCGTCGGACCGTCGACGCAATTGAAGCGCTCGGCGCCGCCGCTCGCGCCTTGCGGGTCCCGGCGTCGCCCGAGCTCGCCCGGGCCGTGCAACACACCGAGAACCGCTGGCGTCGACTCGACGAGGAGTTCGGCCTTCTCACCGCTGCGGAAGCGGGCATCCGGATGGGGTCGAGGAACGACCGGGCGGCACGTACCCGGGTCTCCAGTGCGCGCGACTCGCTGCTCGGCGTCCGACGCGGCGGACGGAATTTCTACCCCGGCTTCCAGTTCGACGACGACGGACGCCCACGGCCCGCCGTCGTTCGCTTGCTGGGGACGGCCCGGTCGATCGACGTCACCGACGAGACACTCGCGCTGTGGTTGGTGGCGCCGGCGGAGGCCCTCCACGGGCGCCGGCCGGTGGACTTGCTCGATGACGCGGACGACGTCGACCGGGTCGAGCAGGCGTTGATCAGCCGTTTCGGCGTGCGCTGGTGACGGAACAGCCCCGAGTTCCCCCGCCTCCGGACCCTTTTGAGCCGCGCATCGACGTGCTGTCCGCCGGCTCTCGGCTGTTCCGGGTGTTCACGGCGCGAGCCGGTCGCACGGCGGCGAGTTTCAACCCCGGGTGGGGCGCTCCCACCCGCTTCGCCTTCTTCGGTGAGCCGCCGGTGCCGGTGCTGTACGCCGGCGAGACCGAGGAGGCCGCCGTGGCCGAGACGATTTTGCACGACCTTCCCGCGGGCGGCGGGGACCTGTACCCCGAGGACTACCGGGACACGGCGGCCGCCGCCCTGGTCACCCGGCGTGCCCTCCGGCTCGCCGCCCTTCATGGGCTGGGGCTGCGCCGTCTGGCGGTGACCGCGGCGCAACTGACCGACACGTCGTCCGCCGAGTATCCGCGCACCGTCGCCTGGTCCGGTGCCGCTCACGCCGTGCGCGACGACGACGGCGGGTTGGACGGGGTGTGCTGGATGTCCCGTCAGTGCAACAACGCGAAGGCGTACGTGCTCTTCGGTGACCGCGTCGGTCCGGACGACCTGGAGATCGCCACCGACTACGCCCGCATCTTCGGCGTGGGCGCGGACCTGGACTGGTTGATCGACCTCGCCGCCGGTCTGGGCATCAACGTCATGGTGTAGTCGGCGCGGAGGTCATGGCGCAGATTCCGTGGCAGCAGGGAGACTGGAACGGCACGGCAACCGAAGGAGACCCGCATGGAGTACCGCTCGCTCGGCCGCACCGGGGTGCAGGTCAGTCCGCTCTGTCTCGGGGCCATGATGTTCGGCCCGTGGGGCAACGACGACCGCGCCGACGCCACCCGGATCATCCACCGCGCGCTCGACGCCGGGATCAACGTGGTCGACACCGCCGACGTGTACTCGGCCGGCGTGTCCGAGGAGATCGTCGGTGAGGCGCTGCAGGGACGGCGCGACGACGTCGTGCTCGCCACCAAGTTCGCCCTGCCGATGGACGACGACGTCAACCACCGCGGCAGTTCGCGCCGCTGGATCATGCGTGAGGTGGAGAACTCGCTGCGGCGGCTGGGCACCGACTACCTGGACCTGTACCAGGTGCACCGGCCGAGCGCCGACATCGACGTCGAGGAGACCCTCGGGGCGCTCACGGATCTGGTGCGGCAGGGGAAGGTCCGCTATCTCGGCTCCTCGTCCTACTCCGGGTCGCAGATCGTCGAGGCGCAGTGGGCGGCCCGGGACCGGCACCTCGAGCGGTTCGTCACCGAGCAGCCGCCGTACTCGATCCTGGTGCGCGGCATCGAGGAGGACGTGCTGCCCACCACCGCGCGCTACGGCATGGGCACGTTGACCTACAGTCCGCTCTCCGGCGGGTGGCTGTCCGGCCGCTACCGCAAGGAGGCGCCCAGCGCCCCGGCGTCCGGCCGGCGTCCGAGCGCCCGGTTCGACCTGTCCACCCCCGCGAACCAACGCAAGCTCGACGTCGTCGAGGACCTCGCCCAACTCGCCGAGAGCGCCGGGATGAGCCTGATCGAGCTGGCCATCGCGTTCGTGCTCAACCACCCGGGCGTGACGGCGGCCATCGTCGGCCCGCGCACGATGGAGCAGCTCGAGTCGTACCTGCCCGCCGCCGACATCACGCTGCCCGCGGACGCGCTGGACCGGATCGACGCGATCGTCGCCCCCGGCGTCACGCTCAACCCCGACGACAACAGCTACGGCGACGCCGAGCTGCAGCCGGCCGCGCGCCGGCGGTGAGTCCCGTCCTGCCGCTGTCCGGGGTCACCGTCGTCTCGCTCGCGATCAACCTGCCCGGGCCACTCGCCGTCGCGCGGCTGGTGTCGCTCGGGGCGGCGGTGACCACCGTCGAGCCGCTCGCCGGGGATCCGCTGAGGGCGGCCGCGCCGGACTGGTACGACGAACTGCACCGCGATGTCGCTGTCGTGACGCTGGACCTGAAGGTTGCCTCCGACCGCGCTCGCTTCGAGGAGCTGGTGTCCCGCGCCGACGTGCTGCTGACGGCGATGCGCCCGGCCGCGGCCGCGCGGTTGGGGCTGCCGTCGCTCGCCGAGCGGCACCGTCTCGCGTTCGTGGAGATCGTGGGGCACGACGACGACCGTCCCGGGCACGACCTGACGTTCCAGGCGGAGGCCGGGCTGCTCACTTCGGGTAGCCCTCCGCTGGTTCCGGTCGCCGATCTGCTCGGCGCCGAACGAGCCGTCACCGCGGTGTTCGCCGCCCTGCGGCTGCGGGACGCTGGTCTTCCGTCACACCAGCGCGTCGTTCTCGCCGAGGCGGCGCACGACGCCGCGGCCGCCGTCCGGCACGGCCTCACCGGACCGGGGATGCCACTGGGCGGCGGGCTGGACGAGTATGGCATCTACGCGACGGTCGACGGGCACGTCGCCGTCGCCGCCATCGAGCCGCACTTCGCCGATCGGCTCGCGTCGCTGGTCGGGGGCACGCGCGACGAGCTGACGGCGCGGCTCGCGCGGGACACGACGGCGGCGTGGGAGCGGTTCGGCCGCGAGCACGACCTGCCGATCGTCGCCGTCTGCTCCGTCTCAGATTTGACCGAACACGAACATCAACTCAAAGGAGAACAAGGATGAGCACCATCGCCATCGTCGGAGCCGGCAAGGGACTCGGCGCCGCCGTCGCCCGCAGGTTCGGCTCGGAGGGGTTCGACGTCGCGCTGATCGCGCGCAACGAGGAGCGGGTCGACGCGCTCGCCGCCGAGCTGGGCTCGGACGGCATCACCGCCCGCGGGTACACGGCCAACGTGCGGGACCCGCAGTCGCTGATCGCCGCGCTGGACGCGGCCACCCAGGAACTGGGCCTGATCGAGGTGCTGCAGTACAGCCCGCTGCCGCAGAAGGAGTTCCTGCGCCCGGTGCTGGAGACCACGGTCGAGGACCTCAAGGGCGCAGTCGAGTTCTCGATCTACGGGCCGGTCGCCGCCGCGCACCAGGTGCTGCAGGGCATGCGCACGCTGGGCACGGGGTCGATTCTGTTCGTCAACGGCGGGTCCGGCGCGAAGCCGAGCGCCGGCGTCGCGGGTACGTCGATCGCGTTCGCCGGTGAGACGGCGTTCGCGGCCATGCTGCACGAGACGCTGAAGGACGAGAACATCGGCGTCGGGCAGATCATCATCCCGGGCGCCATGGGTGAAGAAGGGTCGACCAAGAGCCCGGCCGACGTCGCCGAGAAGCTCTGGCACCTGCATACCCATCACGACGAGTTCCGCGTCTTTGCGGAGGAGCTGCCGGGGGCGTGGGGGCCGGCGGCGTAGGGGTTCCTTCGACGCAGCGAGCCTTGGCACCGGTCGGTGTCAGGGCTCGCTGCTTGGTCTTTCGGTCAACGCCTCATCCAGTCGTGCCAGATCGTTGTCGACGATGTCTCGGATCGCTTCCGGGTCGACGCGGAAGTACTCATGGATGACGACGTTGCGCAGTCCAGCGATGGACGCCCAAGGGGTCTCCGGGTGAGCATCCTTCACTTCCCGAGGCAGTGCCCTGACCGCCTCACCGATCACGGCGAGATTCCGCAGGACAGCGTCGTAGGCCATCGCTCCGAGCTCACTCGAATCTAGGTGATTCCGGTAGTCGAAACATCGGTGTATTGCTGCCCGGATATCCGCGAAACGGTCTTGATCCGACCGACTCATACGGCCACTGCGTCGGCGAGCACCGTTGCGGACACCTCATCACGAAGCAGCAGTTCAGTGACCACATCGACTCGCGTGCCCAGCAAGTCAGTGAGTTCTTCGGACAGCCCAGCCACCCGCAGGAGCTCGTTCCCCGCCCCAGGGATGAGATCGACCAGCACATCGATGTCACTACCGTCTCGGGCATCTCCACGAGCGACGGAGCCAAAGAGCCGCGGATTGGTCGCTCCGTATCGCGCGAGGACGTCCCCGATCGACCGCTCATGACGACGTACGGCGGCTCGCAGCCGCAACGCTGCAGGCGTCGAGTTGCCCATGTGAATAGCCTATAGACATCGTCAACGACCGAGAACCTGGGAGGCCGACTCGCTGCCGATGATCGATCCGGTCGAGACGAATTGGCCGGTCGCCCGTCAGCCCTTCATGAGCTCCTCGGCGAGCATCACGATGATGCCGCTGGGTCCGCGCACGTAGGTGAGCTTGTAGATGTCCTCGTAGGTGGCGACGCCGCCGAGGCTGAGCTGGCCCGGATCAACCGGGAGTTGGAGGCCGCCGCCAACCAGACCCCCGAGCTCGCCGCGGCCTGATCCGGCGCATTCGTGACTTCTGTCGTACAATAATGCGGTGGGAGTCGAGTGGGCGGAGAGTGCCGACAGACACTCGATCGCCCACCAAGATGCCATCTACGCGATCACCCATGCCGAGGGGTCGGAAGAGCAGGACGACGGTGTCACCGCGTTCGTCGGTCATCCGCACGGAAAGACGGATCGATATCTTGAGGTCCTCGTGCGATTCACCGGCACCAGGGGAATCAGGGTCTTCCACGTCATGGACCTGAGCGACAACTACCGGCATCTGCTGAACGAGGGAACCGAGGACGAATGACACGCGAGGATGACGAGTTGGCAGACCGCGCCGAGCGGGGGACACTCCGGTCCAAGCCGGGCACGGCCCGCCGCGGCCGAACGGCGGCTGAGCACGGTCGACGGCTGCTTATGGAAGCCACCGGCGCAGGCACAGTCGAGGAAGCCACGCGGCGAGCGATCGGTCGGCCCTCGCTGACTCCTGGCGTGGAGGGGTCGGCGCCGGTCCTGCAGGCTCGCGTGACCGAAGAACTCTTCGAGGAAGTCGAGAAAGTGGCTTCGGACAGGCACGTGCCGAAATCGGTGATCGTGCGTGAAGCGCTGGAGCAGTACCTGGTCTCACACTGACCGACGAGATTGAAAGGGGCTCACCTGCGGTGAGCCCCTTTCTTCGTGTCGAGGATGTGCGGGAAGTCCGCACACATGGGGGGGGATGACCGAGAAGATCAGCCGCCGCACCGCCCAGCAGTGCCTGGCTCGCCGCCTCCGCTCTGGGCCCGGACCTGAACATGACCGCCTATAGCCTCCCCCGGCTGGCCGGCGCCCACGGCCGCCGGCGGCACGGCCTGAGCGACTCCGGATCGAAGCTGCTAGATAAAGTATCAGAAAGCGCGTATTATTAGGTCTAATGCATCGTGTAAGTACTTTTAGGAGCTAGAATGTCGAGTATGGACCTTCTGGGTGAGCACATGCGCCAGTGGCGGATCATGCTCGGACTGAGCCAGGAGTTGGCCGCCGAACGTGCCGATATCTCCGTCGGTACCTTGCGCCGCATCGAGCGAGGAGACCCCGGCGTGAAGCTCGGCAGCTTCCTCGCCCTCGCCCGCGTCCTCAACCTCGACAAGCGGCTCGAGGAGGCCACCGACCCGCTGAACACCGACCTCGGCCGGATGCGCGCGCACACCCTCGGCCGGCGGCGGGCCAAGAGGAGGAGCACCCCGTGAGCCCGCTCGAGGTATGGCTGGACGAGCGGGTCGTCGGCACCTGCGTCATCGAGACACGGCCTGGGTTCCAGTACGCGTCCTTGACCTTCACCTACGACCCGGCGTGGCTGTCCGACACGCAGGCATTCCCTTTCTCCCCGGACCTGCCGCTGGTCCGAGGGCCGCTGACCCCCGCCCCGCACAGGAGCACCTTCCTCGCCTTCGACGACGCCGCCCCTGACCGGTGGGGACGGAGGCTGCTGGAGGCGGACATGCGCCGGGCGGCCAAGCAACGCGCCGAGCGCTTCGGGTCGCCATCCGAGATCGACCTCCTTCTCGCCGTCAGCGACGACACCCGACAGGGTGCCCTGCGGTTCCGCCGCGACGGGCAGTTCCTCGCCCCCAGGCATACCCGCGCCGGCGTCGGCGACCTGGCCCGCCTGGCGGCCGCCGCGGACCGGTTCGCGGACACCGGGGAAGTCGACGAGGGCGTCCAGGAACTGATCGGCGTGGGGTCATCACCCGGTGGCGCCCAGCCGAAGGCGTGGATCCAAGACCACGAGGGCGCCATGCACCTGGCCAAGTTCCCTCGCACGTCGGACATCGGAGACATCTCTGCTTGGGAGATGACCGTCGTCCGGCTGCAGGAGCGGGCAGGCATCCAGGTCCAGCCCTCAACCACGATCCGACTCGGCCCTGACCGGTCGATCTTCCTCACCCGACGGTTCGATCGAGACGGCGCCAGGCGGATCCCCTTCATGAGCTTCCGCACCGCGTTCCAGACCAGCGAGTACGAGCACCCGGACTACGCGACTCTCGCCGCACGAGTCGCGTCCATCTCGGGCAGGCCGGACGCGGATGCCGCGGAGCTGTTCTCGCGCGCGGCCATGGTCGCCATGGTCAACAACATCGACGACCACATGCGCAACCACGGGCTACTGCACCGGGGAAGCAGAGGATGGCAGCTGGCCCCGTCCTTCGACGTCAACCCGTCTCGCCGTGGCGCCTCCGATACGCCGCTCACCCCGGAGGACGATCCGGCCGACCGCGACATCCGGCTGCTGCTGGAACGCTGCGACGCCTTCAGGCTCACCCGGGAGCACGCTGTCGAGCGTCTCCGCGCCGTCGACGCTGCCGTCTCCCACTGGCGCGAGGACGCGGTCGCCAGCGGGGTCGAGCCCGAGGCGCTCGACTTCATGGCACCCGCCTTCGACGGACCGAACCGGGCGATTGCGGCCGGCCTGACGACGCGGCGCCCCACTACTCTCCCGCCCGCCCGGACGGCTCAGAAGACGACGACCCCGAACCCACCACCCGCCGTCGTCGCCGCGCCCAGTTCGGGGGACGTGTGGGTGCGGCCTCACGCTCGCCGGGGCAGGCTGGTGGAAGGCCACTTCCGCCGCCGTCGCAACCGCTGACCTCGACGCGGGCGCCGCGACCGTGCCGCGAGACGACCTGATCCTCGAGCAGAAAGCGGCACGCCTCGGGCGCACGTTCGCTGCCGTCGAGCGCCTGGGAGAGCGCTGCCGCCCACGCCGTCGAGGCGCTGCGCGAGACGTACGTCGAGTACACCGGCATCGAAGCCGCCGACACGCGGCCCGAGGTCCTCGCGGCTACCGGCCCGGCTGCATGTGAATCGACTGGCCGGTCGCCCGTCAGCCCTTCTTGAGCGCTTCGGCGAGCATCACGATGATGCTGGGACCGCGCACGTAGGTGAGCTTGTCGATGTCCTCATAGGTGGCGACGCCGCGCAGCGGATGGCAGCCGTGCGTCGCGGCGATCGCCAGGGCCTCGTCGAGGTCGTCGACGGAGAAGGCGAACGGTGCATGCCGATCCCGTTGGGGCGCGTGGGTTCCGTCTCGATCGCGTCGGGGTGCAGGTACTCGAAGAGTTCGAGCCGGGCGTGACCGTCCGGCGTCTGCAGCATCGCGATCTTCGCGTGGTTGCCGTCGAGCCCGACGGCGGTGTCGGTCCACTCGCCGCTGACCGTGTCACGACCGATGACGGTGAGCCCGAGGTCCGTGAAGAAGGCGATCGTCGCGTCGAGGCCGCGCACGGCGATGCCGACGTTCTCCAGTGTGATGTCCATGCGGTGCATGGTAGCCGCGGTGTCAGTCACCACTCGGGGCAAGTCGGCCAGAAGCGCGCGAGCCCTGGCGCGCGGCGTCAGGCTTCGCCCTCGGCCATCCGGCGAATCTCGGCCGACACGGGCCGTCCGGCCCTTTCACGCGCTTTGATATAGACGCGAGCCGCCGCCTGACGGTTCGCCTCGCTCTTGGCCCTGAAGGGGTTGTCGCGTACGGGGCTGGTTCCCTGGCCCATCGGGCTAGTCGCGGTGGACGGGATGGAAGGGCGTAGCCGCGCGACGTCGCGGCCTCCGCCACCGGTCGCATGCGCCATCGTCAGTCATCCTCCATTCGGTGCTTCCAATCTGGCGGAGCAGCACGGGCATCGTCGAGGGGCGCGGGGTGGTGCATTGCTGCTTCGGGGTCACGCGCCGATACGCCGTGCCACCGGCCGATCGGGCTCGATCTCGCCGGAGCCGCGGGCGATCAACGTGGTGGGCAGGACTGTCTTCTCTCGGCGGGACGTCGTCGGCCGACCGTCGATGCGCGAAAAAATCGCTTCTGCGGCTCGACGGCCCATCTCCTCGACATCTTGGGTGATGACGGTGACCGGGGGATTGAGCAGGTCGGCGGTATCGAAGTCGTCGAACCCGATCAGAGCGACCTGACGGGACAGCTGCGCGCCTTGCAGCGCGCGAACGGCACCGATAGTGCAGACGTTATTGAGCGCGAACAGAGCCGTCGGAGGATGGGCCAAGCCGAGCAACTCTTCACACGCCTGTTGCGCTCCTTCTTGACCGTGAGCGTTCCAGCGCACCAGGTCCTCGGATGCCAAGCCCGCCTCCCTGCAGGCATCGCGGTAGCCGCGTGCTCTCTCGCTCATAGTCGAGGCAGAACTTCGCGTTCCAATAACACCGATGCGCTGATGACCACGGGCGATCAGATGCTGGGTGGCGGCGTAGCCACCCGCGACGTTGTCGGCGACCACGGTGTCCGCACTGATGCCTCGGGCGGGTCGGTCGACGAAGACCATCGGCATCCGAGCGGCGGCCTCGGCGCGTAGATAGGACTGATCCTCGCCCGAGGGGACGATGATCAGGCCGTCAACCCGACGAGACGACAACGCCAGAACCGCCGACTGCTCACGCTCAGCACTCTGCGTTGTCGCCGTCAGTACAAGCGCACCGTGGCGAGCCGCCACTTCGTCGATTCCGCGTATCAGGCTGTCGTAGAAGCGGGTAGAAGCTTGCCGGACGACGACGCCAATAGTCTCGGTCCGATCCTGGAGGCGCAAGCTCCGGGCCAGGTCGTTGCGGCGGAATCCGAGTTCGCGGGCCACGGTGAGTACGTGTTCAGCCTTCGCCTCGGAGACTCCGGGGTCTCCGTTCAAGACCCGGGAGACGCTCTTGATGCTCAGACCAACCCGATCGGCCACGTCCCGCATCGTCGGGCGGGTCGAAAGTCGCCGCTCGTCCACCCTGACTCCTCTCCGGGCGGCCGTCCCGCACCCGGCCCATTACACCATCATGCTTGGGGCCTTGACAGCATCGACCACATGCGGAAGTCTAACGTCAACGTTGACGTCAACGTTGACGTTACGGCGCTCATTCCGGCACCACGGAGCCTGCATCCGGTCCGAGCCGGGCGCAGATGCGTTCTACACAAGGAGGTCAGGCGCATGAAGCTCATTGACTTGTACAACCCCCGGATGGTGCGCGTGGGCCTGCCCGGCCAGACCAAGGCGGAGGTCTTCCGCTCGATGGCGACCCTGTTCGTAGAGACCGGGAAGGTCACCGACCTCGAGCGATTCGTCGAGGATCTGCAGACGCGAGAGAGATCCATCTCGACCGGGGTCGGTCGAGGCCTGGCCATCCCGCACGGAAAATCCGAGGCCGTGTCGACGGCGACCTATGCGATCGCCACTCTGCGCGATCCGTTCTTGTGGGACGAGGACGACGAGGAGACCACGAAGCTCGTCGTCATGCTGGGCGTCCCCGCGAATGAGCCAGCAACCACCCACTTGCGGCTGCTGTCGGAGTTCGCCACGGCTCTCATGGATGACGAATTCAGGGCCGAGCTGATCAATGCCGAAGACGAAGCTGATATCCGATCCGCACTGGCATCCAAAGGAGAATGACATGTTCATCGTCGCAGTGACTTCTTGCCCTACTGGCATCGCACACACCTACATGGCCCGAGAAAGCCTGATCAAAGCCGCCGCCCAGCGTGGGATCGAGATCAAGGTGGAGACCCAGGGTTCGACCGGACGAGAGAACGAGATCACGGCCCAAGATCTCGCTCGGGCGGACGCCGCGATCATCGCGGCCGATGTCAGCATCGCCGGCGCCGAGCGGTTCGACCCGGTTCCCACGCTCGAGTGCTCGCTGTCCGAGGCCATCAAGAAGTCGGTCAAGGTGCTCGACGAGGTCGTCGAGGCGGTGAAGTAGGCCGTGGTGAAGATCGAACGTCAGAAGAAGCAGTCCGTCTGGCAGGAGATATACAGGGCCATCCTGACCGGGGTCTCCTACATCATCCCGCTCGTCGTCGCAGGTGGTCTGCTGCAATCGCTCACCCTTCTCGTCTACGGCACCGGTAACGCCAGCGCCGCGGGCACACCGCAGGACCAGATCAGGCTGTTGGGCACGTCGTTGCTGGCCCTGCTCGTGCCGATCCTGTCCGCCTATATCGCGTACGGCATCGGCGACAAGGCCGCGCTCATCCCTGGCCTGGCCGGCGGGATCGCCGCCCAAGGGGTGCCCCTCACCCTTGCCGCCTCAGTCTCGGCAGGCAAAGCCACCACCGTGCAGGACCTGGTCACGGCCGCCAACGCCCACGTCTATCCGGTGGGGTCAGGTTTCATCGGAGGCGTCATCGCCGGTCTGGCCGCGGGCTACTTGGTCAAGTACCTGAAGAAGATTCCGTACCCGCCATCGTTCGCCGGCATCATGACGGTGTTGTTCTACCCCTTCGTCGGTTCCTTCGTCATCGGCGCCCTGATCCTGTTCGTGATCGGAGACCCCGCCGCCGCGGTGACGACGGCCTTGACCGATCTGCTCAAGGGACTGCAGGGTGGAAGCCTGATCGTGCTCGGCTTGGTGCTGGGCGCACTGGCCTGTACCGACATGGGAGGGCCGATCAACAAGGCGGCCTATCTCTTCGGCGTGTACGCCCTCGCCGAGGGCAACGGCGCGCCCTATGCCGCGTTCGCCGCCGCGAAGTGCATCCCGCCGATCGCGGTGGCGCTCGCCGCTGTGTTCGCACCGAAGGGCTACACCGACGAGGAGCGCAGCACGGCCAAGGGCATCTGGCTGCTCGGTGCATTCGGAATCACCGAGGGGGCGATCCCCTACGCGCTGCGTGACCCGTTGCGGATCATCATTCCCTCGATGATCGGCGGCGGCATTGCCGCGGCACTCTCCCTGGTGGGTGGGTCGTCCTTGCCTTCGGCCGGCGGCTCGATGATCACCATCCCGATCACCCAGAACCCCCTCAACTGGGTCCTCGCGCTGGCGACCGGGCTGGCGGTGACGACTGTTCTGATCGTGGTCGCCAAGCGCGTGAAGGTTCGCAAACACGGACCCGACGAGGCGACCCACAAGTCGGAGGTCGGCAGTGTCCTCAGCTGAGCCCACGTCACCTGCGGAGGAGAGACCCGCCATGCACAAACAGGTGTACGTCGTCCCCCACACCCACTGGGACCGGGAATGGTATTTCACCATCGAGGAATCCCGATCGCTGCTGATGCACGACCTGGCGGAGATCCTCACTCATCTGGAAGCTGATCCCGACTTCGGCTACTTCGTCCTGGATGGTCAGGCGATCGTCGTCGAAGACTACCTGAAGACCCGTCCCCAGGATGCGGAACGCATCCGCGCCCTGGCTCAGGCGGGCCGACTCAAGCTCGGCCCGTGGTTCACGCAGACTGATTCACAGGTGGTCTCCGCTGAGTCGATGGTCCGGAACCTGATGTACGGGATGCAGATCGCCGCTCGGTTCGGTGGTGTCATGCGGGAGGGCTACATACCGGACTCGTTCGGGCAAAGCGCCAGCCTTCCGCACCTGCTGAACGGTTTCGGCATTCACTCCGCTGTCTTCTGGCGGGGCAAGACCGAGCGTCAGGCCCGCGATGTGAACTTCGTGTGGACCGGCCCGGACGGCAGCGCGGTCAACGCCACCAACATCGCCCTGGGCTATCAGGTAGCGAAATATCTGGAATCCGACCCCGTCGCTCTCCAGCAGCGGGTGCAGAGGATGCTGGCACGCCTAGGAAGCAACTCGGCGTCGAACAACGTCCTCATACCGGCCGGCCATGACCAGATGCCGATCCAGAAGAACCTCCCGGCCGTGCTCGCCCAGTTGGAGGAGATGAATCCCGGCGACTCCTACCGCATCAGCACCATCGAGGACTACATCGCCGACACCTTCGCCGACGACGCCGACCTCGAGATGTACCAGGGAGAGTTCACTGAGGGCAAGTACATGCGGGTGCACCGGTCGATCTACTCGACTCGCATGGACATCAAGATGGCCAACGCAGCGGCCGAAACAGAGCTGACCCGAATGCTGGAGCCGCTGCTGTCGGTGGCCAGCCGGCTCGGGTTCGACTACTCGCCGTCGCTGGTCGCCGAGGCCTGGAAGACGATCCTGCAGTGCCACGCACACGACAGCATGGGCTGCTGCAACAGCGACCGGGTGAATGCGGACATCAAACACCGATTCGTCAAAGCCCGCGAGATCATCCACGCCCACGCGAATATGACACTGCGTCTGATGGCCAACAGTGTCGAGAAGCCCGATGACGAAGACCTGTTGTTCGTCTTCAATGCGGTCCCATCTGCCGGGACCCGTCTCGTGCAGCAGGAGCTGTTCGTCGGCGAGCGCGAATTCGCGTTGGTCGACGTCGACGGCAACGATGTCGTCTACTCGGTGCTGACGATCGAGGACTATGACGCGCAGAAGATCGACCGGCAGATCGCGCACCTGAACCAGCACATCCCCATGTTCCGGGTGGTGATCGCCTTCCGGGCCAGATTTGAGGGACTGGGCTACACCACCTACCGGGTCGTGCCGGGCCGCAGCGGTACGGTCGTGGCAACCCGAGCCCCGGCCGGTGCCGCGATCCAGAACGCCGAGATCACTGCCGAGGTCACCGAGAACGGCATCCGTCTGACGAGCCGTGATGAGCAGAAAGTCATCGCCACGTTGGAGGAATCGGGCGACGAGGGCGACAGCTACGACTACTCCCCTCCCCCGAACGACATGGTCTTCCGCGATTTCGCCTTCGAAGCCGGTCCCGTCACGATCATCGAAGGCGCGCAACGTCTCGCCTTCACCGCACGGAGAACGGTACCGGCAACCCTGGACGAGCGCGAGCGAGGCATCACCAGTCGCACGGCGGCGTTCGCGGGAACGG
The DNA here is from genome assembly GCF_001968835.1 of Tersicoccus phoenicis. Taxonomy (GTDB): domain Bacteria; phylum Actinomycetota; class Actinomycetes; order Actinomycetales; family Micrococcaceae; genus Tersicoccus; species Tersicoccus phoenicis. The sequence goes on from NZ_MRDE01000035.1 coordinate 20,451, forward strand.
TAGAGCTCCGCGACGGCGAGGGATTCGCCCGCATCCACCTGGAGCACGACAACGACGCCGAGAACCACCGGGTGCGCCTGACGGTGATCACCGATCTCGCACCTGAATACTCCATCGCCGACAACCAGTTCGGCGTTATCAAGCGAGAACTTCAGCACCCCGAGGCGGCGAATTTCCGCGAGCTCGGCTGGCAGGAAAAGCCAGACCCCATCTACCCGATGCTGGGCTTCAGCGCGCTGACGCAGGATCACCGTGGCACTTTCGTGGCCACCCGGGGACTGCGCGAATACGAGATCACCGGCAGTAGCCATAACGAGGTCAACGTCACGCTCTACCGGGCGTACGGCGACATCGGTAAGGACGATCTGACTCGCCGCCCGGGGCGCGCCTCCGGCATCAAGGTGCCGTCACCGGACGGGCAGCTCAAACAGCATCTGGCATTCGATCTGGCTGTCGGGTTCATCGACGGTGAACAGAGCATCGTCGAGGCGAGCCACGCCACGAACCTGCTCAACACCGTGGACTGCACCTTCCAGGTGAAGAAGTACAACGACTTCCAGCTCAATCCGACCGGTCGAAGCATTCCCGGCAGCTACACGCTGCTGGATCTGGACCCCTCGATAGTGCTCAGCACGGTCAAGCTGATGGAGTCCGGCGCTGGCTACGCTGTACGCGTGGCCAACCCCACCTGGAGCCCGGTCGTGGTCGACACACCCGTCATCCATGGGCATACCGCCTACCTCAGCAGACTGGACGAGGAGATCGGCGATCGAGCGGACACCTCAGTGCCGGTACCGGCCTGCGGCTCGCTCACCTTGGTCTACTTGCCGGAGTGAGCACTGACTTACAACTTCGCCGCTCCGATGTCTTGCGACCGAGCGACCGTTCGAGTTGTCGACGGCGCGGTGATATCAGGGCGCGCCGACGTGATCTATGACAACCAGGACGGCCAGAAGATCGGACGCCTGGCCGACTTCGACGCGATCAGGTCAGAGGCGCACATCGTCGCCACGATCGACAGCCTGCGGCGCCGAGACTTCGAACCGATGCCCGGCCGCCGCAAGTGCCGCGAGTGCGACGTCCGGCGCATGTGCTCCGCTGCTCCGGCGCGCTGAATCCCGTCAGGGAAAGTAGAGCTTCTTTCGCCGTAACCCTCCGCGGCTGAGCGAGATCACGAACGGCGGGTTTGCTCGCGCCAAGTTGTGCAGTGCTTCTGCGAATTCAAGACACATGTCCCCCATGGTCGCCGCGGTGATGTCGCCTCGCGCGAACGTCACGACACGCGCTCCGGCCGCGTGAATGGCCTGAGCCTCGAGAGGTCGCGTCGCCACCCGGTGGTCCTTGGTCACAAGAATGAAGCCCGCGAGGGTGCCCTCGCTGATCCACTCTTCGTCGCGCATCGTCTGAGCGCGAGCATCACCGTACGCTTCGGCCAGGGTTCTGACGTCCCAGTTCGCCTCGCGCAGCCGCGAAACCAGCGCACGCCCGCCGACAGATCTGTCGAGCAGGAAGCGCGCCGGAGTCAAGATCAGGCCGCCTGCACCAGCAGCGACCGGATCTCGTCGTCTTCCAGGCCGAAATCATCAGCCACTTCGATCATCGGCTCACCGGCGCGCATGCGACTGACGACGTCTTCGACCCGCACGCCCAGCCGTGCGACGGTTGGCTGCCCCGAATTGCGGGACGGGTCGACGATCACGTCGACCCGCTCGTACGTCGGCAGCCTCAACGAGTCGACGAATCCGTCGCGGTAGCTGATCGTCTGAAGGTACTGGTCGACGACATCGCGGAATACCCCCTGCTTGTTGCGGACGACCAGCAGCTCGGCGGCATCGTTCTCGAGCAGGATCTCGGCGCCGTCGGTCTTGAGCCGCTCACTGAGCAGGGCATGCTCAAGGCCGAGTTCGTTGCGCAGCACCTCGATCGCGGGCCGGATGCGCGCCAAAGGCAGCCCAGCGCGCCGGAACGACTCGACGATGTATCCCTCGGCGAGCGCGTTGAACGGGACGGTGAAACCGCGGCCGCGACGGACGCCGGTGAGGATTGGCGGGCTCCAGCCACGTTCACCTCTGCGCCGCTGCTGGAAGTCATGCCCGTGCGCCCATCGCCCAAACGACGTGGCCGGCGCATGGATGATCTGCGCGGCTTCACTCAGCGCATAGATCGGCGTGGTGTACGCCGGCTCGGAGACACGCGTTTGCATGCAAACATGGTAGCGCGACTCAGACGCCGGCGCACTCACCCCACGTAATCGATCGCGATGTCCGCCATGTAGAAGTCGACCGCCGACTTGTTCTCGAACAGCACCGCGTTGCGGACGGCCGGTCTGGCCGTGTCGAGCGCCCGCATCACGTTCTCGACCTGGGAGACCGCCTCGATGCGGTAGAAGTCGGCGCCGAACTGCTGCGCGAACTCCGCGAGTGCCTTGAGCTTGATATCGGCGTCGGGGAGGTGGTGGCCGTGTGGGTCGACGATCGAGGCCTTCACCTCACCGCCGACCTCATGGAAGAACACGAAGTCGGGGTACATCGAGCGCCAGTTGCCCTGCTGATCGCGGTAGACGATGCCGAGCGAGTCGCCGGCGGAACGGGGCGGGTTGCGGTACCAGCCGAGCGCGCCCGGCCGCGTCTGTTCAGCCATCACCACCTCGCGTTCCCAGGCGTTGAGCGACGACATCGGGAACATGCCGTGCTCATCCGACATCAGGTGCTTCCCGATGAGCGGCGCGTCGGCGAGCTGGTCGTCAGCATCGATGACCTTGAAGTCCTCCATGCGCGACTTCGGCCGGCTGAGCTCGCCACGCTGCGGCGCGATGGTCATCGCGCGGATCTCTTCGTAGTCCTGATGGCGCACGTCGGGAAGGCCTTTGAGCTCGCCACGCTGCGGCGCCAACCATCGCTCGACCAGCTCGGTGGCCTCCCGGTCGACCTTCTCGCGAATCTCCTTGATCATCGCGAGCGCGGCGGTGCGCACGAAAGCGTCACGCAGCCCGTCATCGTCGCCGTCGTCGTCGCCGGCGACGATGGTTGACGTACGACTGGGCGATATCGGCGCCGAACGCCTTCTTTGCGTCCTCGAACGCCGAGCGGATCGCACGGTCATCGGCGTGCATCGAGAACTGGCAGTAGGTGAGCCTACTCGAGGTCGAGGTGCCCGAGATCTGCTGAAGGTCGACGCGCCAGACCTCGTCAATCTGCTGAGGGGTCGGTCACGCCGTCGCTGGCCAAGGGCCAGGAGTTCGACCTGTTGGCGCTCACGGGCGGTCGACCGGGTCCGATGGACGCTCGGCGGATTTTCGGAGCGCCGCATACACGGGACGCAGGACCTCGGTGAGCGGACGAGAGCGCACCGTGACATCCACGGGCGGCAACTGGTCCAGCAACAGCGCGCCGCCAACGGACCTCCGTCGCTGGGGAAGAGGCGCGGGCGAGACGTAGAAAGTGTCCAGCACGTCCGTCAGGGGGGCGCCTGCGCGCGTCTCGTTCCCACCCGCGGAGTCGGCCTCGTGCATCCGTCCCAGCAGGTCCTCGCGTTCGCGTCCGCGCCAGGCGAGGATGCGGAACGGGTCGTCGTCGAACTGCTCAGCCAGCAGATAGAACACCGCCGCCAGGTGTTTACACGGCACCTCCCAGTCGGGGCAGGAGCAATCCAGGCTCAGCTCATCGGCACCACGCGGGAAGAGCGAGAGCCCGACCCCGGTAAAGACGTCCTCGATATCGGCGGGCATCTCCCCGGCCAGCAGGGTCGCCACGTACCAGGCATTGCCCGCCAGTGCCTCCTCCACGGACGCCCACTCCGCTTTGCCGAACGCCCGGAGACCGATGCGTACCCGGTACGGCTTCGCTCGCGACCCCTGCACGCTGGCAAGGACCGTGCCGGCGTCGATGTCCAGCGACATCACCTGCCCACGGCGGGCATAGTTGCGGCCACGCTGAAGACGCGCCCCCACGCCCAGTGTCTCCAACACCTCGATGAACCGCCCGGACCACCAGCTGGTACCGATGGCGCCACGCACGCTCCGGGCCTTGACACCGCCGTGGACACGGCGAGGTGTCGACGGCGGGAAGAATGGCGAATCGTTGCGGCGCCTACTCACCGACGGCCTCCTTGGACAGGGCGAACACGTCGCGCAGGCTCTCGGTCGACAGCTCCGTGAGCCATCCCTCGCCATCGCCGACGACCATATTGGCCAACGCTGATTTCTCCTTGATCATGGTGTCTATCCGCTCCTCCAGGGTCCCGCGGCAGATGAACTTGCGCACCTGCACGCGCCTTTTCTGCCCAATCCGGAAAGCACGGTCGGTGGCCTGATTCTCGACGGCGGGATTCCACCACCTATCGAGATGAATGACGTGGTTGGCGGCAGTCAGGTTGAGTCCCGTACCGCCCGCCTTCAGCGAGAGCAGGAAGATCGGCGGACCGTTCTCCGACTGGAACCGGCGCACCAGCTCCGTACGGTTCTGCCGGGAGGTGCCCCCGTGCAGATAGGCGATGTCGATGTCGAAGCGGGCCGCGAGGTGGGGCATCAGCATCTCGGCGAATTCGGTGTACTGGGTAAAGCACAGCACCTTGTCGCCCTCCGCGAGGATCTCGTCCAGGATCTCCTCCAGTCTGGAGACCTTGCCGCTGCGCTGGCCCGGGGCGGATCGATCGTGCAGCAGCTGGGCCGGATGGTTGCAGATCTGCTTGAGCTTCGCCATGGCGGCCAGGACATTACCGCGCCGTTCGATTCCGTCGGAGCCCTCGATCTTCTCCATCATGTCGTCCACGACCGACTGGTACAGCGATGCCTGCTCGCTCGTGAGTGTGTAGTACTGGTTGATCTCGATCTTCTCCGGCAGGTCGTCGACGATGGCGGGATCGGTCTTCACACGCCGCAACAGGTAGGGCCGGGTGATGGCGCGCATGCGCTGGGCCGCCACGTCGTCGCCGTGCCGTTCGATCGGGATCGCATACCGGGAGCGGAACAGTTCCGCCGAGCCCAGCATCCCGGGGTTCAGGAAGTCCATGATCGACCACATCTCGCCCAGCCGGTTCTCCACCGGGGTGCCGGTCAGGGCGATCCGATGGTCCGCCGTGAGCCGCTTGACAGCCTTCGCCGAGCGCGAGACCCGGTTCTTCACCGCCTGTGCCTCATCGAGCACGATCCGGTTCCAGGTGTGGGCCTCGAACTGGTCGACATCCCGGGTCAGAGTCGCGTAGGTGGTGATTATCATGTCGATGTCGTCCAGAGCCTTGTTGAAGCCTTCGCCGCGCAGCCGGTCCGGGCCGTGGTGCGCGTGCATCCGCAGCCCGGGTGCGAACTTCGCGGCCTCGGCCTCCCAATTGCCGATCAGCGACATCGGGCACACCAGCAGGGTGGGGCCGGTCTCCGAACCTACGTGCCGACGCACCGCTTCGAGCGCCAGTAGTTGAACGGTCTTGCCGAGCCCCATGTCGTCGGCCAGGCAGCCGCCCAGACCCAGATCGGCGAGGAAGTTCAGCCACGCCAGACCCCGTTCCTGATAGGGCCGCAACGTCGCACGGAAGCCCTCTGGCGGGGCAACAGGCTGGATGCTCGCGCCGACCGAGCCGTCCAGCAGGGCTCCCAGCCACCCCTCGGCCGTGACGTCGACAACCTCCAGGGGGAGCTCCGAACCGTCGGGATGAGTGGCGGCGAGGCGCAACACGTCCGCGACCGTGCCGCGTCCCTCGCCCTCGCGCTGGAGGAAATCGATGCCGCGGCGCAGTTGGTCGGAGTTGACGGTCACCCACTGGCCGCGCAACCGCACCAGCGGGGCCTTTGCTTCCGCCAACGCCGTGATCTCCTCCTCCGTCAGGGTGTGCTCGCCCATGGCGAGACTCCATTCGAAGTCGCAGAGTTGATCCCGCCCGAACGACGGTGCTCCGCCCGTGTCATCACTCCCGGGGCTGGATGCCGACAGCTTCAGGCCCAATTTCGCCCGGCGATCCCACCATGACGGCAGCAGTACGCCGAAACCCGCCTCGTCCAGGGCCGGCGCCGCCTCATGGAGGAACACGAATGCGGCGTCCGAATCAAGGTCCAGCGCCATGGGTCGGGACTGGCGCAGCCCCGGTTCCAGGCCCGGGTAGATCCGTACGGCCTTGCCCAGTTCACCGAGCAGCACCTCCTGCGGGCGCCCGAGCCAACGGGCCAGTGCGCCGTCATCTCGCCAGACCCGCTCGGCGGGAACCATCAGGCTCGGATCTGTCGAGGACTGCAGCAGAAACTCCAACTGCCACGGAGGCGTGTCCGGCTTTGCACCCCCATCGGCTGATCCATGGGAGGCCTCGGGTCCATCGGTCGACAGGGGTCCCGCTTCCCCGTCAGGTTCTCCACTGGGAGCCTCGGCGAGCCGGAAGACCGCGCGGGCGGGAGCGTTGGTCTCCCGCGCATACTCCGTCCACGGCACCAACGACTGGTCCAGCTCGGCCAGGGCCGGCTCGGGCACGAGGACGCGCGCGTCCGGCCCTCGGAGCGCCTCGAGCCATGCGTCAACGGCGCGCGGTTTCAGAGGCTTGCGACCGCGGCGCGGCGGCAACATCGGCAGGTCATCTGGCAACCGTAGGCGTACCGCGGCGTCGGTGAGGGCGGCAAGCGCCACCGCGACCAATTGACCGGCGTCTTCCGAACCGGGTTCCGCCCGAAACGCGGGCGGGGTGGCCGCGATGAGATCACCGAACGCGAGTGCGTCGGGTCCGCGCAGGACGGCGCGCCAGCGCGCCTCGGCCACGGCTTCATCGTCATCGACGACGTCGGAGGTCCAGTCGATTTCCGGGAGCACCCGTCCCCGGTCGGCAAGTTCGTCGGCGAATCGCGCCAGCTCGATGACGAACTGCGCCGAAGGCGCCAAACGCACATCCTCCAGCGTCGCCGAATCATCGTCCGGACGGTCTCGGGGAAGCAGTGCAGGGGTCAAGACTGTGCCACCGTGCTCATCATCGAAGGCAGCGAGTACCTGCGGTTGGACCCACACGACGGGTACCGTCCACGGAAGCAGGGACGGGCCGGTCGAACTCATCGGCCGCGGCTTGATCCGCACGAGCTCGGGAGAGTCCATGGGCGATTGCCGCAATGACGGTAGCAACAACGTGGTGCCGCCGTGGTCGCCGTCCTGTAGTGCCGCGACGACGTTTGCCGAGGCGGCGAAGGGATGGGGCCGAGACGCTTTCAACGCCTGGCTACCGCTCTTCACCGTCTTGCCGGAGTCTTCCGCCCACAATCCGAGTCCATGTTCGAGCGACCAGAACGCGTGGAGCACCAGCAAATGCTTCGCCCTTCTTGAAGGAGGTTCGGCGCCGAGGACGCCGCCACTCGAACCTCTCGATCGAAACCCGCGGCATGCGAGCGAGTTCGGGAGCCAATGTCTCCGGCCGACCCGTCCAAGTCTATCGGCCCGCAGTAAGACGCTATGAGGTCCGAGCGGACCGCGCACGAGCACCATCACCATCACCATCACCCCACCATCACGAACGGCCGAGAGGCTCGACCGCGAGCGAGGCGAGCGGCAGGCGGAGGAACTCGCATGGAGCGGGCGCTCGCCCAGATCCGGGAGGATCTGCGCACCCAGGGCGGTGGCCGGCTCGCCGCGATCGACGCCGACATCGTCGACCTCACGGCGCAGCTGGACCGGCAGAAGGCGAAGGCCGGCGGGTATGCGGCGGCGGTCGAACGGCTCGGTCTCGTGGCGCCCGACGAGCGCGTGGGCTTCGACCGGAACGTCCAGCTCCTCGACGGCGTCGAACAGGGCCTCCGGGATCGCAGCGAGAGATCGAGGAGGCGAGCGACGCCCTGCGGGCGCTGACCGCGAAGGAGGAGGACGCCGTCGTGCGCCTGGCGCGAGCCCGAGAGAGGACCGCGGCCGTCCAGAAGCGGATCGGCGCCAACGAGCACGCGGCGAGCGGGCTCGACGAGTCGATCGAGGACTGCCGATCGATCCTCGTCGAGACGCCACCCGCCGACGACGTCACGCTCGCCACCGAGATCGCCGCCCTCACCACGGCGGTGCTCGGCGACGAAGAGCTCACGTACAAGAACGCCGAGCGGGCGCAGACCCGGGGCGGGAGCGCCTGCAGGGCGAGCTCGACGCGCTCACCAAGCGGCTGGAGGTGGCGGCCCAGCGCACCCTCAACCTGATGGCGGCCTTCCGCGCCCGGTACCCGGCTGAGACCACCGAGTTCGACGAGTCGATCGACGCCGCGCCCGAGTACAACGCTCTGCTGGCCCGGCTGGCCGGCGACGACCTGCCCCGCTTCGAGGCCCGGTTCAAGGAGTCGCTCAACCAGAACACCATCAACGAGGTGGTCGGGTTCAACGCGTTCCTCGACGCCCGCCGGTCGGATATCGCCGCACGGATCGATGAGATCAACGTGTCGCTGGCGCAGATCGAGTACGACCCGGGCAGGCACATCCAGCTCGAACGGCAGCCGACGACGGACTCGGACGTCCGCGAGTTCGCCGCCGACCTGCGGGCGTGCTCCGAGGGCACACTCGGCGGGGACGAGCAGTACTCCGAGCAGAAGTTCGTGCAGGTCGAGAAGCTGATCGAACGGTTCCGCGGCCGGGACGGCCTCACGGCGCTGGACGCGCGGTGGACGGCGAAGGTCACCGATGTGCGGCAGTGGTTCACCTTCAGCGCTTCGGAAATCTGGACCGAGACCGGCGAGGAGTACGAGCACTTCACCGACTCCGGGGGCAAGTCCGGGGGCCAGAAGGAGAAGCTCGCCTACACGATCCTGGCGGCCGCGCTCGCGTTCCAGTTCGGCATCGCGAACACCCGGGCGGGGAGCAACCGGAATCCCGACCGGTCGTTCCGCTTCGTGGTGATCGACGAGGCGTTCGGCCGCGGCTCGGACGAGTCGGCCCGCTACGGGCTCGAGCTGTTCCGCCGGATGCGGCTCCAGTTGCTCGTGGTGACTCCCCTGCAGAAGATCCACGTGATCGAGCCCTACGTGGCGCATGTCGGTTTCGTGGCCAATCCCACGGGTCAGGACTCGCGGCTGCGGAACATGACCGTCCAGGAGTATCGCGAGGAGCGCCTGCGTCGTGCCGGGTAGCTCCGCGTGGACGAGGGTCTCGGACCTCCAGGCCCTTGCCCGCAGGTCGTGGGATCGCGGCGAACTGCTCCGCGAGGCGATCCGGCCCACGGGCGTCCACCCTCGGCGTCGTGCGCTCAAGCGTCCGACGGCGGCCCAGTTGCGGGACGAGTACGCGGCGGTGCGGGCATGGGCGGCCGACCGGCACGCGTCTCATCCGTTCGCACTGGAGACGGCCGAGGTCGGCCGGACCACGATCGGGACGAATCTCGTCCCGTCCGCCGCCGTGTTCGGCTCGGCCGCGGACGAGGCCGCGTTCGCCGGGCGACGGCGCGAGTTCGACCGGTTCCGTCGCCTCGCCGACGTCGTACTCGCCGCGGAGCCGGAGCTCGAACCGTGGATGCTACGCCGACCGCTGGCCGCGCTCGACCTCGACGACGCCCTACCGGACCTCGTGCGGGCGGCGCGCTGGTTCGCCGACCACCCGGCACCCGGCATCTATCTGCGCCAGCTCGCGCTCCCGGGCATCCACACCAAACTCCTCGAACAGCACCGCCGCGTGCTCGACGAGCTGATCTCGACACTGGACCCGGCGCGTGCGGCGGGCGGCTTCGAGGCGCGGCACGGCCTCCTCACCCAGGACCCACCCGTACGCTTTCGCCTGCTCGACCCCGCGCTCGCCTTTCCCGGCGGGGCCACAGACGTCGTGCTGCGGGTCGCCGACTTCGCTCGCCTGGAGTTGGACGTCGACACCGTGATCGTCGTGGAGAACAAGGTCACCTTCCTCGCGCTACCTCCCGTCGCACGAGCCGTCGCCGTCTGGGGCGCGGGGTTCGGCTCCCACACGCGGGTGCCCGGGTGGGTGCGTGACGCGCGGGTGCTCTACTGGGGCGACCTCGATTCCCCCGGCTTCGCCGTCCTCGATCAACTGCGGGCGACGCACCCGCACGTGGTGAGCGTGCTCATGGACAGCGCCACCCTGGAGGCGCATCGCGAGCTGTGCGTACGAGAGCCGAAACCCACCCGCGCGTCGCTGGCCCACCTGACGAGTGAGGAGGCGTTGGTCTACGCCTCCCTGGCCGGCGCCCGACTCGAGCAGGAGTACGTCCGGTGGGACTGGGCCGTGTCGCGGCAGATGGCGGCAGTGGGACAGCGGGAGCGGTGACCTGGTCGAGAGCTGGCGCTCAGCTGAGCCCGCTGTAGAAGTCGTTGAGCCGCTGCAGGGCTTCGGCCCTGGTCATGGACCGCACCTCGGCTTCGGGGATCTTCGCCTGATCGATGAGCGTCCTGACGACCGCAACCGGAATCGTCTCCGTCGGAGCCGGAGGCCGGCCCCGCTGGGGCGGCACGCCGTCGTCAACGCACCGCCAGAACTCTTCGTCATCGACATGCAGTTGCTCGCGCAAGATGTGCGCCCAGATGCTCACGCCGTAGTCGGTGCGGTCGCGCGGATGGCTGATGCGGGTGATCAGGATCCGGCCGTCGGGGAGAGTGAACTCATAGTTGACGTGGTGGGTCCCCGACTTGCCGGTCGCGGTCTTCCGCTGCTGCCATCCTTCGATTTCGCAGAACTTCTGGTGATCGATGCGTCGCCCTACGCGGCGCTTGGGGTTCATGCGGTGAGCCAGGAGGCCAGCTGATCATCGCTTGACAGGGTGATCAGCTGCACCAGGCCCCAGTTCTGCTCGTGATTCGGCGCGGTGCGCAGCCGGTCGATCCACGCCTCGGCATAGTCCCGCAGAGCGAGGACCATCTCGTCGATGGCCTCCTCGAACGTCCCGCCGTCAGCCGCGAGAGGTTGGCCGGGGATGAGGACGGACCATCCCGCGTTCTCCGCCACGACCTGCGCTCTCGAGGGGCAGACCAAGGCGAGGTGATCTCGCAGACGTGCGGCGTCGAGAACCGCGCTGGTGTGCCTGTCTCGCGTCACGGTAGCCGGCACCCCCATCTCGGCGGCGTCGAGCAGGTCGCGGAAGTGCTGACGACCTTCCCGTGCGTTCGGGTAGGCGGCAGGGGTGGTGCTCATGACGGATCTCCTTCGCGGCGTGTACACAGTGTACGCCGATAGTGAAGAAGACGTGGCTGCCGATCTTCGAGCCGATGCCGGTGTGCCGGTGGTGGTGGTTGTAGGCGTGCGCGAACTCGTCCAGGAACTGGCGGGCGTGGGCCAGGGAGGTGAACCGGTCGGGGAAGTCGGGCAGGTACTTCATCGTCTTGAACAGCGCCTCCGAGTAGGGTTTGTCGTTGGACACGCGCGGACGCGAGAGGGAGCGGACCACGCCCAGGTCGGCCAGGAGAGTTCTGACGGTCTTGGAGGTCATCGACGGGCCGCCGTCGGAGTGGACGACCTGCGGGGTTCCGTGCAGGCCGAACGCGGTGGTCATCATCTCCGTGGCCAGGGCCCCGTCCTCGGTGGCGTGGACGACGGCGCCGACGATGTAACGGGAGAAGATGTCGATCATCACGTACGCGTCGTAGTAGACGCCGCGGGCCGGCCCTGGCAGTTTCGTGATGTCCCACGAATAGACCTGCCGTGGTGCGGTGGCGATCAGTTCGGGGACCTTCCGGGCCGGGTGGGTGGCCAGCCGGCGGCGTTCGCGGACCTGGGCGTTCTCGCGCAGTACCCGGTACATCGTGGCGACCGAGGCCACGTACTGGCCGCGTTCGAGCAGGATCGCGTAGACCTGCAGCGGCGGCTTGTCCACGAACTCCTCGCTGTTGAGCACCATCAGCACCCGTGCCCGCTCGGCGTTGGTGAGCTTGTTCGCCGGGGCCGGGCGCGGCCGCGCGGGCTCCGGGGCCGGCCCGGTGGCACGGGCAGCGGCCCGGGTGGCGGTCGCCCGCGGAACCCCGGTCAGCGTGGCGGCCTGCCGGGTCGGGGTGCCCGAGCCGGTCAGCTCGGCGTAGGCGTTCATGAGCGCTTCCTGCGCGGTTTGTCGGTGTCCGCGCTCTCGGAGACCTGTTCCAAGAGCGCGTGTGCTTTTCCCATGATCTCCAGCGCGGTGCGCGCCATGTCCCCTGAGTTGGGTCAAATCGTTAGTGCCTCGCTGTCGGGGCGTGGATTGCGTCGAGGATGGCTTGTTCGTCGGGGCCGGCCTGGGCCGGGATGGTCGTGGTGGTGCCGTTGACCGTGATGGTCGCTGACCGCAGTGGCTTAAGGGCTCGGATGACGCGTCGCAGTGACAGCCCGGTCCGGTCCTGCACGGCACGGCTTACTGCCAGGGCGGTGAATACGATCGTCAGGTGGGCCTCGATCGCGTCGCGGGTGCGGGCGAAGATCGGCCGGGCGCGCAGGTCGGTCTTGGACATCCGGAAGGACTGCTCGACGTGCCACAGGTCGTGGTAGCTGCCGATGACCTCACCGGCCGGCATCACGGTGGCGGGGATGTTGGTGACGTACCCTTTCAACCCGACCAGTTTCTTGGCCCTGGCCAGTGCCTTCTCATCGAGCGCCCGGGCACCGTTGGCGGTCTTCACGAATCGTGGGGTGCGGGCGGTCGTCTCACCGGCGACGACCGCCTTCGCCCGGTTCTCCTGCAGGGTCAGCGTCTGGTTGTCCCGCACCGCTCGTCT
>NZ_MRDE01000036.1 GCF_001968835.1 Tersicoccus phoenicis
CCCCCGAGGCCGTGCGGACTCTGCGAACCCAGGCCACCAGCCGATCCTACCGACCCCCGCTTAGTGCCTTAACAACACACTAACCCCGACCATCACCCCACGTCAGCCCCCTCTAGCTTGTCGAGACCACAGCAAGTGACCCAACTCAGGTCTGATCGGCGCGGGCCCGGCCGAGGTCGGTCTCATAGGGGTCGGTGGCGGTGACGATCGCGTCCAGGACGCCAAGGCCGCGGGCGACGGAGAGGACGGCGGCGAAGTTGACGCCGGGGTCGCCGTGCTCGATCCGTCGCAGGGTGTCGCGCGAGATGCCCCCTCGGTCGGCGACCTGCTCGGCGGTCAGTCCGAGCAGCTTCCGCCAGGTGGTGAGCTGCTGGCCGATGTCGGCGGCGGCGCGCAGGACGGGCCGCGATGTCGGCCGGATCCCCACGCCGCCACCTCCTTCTCAATGACGCTGTTCACCTCCATTATGCGCGCTCATGGCGAGGTTTACCAGCGCTGACTCAGAAGAAGGTGGGTTCCCGCAGCTCGTAGTGCTCCTCGAGTGCGGCGACCTCGTCGTCGGTCAGGTCGACGTCGAGCGCGGCGACGGCGTCCTCGAGGTGGTGCTGCTTGGTCGCCCCGACGATCGGGGCGGTGACGACGGGGTTGCGCAGCACCCAGGCGAGAGCCACCTGGGCCATGGAGACCCCACGGTCCTGGGCGATCCGCTCGACGGCCCCGACCACCTGCTCGTCGCCGTCGCGCCACAGGGGCCGGCCCTGCCCGTCGGTCTGCCGGTCCTCGTCGGAGCGCTTGGTGCCCTGTTGACCCCAGGGCCGGGCGACCTTGCCCTGCGCGAGCGGGGACCACGGGATGCAGCCGACGCCCTGATCGGCGAGCAGGCCGAACATCTCCCGTTCCTCCTCGCGCATCAGCAGGTTGTACTGGTCCTGCATCGACACGAACGGTGTCCACCCGCCGTCGAACGCGGCGCTCTGCAGCTTCGCGAACTGCCACGCCCACATCGAGGACGCCCCGAGGTAGCGCACCTTGCCGGCCTTGACGACGTCGTGCAGGGCCTCCATCGTCTCCTCGACCGGGGTGTCCGGGTCGAACCGGTGGATCTGGTAGAGGTCGACGTAGTCGGTGTTCAGCCGCTGCAGGGATGCGTCGATCTGCTCCATCACGGCCTTGCGGGACAGGCCCTGGCCGCCGGGACCGTCGTGCATGGGGGAGAAGAGCTTCGTCGCGAGCACCACCTGCTCGCGGGAGGTGTACTTCTCAATGGCGCGGCCGACGATCTCCTCCGACGACCCGTGCCCGTAGACGTTCGCGGTGTCCCAGAAGGTGATGCCCGCCTCGACGGCCTGCCGGAAGATCGGCTCGGCGTCGTCGTCGCCCAGCGACCACTCCAGCTGCGAGCCCGGCGTGCCGAAGCTCATGCACCCCAGCACGATCCGGCTGACCTTCAGGCCCGACGATCCCAGTCGCGTGTACTCCATGACGGTGTCCTCTCGTGGTGCTGTTCCTCGTTGTGCCGTTCCGTTCCGTCGACGACGCTACGCGCGGCGGGCGGCGAAAGGGAGGCCCTGCGGGTACACCGTTGGTCGCTCCTACAGCCAGGTCGTCATTAGATGCTCACGGAAGGCCGAATTTTGGCCTGATGGAACATCTAATGACGAGCTGGCGTGGGAATGGGGGCCTGGGGGTCAGCGGCCCGGCGTCCAGCCGGTCTGCGCCAGCCATGCCGGCAGGTCGAGCAGGTCCGGCACCAGGGCGCGCACCTGATCGATGTCCGCCTGGTAGGCGGGTGTCTCGGCGAACCAGCGGAACATCGCCGTCAGGTCCTCGGTGGGGAGCGCTTGCAGCGGCAGCGCTTCGAAGCGGGCGGGCAGGCCGGCGTGTTCGCCGATGGCCTTCGCGATATCGCTTCCGGTGCGGGAGTCGCTGGCGATCTCGATACTGCCGCCCTCGACGTCGGTCCCGCCGAGCAGGATGGCGGCGGCAACCCGGCCGATGTCGCGCACGGCGACCATCTGCAGCGGGACACCGTCCGGCAGCGCCATCCGCACGACGACGTCTCCGTCCTCGACGCTGACGCCGAAGCCGGTGAGGTTCTCCATGAAGTACACGGGCCGGACGACGGTCGCGTGCAGGCCGAGGGACGCGATGTGCTCCTCGACGCGGCGCTTGCTCTCGAAATGAGGGATGCCGGTGTGCCGCTCGGCGCCGCCGACGGAGCTGAAGACGAGGTGCGGCACGTGGGCGCGGGCCGCGGCGTCGGCGATCGCGGTGCCGGACGCCACCTCGCCCTCGATGCCGTCGGGCCCGGCCATGGTCGTCATGGCGAACGCGGCGGCGACGCCGTCGAACAGGGCGTCCAGCGAGGCGAGATCAGTGACGTCGCCCCGGCTCAGCTCGACGCCCCGGTCGGCCAGGGCCCTCGCCTTGTCGGCCTGCGGGTCGCGGACCAGGGCGCGGACGGAGGCGCCGCGGTCGAGCAGGGCATCGATCACGGACCCTCCCTGCTGACCGGTGGCGCCGACGACGGCGATCGGAGCATTGTTCTCTGGGGTTGAGGTCATGGCCTTCTCCTCCTCGCGGGCGGACTCGTGATGCACGAGACAACGCCGGAAGGCAGCGGGGCATGCCCGGTCTCTCGAGGGCCCGATGCGGTGTTCTAGCCTGACCGTGGCGGGTCGACGACGGAGAGGACGCGATGGCTGACTGGGAATTCCCTATCGGTGACAGGACGCACATGGTGCTCCCCGGCTCGGACGACGACGCCGCACGACTCGCGTCGAAGGCGCACGAGCTGCGCGAGATCGTCGCCGCGGTGAACCGGTGCGGCGAGGAGCTTGCTGCGCTGATCCGCGAGGTCGATGCCAAGGGAGAGGGCACCCCCGGGTGGATAGCGCAGGAGACCGGCCTGCAGCGCACGCAGGTGCAGGCCGCACTCGATGGTCGGTCGATGTTCACGAGCTGATGCCAGCAAGCGGAGTTTGGCGGCATATCGAGCCGATTCCTGCCCGGATGCAGCCAAACTCCACGAGCTGGCGTGGGTCGTCGGGGAATCGGGGTTGACGTGCGGCTATCGTGTCTGTGGGGCGCTCAGGGGAGCGCTCACCTTGGAGGGGGACTCATGACTGCTCTGCCCAGTGACCTGCGTGTGCGTTTCGATGAGTGGAACGCCCAGGGGCGGCCGCAACAGGAGGCTTTCGCCTGGCGGCGATCGAAGTGGCGGGAGGCTCTCGCCAACCGTGGACTGCCCGAGCGTCCGGTGCTGGAAGCGCTCCCCGACGAGGTCGACCGCAAGTCCGTCGTCGAGCACTTCCAGGTCATCGAAACTCCCGACGCGGCGCTCGATGCTTTCATGGCGTCGTACGTGTGGGGATACGCCCACGCGAACAACGGACCGTTCCGTGCGGCCCGGGCGGTTGCCTCGAACACGGAAAACGGCAGGGACTTCGGCTCGGAGCTGCTGCAACTGGCGCGCATTGCGCAGACTGACGGGGGCCTGGCTGCTTACAACTGGGCGGGCGCAGCGCGCAAACAGGACCCCTCGTTCTTCCGTTACTGGGGGCCTGCCTTCGGCACCAAATTCATCAGCTTCGCCACTATTGCCGCGTCGGGTCAGGGCAGCGTCGCCATCACCCCGATCATGGACGCCGTCGTCGCTCGATGGTTCACCGCAAACGCGCAGGACGTCCAGCGGCTCAACCTGTACTGGACGGCAACCGCCAGCTATCAGCGGTACGTCGATGCGATGGCCGAGTGGTCAGGCGTCCTCGAGATCACGCCGGATGAGGTCGAGCAGCTCATCTTCCGCCGTCGCTGACCGCACCCTCGTACACCACGAACGGCCATGCCATGCCCGGCACCCGGCCGGTGACGTCGTAGCGGTCCAGTGACGTCGTCACGAAGCCGGCGCGTTTCGCCGCCGCCACCGGGTCGCGGGCGAGGTGACAATTCCGGTCCAGCGAGGCCGTCAGCGGCGTGGCGAACCGCTGTAGCGCCCGCAGTCCACTTCCGGCCGGCGCCGCCACGTGCTCGAAAAACACCAGTCGGCCGTCCGGTCGGAGCACCCGTCGCGCCTCGGCCAGGGCGAGGTCGAGATCGTCGACGCTGCACAGCGCCAATACGGCGAGCACGACGTCGACGCTGTCGTCGGCAACCGGCAGCGCCTCGGCCCGCGCGTCGAGCGGCGCCCGGAAGCCGCGGTCCGCCGCCACGGAAGCCAACCGGCGTCGTGCTCGCCGCGACGGTTCCACGCCGACCCAGTCCACCGACGCGGGCACGTCGGTCAGGTCTCGACCCTCCCCGGCGCCGATCTCCAGCACCGTGCCGCTCAGTCCGGCGAGCAGATCACGGCGCAACCGCCCGAGCTCCTCGACGGTGATCCGCGTCGTCATGCTGTCCAGTGGGCGGCACCGACGTGGCCCTGTCAAGGCGCCTCGTCCCGCCAGCTCGCGGAGTCCGGCGGCATTCGGCGTCGGATCGGCGTCATGCAGCCAGAGTCGCGACCTGGCGTCGGAGGTCGGAGGTCGAAGGGAAGACCCGGAATCGGGAGGGGCGGAGGGGCGGTAGGGCGGCAGATCCCGAAGGGCGCCGCGTAGCGGACCGTGCCCGCGGGCAGGGAGCGCCGCGGGTCCAGCGAGAGCGCCATCAGGGCGTCGTCGGGCACGTCGATGCTCAGCCCGATGCCGTGCGCCGACGCGCGCTCGAAGCCGAAGCGCGGGTAGTAGCCGGGGTGGCCGAGGACGACGACGAAGGCCTCGCCCGCCGCCCGCGCAGCCTGCAGCACCGCCCGGATCGCGGCCGAACCGGCGCCGGAACCCTGCTGGGCGGGCAGCACCGCGCACGGTGCCAGGCACAGGGCCGGTGTGTCGTCGATGTGGCACCGGGTCAGTAGGGCATGCCCGACCACCGTGCCACCGGTCGTCGTCGCCACCACGGACAGGCCGTCGATCCACGCCGGGTCGCGGCGCAACCCGGCCACGAGATCCGCCTCGTCGGCGGTCGGGAAGGCGGCGCGGACGACGGCGTCGACGGCCGGGATGTCCGCGGCCGTCTCGGCGCGAGTGGTCCAGTGCGTCGTCATGGGCACGACTCTGCCACGGCGGATCGGCGGGGACTGACGACGGTGGGTCCGACGGGTTAGGGTCGGAGCGTGTCCGACGACCTCCCCCGTGACGAGACCATCACCGCCTCCGATATCCTCCGGCGCCTCAGCGACCGGCCGCTCGGCTCGGTTGCGATTGCCTCGGGCCGCACGCTGCTGCCCTTCAGCCGGTCCCTGCTGACGGCCGCGCAGAACCTGCTGGAGAAGGCGGTCCGCAATCACGACGACCCGGAGAAGAGCCTGCCCTTCATCGACCGCGCGGTGGCGCTGCCGTACGACGAGCACGAGGAGGCCTACCCGGCCGCGATGGCCGCCGGCCAGTGGCTGTTCATGGCCGTGACCGACGCGGTGGAGGAGGCGTTGCCGGGCGACGAGAGCTGGCTCGATGCCGCGATCGCGGTCCTCCGGGAAACCGGCGACCCCGGGCGTACTGAACTGCGCCACGTGCTCGACGTGGTGGACCAGGACTACGTGGTGCCCGACCCCGAACGGCGTCGACTGCGGCGAGCGCTCGCAGAGTTCCCGCCCGAGCCAGGCTGGGTCGAGCTGGCCGACCGGCCGCGAGAGGAGCTGCGCGACCGCGTGCTGGCCGTCCTCGAGGTCGCCGCCGCCTACGACGAGGCTTACGCGGAGGCCGCAGCTGGTGCGCTGAACTCCTAGTCCTTCCGGGACAGCGAACCACCGGCAACCACCGGCAACCGCAGGCGGCGCCGGGCGGCCGGTCACTACTGTCGGAACCGACCGCCGATGACGCCGCCCCGGAAGGACCGCCATGACCCCGCCTCCCACCACCCAGCCCACCCTGGGGGCGCGGTCCGCGCCGACCCTCACCGTCGACGGCCTGCAGTTCAAGGACCTGAACGGCAACGGCGTCCTGGACCCCTACGAGGACTGGCGGCTGCCGGTCGCGGAGCGGGTGCGCGACCTCGTCGGGCGGATGTCGACGGCGGAGAAGGCCGGCCTGATGCTGATCACCTCCCACTACATGGGGGCCTCGGCGATCATCAAGGACCCTGGCCAGGGACTGCTCAACACGCACGAGAAGTGGTCCGACACCAACTTCTGGGCCGCCGAGGGCTCCACGATGAAGCACTTCGACCCGCCGGTCCTGGACTACACCGGGTCCGAGAAGGCGATCGGTGAGCTGGGGCTGCGGTACCTGATCATCCGGGACAACCCGACGTCGCACGACCTCGCCGTCTGGACCAACGCCCTGCAGGAACTGGCCGAGTCCTCGACCCACGGCATCCCCGTCGTCATGGTCTCCAACCCGCGCAACCACGTCTCGGACACGGCGATCTTCGGGGTCGCCGAGGCCGCAGACCAGATGTCGCAGTGGCCCGGTGAGCTGGGGCTGGCCGCCACCGGCGACGCCGGGCTGGTCGAAGAGTTCGGCCGGCTCGCCGCCCGGCAGTGGCGTGCCGCCGGCATCACCAAGGGCTACATGTACATGGCGGACATCGTCACCGAGCCGCGCTGGTCCCGCGCGTCGGGCACGTTCGGGGAGAACCCGGAGCGCGCCGCGGCCATGATCGGCGCCGTCACCCGCGGCTTCCAGGGCGAGACGCTCGGTGCTCACTCGGTGTCCCTGACCACCAAGCACTTCCCCGGCGGCGGCCCCCGCGATAAGGGCCACGACCCGCATTTCGAGCACGGCCGCTACCAGCCGTACCCCACCGCGGGCAGCCTGTACCGCTACCACCTGCCGGTCTTCCGGGCGGCGATCGAGGCGGGGACGACGTCGATCATGCCGTACTACGCGACCACCACCAACGCCATGTCGGCCCCGCAGCTGCCCGGCGGCCGCCCGTTCGACGAGGTCGGTTTCGCGTACGACAAGTACCTGCTGGACGACGTCCTGCGCGGCGAGCTCGGCTTCACCGGCTACATCAACTCCGACACGGGCATCTCCACCGGCATGCCGTGGGGGATGGAGTCGGCGACGCGGCCGCAGCGGTTCGCTCGCGCCATCGACGCCGGGGTCAACGCCTTCGCCGGCGACGGGAACCCGCAGCCGCTGATCGACGCCGTCGAGCAGGGCGTGGTCGGCGTCGACCAGCTCGACCGCTCCGTCGCCTACCTGCTGAGGGAGATGTTCGACCTCGGCCTGTTCGAGAACCCGTACGTCGACCCCGACGCCGCGCAGGCCATCGCCGAGGACCGGGAGATCCAGGTCCTCGCGGACGCGGCGCACCGGCGCTCGCTGGTGCTGCTGCGCAACGACGCCGGGCTGCTGCCGCTGGCGGGCGGGTCGGGTGGGTCGGCCTCGCCGGGCTCGTCGGCCTCGTCGGTTTCGGCTGGCACGTCGCCGGCGCCCTCGTCCGGCTCGGCCCGACCGGGTGACGTCCGGTTGTACGTCGAGGTGTTCACCGGGTCGGACGCGGCGGGGGAGACGGCGCGGATCGCCGGGGAGGTCGCCGCGGCGCTGTCCGCGTCGTCCGGGATCACCGTGGTGGACGCGCTCGACGACGCCACGCACGCCCTGCTGTGGGTGCGGCCGGGTATGTCGCTGCTGAACGACAAGCCGGACACCGACCTGTCCATCGCGCTGGACGAGTCCACGGGCGTCGACGCCGACCGGATCGTCGAGATCGAGGGGCGCGTGCCCACGGTGCTGGCGGTCAATTTCACCAACCCGTGGCTGCTGGACCGGGTCGGGCCGGGCGCCGCGGCCGTGATCGGGACGTTCGGGGTGCTCACGGACGCCCTGGTCGACCTGATCCGCGGCGCGGTGACGCCGAGTGGGACGCTGCCGTACACGATCCCCGCCGACGTCGACGCGGTGACCGCGAAGGCCTCGGACATCCCCGGGACCGAGGAGCCGTCGGGCTACGCCTACCGGGACGCCACCGGGTCGGCCTATGTCTTCGGCTACGGCCTCGACCGCTTCTGACGGCTGTCGGGCGGCTGCGGCACCATGGTGGGGTGAGAGCGGCGAGCGGGACGAGGAAGGGGACGGCGAGCGGCGCGCCCTGGCTGGAGCGGCACCAGGTCGCGCTGTACGTGGCGTCGATCGCGGTCGGCGCCGTCGTCGGGCTGGCCGTGCCGGTGCTGGCCGCCCCCGCCGGGGCCGCCATCACCCCGGTCCTCGCCCTGCTGCTCTACGCGACGTTCCTCGCCGTGCCGATCACCCGGGTCCGGCGCGCGCTGACGGCGGGACGGTTCCTCGGCGCCGTGGTGACGGTCAACTTCGTGGTCGTACCCGTCGTCGTGCTCGCGCTCGCGGGCGTGCTCGGCGGTGTCCTCGACGGCGTCCCCGGGGACGCGGGCGGGGACCGGCCGGCGCTGCTGCTCGGCGTGCTCATCGTCCTGTTGGCCCCGTGTATCGACTACGTCATCGTCTTCACGAAGCTGGCCGGCGGGGCGAGCGAGCGTCTCGTCGCGACCACGCCGCTGTTGATGCTGCTCCAGCTCGTGGTGGTGCCGCTCGTGCTCGCGCTCGCGGTCGGGCCGGACGTGCTCGGACTGCTCGACCTCGGCCCGTTCCTCGGGGCGTTCCTTTTCTTCATCGTGCTGCCGCTCGCCGCCGCCGGGCTCACCCAGGGCGCCCACGCTCGCGGCCTCAGTCCCGCCGCGACGCTGATGGACGGGGCCGCCGCGGCCATGGTGCCGCTGATGATGGCGACCCTCGCCGTCGTCGTCGCCTCCCAGATCCACCGGGTCGGCCAGGACCTGACGGTGGTGCTGCTGGCGGTTCCCGTGTTCGTGCTGTTCGCCGCGGTGATGACCGGGCTCGGCCTGCTCGCCGGCCGGGTCGCGCGGCTGGACGTCACCGACCGCCGCGCCGTCGTGTTCAGCGGCGTCACCCGGAACTCGCTGGTCGTGCTGCCGGTGACCTTCGCCCTGCCGGAGCAGTTCGGCATCGTACCGATCGTCGTCGTGACCCAGACCCTCGTCGAACTCGTGATCACGGTGATCCTCGTCCGGCTGGTACCGGCGCTGATCCCGGCCCGCTGATCCCGGCCCGCTGATCCCGGTTCCGCCGACCGGGCCCGCGTGACATGGTGGGAGTATGGCGAAGCGCGACCGATACCGGGTGGCTCGGGTGTACGACGACGCCACCGACGACGACGGCCACCGCATCCTCGTGGACCGGCTGTGGCCGCGCGGGCTGCGGAAGGACGGCGCCGACATCGAGGAGTGGCTCAAGGACGTCGCCCCCTCCGCCGACCTGCGCAAGTGGTACGGGCACGATCCCGGCCGGTTCGACGAGTTCGCCGAGCGGTATCGCGAAGAACTCGACGGCGACGCACCGCAGCAAGCGCTGCAGACCCTGCACGGTCTGGCCGGGACCGTGACCCTGCTGACCGCCACCAAGGACCTCGAGTTGAGTCACGGCACCGTCCTGGCGGGCATCCTGGGCGAGACCGGCGGACGTCGGTCGGGGGAGACCCGGTGACGACGTCGCCCGCCGGATCTCCGGTGGCGACCCCCGACCTGGACCGCCTGCTCCGCTGGACGGACGCCGGCGGCACGTGGGAGGTCGTGCATCGCGCTGAGAATCACGTGACCGTCGCCCTCTGCCGCTGCGACGGCGGCGAGGAAGCCGACCGGTTCCGCTCGGCGGAGCCCGCGTTGCTCGCGTTCCTGGCCGAGCACGGCGCCTGACGCTTTCGGCCCCGCTGGGCGACGCCGAGTCAGTCCGCCGCGCCGTCCGCGGAGCGCCCGTCGTCGTCGGCCAGGGTGATCGCGGCGTTGACCAGGGCCAGGTGGCTGAGCGCCTGGGGGAGGTTGCCCCAGAAGTCGCCGGTGGCCGGGTCGATCATCTCGGCCATGATCCCGACGTCGTTGGTCGCCCGGGCCACCAGCTCCTCCATCAGGGCGCGCGCCTCTTCCCGCTCGCCGGTCACGTGCAGCGCGGAGACCAGCCAGAACGAGCAGGCCACGAACGCGTGCTCCTCCTCCCGCATGCCGGAGTGCCGGTACAGCCACGGCCCGTCGGACAGCTCGGCGCGCAGGGCGCGGATGGTCGAGCGCATCCGGTCGCCACGGTCGAAACCGCTGATGGCGTGCAGCAGGATCGAGGCGTCCAGCTCGGCCGACCCGGGGTACCAGGTGTAGGTCTGCCGCTCCTCGTCCCAGCCGGAGGTCTCCACCCAGGCGCGGATCTTCTCCGCCTCGGCCTCCCAACGGGCGGCGTCGCCAGGGATCTGCCCGATCTTCGCCAGCCGTACCGCGCCGGTCAGGGCCTCCCACGCGCCGAGCTTGGAGGTCACGTAGTGCCGGTTCTCCGGCAGCTCCCACATGCCGGCGTCGGGCTCGCGCCACCGGTCGCAGGTCAGGTCCGCGATCGCGGCGAGCACCCGGCCGGTCTCGGTGTCGAGCGCGTGCCCGTGGTCCACGTACAGCCGGACGATGGTGAACAGGTCGCCGAAGATGCCCAGTTGCAGCTGGTCGGCGGCGGCGTTGCCCTGTACCACGGGCCCGATGCCGCGCCAGCCCGGGGCGTCGGTGGTCCGCAGAGTCGGCCCCGGTACCGACCCGTCGAGGGTGTAGAAGATCCGCGGCTGGGGCCCGTGCTCCCGGACGCGGCGCAGCATCCAGCTCATCGCCGCGTGGGTCTCCTCCCGCAGCCCGAACCGGAACAGCGCCTTGAGCGAGTATGCCGTGTCCCGCACCCACGCGAACCGGTAGTCCCAGTTCTTCGCCACGACGGTCGACTCGGGCAGCGACGTGGTGGCCGCCGCCGTCATCCCGCCGGTCGGCGCGTAGAGCAGCAACTTCAGCAGCAGCGCGCTGCGGTGGACGTGTTCCTGCCACGGCCCGTTCCAGCGGAACTGCTCGCTCCAGGCCCGCCACGCGTCGATGGTGCGGTCGATCCCGGCGTCGAGCTGGACCGGTTCCTGCAGGAACAGCGGCTCGTGCTCGGTCGCGACGAGGCCGACGATGTGCCGTGAGCCCGTCGTCGCGGTGAACGTGATCCGCAGGCTGACGTCCTCCATGACGACGTCGGTGCCTTCGCCGGCGCGTACGCCCAGGGTGAGCCCGTCCAGGCGCATCACCAGCCCGTGCACCGTGTCGTCCAGCCAGGGGGAGGCGGTGCGCAGCGCGGTGCCGGGCATGACGACGGCGCGCATCGGCACGGTGCCGGTCAGTCCCTCGACCCGCCGGGCGAGCTCCACCCACGGCAACCGTCCGGCCACCCCCTGGTTCAGGGAGTCGGTGACGCGAACGCTGCCGGTCGCCGTCGTGAACGTCGTGGCGAGCACGTTGGTGGCGCCGACGTACTCACGGGAGACGGTGAAGTCGTCGACCGGACGGAGGCTGTAGTAGCCGCCGAGGTCGGCGTCGAGCAGCGCGGAGAAGGCGGGCACCCCGTGCAGGCCCGGCAGCGGCAGCCAGTCGATCCGCCCGTCGAGGGCCACCAGGGCCACCGACCGGCCGTCGCCGATCGCCGCGTAGGACCGCAGGTCGGCGTACCCGTCGGCGTCGCGCCGGGTGTCGCGCCCGGTGTCGCGCTCGGCGTCCGGCCCGTCGGGCGCGTTCACAGGCTCTTGACCACGCGGGCGGGGTTGCCGACGGCGACGGCATCGGCCGGGATGTCGCGGGTGACGACGACGCCGGCGCCGATCACGCTGTTCTGCCCGATGGTGACGCCGGGGCAGACGATCACGCCGCCGTCGAGCCAGACGTTGTCCTTCAGGGTGATCGGCCTGGCCGCTTCGTAGATCGGCGGCTTGACGTGGGCGTCCTCGCCGAGGTGGCCGAGCAGCTGGGCGATGATCGACTGTGCGGCGTCCGGGTCGTCCCAGTAGGCGGCCGCGTACTGGGCGGCCAGCTTCATGCCGCGTCGCGCCTCGGCGGCGGACTCTGGGTCGTCGGAGATGTACAGCTCGCCGGCGAGCATGCGCTCCCGGTTGGTGCGGGGATCGCCCACGAAGTAGTCGACCATGCGTCCAAGCGTACGGACCGGTTCCTCCGTTGAAGGGCGTTCGCTGAAGGGCGTTCGCTGCGGTGCCTCGGATACCGTGCCTTCATTACGTGCGAACCCCTCGACCCGGAGGTCCGACCCATGTCGATCCTGTCCCGCCCGCCGGTCGCGTCCGCCGTCGCGCGGCTCATGCAGGTCGGCACGGTCGCTGCCGGCCGGCGCCTGAACCGCCGCATGCACGCCCGGCTGCCGGAGTTCACGGCCCGGACCGAGGACCTGCTGATCCCGACGTCGGTCGGTGACGCGCGGACGACGGTGTACCGGGCCACCGGGACCGACGGCACCGGCGCGGCCCCGGCCGACGCCGCCCCGGCCCGCGCCGACGGAACCGCCAGCACCGGTCTCCCGCCGGTGCACGTCAACCTGCACGGCGGCGGCTTCGTGATGGCGACCACCGAGCTGGACGATCCGCTCTGCCGGGCGCTCGCGGTCCAGACCGGGGCGGTCGTGCTCAACGTCGACTACGTCGTCGCGCCGCAGCACCGGTTCCCCGTGGCGATCCACCAGATGCACGAGGTGCTCCGCTGGGTCGCGGAGAACGGGCCGGCGCACGGCTGGGACGGCAGCCGGCTCACCGTCGGCGGGCAGAGCGCGGGCGGCAGCCTGGCCGCGGGGGCGGCGCGTCTGGCGTTCGAGCAGGGCAGCGGGGGAACGTCACGGCCAACGATCGCGCTGCAGGTGCTGCACTACCCGGCCGTGGACCTGTCGATCGACCCGCAGCTCAAACGCTCGCCGTTGGCCAAGCCGTTGCTGCGGCCGTGGATGCGGGAGGTGTTCGACCACTCCTACATCCCCGACCGTTCGGTCAGCGCGGACCGGCTCGCCTCTCCGGCGGGCGCGGCCGACACCGTCGACCTGACCGGCATCGCCCCGGCCGTCGTCATCGCCGCCGAGTACGACGTCCTGCGCGCGGAGGCGAAGCGCTACGCGGACCGGCTGGAGGCGGTCGGGGCGCTGGCGGAGTACCGGGAGATCGCGGGCGCGGACCACGGCTACGACGGGTTCGACGACGACGCCGCGCGGTCGAGCTACGCGTTCATCGCCGAGCAGCTGCGCCGGGCGGTCGGGACGGTGTAGGCGCTCGGCTCTTCCGAACGTGCCGTCAACCGAGCAGCGGCAGGTCCAGGTCATCGGAGGGAACGCGACCAGAGCACTTCACCGGTTCGCGAGGGCGCGCGCCACCACCACCCAGGACGCCGCGGCCCAGGCCTGCGGGTGGCAGGACGCGGGGTAGGGCTGCGGCGGCCAGACCACGTCGGCCGATTCACCGGAGAACAACTCGGGCAGCTGGAAGTCGAAACCCTCCGCGGCGTGCAGCAGGCCCTCGGCGAGCCGCCGGGCGGCATCGTGGTAGCCCTGACGGAGCATGCCGTCGAGGATCATCGCGGTGTCGTGCGTCCACACCGAGCCGACGTGGTACCGCAGCGGCCAGTAGGCGCCGTTGGTCGTCGACATGGTGCGGATCCCGTAGCCGGAGAACATCGCCGGGCTCATCAGCCGATCGACCACGAGGTCCTCCTGGGCGCGGTCGAGCAGCCCCGTGCCGAGCAGGTGGCCCATGTTGGAGGCGACGCCGTCGACGGGGCGCTTCGCGCCGTCGAGGGCGAGGGCCGGATAGGCGCCGTCGTCGTCGGCCACCCAGAAAGCGTCGGCGAACCGCGTCCGGAGCTCGTCGGCCCACTGCCGCCACCGGTCCGGGTCCGCCAGCTCCGGGTCGAGCGCCAGGTCGGCGACGGTCCGCCGCGCGAGGTCACCATGTCGTTCGAGCAGGTGGGCCGCTTCGCACGCGGCCTGATGGGCGTATCCCTGGACCTCGCACAGCGCGATGGCGCCGGTAGCGATGGTGCCGTCGGCGAACCGGATCGAGTCCGCGGAGTCCTTCCAGCCCTGGTTGGCCAGCCCGTGCCCGGAGACGTCGAAGTACTCGAGGAAGCCGTCGTGGTCGGCGTCGGACTCGTCCCGCAGCCAGTGCAGGGCCCGTAGCAGCGCCGGCATCAGGTCGCGGGTCGTCGCGGACTCGCCGGCTGTGTCGAGGTCCGCGAGCAGCATGATCCACAGGCAGGTGGCGTCGATGGTCCCGTAGTAGACCGGTGGCAGCACGGAGCGGTCGTCGGCGAGATCGGCGGCCGTGCGGCGGACCTCGTGCGGGATCTTGCCCGGTTGCTCGCCCGTGTCCGGGTCCGTCGTCGTCCCCTGCAGATGGGCCAGTGCCCGGACGGTGCCGAGCGCGAGCCCGGGATCGACGGAGAGCATCAGCCGCGCCGCGATCAGGGAGTCCCGGCCGAACAGGGTGAAGAACCACGGGGCGCCGGCCGCGAGGAACGGGAGGTCCGGCGCCGCGGCCAGGCTCATCCTCAGCCCGGCCAGGTCCGCGCTCGCGCGGCGGACCAGCCGGCCCAGGGGAGTGGACGGGTCGACGGTCGCGGGATCGTGCGCGGGGGCCGGTGCCGGTCCGATCACCGCCTCCTCGTCGCACAGCTCGAGACGCCAGCCGAGGCTCTGCTGCCCGTTCGCGGGCACGACGACGTCCCACGTCAGCTGGATGCCGTGGGTGGCACCGTCCCGCACGACCGCGTGCCGGGCCTCTGGCGCGACGACCCGCGCCGTTGTGGCAGGACCGCGCCACCGCCACGTGCTGCCCTCGATCGACGGCGAGGTCGCCGTGGTCGCGTGGCCGGCCTTGATCAGATCGAGGGGTGAGGAGTCCGACCACAGGACGCAGCTGACCCGCAGGGCGACCTCGTGCTCCAGCGCCGAGCGAACGAGGAGGGTCTCACCGGCGCCGGTGCCGTCGGTGGAGCGGGTGCGGTGGACGGTCACCACGGGGTCCGGGGTGGGGCCGGGCACGCGCAGGACGAAGTCGAAGGAGGCGGTCCCGCCTCCGGGCGTCACCGCGCCGAGGAACTCCAGCCGCGGGGAACGCTGCCCGTCGGCCTGCCCGTCGACCTGCACGTCGACCTGCATCGCGTGGATCACCCGGTCGTCACCGCAGTAGATCCCGTCGACGCCGCGCGGCACGGCGCCCGAGCCTACGGAGCCGGAGCCAGAGCCGGACCCGGCCGCGACCGACCCGACGGATCCGTCGCGACCGGACCAGACCTGGATCGGCGCGGAGAGAACGACGACGGCGTCGTGCAGCGCGGGTTGGTCGACACTCATGAAGGGCCCCCTCGGGCAGTGGTCGGCTGGACCGGGTCGTGACGACGGCCGGCTCTTGACAGCGGGATGAGCTGGATCACATGATGGTGCCCAATCAGTTTGATCGTTCAAAGTCTTCTTGTGCAAGTCGATTGGATCGATCAAATGCCGAGAGCGTCGCGGAGGGAGGACCGATGGGGCAGAAGCCAACCCTGCAGAGCCTGGCGTCGTCCCTCGGCGTCTCGCGCCAGACCATCTCTAACGTGCTGAACAACCCGCAGATCGTCCAGGCGAGCACGCGGGACCGGGTGCTCGCCGAGATCCGGGCCAGCGGCTACCGCCCGTCCGCCGCCGCCCGGTCCCTGCGCTCCCGCCGTTCGCAGGTCATCGGACTGCGCATCCGTCCCGCCGTCGACGGCATCAACGGATCGGTGATGGACGCGTTCCTGCACGCCCTCGTCGAGTGCGCCCAGCGGCGGGACCACCGTCTGCTGCTGATCACCGCCTCCGGCGACGAGCCGGAGACCACCGAACAGGGCGCCCTGCACACGGCCGGGGCGATCGACGGCTGCGTGCTCACGGACACGCACCTGGATGACACGCGACCGGCCGCGCTCGCCGCGGCGGGCGTCCCCTTCGTCGCCTTCGGCCGCCCCTGGCAGGACCGGCCCGCCGCCCACAGCTGGATCGACATCGACGGCGCGGCCGGCACGCGCACGGCCACCGAGCACCTGCTCGGGTTGGGCCACCGCCGGATCGCCTTCCTCGGCTGGCCGGCGGGGTCCGGCGTCGGCGACGACCGGCGCGCCGGGTGGCGGCAGGCGATGGCGCAGTCCGGTGTCACCGCGGAGGACCTCGCCGCCGGCGCGCTCGACCAGCGCACCGCCGACGGCGTGGTCGAGGGCACCCAGGCCATGGACTGGGCCCGCCGGGCCGGCGCGACCGCGGCGGTCTGCGCGAGCGACTCCCTCGCGGTCGGCGCATCCACTCTGCTGCGCCGTACCACCGACGCCGAGACCGCCCGCACGGCCGTGGTCGGCTTCGACGACACCCCGGTGGCCGCCGCCCTGGGTCTTTCCAGCGTGCGCCAGCCGGTCGCCGCCGCCGCGAGCCGCGTGGTCGACCTGCTCATCGACCGGCTGACGACACCGGAGACCGACGCCCGGCCGGTCCCGGTGCAGGACTTGCTGGAGCCCGAACTCATCCCCCGCCAGTTCGACCGCCGGCTCGACCCGACCTCCCCCTGACCCGTCCCCGACCACCACCCCCGACCACCACTCCCGAAAACGAGGATCTGATGAATCACCCCACCCGCCGCCGCTCCGGTCGTCTCGCCCTGACCGCGTCCGCCGCCATTCTCACGTTGACCGCGCTCAGCGCCTGTGGATCCGGGTTCGCCGGATCGTCCGACAGCAGCGGTGCCGCTGCGACCAGCCAGGCGCCCAACAGCACCCCCATCTCCGTCCTGATCGGTTCCTCGGGCCAGGCGGAGACCACCTCCGTCAAGAACGCCGTGGCCGCCTGGTCGAAGCAGTCCGGGGTTAAGGCCGACGTCGTCGTCGCCTCCGACCTGGTCCAGCAGGCCAGCCAGGGCTTCGCGTCCGGTAAACCGGCCGACGTCCTGTACGTCTCCGGTGACCAGATCGGCGCCTGGGCATCCAACGGGTCCCTGGAGGCCTACGGCGACAACCTGCCGAACAAGGAGGACTTCTACCCGAAGCTGAGGGAGGCATTCACCTACAACGGCAAGCTGTACTGCGCTCCCAAGGACTTCTCGACCCTCGGTCTCGTGATCAACAAGGACCTGTGGTCGAAGGCCGGATTGACCGACGCCGACATTCCCACGACGTGGGATCAGCTCGAGGCCACGGCTCGGAAGCTGACCACCGACAAGGTCAAGGGCCTGGCCATGAGCCCGGAGATCGCCCGCGTCGGAGTGTTCATGGCGCAGGCCGGCGGCGGCCTGGAATCCGCCGACCGGAAGACCGCCACCGCGGACAGCGAGCAGAACGTGACGGCGCTGACGTACGTGAAGAAGCTCCTGAACGAAGGCGTCGCCGCCTACTCGTCCCAGCTCGGATCCGGATGGGGCGGTGAAGCGTTCGGCAAGGGTCAGGCCGCGATGGTGATCGAGGGCAACTGGATCGCCGGGGCCATGAAGAACGACTACCCGAACGTGAAGTACACGGTGGCCGAGTTGCCGGTCGGCCCGGCGGGCAAGGGCACGCTCCAGTTCACCAACTGCTGGGGGCTCTCCACGGACGGCAAGAACAAGGGGGCGGCGCAGCAGCTCGTGCAGTACCTGACGAGCACCGAGCAGCAGATGGCGTTCGCCAAGGGGTTCGGTGTGATGCCGTCGGTCCAGTCGGCAGCCGACCAGTACAGTTCCTTGTTCCCCCAGGACAAGGCGTTCCTCGCCGGCGCCGCCTACGCCCAGAACCTGCCCCTGCAGCCGGGCGCGGCCGCCGTCATCAAGGACCTGAACGCCAAGCTCGAGGGGCTGAAGACCGCCGATCCGAAGGCGATCCTGACGGCCACCCAGGCCAATCTCCAGCCCGTCGTCGCGGGGAAGTAGCGCACGATGGCGACGAGCGTCGAGACCCGGCCCGCGTCGGTGCCTGACGAGGGTCGACGCCCCGGACGGCGGCGTGGTCCACGGCGGGAGGGGACGGCCGGCTGGCTCTTCGTGACACCGACCGTCCTCGTCCTCGGCGTCTTCCTGCTGGTGCCCGTCGTGATGGCCGCGTGGGTCAGTGTGTCGAACTGGTCGGGCCGCGGCAGCCCGTTTGCAGGGACGGTGCAGTTCGTCGGCGCCGCGAACTACGCGGACGTCCTCGGTGGCCGGGGACTGGCCGGCCGGGACTTCGGGACGGCCGTGCGCAACAACCTGTACTACGTCCTGCTGGTGGTCCCGTTGCAGACCGCCATTGCGCTCGTGCTCGCCGTGCTGGTCAGCCGGCGAGCCCTGCGGGGCCGCGGCTTCTTCCGCACGGCCTTCTACTTCCCCTCGGTCACCAGCTCGGTGGCCATCACGGTGCTGTGGCTGTTCCTGTTCAGCGCCTCCGGGGCGGTCAACCGGGTGCTCTCGTTCCTCTCCATCAACGGGCCCAACTGGTTCCAGGACCCGCGGGGAGTGCTGCACCTGCTGTTCGGCGTGGTCGGGGTGGACCGCGCGCCGGCCGCCCTGAGCAGTCCCAGCCTGTTCGGGATCAGCGGTTGGGAATGGCTCGCCGGCCCGTCGGTCGCGATGAGCGCCTTCATCTTGATGGCGGTGTTCACGACGTCGGGCACGTTCATGCTGCTGTTCATCGCGGCCCTGCAGAACCTGGGCGACGAGGTCGACGAGGCGGCGATGGTGGACGGCGCCAACGCGTGGCAGCGGTTCTGGTTCGTCACGGTGCCGCAACTGCGACCCACGCTGTTCACGGTGCTCACCCTCGGCCTGATCGGCACCTGGCAGGTGTTCGACCAGATCTACACGGGCACGCAGGGCGGCCCGGCGAAGACGACGTTGACCCCCGCGTACCTCTCCTACGAGGCGGCGTTCAACAACCAGCAGTGGGGCCGCGGTGCGGCGATCGCCTTCGTCCTGTTCGCCATCATCGTCGTGCTCACGGTTCTCCAGCGTGCGGTGATGGCCGAGCGGGACGGGCTTCCGGCCCGGCGCCGTATTCGACGGGAGGCCAGGCCATGAGCCAGACCATGAGTGAGAACGTGAGCCGGGCGATCACCCGGACCGGCAACGGTGCCGGTGGCGGCCGGCAGCGCCGCGGGCGGGCCGGATGGGTGCTCTACGTCGCACTGATCGTGCTCGCGGTGATCTACATCTTCCCGTTCCTCGTGCAGGTGGCCTCGTCGTTCAAGACCGAGGAGGACGCCACCGCGAACGCGCTGTCCCTGGTCCCGCAGGTCTGGACGACGGCAGCGTACCAGCAGTTGTTCGCCAACTCCGATTTCCCGGTGTGGTTGCAGAACTCGTTCCTCGTCACCGTACTGGTCACCTGTGGCCGGGTGTTCTTCGACTCCCTGGCCGGCTACGCGCTGGCGCGGCTGCAGTTCCGGGGGCGCGGGGTGATCTTCGCCCTGCTCATCGCCGTGATGGCGGTGCCCGGGGTGGTGCTCCTGATCCCCAAGTTCCTGGTCGTGAACCAGCTGGGCATCTACGACTCGTACGCGGGCATGGTGCTGCCCCTACTCGTGGACGCCGCTGGCGTGTTCATCATGAAGAACTTCTTCGAGGCCATCCCGCGGTCGGTGGAGGAGCAGGCCCGGATCGACGGGGCCGGGGTGTTCCGCACGTTCTGGTCGGTGGTGCTGCCGATGGCGCGGCCGGCGCTGATGACGATCGTCATCCTGAGCTTCCAGGGCTCCTGGAACGAGTTGAACCACTTCATCATCTCGACCCAGGACCCCGCACTGACCACCCTGACCAAGGGCGTCGCCCAACTGGCGTCCGGTCAGTTGAGCCAGGGCAACCAGTTCCCGCTCAAGCTGGCGGCGGCGGCCCTGATGACGGTCCCGGTGGCCATCGTGTTCGTGGTGTTCCAGCGGCGGATCATGAACGCGAGTGCCGGCGCCGTGAAGGAGTGAGAGCGTCGGTACCGCATGGCCCGAGATCGCGAGTGCGGGCGCCTTCAACCGAGCAGGGGCAGGTCCAGGTCGAACGCCAGCACCACGGCTCGGGCCAGCGCGCGCTCCTGATTCGAGCTCAGGGAACCGAGGCCGCGTCCCAGCCGGTCGGCGGGGACGGTGACGATGTTGTCGATCGAGATGACGCCGTCGTGATCGAGGCCGTTGGCGCGGCCCACCGGGACTTCGCTGGACAGGCCTCTGATCGTGGAGGTGATGGGCGCGACGGTCACCGTGGTCATCGCCGCACGCGCAGCCTCTCGCGTGAGGACGACGACGGGGCGTGTCGTGTCCAGGTGCGCCAGGCAGATCTCCCGCACGGTTCAGTCATCGAGTTCGACGGTGCCGGTGGACCAGGCGACGAGGGAGTCGAGGTCGTCCGCCGTCCCGCTCTCGCTGAGAATCCGGGCGTCCTGCTCGGCGAGGCGACGCCGCATCTCGCGTTCGACCGCGGAGGTGACGAGGGCGGCGCGGCTCGGCGCTTCTCCCGCCGCGACGGTGCGATCGAGGAAAGCCACCACGTCATCGGGCAGCCGCACGGCGATCTGTGTGCTCACGAGCCGATCATACCGCTGTGCATCCCGAACCGGGATGCATACGCTCCGGAACCGGGCCCGCCGACGGACGTGAACGCGCCTCGGCGCCGCCGAAAGTGCGGATCCCGCACCCATTCGGCCGTCAGGAGTGCGTCATCCGTCCACTCGGCGCAAGGGGACGGCGACCGGCGCCGGAGCCGCCACCATCCGCCACCGGAACCGCGCCTCGGCACCGCCGAAAGTACGGATCACGCACCGATTCGGCCGTCAGGAGTGCGTTATCCGTCCACTCGGCGTCAGGGGAGGGCGCAAGGGGAGGCCGTCAGGAGTGCGTTATCCGTCCACTCGGCGCAAGGGGAGGGCGCAAGGGGAGGGCGCAAGGAGGAGGGCGGCCGGCACCGAAAGCCACCGCCCGGCCGACCGACCGAACCCCACCCGCCAGCCGAACCCGCCCGCCGACGGCGAGTCGGTAAGCTGGGCGGATGCCCCAAGAGCCCGAGACGACCACCCCCCGGCGACGTCGTCTCGGGCGGCGGACCGCCCCCGAGCGGTATCCCGACGCCCAGGATCTGCTGAGCGAGGCCCGCGAGCAGGCCACCAACATCGCCTA
This sequence comes from Tersicoccus phoenicis, assembly GCF_001968835.1. GTDB lineage: Bacteria > Actinomycetota > Actinomycetes > Actinomycetales > Micrococcaceae > Tersicoccus > Tersicoccus phoenicis. The sequence continues at coordinate 20,946 of NZ_MRDE01000036.1, forward strand.
CCGGGTGGAAGAACGGGTCCACGCCTGGCGGGAGAGTCGCGCTCGGCGGCGGAACTTCATGCCCACCGTCGTCGCGTCCACCGGCTACGGCACCACGTCGTGGATCCGGGTGCTCGGCCGCGCCGTGATGACCCGGGAACGGATCCTGGACCGCCTGACCGGTGAGGACGTGCTCAACGTCCGCGGCTGGCGGTCCTTCCTCAGCATCCCCATCGCCGACGCCGTCGTCACCGTCCGGATCGGCGACGCCGAGGTGCAGGTCACCGCGGATCACGGGGGCGTCGTCGACGTCGCCGTGGACATCGACCTGCCGCCGGGCTGGCACACCATCGAACTGTCCACCGAGGGCTCGAAACCGCAGACCGCGCAGGTGCACGTCGTCGCCGACGAGCAGCGGATCGGCATCGTCTCTGACATCGACGACACCGTCATGGTCACCGCCCTGCCCCGGCCGATGCTCGCCGCCTGGAACACGTTCGTCCTCGACGAGCACGCCCGCACCCCCACCCCCGGCATGGCGGTGCTCTACGAACGGCTGCACCGGCAGTACCGCGGCGCCGCGTTCCTCTACCTCTCCACCGGGGCCTGGAACGTGGCCCCGACGCTGCGCCGGTTCCTCAGCAGCAACCTCTACCCGCACGGGCCGCTGCTGCTGACCGACTGGGGACCCACCCACGAGCGCTGGTTCCGCAGCGGAATGCAGCACAAGGTCGACAGTCTGCGCCGGCTGGCCGAGGAGTTCCCGCATGTCAAGTGGATTCTGATCGGCGACGACGGGCAGCACGACCCTGCCATCTACGGCGAGTTCGCCCGCCGCTACCCGCAGAACGTCGCCGCCGTGTGCATCCGCGAGCTCTCCGTCTCGGAGGCGGTCCTCGCCGGCGGTCTGGACCGCGAACCGCGGCCCCAGGCGAACGGAGTCCAGTGGATCACCGGGCCCGACGGGCGTGGGCTGGCCGTCCAGCTCGCCGGCGCCGGCCTGCTGGATCCGGACCCCGGCGACCGGGCCTGACGCCCAGCGCCACCGACGACGGCGCCTGAGGCCTGACGCCCGGCGCCACCGACGCCCGCGCCCGCGCCCGACGACGACGCTCGGCTCGAGGGATCCGGACGAGCGTGCAGGCCCGGCGCCGACTTCGGCGTCAGCCCGGCGTGCAGCCAGTCGCGCAGCGCGCCGTCCCCTCCAGCGCGAACGGTCCGTCCGTCCCGCCGACCCGGGCACGGAGCCGATCCGCGAACTCCTCGCGCATGGCGGACCGCAGCGTGTCCGGCAGTCTGACCAGGTAGGCCCCGGCCGGACCGATCCCGGCCTCGAACCCGGACCACAGTTCCTCCAGGTCCCGGTACTCGGAGGACACCTCCAGGGTGGTCTCGGCGACGTCGACGAGTCCGGCGGTCGTGAACAGGTCGGTCAGTTCGCCCTCGCGCCCGAACCGGAGGGTGCGCGCCTCGTCCGGGGCGTCCGGGTCGACGGCCAGGGCCGCGTCCCAGAACAGCCGCAGCATCTCCATGCCCTGGGCGAAGTCCCACACGCATGCGGCCACGGTCCCGCCGGGCCGCAGCACGCGCCGGAACTCGGCCATCGCCGCCTCCGGCTCCCCGACGAAGTGCATGACGAGCTGGGCGAGCGCGACGTCCGCGGACGCGTCGTCGCACGGCATCCGTTCGGCGGTCCCGGACCGGACGTCGACCCCGGGGTTCCGGGCGGCGCACTCGGCGACGAAGGCGGGGGAGGGATCGAATGCCCGCACCGCCGCGGCCCCGAGGCGGTCGACCAGTTCGGCGGTCAGGGCGCCGGGCCCGCACCCGACGTCGATCGCGGTCTGACCGGCGGTCACGCCCGCCGCGTCCGCGAATGGTGCCGCGAGGACACGCGAGTAGCGGCCCATGAAGCCGTCGTACGCCGCCCCGGTCGTCTGGAAGGTCTTCGCGCCGTCGGCCATCACGTCCTCCTCGATGAGGATGCCCTGACTGAGGAGGCCGAGCCTACGCCCGCGGAAGTCCGCCGACCAGAGCCCGGACGGGACTCACCTCCGGCCCGGTAGGCTGACCGCACGAACCACGACGGAGCAGGAGCTGACCCGTGAGCCAGTCCGCGAACGCGTCCCTTCGGCCGAGCACCATCGACGCCGAGACGATGGCCGCCGCCGACCGGTCCCTCTCCGCCGTCGCCGGCGCCTACGACGCGAAGGTCGTCGGCCAGCAGCGGCTGCGCGAGACCCTGCTGGTCGCCCTGCTCACCGGCGGCCACGTCCTGCTCGAGAGCGTCCCCGGCCTGGCCAAGACCACCGCCGCGACCACCCTGGCCGCCGCCGTCAACGGCACGTTCCGGCGCATCCAGTGCACCCCGGACCTGCTGCCCTCCGACATCGTCGGCACCCAGATCTACGACGCCGCGAAGGCCGCGTTCGTCACCCAGCTCGGGCCCGTGCACGCCAACGTGGTGCTGCTGGACGAGATCAACCGGTCCAGCGCCAAGACGCAGAGCGCGATGCTCGAGGCCATGCAGGAGCGGCAGACGACGATCGGCGGCACCGAGTACCCGCTGCCCGAGCCGTTCCTGGTCCTGGCCACGCAGAACCCCATCGAGCAGGAGGGCACGTACCAGCTGCCCGAGGCGCAGATGGACCGGTTCATGCTCAAGGACGTGCTCGACTACCCGACGCCGGTCGAGGAGTCCGAGATGCTGCGCCGCATCGACGCCGGCGTCTACGACCTCGACCGCACGGACCCCCCGGTGGTCGAGCTGCACGACGTGCAGGCCGTGCAGGCCACCGCCCGGCAGGTCTACCTGGACCGGACCATCGGGGAGTACATCGTCGGGCTGGTCTACGTCACCCGCAACGCCGCTCAGTACATCGACCCGCAGCTGGCCCGGTACATCGAGTTCGGCGCCAGCCCCCGCGCCAGCATCGCGTTCGCCCAGGCCGCCCGGGCCGTCGCCCTGCTGGACCGGCGCGACCACGTGCTGCCCGAGGACGTGAAGTCCCTCGCCCACCGGGTGCTGCGGCACCGGCTCATCCTCGGTTTCGAGGCCGTCGCCCAGGGGGTGCCGGTGGAGACCATCATCGACGCCGTCGTCGCCGCCGTCCGGACCCCCTGACCCAACGCCGCTGACCACCGCTCCTGACGAGAACCGGACCGAGAGAGCATCATGGCCGAGACCCTGCTGACCCGGGTGAAGTCGTCGATGTTCGTCCACCTGCACCGGCGCACCCGGGGCCTGCTCGACGGTGAGTACGCCTCGGTATTCAAGGGCCGCAGCCTCGACTTCGAGGACCTGCGCACCTACGTGGCCGGCGACGAGGTCCGCGATATCGACTGGAAGGCCACCGCCCGGCAGGGCACCACCTTGGTCAAACGGTACGTCGCGGTGCGCAAGCAGCTGGTCCTGCTGGTCGCCGACACGGGCCGGAACATGTCCGCGGTGACCCGCAGCGGGGAGGCCAAGCTCGACGTCGCCATCATGGCCTTCGGGGTGATGGGCTACCTCGCCAGCCGGCACGCGGACCTGGTGGGTCTGGCCCGGGCCGACGACGACGGCGGCAGCAGCCTGCCGCTGCGGGCGGGCGAACCGCACCTGGAGCGGTTGCTGCAGGAGGTGCACCGGTCCACCACGCTCGACGGGCCCGCGAGCAACCTCAACGGCCTGCTGCGCTACGTCGCCGAGTCCACGGGCCGGCGGATGCTGCTGTTCGTCGTCGCCGACGAGGCCGCCCTGGGCCCGGACACCGTCGACCTGTTGCGCCGTCTCCGTGTCCAGCACGAGATCCTCTGGCTGACCGTCGAGGACGCCGACCTGCTGGGACACGTGGCTGTCGGACACGGCGGTGCTGGGCACGGCGGTCCTGGACACGACGCGATGGTCGACGTCGCCACCGACGACTGGCTGCCCGAGTCCCTGCGCCGCGACCGGCGGCTCGCCCGCCAGTACCGGGAGGCCACGGCCACCTTGCGGGAGAACACGACCGCGGCGCTGCGGTCGCTCGGGATCGCCCACCAGCGGGTCGGCGCGACGGCCGAGGTCGTCCCCGCCATGTTCGCCCTCCTGGAGAGCCACCGCCGTGCGCGGTGATGCTCCATGAACGACGGTGGCCGTTTCTACGGCCCGATCCCGTACGACCCGGTGTGGCTGTGGATCGGCCTGGGCCTGCTCGCCGCCGTCGTCGCCTGGTACGTGTGGGCGCTGGCCAGCACCCGCCGCTCCCGGCGGAAGTGGCAGCTGCCCGGGCCCGCCGACCTGCCCGGCCTGCGAACCGAGTACCTGGCGCGGATCGACGCGGTGGCCGCCGCCACGGAGCGCGGGGAGCTGACCGCCCGGCAGGCGCATCAGCGGCTCAGCCGCCTGGTGCGGGTCTTCGCGCACCAGGCTTCCGGGGTCTCCGCGCACACCATGACCCTGGCCGACCTCCGCGCCGCGCAAGTCCCCGCCGTCCCCGGGGTCGCCGGTGTCGCGGACGCCGTCGCCGTGCTCTACCCGGCCGAGTTCGGCGTTCCCGAGGCCGCCGACGCCCGCCGCGCCGTCGACGCCGCCCGGCAGGTGGTGGGCTCGTGGCGCTGATCCAGGGGTGGATGCTGCCGATCGTCGCCGTCGTGCTCGGCGTCGTCCTCTGGCTGCTGCTGCGGCACCGCCGACGCCGGGCCGCCGCCGTCCCCGTCGCGCACAGCGAACGACTGACCGCGCTGCCCGGCTACGCGGCGGCGCTGCGCCGGTACCGGATCACCCTCGCCGCCGCGCTCGCCCTGGTACTCGGCCTCGTCGTCGCCCTCGCCGTCGCGGCCGCCCGCCCGACGTCGATCTCGGCACTGGACCCGCAGAAGCGCAACCGCGACATCATCCTGTGCATGGACGTCTCCGGGTCGATGCTCTCCTTCAACGCCGAGGTGGTGGACGTGTTCGAGCGCCTGGCCCGCGGGTTCAACGGGGAGCGGATCGGGATGGTCATCTTCAACAGTTCCGCCGTGCAGGTCTTCCCCCTGACCGACGACTACCAGTTCGTCGCCGAGCAGTTGGCCACCGCCGGCCGGGCCTTCGACTTCTCCTCGTCCGACATCGAGTTCTTCGCCGGCACGTTCACCGGGACCGGGTCCTCCCTGATCGGGGACGGCCTGGCCACCTGCGTGAACAGCTTCGACCAGAAGGGCCAGCCGCGGACCCGGTCGATCGTCCTCTCCACCGACAACCGGCTCGCCGGCCGGCCCCTCTACACGATCACCGAGGCGGCGGGCCTGGCCGGGCGGGACGGGATCCGGGTGTACGGCCTCAATCCCGCCCAGTTCGGGGTCGGCTCGGGCCGGGACCGGGCGGGCGCGCAGATGCAGCAGGCGGTCGAGTCGACCAACGGGGACTACTACGCGATCGACGACAGTGGCACGGGCGATGACGCCGTTGCCCAGATCATCGCCCGGGTGCAGTCCCGGGAGGCCACCGCTCTCACCTCCGCGCCGCGGGCCGTTGCGGGGGACCGGCCCGACGGAGTCCTCGTCGCCGCGCTGCTCGGGGTGGCGCTGCTGCTGCCGCTGGCCTGGAGGTTGCGCCGATGACGACGTTGCCCGTCCTGCCCGTCCCGGTCCTGCTGGTCGCGGGGCTGGCCCTGCTCGGCTTCTGCGTGTGGCGCTGGTGGGCCGAACGGACGAGCGCGACGACGTCGGCCCCGGCGTCGGGCCCGACGTCCAGCCCGGCGTCGTCCCCGACATCGCGCCCGACGTCCGACCCGACCCGGTCGCCCCTGGCCCGGTCGTGGCTGTGGCGGGCCGGGCTGGTCGTGCTGGTGGTGACGGCGGCGTTCCGGCCGGGCATCCCGGGCGCTGGCACCAGCCAGAACGCCAGCGCGGACCTGGACGTGTTCTTCCTGGTCGACACCACCGCCTCGATCGTCGCCGAGGACTACGGCACCCCCGGCTCCGGCTCCGGCGGTTCGGGCCCCAGCGCCAGCCCCGGCGGCGCGAGCGCCAGCCCCGGCCCTTCCGGCCCCGGCCCCAGCTCCAGCCCCGGCGGCCCCGGTGGTTCGGCCGCCGCAGCGAAACCGCGGCTGGAGGGGGTGCGGCAGGACGTGGGCCGGCTGGTCGCGGCGCTGCCCGGGGCTCGGTTCTCCCTGATCACGTTCGACTCGTCCGCCCTGACCCGGTTGCCCCTGACCGGGGACGCGACGGCGGTGACCACCGCCATGGAGGTGCTCCGACCCGAGGTCACCACGTACTCGCGGGGCAGCTCGGTGACCATCGCCGCACCCCTGCTCACCCTGCAGCTGGAGCGGGCCCGGGCCGCGCAACCCGAGCGGGCCCGCGTCGTGTTCTATTTCGGCGACGGCGAGCAGACCGACGGGCAGGCGCCGCTCCCGTTCACCGTCCCGTCCGGAGCGGTCAACGGGGGAGCGGTGCTCGGGTACGGCACCGCCACCGGGGGCCGGATGCGGGCCAACGTGGGCTACGTCGCCGGGGAGAGTTCCCCGTACGTGCAGGACCGGTCGGTCACCCCGGCCGTGGACGCCCGGTCCGTGATCGACGAGAACCGACTGCGGACCGTCGCCGGCCAGCTCGGCGTGCCCTACACCCACCGCTCCGCCGGAGACCCGATCGCCAACGCCCTGACCGCCACCGACCCCGGTCGGCTCGCCGCCGCGGCGGGCTCCGTGGCCGGCCGGTACGAGCTGTACTGGATCCTCGCCGCCGCCGCGGTCGGCATCGTCACCCGCGAGCTGTACCTGATCGGGTCGGACCTGCTCCGGCTGGCACCCCGCCGGCGGACACCCGGCGGCGTGCTACGCGTTCGGGAGGTGCCCGATGCGCGCCGCTGATCCGCGCTCCGCTGACGAGCGCTCCGCTGACCTGTACGAGCGCGACGGCACCGGCCCGGCCGACCCGCTCGACGGCGGCTGGCTGAGCGCCGAGGACCTGGAGGTCGGCCGGCGGCGGGTGCGTCGCCGGCTGCTCTGGTTCTCCGCGCCGGTGGTCCTCCTCGTCCTGCTGATCGCCGCCAAACTGCTCAGTCTGCCGCTGTTCGGCGGCCAGGCCGTCGACGCGTGGGAGCGGCAGGATGCGAACGGGCTCGGTGGCGCCGCGGACCGGCTCGGAGTGGTCAACGTCGTCGAACCCTACAAGGCGCACCTGGCCGCCGGGGACGCGCAGGTGCTGCGCGCGAACTGGGAGAGCGCGCGGACGGAGTTCACGCGGGCGCTCGAGCTGGTCGGCGGCGGGGTGAACGACTGCCCGGTGCGGGTCAACCTCGTGCTCAGCATCGAGAAACGCGGCGACGAGCTGACCGGGCAGGGCCGCGCGGCCGACGCCCGCCCCCTGTACGCGGAGGCGCAGCGGGTGGTCGGGGAAGCGCCACCGGACTGTTTCGCCGACCCCCGGCAGGCCCAGGACTCCGGGCAGCAGCTGCGGCAGGCGCAGGACCGGCTGCAGGACAAGCAGCAGGCGCCGCCGTCGTCGCCCCCGTCCGCCCAGCCCACCCCGCCGCCGTCCGGCGCCCCGTCCCCGGGCACGCCCTCACCCGGCCCGGGCACGCCGTCGGGCACTCCCACCCCGGCGCCGGGCACCGACCCCCGGCAGCAGGAACTGGAACAGCGCCAGCGCGACGCCGCCCAGGACCGCGCCCCGGGCGGCCCCCGCGACGACCGCTCCACCATGGACGCGCCCCCGCCGGGCGCCAAGCAGTGGTGAGCCAGCAGTGGTGAGCAAGCAGTGGTGAGCGAGCATCAGGAAACCGAGGCAGCGGTGAGTCGAGCAGTGAGCCCGGGAGTCCCCGATCCGGGGCATACCCGGCGCCCCGCGAGCGTTCCCTATATATAGCCCTCAACCAGCCGGGAGCCACCACGCGCGACACGCGGACCGGGTGGGACACGCCGGTGTGGACACCGGGGACAACGTCGCCCACAGGGTGTGGACAAGACCATCGGCAGGGCCGCGGATCCGCGGATTCCGGGCCCGCTCCGCGCCCGGAGCCTGTGGACGCCCAGTGCACGGAATGACACGGTTGTGATACATCATCTTGGGGTCGTTCCCCGCGCGGGGCACTAGATGTAGTATCGACATACACCGAGGGACAGCAAGCGAAGGGGAGGGACCATGGCGGTCACCGTCTACACCAAGCCGGCGTGCGTGCAGTGCAACGCCACGTACCGAGCGCTCGACAAGAAGGGCGTCGTGTACTCGAGCGTCGACATCTCCCAGGACCCGCAGGCCCTCGAGGAGCTGAAGGCGATGGGCTACCTGCAGGCCCCCGTCGTCGTGACCGACGACGATTCATGGTCGGGCTTCCGGCCGGACAAGATCGCGACCATCGCCCAGGGCGTTTCCGCCTCCTCGGTGGCCTGAACCGCTTCGAGGTGATCGTATGAGCGCGGCCGGTGCCACGCTGACGGCGGCCGACTTCGCCCGGTTCCGGGCGCAGGCCGAGGCCCCGGGCCATGCCCGGGTGCCCGCGGGGTCGCTGGTCTACTTCTCCTCGGTCACCAACAACACGGCCCGGTTCGTGGAGCGGCTCGGGATCGACGGCATCCGTCTCCCGCTGCACACGGCCGAGCCGGCCCCGCTGGTCACCGAGCCGTACGTGCTCGTGGTGCCCACCTACGGGGCCGGCAACACCCGCGTCGGGGCGGTTCCCCGGCAGGTCATCAAGTTCCTCAACGAGGAGCAGAACCGGCGCCTGATCCGCGGGGTCATCGGCGCCGGCAACACGAACTTCGGCGAGCACTACGGCGAGGCGGCGGACATCATCGCCGCGAAGTGCCGGGTGCCCGTCCTGTACCGCTTCGAACTGATGGGCACGTCCGACGACGTGGCCGCCGTCACCCAGGGATTGGAAGAGTTGTGGACACGACCCTCACTTCGTTGAACACTGTCGCGTCACGAGAGACCCGCACCGAGACGCCATTGGACGAGCGGGACGTCCCGGTGCCCGAGGTCGGTCACGACGACACGACGCTCCCCGCCGCGTACCAGGGCCTCGGCTACCACGAGCTGAACGCGATGCTGAACCTGTACGACGCCGACGGGAAGATCCAGTTCGGGGCGGACCGGGAGGCGGCGCACCAGTACTTCCTGCAGCACGTGAACAACAACACCGTCTTCTTCCACGACCTGGAGGAGAAGCTCGACTACCTGGTCAAGCACCAGTACTACGAGCGTGAGGTGCTGGACCAGTACCCGATGGACTTCATTCGCTCCCTCTACAACCGGGCGTACGCGAAGAAGTTCCGGTTCGAGACGTTCCTCGGCGCGTTCAAGTACTACACCTCGTACACGCTGAAGACGTTCGACGGCAAGCGGTACCTCGAGCGGTTCGAGGACCGGGTGTGCATGGTCGCGATGGCGCTGGCCCGCGGTGACCAGGCCCTCGCCGAGCACCTCGTGGACGAGATCATCGCCGGCCGGTTCCAGCCGGCCACCCCGACGTTCCTCAACGCGGGCAAGGCCCAGCGCGGCGAGCTGGTCTCCTGCTTCCTGCTGCGCATCGAGGACAACATGGAGTCGATCGCCCGCGGGGTGAACTCGGCGCTGCAGCTGTCCAAGCGCGGCGGCGGCGTCGCCCTGTCGCTGACCAACATCCGCGAGCACGGCGCGCCGATCAAGCAGATCGAGAACCAGTCCTCCGGCGTCATCCCCGTGATGAAGCTGCTCGAGGACTCCTTCTCCTACGCCAACCAGCTGGGGGCGCGGCAGGGGGCCGGCGCCGTCTACCTGCACGCCCACCACCCGGACATCTACCGGTTCCTGGACACCAAGCGGGAGAACGCGGACGAGAAGATCCGGATCAAGACCCTCTCGCTCGGCGTCGTCATCCCGGACATCACGTTCGAGCTGGCCAAGCGCAACGAGGACATGTACCTGTTCTCCCCGTACGACGTCGAGCGGGTCTACGGCATCCCGTTCTCCGACGTGAACGTCAGCGAGAAGTACGACGAGATGGTCGACGACGCGCGGATCAAGAAGACGAAGATCAGCGCCCGGGAGTTCTTCCAGACCCTGGCGGAGATCCAGTTCGAGTCCGGCTACCCGTACATCGTGTTCGAGGACACGGTGAACCGGGCGAACCCGATCGCCGGCAAGATCACCATGTCCAACCTGTGCTCGGAAATCCTGCAGGTCTCGGCGCCGTCGGTGCTCGCCGAGGACCTCTCGTACGAGACCGTCGGCAAGGACATCTCCTGCAACCTGGGGTCGATGAACATCGCGAAGACGATGGACTCGAAGGACTTCGGGCTGTCGATCGAGACGGCGATCCGGGCGCTGTCCGCGGTGTCGGACATGTCCTACATCGGGTCGGTGCCGTCCGTGGCGGAGGGCAACGCTTCCTCGCACGCCATCGGGCTCGGGCAGATGAACCTGCACGGCTATCTGGCGCGGGAGCGGGTGCACTACGGGTCCGAGGAGGGCCTGGACTTCACCAACATCTACTTCTACACGGTGCTGTTCCACGCGCTGCGGGCCTCGAACCTGCTGGCGATGGAGCACGGGACGGCGTTCGGCGGCTTCGCCGAGTCGACGTACGCGTCCGGTGTCTTCTTCGACAAGTACACCGAGGCGTCGTGGGAGCCGGCGACGGCGCGCGTTCGCGAGCTTTTCGCGGGCGTGCACATCCCCACCCAGGAGGACTGGCGCCAGCTGAAGGCGTCGGTCATGGAGCACGGCATCTACAACCAGAACCTGCAGGCCGTGCCGCCGACCGGGTCGATCAGCTACATCAACAACTCGACGTCCTCGATCCACCCGGTGGCCTCGAAGATCGAGATCCGCAAGGAAGGCAAGCTGGGGCGGGTCTACTACCCGGCGCCGTACCTGACGAACGACAACCTGGAGTACTACCAGGACGCGTACGAGATCGGGTACGAGAAGATCATCGACACGTACGCGGCGGCGACGCAGCACGTGGACCAGGGCCTGTCCCTGACACTGTTCTTCAAGGACACGGCTTCCACGCGGGACATCAACAAGGCGCAGATCTACGCGTGGCGCAAGGGGATCAAGACGATCTACTACATCCGGCTGCGCCAGCTGGCCCTCGAGGGGACCGAGGTGGAGGGTTGCGTCAGCTGTGCCCTTTAGTTACCAGCCGGTAACTTACCGATCGATACTCAAGCACCTCCCGTCAGGAATGAAGCGATGACACCCGAAAAGCTGAAGCTGGTCGACCATGTCGAGGCGATCAACTGGAACCGGATCCAGGACGACAAGGACGTCGAGGTCTGGAACCGGCTGGTCAACAACTTCTGGCTGCCCGAGAAGGTGCCGGTGTCCAACGACATCCAGTCGTGGGCGACGCTGACGCCGGACGAGCAGCAGCTGACCATGCGGGTGTTCACGGGCCTGACGCTGCTGGACACCATCCAGGGGACCGTGGGGGCGGTGTCGCTGATCCCGGACGCGATCACCCCGCATGAGGAGGCGGTGTACACCAACATCGCATTCATGGAGTCGGTGCACGCGAAGAGCTACTCGTCGATCTTCTCGACGCTGTGCTCGACGAAGGAGATCGACGAGGCGTTCCGCTGGTCCACGGAGAACGAGTACCTCCAGCGCAAGGCCGAGATCGTCATGAACTACTACCAGGGGGACGAGCCGCTCAAGCGCAAGGTCGCCTCGACCCTGCTGGAGTCGTTCCTGTTCTACTCGGGCTTCTACCTGCCGATGTACTGGTCCTCCCGGGCGAAGCTGACGAACACGGCGGACATGATCCGGCTGATCATCCGCGACGAGGCCGTCCACGGCTACTACATCGGCTACAAGTACCAGCGCGGCCTGGAGATCGTCTCGGCAGAGAAGCGGCAGGAACTGAAGGACTATACCTTCGAGCTGCTGTTCGAGCTGTACGAGAACGAGGTCCAGTACACGCACGCTCTGTATGACGGGGTTGGTCTCTCTGAGGACGTCAAGAAGTTCCTGCACTACAACGCCAACAAGGCGCTGATGAACCTGGGCTACGAGGCGATGTTCCCGTCCACGGTGACCGACGTGAACCCGGCGATCCTCTCGGCGCTGTCCCCGAACGCGGACGAGAACCACGACTTCTTCTCGGGTTCCGGTTCGTCGTACGTCATCGGCAAGGCCGTGGCGACGGAGGACGAGGACTGGGACTTCTGAGTGAATAGTCTAGATTGTCTACGACGCGCTTAATCGCACATTCGACAAGAGGTATATAGATGTCTGAGAACGTGGACGAGCCTTCCGTCGATTTGTTCATCAGCTACACTCATAAGGATGAGGAAGCATTTGGTATTCTCGGTCCGCTCAAGGCTGGCCTAGAAAACTTCTATCAAGCCAAGTTCGGACGATCGCTTAGCATCTTCACCGATGCGGCACTGGTTTGGGGTAAGAACTGGCGTGAGCAGTTGCAAGCGCGGGTAAGTAGGTCTCTGTTGTTCATGCCGATCGCAACGGCAAACTACTTTGAAAGCGCTGCTTGCCGAGAAGAGTTTGAAGCATTTCACTCGGCAGCCAAGAACCTCGGAGTCGAGGGGTTGATTATTCCAGTAGTACCGATCTCCACTGAGGTAATTCGGCGTAATTCGGGAGACTTCATCGTTGATTATGTCGAGTCGGTGCAGTACCGCAACATCTATGATGCGTTCCTTGCGGGCTTTGATTCATCGCTGTGGCGCCGCACTATGGATGAATTAGCTACAAAACTCAACGAGAGGCTGTTTGAGGCTTCGCTGGCGCTCGAAAGCATAGGCGGACAGGGTGGCGAGACGGTTGCGCCCAGCGTCATTAATGACGATGAAGATGGTGACGGCGATGGTCTCGCGGACCTAATGGTTTCATTCGAGGATGCGACGCAGGAGGTTGCACGTCTCGCTGAAGAACTGAAGCCGGCGATCGAGAATTTGGGTCGTGCTACGCAGCTTGAGTCACCGCCAACAAACGGCACCCCGAAGCAGTTCCTCGCATGGTCGATTAGAGTAGCTGACAAGCTATCCGGCCCCTCTCAAGAAATCGGCCGGATCGGAGCCGAAATGTACGAAAAGGCAAAGGAGCTAGACGTAGTTTTCGCTGGAATGGCGAGGCTGGGAGATGACCTGCCGCCGTCTACGTTCGATATGGCTGGGCAGCTTCGTTCATTCGCTCGCCAGCTTGATGGACTTGAACTGGTCGATAGCCAACTGCAGTCCATGTTGCAGTCCATGTTGCCTGTCGAAAAGGTCTCTTCGGCGATCGGCCGCTCTCTGAAGCATACGCGCCTTGGCGTGAAGGCCGTGCGCGACACGCTCGGGATATTAAATGGTTGGGCCGATCTTTACGCGTAGCTCCTTAGGCCAACTCAGATGATGTTTCCTTACGGGATCCACGTCCATGACACGACCGGCCGGGATGTTACGAATACAACTCCCGCCGGGACCCCAGCAGCGCCCTCGAATACGATGCCCGCGCAAGGCCCGAAAGATCCGGGTAAGTGCTTTCAAAATCGATACCCATCGCCGATAGATCCCACAGGGCAAGTTCAGAATCGTTTCGTGGAATCCGCGCCTTCTTTAGAACGACTACAGGCTTTTCATGGCCCGAAGATTCAAGTTGTCCGAGGTATCCCTCAATGTCAGGCTGTAACGACTCGTTGAGTGTAAAGACACCGCGCTGAACGATCGCTCGCGTGTTTTCCTGCTCAGAAGGATACAGCAATTTAACGCCACCCTCTCCGATACGGAAACACGCCGCGCCACTGTCGAGCGCCCAAACGGCACAATCGTCTTCGTCGGCCTGTTCCTCTAGCGACGACGACATCGCGAAGAAGGCGGCTTGATAGGGTCTGGTTGACCAGTCTAGCAATCGCGTCGGAGCCCCATGATGCTGCAGCAAGGCGTACACACTATCGTCGGATAAGGACGACAGCTGCGGTCGGCGATCAACCACATAGTCTCGCATCCTTTTCTGTAAGTCTCGCCGACTGCGTAGAGAGACATTGTTCAATCTCCGGTCAAGACTCGCGCACAGCCGGTGGGACGCCAAAGGCTGACCCCTGTACACGGCTTCACGCTGCTGACCCTTGAACGTACCATCACGTCCCCACGATGTTACCAATCGCTTGAAGGAATCCCAATCGTCGAGATCAATCTCCTCAATCCAACCAATTGCCATGGCTTCAACACCTTTTCATCTAGCCTTCACCCTGGAAAAGCGGAAACAGGCGCCAGAACTTTTAGTGATGGCACGATGTCATGCACCATGCAGTGCCACTGGTAGGCACGTACTGACGAATCACGCGGCAGTCGGTGCCTACCAAAGTACTCTTGCGGCTGAAAGAAGTGGAGCGTTTCACTTCGATCCACCCAACTCAACAGCCTGTGTTGCCAAAGGATATCGGTCAATTTAGACGTACTTTGAAACGCATCATGTGCCCGTTCGTCCAGAGTCGCTGCCTTACCTTTCCCGAACCGATCACTACCGACTTCTCTAATCGCCTCGAGCAATATGGTTACGCTCCCACTGACGAGCGGCTCATCGAGCGGCGAACTGCCTCCATTCGCCGACGCAAAGTCTTGATCGCCAGGGCTTTCGCTGATAAGCTGTGTGGCGCAAACGCTTAGTTGGCTCCATACGATCAGGCGGGACACTTCAGACACTACTTTTTTGAGCCGAGCTTCGTCTAGCGGCACTCTACTATTGAGCGCCTTACAGAGTGAGTTCCCGAGGATAACGATGTCACGTGGCACAAGCCGCGTGTGCCGTAACAAATAGGATTCAACGTCTTCAACGTCGCCGGTCGGCCTGTCATTGGTCACTGACGGCATCCCGACCCACGATGCGACAGATTTCACATGCGAGAAGTTGTCGTAACGAGACAGCCGCTCCGTTTTGGTTCTTAGGAAGCTTCGTGCGGAATCTTGCGACCACAATAGATGGTTTATATGAGTATCTTCGAAATAGCGGGGACCATGTTCACCCTGAGTTACAGTAGCGAGAGTGACGTCTCTTAGTGCTACTACTACGTGCAGCTTGGTTCTGAGAACGTTATGACGCGCAAGGTGCATCACCGCGTCAAATAGGCCGCGCTGGCAGAGAGTCCAGTAGGAGGGAGCCCACGCGTAATTCTTATCTATGTCGTCGACATGCAAGAATAGGGGCGGCGAACTCGCCATGATCGTGCAGATGTAATTCTCTACATCTTCCCAACGCTCATCGTTTAAATATTTGCTGATTTCCCTCCTGCCTTGGTGAAAGAGGATAATTTGTGAGACCTGACTGGATACTCTACGATCGGTCGGCGGCGCGCCTATCAGGTCTGCCATCGCATCGAGCCCACGTCGTGCCAGCTTAGATTTCGGGTCTATATTGTTAGTGAAGAATTCCACAGTTCGTAAATAGGACCAAGCAGAGCGGAATATTGCTCGCCGCCAAAGCAAGGTCCAGTGTTCAGTCGAACTTATGCCTTTGGACATCATAGTTTGATACTTTACGACTTGTTCAGTACTCAAATCATCGTTCCGCTGGATTTCTGGCGCGTAGGTACTCGCATCTGCGACTCGACTAGCTTGCATCCGCCTCAAATATAGCGACTTGCCGGAGCCGAGCGGCCCGACGATGACGCGAATCCGAGCGTCTCGAGGGTCACGGGCAATGCCGCCGAATCGCTTGTCCAATTGGACGAGTCCGCCTTCATCGTCCATCGCTCCGTCAGGTTGGCCAAATGGGTCTTGATCAGCTTGTTTCATCGTAGTGTTGCTCCAGAGATCATCGCGAGGTACGTGTTGGCTGACCTTCTAAGTCTTTTTTACCTGCTTTTGGGTTTGGCCAGGATCGGTGCGATGTTTCGTCCCTTAGCCTCGATCTTTCACCGCGGCTGGTTGGCTGAGGGTCAGGGCTTACCGTCTGCCTGATGGGTGCGATTCTCGCATGTGGGTACGACAGTGCTGCCCGCTGACCTTGGCGGGTGTCCGGTGCGGGTCCACTCCCGCACGTGCCGGTGCT
>NZ_MRDE01000037.1 GCF_001968835.1 Tersicoccus phoenicis
CGGTACATCGAATTGCGGTACAATCAAAAGAGAATCCATTCAGCGCTCGACTACCGGACCCCGAATGAATTCGAACAGGCCTGGTACGCGTCACGCAGAGCGGCCTGAAACATGAAGGGAATCACCGGCCCGGAATTCGTCCCACCGCCCACCTCGATCTTTCATCCCGGCTGGTTGGCTGAGGGTCAGGGCTTACCGTCTGCCTGATGGGTGTGATTCTTGCATGTGGGTACGACAGTGCTGCCCGCTGACCTTGGCGGGTGTCCGGTGCGGGTCCACTCCCGCACGTGCCGGTGCTGCTGCTTCCTGTCTCGTCGTTGCGTTCGGAGGGGCCGTTATGGCAGGCCGAGGATGGCGAGGCGGTCCAGGGCCTTCAGGAGCAGGGGCGTCTCGGGGGCGGCCGCGGCCAGGTGCAGCACGGCGCGGCGGGCGTGCCGGGAGGCTCTGGCGGCGGTCTCGAAGAGGCGCGCCCGGAGTCGTTTGGGCTCCCAACGGCGGGCGTTGTGCCCATGGAGGGCGAGCATCTGGGCCCAGGCGGTGAGCTCGGCGGCGAGCATGACCAGGTGGCACCACAAGTTGTTGGCGTCGAACGCGTGGAGGGGGAGATTCTGCAGGCCGGTGTCCTTGGCGGCGCGGATCCGGTCTTCGCACCGGGCCCGCAGCCGGTGTCTGACCTCGAGGTCGGCGAGCTGGCCGCGGGTCTGGTTGGTGGCGAAGGCGGTGTAGCGCATCCCGTCGAGGTCGGTGATGCGCAGCTGCGCCCCAACGTGCGGGATCTCCTTGCGGACGATCACGCGCATCCCTGCCGGCCAGGCGGACAGGTCCAGCATCCCGGTCACGTTGGGCGGTGGGACGAATTCCGGGCCGGTGATTCCCTTCATGTTTCAGGCCGCTCTGCGTGACGCGTACCAGGCCTGTTCGAATTCATTCGGGGTCCGGTAGTCGAGCGCTGAATGGATTCTCTTTTGATTGTACCGCAATTCGATGTAC
>NZ_MRDE01000038.1 GCF_001968835.1 Tersicoccus phoenicis
AGGACTCCACCCCGCCCTTGGACGCCGGATCCGCAGGCTGGCACGTCAGCACCGTGAGACCGTAGTGGCGGGCGAAGTCCACCGTCTGCTGGTTCCGCACCGGGACCCCGGCAACGTGGGAGACCGTGACGGTCTTCTCGTTATCCGTCAGCACATAGGTCGGGGCGCCCCCGATGAGCCGGAACGTCCGGTCCAACGCTGCGAACACGCTCGGTGCCGTCCGGTCCCGCAACGGGACAACGATCCGGAACCTCGACCACGCCAGCCACGCGACGAACAACACGGTTTTCCTGGCCTCGATGACGGGCCCGTCGCCGAAGTCGTACTGCAGCCACATGCCCGGCTCGGTCACCCACGGCCGGTGCACCCGGACCCGGCCAAGCCGGTACGCGGCCCGCACCTGAGTGACCGCCCGCCGCGTGGACCGGTCCGAACCCTGGTAACCGAGCGCGATCAACTTCTCGTGGGCCTTGTCGGCCCGGATCTTGCCCTTGGACGCCTCGACCCATTCCTCGATCTTCGGCAGGAACGGGTCCGTGACCCGCCCCCGGTAGGCCGGCTCGGCCATCGGCTTGCCCGCGTCGCGGGCAGCGACATGCCGGGCGACCGTGTGATGAGAGCAACCCGTGAGCTCGGCTGCAGCGCGCAACGACCCGGTCAGATCGTGGGCAGCAAGTATTTCCATGATTTCTCCATCAGACTTCATTCAGGGGCCTCTTCCGGGTGACCTTGATGCGACTCGACACCGTCATCAAACCCCAGGAAGAGGCTCCCCCCGCTCAAGCGGTCGGGGGTTCACAAACAAGCAGTGGGCAGATCTCATGGCCACCAACAGGCAGTTCTCCTGGCCATCAGTGGGCACTTCCGTGGCCGCCTACGGGCAGTCTGACATGGCCGCTAACAGTCGAGACCGATGACCCGCCGAGAAGGGCGTCACCATCCTGGAGCGGGGAACCACCAGTACCCGGTGGCGCGACTATGTCGACATCGTTCGACTCGCCCCACAAGGCATCGACACCGACGAACTGCTCCGCTCAGCAAGAGCCGTTGGCCGTTACCGCAGCATCGACCTCGAACCCATCGCAGCGCACGTGGTCGGCTACGGACAGATCGGTCAGGCCAAATAGGCCGCCTGGCGTCGTAAGGAGCGACTGGAGGCGGCCTGCGAAGCAGACCTCGACCAGCAGATGGCGCTGGTGGCCTCCTACCTGGATCCCGTGTTCAGCGCAGGCGACCCGCCGCCGCCACGCACATAGTCCGCGAGACCCGAAGCATCGGGTGGGCGCAATGGAGCACTGCGGGAACAGGCGACCACGGGTCGAGAGGCTCGTTTCCGCGTGGAATCAAGGCACTCGCGGGGACACCGACCCCGAGGGCGAGACCGACGACCCTCTGATCGATGCGTCGGTGGAACCAAAGCAACGACCTCGAACACGCCTCACGGACGAGGAAGTAGACGCTATGCGAACAGCCCGCGCGCAAGGAATCAGCGTGATCGCGCTTGCGAAGCAGTTCGGGGTTCACCGTGGCACCGTGTGGGCGAAGTCGCGGTGACCGCGTCGACGACGGAGCGAGTTGAACTGCACTCGACCGGGTCGCGTGCGGGATCGCGAATCGACGGCTCACCGCCCGAATTATCATCGATTGCAGTGTCAGGATGCTGCAACGGGCCACCCCTTACGTACCCTCGAGCAGCGCATTGAACAGCCTGATTGGAGTGCGGTCGAGGACGTAGGTGTCGGACACAGTAACGTGCGACAACCCGCGGCCGCGCAGTTCCGTCACTGCCCGTCTGACTTGGGGATTCCAGTGCGCGTCCTCGTGCCGCCAGAGCGGGTGGCCGATGACAACAGCCGCCCCACGACCCTCCGGCGAGATGAGTGCTGGCAGGGCGTTGACCGTGTGCTGCTCGATTCGCGGGTGTGAACCGTAGCCATCAGCGAAGCTCTGCATCAACGCCGCGGTGTGATCCGACCAGCGGGATAGGTCGAGACTGCGCCCGAGCACAAGATCCACGACGTCAAGCCCGAGTCGCCAGTCCAGCGCCCAGTGATTGAAGCGGTTTTCGTAGTTGCGGAGGCATCCAGGGCACGACGATGTGCAGGCCGTCCCATGCGGGTCTTCGTGCAGTCGCTTTCCAGTCGCATCCCGAATCGACGTCAGGAGCCTCTCGAAGGTCGGCGACGCTCCGAGCTCCAGCGCGTAGCCCGCGCCGTTGTCGAGCGCGTCGGCGAGGAACACCCGTGCCGAAACGGTGGCACCGCTGCGCGTCGGCTGTAGTCCGACCTCAAGCTCAGACTGCTCGATGTCCAGGTACTCCTTGGCGGCGTTGCGAAGCAACTCGGCAAAGGAAAGCAGGGCACCCTTGCCCGCCGGGCACGCCCAAGGCAGCGTTGCGACCGCGCCCTCGGGGAGGGCCAGAGCGTCAAGTCCAAGCAGGAGCACGTCGGTACGTCGAACCTCGCCGATAGCGGCTGGATCGAGGGCTTGCCCGCCAGTTCGCATGAACTCAGGCAGCGGGCGCCGATACAGGTCACGATTCTGCGCGACAACAGAGCCGTCGGACTGGCGACTCAGATCGAAGAGCTTGCGGTTGTTGTCGTTCACTGCGACGACTTCGGCCTGCTCAAGCAGTCGGAGCGAGACCCCGTGGAGCCTCGTCTCTTGACCGAGTTCGGTGTTCGTGGAGAGTTCGGAGTATCCCGCGTACATCGGTGTGATGTGCGAGTCGTCGTAGTCCGGCTGGCTGTAGATCGTTCGGTAGCCCTCCGGCTGGTAGAGCGAGAACGCACGCATTTCTTCGCCACAGACCGAGCACTTGAGCGACTCGTCCGTCGGGCGGGTGTCGAGGCTGCCGCATTGCCCGCAGCGATGGACAGGAAGAGGTATTCCGAGAGGGTCTTTCGCTCGCGCCCTCGTCCCGATGATGTTGTAGGCCGCAAAGCCCACAGCTAGGTGCTCGGCACCATCCTTGACGACGACCGCTCCCGGAGCGAACGCCGTGATAGACATGCGAAGGTCACGGTCGGCGACGGTGTGCCGCTCGGCATCGCCAGCACCGCGAAGCGGCTTTGAGTAGAGCGGACGGACCCGGGTCGGGAAACCGAACATTGGGAGCACGCCGGCGTTCGCAAGCAACTCGCTGAGTTCGGTGTGCTGGAAGTACGGGTTACCGACGGCTTCGTCGATGTCGGTCACCAGACCAGTCCGCGCCCAGTTCTTGAGGTCGTCGACATCGAGCGCGGTGTACGCGCTGAACCGCTCACAGACTTCTGGAACATCCTTCGATATCTGCAGCCATGCCTCGACGTCCGCGCGCCGCGACGCCCAATCACTCGTCGAGCCGAACGTGCCGTGGATGCTGTCGCCAGTTCGCCGAGGTGGATTCCGACTGGCGAGGAATGCCCGTCGCAGAAGCTCCGCCGCGATCACGCGGCGAACGATCCGCGGTCGCGACAAGTCGATGAACGGTGGTGGCGGATCGGCCGCGGTCATCTTCTCCGGCGCCTGGAAGTAATAGTCATCGTGCGCCCGGTCACGTGACACGGTGACCGCGAAGGAGAACGGCTGACCGGAGCGTCCAGCCCGACCGACGCGCTGCTGATAGTTGAACCGCTGGGGCGGCATGTTTGCCATCGCGACAGCCCGGAGAGAGCCGATGTCGACACCAACCTCCATCGTGGTCGTTACCGAAAGCAGGTCAAGCGGGTCCGCGAGTCCGCTCTCGGCAGGCACCGGTAGCACCGCGCCCTTGAACAGACGCTGTCGCGTCCGCTGGTCAGCGAGCCGGGTCTGGCCCGTCAACTCAGCGACGCGCATACGTCGAAGCGGCTGCGAGGCGAGCCATCCGTAGTAGTCGAGCTCCTCAGACCACTCCTCCTCGCGCAGCACGCCGTTCGGGCATTCCTCATTGGTGCAGACACCAGCCGACGGGTGCAGATGAGTCGTGCCGCAGTTGTCACAGACCCAGACCCTGTCGCCTGGGGTCCTGAGTTCGAGGGCATCCTGTCCAGTCTGAGTTCTGAGCGCCCACGTCTCGTCGACGATCCCGCCCTCGCGGAGGAACTCGCCGACATTCGATACCAGCGTCTGCCAGTCGACCTGCTGCTTCGCTGCGACCCTCTTGAGGTAGGTTCCGATGACCTTCGGTGCTGAGTTCGATCGAGCCGCGTACCCGCCCTCGAATCGTTTCGCGATTCCGAGTAGCCGGATGACGCTCGCGACCACGTCCCCCGCTATTTCCGTCGAGAAACCCCAGCCGTCGGGTGCAAGCGGCCGTGCCCGCACGACTCCAAGGCGGGTCGATTCGAGGTCGCGCGAGGCACGGTCGAAGACGGCCTCTGCGACGGCGGTCGCAGTGAGCCTGTAGCGGTCCTGGCGAATGGGCCGCGCTACCGCGTCGGTCAGCGGCTCCCAGGCGTTGCGGATCGGCGGCTCGTAGGCGCGATACCACGGGGCGTCACCCTCGCTTTCTGCCACGGACGGTCCCGGCCCAGCAGGGTTCACGCCGACCTCAAGCATCACCCGCTCGGCATCGTGGATGAGCGTCGGCCACGGCAGAGATTCGGTCTCCCGTTCTGCGGCAGCGATCGTCGCCAAGTCCGATGCGTCAGCCGCGCCGAGGCTCTCCAGCCGGAGCTTGTCGAACAACTCCCGACGGCCGGAACGCAGCATCTCAGCGCGTTCGAGTCCGTCACCATCCAGCTCGTTACGCAGGAGTGCGCGCAGAACCGGAACAGGGTTCTCGCGCCCGTGGAGCAGTTGGCGGACTACCTGTCGCACCTGGTCGCGGAAGTTGTTGAGCGCGATCCCGGCGGCGATGCGCGCGGAGTCGTCCCGGCTGTCGGTGAAGACGATCGTCCTCGACTCGGCCGCCTCTGACCCGAGGCTGCGGAACAACTGAGAGACCGCCATTTGGTTGAGCTGCGCGCGACCAGACGTGTGTGCACGGATCGGCGATCTGACATTGCCGGCGAAGTAGACCGCAGCATCTCGGTTGTCCTGACTCCCACCGCATCGCGGGCAGGCTTCCGGCAGCGCGGGGAGTGTCAATCCGCTGTCACCGCCCGCGTTGTGGCTGAGTACGACTGCTGGGATGCCGTCGGGCGAGTTGCCGAGAATGAGCGACCCGAGCTTGGGATTCCAGGTCGCGGCCCCGAAGTTGGTCTCGATGGTGGCCCGATTCTCGTCCATGTCGGCGGGGAGTTTGTGGCGGCTGGGGGCGTCGGGAACCGGCGAGCCGAGCCAGAGCCATCGGTATTCGTCGTCATTCCTTCGATACACGAAGTCACCCGAGTTCTCACCAGGCGTGACCGGAGTCGTCGAGAGCACGACGGCCCCGCGGTCGGGTCGGTCCACGACGTAGCCCCCGAGGCTGACATCGCCACACTCGAAGCAGTAGAGAAGTTCAAGCACTCGTGCGCCGCAGTCGGCGCAGGTCGACCGCGGGGTGTCATACATCCGACCTACTCGCCGAGGCTCTGAATCGGTGCCGCCGGGGCAGGCGGGATCAGAGCAGGCCCAGAGCCCACGCATCCCTCGCATCATGACGTGGCCGCGGAACTGGATCACGGGCTTCGCCGCGTCTGCGAGACCGACGAGCATCGTCGCGAGCGCCGATGATGCGAGCGGATCGTCCGCGAATAGGCGATTCGCAACAGTGTCAATTCGCGTGGCTTTGGGGCGCCCGTCGCCAGGGTCAGCGCACGCAACAGCGATCGTCTCCGCCCACCGATCTCTCGCGGCAGCTTCCGCCAGCTCGTTCGGGGCAATGCCCAGCACATCGCCAGCAGTCGGCTTGTTCCCTGGCACAAGCGGCCGTGGCTGCCCAGGCTCGATCAGGAAGGACGCCCGATCGACGCCAAAGAAACGCTCCAGATACTCCAGACCCGAGTCGTCCCCGGGCAGGGAAGCGCTCGTCGCGATGATCCTGAACTGGTCGGAAGAAGGCTCAAGCCCGAGCCGCGATGCCAGGTTTCGGACGACCATCCCGACTTCGGCACCGGTGCTGCCGCGGTACAGGTGCAGTTCGTCAACGACGAGGGTGAAAACGTGGTCGGACGACCGCTGGAGCCACCGCCGAGTGGACTCGAAGATCGGCTCCTCGACGTCGCGCATCAGCATCACGTTGAGCATCGAGTAGTTCGTGACGAGCACATCGGGTGGAGTGGCAATCATGTCCCACCTGGTGATGAGTTCGCCAGCATAGGGATCCTGGAACTGAGCCATCAAGTCCGGGTCGTTGAGTTCAGCTAGCCGGGCGTTCAGACGCGACAGCTCCCGCATGTCCCGCGCCGCGTCGGCGGTGGCAGGTGCCGAGACCTTCCCGGTCGGAACTCCACCCGAGCCCGGTGTCGCCCCGGTATAGCGCCCGAACCAGAGGTCAATCGGCGACGCCTGTCCCCGAAGGCCGCGCACGGCCCGGCGGAGCCGCGCAACCTGATCCTCGACGAGCGCATTGGTCGGGTAGAGGATCACCGATCGCACCGCTGCCGGACTTGCTCCGACTGTTCGGGCTGGTCGCCAGTTTTCGGTCTGCCTCTTCAGATCCCACCACTCGTGGATCGGCGGCAGTGCGGTTGCTGACCGTTTCTCCGCCACGATACGGCTCAGGAGCGGGATCAGGAAGGACTCTGTCTTGCCGGAACCCGTGCCAGAAGTCACCACCGGGTTATGACTGATGCCGCCCGCGAAGTGCGTAGCGAGTGCTGCCGCCTGATGCTTGCGCAGTTTGATGCCTGATAGCGCGTCGGGGGTCACACCAAAGACCGCCCCGATCACGTCTCCGAGGTCGCGTGCGTCGACTCCTGCTTGGCTGGCCGCTTCGATGACCGACGCGACCCCGTCATAGGGCAGAACGGGCTCGAGCATGAGCGGGGCGAATAGATTGCCCTGCCCTTCGAGCAGCAGGCGTCGCCGCTCTTCAACAAGGGCCTGGTCCCGCAGTGCGTATGCGGTGTCTATGTACCGCAGAAATGCGTCGCGGAGGTCATCGGCGATCTTCACTGGGGTCGGGAACGGCATGCTGCTCACCGGCTCACGCGGTCGTAGATGATGTCCGCGACGGTGCGCGGTACTGACGGGTACTGGAGCAGGCGGTGATTCACAATCTCTCGCGGCGCTCGTCCCGAGCAAAGCGCGAGAGCACGCCCGTACAAGGCCGGCAGGTCCGCACCCAGCGGCGTGACGACTGAGCCACTGCGCGAGTTGTAGCCAACGAGGGGGTCACCGGCCCACGAGTTCGCGATGTGCTTCACGATCTGCGCGTTGCCGAGTCCGATCGTGCCGCTTGCAATGTCATCGGCGGTGCGGATCGCGTAGGTCGAGCCGAAGTCCTTGAGCCGGTAAGAGCCAACCCTGACCAGCGACGTCGCGGGGTGCCACGAGGCCGACGTCGTGTCCCAAAACTCGGCAGACCGGTGGCTCGGCACGATCACCCGCTTGAGCGACGTCGCCACCTCACTGAGTGGCGGCAACGCCTCAACGATCTCCTCGACCGGTGAGGTCTCCAGAACAGCGATCCCAGCGTCGGCCAATAAACCGACCGGCAGCATGCCATCTACCTCGACACGGGCGAGTTCGGCATCAACGCTCGTGCGCACGACAGCGCCGGTGCCGAGCAGTTCCTTGAGTTGCTCCACCAGCGCGCTGGAGCGCGACCCGATGAGCACCCATAACCCGTCACCCGTCGGAACGAGCGTGGACGTGTTCACCGCCCATTCGGTCACCTGGAGATAGTCGTCCCTGGCTACATCCACATGACCGACGACTTCAAGCCGTCGCAGGAACGAGTCCGCGAACAGGCCCGAGCCCTCGACCTGGGCGGCGATTCGCTCGAACGCCCCGAACGAGCCGGTCCCGATGTGGTTCAGCGCATCGAACGCGACCTCGAAGTCTGGCTCGTCCGACTCGACCACGGGCGGGATTACTGGGACCACGATCGTCTTGGCCGCGCGATCCTTCTTCTTCGCAGCCCAGGGGGTCCCAGCGAAGCGACGCACGAGCCCGCAGGTCATGCACTCGCCCTCAATGCTCCGCGTAGGTGCCTGGCCAGCGAGCACGGGCGAGAGCAGGAATCGGTGCATCCCGGTAATGAGACACGAGTCGCTCGCCATCGGCACGCCCACCCGAGTCTTCGCAACCGATGCGGTAGACGCGTTTCGCTCTCGGGGCACAAACTCCGGCATTGGCACTGTACCGCCGTCGCGGCGCGGTTCGAGACCCACTGTCCTCGCTCCGTTGACATGACTCGGCCACTCGGCGGGACCAGCGGTCAGCGGCCAGCGCGGCGAAAAATCAGGCGAGTAGACCAAGCGGATATCGACATCCTCGACGCGGAACTGCGGAGTGCTTGCCGATCGCAGTCGCAGGAGCGCCGTTGACGACGGCTTGTTCGTGTCGTCTACGAACATCGCGACGACGTACTCACCGTCAGTTAGCCCCTGATCCATGAGCGGAAGTACCGCGAGTTCGCCGGGCTGTAGGGACTCAGCGATGAGTTCGGCCGGGTCGATACGGGTGCCGCGGTACACACGAACGCAGACCGAGGAAGCTCCAGCGGCGAGGGCAACCGCCTCGGGTGGCTCCATCACCGACCACTTGCGAAGCAAACCAGGAAGCACGAATCCCCCACGTAGCGTCAGGCTCGTCCGCGCGCGGGGCACCAGCGGCAAGAGATCGAAGTGCAGTTGCCCGGTCGGCGCGGACACGATCTGGACGTGCTGGTAAACGACCCACCCCTCCGGCGCACCCGGGAGGTCGACAAGTTCATGCCATCCCGGTCGGGCGTGAGCCTCAAGGTGACTCTCGACACGCTGGCGCGCGTCCGACCGCGCCAGGACGATGCTGTCCTCACCGAGCGAAATGCGCTCGATCTCGACGAATGCCCCCTGAAGGTCGTCCCATCGGAGCGGAGCGACTCGCTTCGGGCGACGACCGAAGGGGCGACTCTCGTCATCCCCGAACTCGCCAGTTAGCTGCTCCCCGACGAGCGACGCAGCGCTGACTCCCTCAGCACCGGAGAGCCGCGTGGAGCCACCGGGCCCGGCGACGGTCGGGATAATCGACTCCTCGTCGGCGACTTGGAACCGGGCAATGTCCGGCCCTTCCGAGCGGTACGGGAGCATCAGGTTGAACTCAATCGACTTGCGAGGGAATGTCCGCAAGAACGCCAGCAGGCGCGTCGTGACGACGGGTCGCGCAGAGGCGACCGATTCGATCCCCGACCCATCCCATACTTCGAGTTCGAGACAAGCGGCATTGACGATGCGCTCTCGGGCGGCCGGATCCCGCCAGAGACGAGCAAGATGCGAACTGAGGGGGAGGCTCGGAGTGGCCGTCGCATAGGGGTCCATCGCGAGACTCATGTCGTTCGGCGAGATACGCAGACCCGGGGTCATGCCCTCAATCGCGAAGAGCTCGTGGAGGCCGGCACGATCGTGTTGCCGAACGACCGCCTGCGACATCGGCAGCCCAATGAAGGCGTGACCGCCGACGGCGTAGGCCGTCGGGATTCCACGCTCACCTTCCCAAGCTTCAAGCCAGGAGTTCAGCGACCCCCACAGCAGATCGGCGACCCGACGATAGTCGTTCTCGACCCGCAAGTACTCGGTCGCTCTTACATGCAAGAGCCGATGTAGACGCGAGTAGTAGTTGTGGGCAGCCAGGTCGCCGTCAGCCTGCATGTGCTCGGCAGCGATCGACAGCGCCACGAGAAGGGGGAGCGCGGGCGGAGTTTCAAGCGGCGAGCGCCGATGGCGCTGCGCAGCGTCAGCCTGCCAGTGAAATGGGGCTACGCCAGCCTCGTCGACTTGAAGCGAGGACCTGACGACCGCCGACAGCCCTGCGAGCGTCCGATCCTCGAACTCAGCGGCTTCGAGCACGTTACGAACCGTATCGGCGTCCGCGAGCGCATAGACGGGTCGACCAGCCTGCGATGAGCCGAACATGACGTCGGCGATCGCCTCGCTCACGCGCTCATACTCGGAACCCAAGGCCAAACTCCCTCGCATGTCATGCAGACCGTCTAGCAACAAGGACGGGTTCTGTGCTGAGTGGCTTCGTCCTGGGAGCGCATTCCTCCCCGGCATCTGTCCGCTTGCTCGCGGAGGTGCGCTTGGCTCGCAGGGGTTCGGGGTCGGCAGTACTGGAGGAGTCGGGGTTGCCCAGCCCTTCGAGTAGGCGCTCAGCGATCGCCTTGACGACACGGGCATTGACAGCGTTGCCGAGCGCCTTGTAAGCCTCGAGGTCGGAAGTCGGCAGATGGATATCGCCGAGGCTTTGGAGTTCAGCGCACTCAGCAGGTGTCATGTAACGGCGTTCGCCAGTCAGGTTGGAGCCGAGGATAGGGACCTGTGTCTGGGTGAAGGCGATGAGGCTGGGGGACGTCGTAGGCCGCTTGATCCTGAGCCCAGAAGCACGGACCTGCAGGACGAAGTTGTCGATGTTCCGCTCCTCACCCTGGGCGTTCCATTCCATCTTCTGGAGGCTGGACTGCATCTCCTCGGGCTTCCATTGATCCAGCCAAGGGTCGATCCAAGAGCGGTTGTCCTGGTAGAACTCACGGTTCTGTCTGATGAAGGTGCGCTTCCATCGGGGGAACCGGTAATCGCTATCGCGATTGGCGTGACTAGGGATCCGCTCCTTCTGTTCGTCGACCGAACATTCAAGGCTTTGGCCAAAACTGCCTTTGATGCCCATCTGACGCAAACCCCACACCGGTCGACGATCCCAGACTCCCGGCGGAGTCTCGTCCTCGTACGGATAGGTTGCGCCGAACTCCATTGACCAGATCGGGAACGAGGGCATCTTCACGGAAGCCGGCGAACGACGGAGGAAGTCCCCCCACATATCGATGGCTTGAAGTGTCTGCTCAGGAATCGCGCGAGTGGGCGGAACATCATGGCGAAGAACCGAAATGATGTCGGTCTGGTCCTTGTGCTTGGCTGGCCACTCGAAGTCTTCCAAGCCGTCGAGCGACCCAACGAAATACGCGCGGTCCCTGACCTGCGGGATGCCAAATTCGTGAGGAGAGAAGTGGTCCACTTTGACCGAATAATCCAGTGCCTCCAACAACTCGATGATCTTGCGCCGAGTGCGACCACCGTCATGCTTCAGGATGTTGGGCACATTCTCAAGGATGAAACGGCGAGGACGCTTAACGCGGAGAATCTGGTGTACTTTGAAGAAGAGGTTGCCCTGGAGGGTATCAGCGAAGCCCATTTGGTCGCCTGCCTTGGAGAACGGCTGGCAAGGAAAACCCGCAGTAAGCACGTCGTGGTCAGGGACCTCGCGTTCTATGTCTCTATCGGTCTCAAGGTCGTTGATGTCACTCCAGGGATGAATTCCATAGTTCGTCTCGTAGAGGGCGTTAAGCGTCGGCTCCCACTCGGCAGCGAACACAACTTCGCCATCGAGGTCATTGAGAGCGACATGGAAACCTCCGAGGCCAGAAAAAAGGTCGACGAACTGGAAGGTTGGTGTTGCGGCTGCCACATCGCCTCCTTGCCTGGTCGCTCCTGCCGGTGCCCGGCGAGGGTCGGCGGTCTCGCTCCCGCCGTGTCTACAAGTCTCTCAGCACCCACCGACAATCCTGAAGTCGACATGCAGTAGACGCGGAGGAGGCCATTCCGGCCGCACTTCGAACCGCAGGCCCGACGCCCTGGCGAGTCTACGTCGAGCCCTCGCGCGACCATGCGAGAGCTTCTACCGGTTCCCCCACACCTCACGCGTCTGCAGATCAAAGTCCGTACTAGTCTGTATGAAAGTGGCCAACGGCTTGTGGCATGGCGGAGTGAGGAGTGGCTGCGATGGTTGAGGAGCGGCGTGGGCCGGGGCGTCCGGCGTATGACTCGAAGCAGAAGCTGGTGGCGGCGGCGTGCGCACTGCTGGCGGAGCGGGGGTTCGAGGCGACAAGCCCGCAGATGTTCCAGCAGCGCTCCGGGGTGGGTCACGGGAGCATGTATCACCACTTCCCTGGCAAGGGAAAAGAGGGGCTCGCACTGGACGCGATCGGTCATATGCGGGCGAGCACGACCGCGTTCCTCGACGGCACCCCGACGCCCGAAGGCTCCGAGGTTGAAGAAGTACGGGCCAGCATCGTGGCGGCGCTGGATCGACTGTTCGCCCGCAGGGAAGGACAAGCCCTGGTGAGGCTCCTCGCCGACGCGGTCGCCGGAGCGATCCCGTCGCTGGCGACCGCGACCCGGGACTGGTGTGACGACATCCGTGCCGTGATCGTCGTGCGACTGCGGGCTGACGAGCCAGGCGCCGACCTCGACATCGCCGACGCAGCAGCACGGTTCCTTGCGCCTGAGTTCGACGCTCTCGCAGAGGAACTGCTCACAGCCGCTCTCGGGCGGGGCCTGCTCCACCTGCCGAAGTTCGCCCTGCCCGAGACCGCCGAAGAGCGGTAGTCTGGCCTCATCACAATTCCATACGTACTAGTCCGTTCCTTGATCTGCAAGAGGCGTGTCGTCTGAATCAGGGCCACGGCAGAGGGTAGTAATTCGGTTCGGTGCTCGCGTTGTGGGAGGTACTGCGCACCTACCTGGCATGAGGACTGAGGACCGGCGTCTACGCCTTCGGGTGACGCGACGAGACGAGCCTGACCTCGGCAAGCTGACCGAGTGGGTACTGAACATCGCGGAGACCCGACACCGTGCCTGGCTCGACGGTGAACCAGACCCCTATGGGCTCCCCGTCCCGAAGAGCCTCCGTCAGATCACGAACCCAGAACACGGTCCCGCAAGATTTGCGGGACCGTCAGACAGCACCGATGAGTCAGAGACGTGACCCACGGGAAGGAGGCTCATCATGAACACCGCCATCGAGACCCAGACGTCCACGCAGGCCACCGACACGCCAATGCTCTCGGCCGTAGCCTACCTGCGGGTATCCACGCGGGAGCAAGCCGAGCGCGGCGGTACCGAGGAAGGCTTCTCGATCCCCGCGCAACGCGAAGCCAACACGAGGAAGGCCGACGAGTTGGGGGCGCGGATCGTGCGCGAGTTCATCGACGCCGGAGAGTCGGCGCGCTCGGCAGATCGTGACGGGTTGCAGAACATGCTGGCGTTCATCGCTGCGAGCCGGGTGCAGTTCTGCATCGTGCACAAGCTCGACCGGCTCGCCCGCAACCGTGCCGATGATGTGAAGATTCACGAAGCGCTCATCAGCGCCGGGGTCACGCTCGTGTCGGCGACGGAGTCCATTGATCAGACGCCTTCGGGGATGCTCGTGCACGGCATCATGTCGAGCATTGCGGAGTTCTACAGCCGCAACCTGGCCACCGAAGTCACCAAGGGGCTCACGCAGAAGGTCGCGCAGGGCGGTACGCCAGGGCGCGCTCCCATCGGCTACCTCAACGTCCGCCGCACCGACGACGCGGGCCGCGAGGCACGCGCGGTCGAGGTCGATGCCGAGCGCGCCCCGCTGATCGCGTGGGCGTTCGAGCAGTACGCGGGCGGAGAGACCTCCGTCACCGGCCTGCTGCGTGACCTCACCGCGCGCGGCCTGCTGTCGGTGCCGTCGCCGAAGCGGCCGTCGAAGCCGCTGGGGAAGAACGCCCTCTACCGCGTGTTGACGAACCCGTACTACGCCGGGGCGATCCGCTACCGGGGTGCGCTTCATCCCGGAGCGCACGAGCCCATCGTGGAGCCAGCGCTGTTCGATCAGGTGCAATCGCTGTTGAAGGCGCGCAACGCGCACGCAACCCGGCACGTTCAACACGCCCACCATCTGAAAGGGCTGCTGCACTGCGGCAACTGCGGGTCGAGGATGCTGCTGGACTTCGCGACCAACCCGCGCGGCACGACCTACGCCTACTTCGTCTGTTCCGGTCGGGCGTCGAAGCGGACCACCTGCACCCGACGGGCGGTGCCCGTGCAGGTCGCGGAACGGCTGGTCGAGGACTCCTACGCGAACATCACGATCAGCGAAGACGACTACCAGCACCTTGCCGCCGAGGTCGACGCCGCGTTCGACCAGCGCAGCGCGAGTAAGGATCAGGAGTTCGCCGACCTCACGACGAACCGGGCGCGCCTGGAAGCAGAGAGCGACAAGCTGCTCGCGGCGCACTTCGCCGACGCCATCGACCTACCAACGCTCAAGCGACACCAAGACCGCATCCGCGCCGGACTCGCCGACATCGAGTACCGCCTGCGCGAGCACGACGAACTGCACGTCGGTGGTCGGGCGTTCCTCCACGACAGCCTGCGGCTCCTCACCGACGCGCACCACGCCTACGCCCACTCCGACGACGGAAGCAGGAGGCTGGCAAACCAGGCGTTCTACACACGGCTGGAGATCACCGAGGACGAGCAGCTACACTCGCGCCTCGCCGAACCGTTCGCGACCATCGTTCAAGAGACGACCGGAGGCAAGGAAGCCAAACGGGAACACTCCACATCTTCCGATGTCGCGTGTTCCCGTAAGACACTTTGGGTGGGCCCTGCCGGGATCGAACCGACGACATTCACGGTGTAAACGTGACGCTCTACCAGCTGAGCTAAAGGCCCCTCGGCCGCAGATGGCCGCTCCCCCGGTGCGCCGTCTCGCGGCCGGTCGCGGGTTCGGGAAAGCAGTCTACCGACAAGTCACGGCCCACGCGGCGCACCTGAGACCGACGGTCCTCTGACGTCGTCGGCGGCACCGTTCTAGCCGGTGCGCTTTGCCCTGAGCGCCGCGAGAATCACGCAGACCGTTCCTCCAACCACCGCGAGTCCGCACACCGCTGCCGCGGTGAGGCTGAATCGACCATAGTGGCGTACCGCCTCGATGGCGTCGTCGCCGAGCCTCAGGTGGTCGAGATACATCACCTGCTCGATCCGGACCCCTATCAGAACGAAAGCCGCCGAGACGCCGACGACGATGAGCCCGAGACCGAGCGAAGCCAGCCCGTGCCGCCGGACTAGTCCATCGTCCTTCCTCACCTGTCCGCCTTCGGCTCGATCCGGGCCTCGATGACGTCGTGCCGCTCACAAGTCCGGCAGTTCCTCGGCCAGGTGAGTCAGCGTCTCACTCACCCCGGCCTGGATCAGCAGGTCCGCCCGGTCGTCGCCGCGGGTCTGGCCGCGGTTGACGATGACGACGGGGATGCCCCGCTGGTGGGCGCGGCGGACGAACCGCAGCCCGCTCATCACCGCCAGTGACGAGCCCGCCACCAGCAGCCCGCCGGCGCAGTCGACCATCCCGTAGCTGCGCGCCACCCGATCCCGCGGCACGTTCTCGCCGAAGAAGGTGACGTCCGGCTTGAGCACCCCGCCGCACACCGGGCAGGGGGCGACGACGAAGCCGGCGGTCGATTCGATCACCGCGTCCGCGTCCGGCGCGACCTCGACGTCCTCGACCAGCACCCGCTCGGCGAAGCCCGGGTTCAGCTCGGTCAGCATCCGGTCCAGCTGCGCCCGCTGGACCATGCTGGCGCAGTCCAGGCAGATCACGTGATCGAACCGGCCGTGCAGGTCCACGATGTTCAGGGCACCGGCGGTCTCGTGCAGCCGGTCGATGTTCTGGGTGATGATCCCGCTGGTCAGCCCGCGGGCCTCGAGGCGGGCGACGGCGCGGTGCCCGTCGTTGGGCACGGTCGCGGACATGAACCGGTAGCCGACGTGGTTGCGCGCCCAGTAGTGCCGGCGCCGGCGGGGGTCGCCGATGAACTCCTGATAGGTCATCGGGGTGCGCGGTTTCGCGTCCGGTCCGCGATAGTCGGGGATGCCCGAGTCGGTGCTCAGACCGGCACCGGTCAGCACCGCCAGCCGGCGTCCGGAGAGCAGGTCGAGCGCTCGCCTGCGTTGATCCTGCAGTGTCGCCGCCGGGTCCGTGACGCCGTTGCGGGCCGGCTCAGGCGTCCAGCGATGCCAGCGCGCGGCGGTACTCATCGAGGCTCCGGGGGTCGTTGACGGCGGACAGGATCCGGGCGCGCAGCACGCCGTCGGGGTCGATGACGAAGCTGCCACGACGAGCCGCGCCGCGTTCCTCGTCGAACACGCCGTAGCGGCGGGCGGTCTCGCCGTGGGGCCAGGCGTCGCTGAGCAGGTCGAACGTCAGTGCCTCGGCCTCGGCGAACGCCCGCAGGCTGAACTTCGAGTCGATCGAGATCCCCAGCAGCCGCACGTCCGGTCCGGCGATGGTGGCGAATCCGTCGCGCAGGTCGCGCAACTCGCCGTCGCAGACGCGTGAGAACGCCCACGGGAAGAAGACCAGGACCACGGGACCGCCCCGCAGGTCCGTCAGGGCGACGGGCTCACCGTGCTGGTTGACCAGCGCGAACTCCGGTGCCGGCGCCCCGACCGTCGGCAGGGCGAGGCGGCCGCTGTCGAGGCCGCGCACGTCCTCCTTGGCGCCCGGGCCGGCCGACCGCGTCACTGCCGGCGTGCGGTCACCAGGCGAGTGGCCGCCCAGTCCTTGGACACCCCCGCCGAGGAGGTGACGTGCAGACCTGCGGTGGGGGCCGCTTCCTGGATGTCGGTGGGCGGGACGTAACCGTCGCGCCCGGCCTTCGGGGTGAGGACCCACACGACGGCGTTCTCCTCCAGGGTGGTCAGCGAGTCGACGAGAGCGTCGACCAGATCCCCGTCGCCCTCGCGCCACCACAGCAGGGCGGCATCCGCGACCTCGTGGTCATCCTCGTCGAGCAGTTCGGAGCCCACCGCCTCCTCGATGTCGTCCCGGAGGTCGAAGTCGACGTCGTCGTCGTACCCGAACTCCTGGACGAGGTCGTCCTGCTTGAACCCCAGCTTGGCGGCGGCGCTGGTCGCGACGTCGTCTGCCTCGCTCACGTATGTCCTCCCGATAGCGTCGTCAGTGCGTGTTCTGCTCACCTCGAGCCGGTGTCGGCCGCCCGCGGCGAAGTGCTACCAGACAACACCCTTTCGGCCCCCTCATCAAGCAGCACGCCACCGCCGCGCGCGAGCGACGCGTGCGTCACCGCCACGTGAGACGTCTCACGAAACCCGCATCGTGGAATTCGCTATCCGCTAAGCGAAACTGCTGCGTACACTGATGCTCCCGTACGGGGCTAGAGTGGCACCCAGACGCCGCGTCCCGTTCGGGCTGCCCACATCGCAAGGCGGCCCCGGAGCGGACAGCGGTCTGCGGTCATCCATCATCAGTGACCGCAGCCCGGGTGCTTCACCGCACAGACAGAGAGGTTGAATGTGGCGACCGAAGACATCAAGAACATCCGCAGTGCGCTGACCACCAGTCTGCCGGACGCGGATCCCGAGGAGACCGCCGAGTGGCTCGAATCCTTCGACGGGCTCCTCGACGCCGAGGGCACCAAGCGGGCCGAGTTCATCATCCGGGCCCTGCTGCAGCGGGCGAGCGCGCACAGCGTGGCCGTCCCGTTCGTCACGACGACGGACTACGTCAACACCATCCCGGTCGACCAGGAGCCGGAGTTCCCCGGTGACGAGGAGATCGAGCGGAACTACCGCAAGTGGTTGCGGTGGAACGCGGCGGTGATGGTGCACCGCGCCCAGCGGCCCGACATCGGGGTCGGCGGCCACATCTCCACGTACGCCGGCGCGGCCACCCTCTACGAGGTGGGCATGAACCACTTCTTCCGCGGCAAGGACCACCCCAGCGGCGGCGACCAGGTCTTCTTCCAGGGCCACGCCTCCCCCGGCATGTACGCGCGCGCGTTCCTCGAGGGCCGGCTCACCGAGGAGCAGATGAACGGCTTCCGGCAGGAGAAGTCGGCTGCCCCGAACGGTCTCTCCTCCTACCCGCACCCGCGGATGATGCCGGACTTCTGGGAGTTCCCCACCGTCTCCATGGGCATCGGCCCCACCAACGCCATCTACCAGGCGTCCATGAACCGGTACCTGGAGAACCGCGGCCTGAAGGACACCTCGGACCAGCAGGTCTGGGCGTTCCTGGGCGACGGCGAGATGGACGAGCCGGAGAGCCGCGGCGCCCTGCAGCTGGCCGCGAACGAGGGGCTGGACAACCTCAACTTCGTGATCAACTGCAACATGCAGCGCCTGGACGGGCCGGTGCGCGGCAACGGCAAGATCATGCAGGAGCTGGAGGCCTTCTTCCGGGGAGCCGGCTGGAACGTGATCAAGGTGGTCTGGGGCCGGGAGTGGGACGCCCTGCTGGAGAAGGACGACGACGGCGCGCTGGTGGAGATCATGAACACCACGCCGGACGGCGACTACCAGACTTTCAAGGCCGAGTCCGGCGGCTTCGTGCGGGACCACTTCTTCGGCCGGTCCCCGCAGACCAAGGCGATGGTCGCGGACATGAGCGACGAGGAGATCTGGCAGCTCAAGCGCGGTGGCCACGACTACCGCAAGGTCTACGCCGCGTACAAGGCCGCCGTCGAGTTCAAGGGCAAGCCCACCGTCATCCTCGCCGCCACGGTGAAGGGCTACGGCCTCGGCTCCCACTTCGAGGGCCGCAACGCGACCCACCAGATGAAGAAGCTGACCCTGGAGGACCTGAAGAACTTCCGGGATCACCTGCGCATCCCCATCTCCGACGAGGACATCGAGCGGGACACGTACAACCCGCCGTACTACCACCCGGGCGCGGAGGACCCCGCCATCCAGTACCTGCTCGAACGGCGCAAGGCGCTCGGCGGCGATTTGCCGAAGCGCCGGGACGCCCACGCCGACCTCAAACTGCCCGAGGACAAGGCGTACGACGTCGCCAAGCGCGGTTCGGGCAAGCAGCAGGCGGCCACCACGATGGCGTTCGTCCGGCTGCTCAAGGACCTGATGCGGGACAAGGAGTTCGGCAAGCGCGTGGTGCCGATCATCCCGGACGAGGCCCGGACCTTCGGGATGGACTCGTTCTTCCCGACGTCGAAGATCTACAACCCGCTGGGCCAGAACTACATCTCCGTGGACCGCGACCTGATGCTCGCCTACAAGGAGTCCCCGCAGGGCCAGATCTTCCACGTGGGCATCAACGAGGCGGGCGCCGTCTCCGCGTTCACGGCCGCCGGCACCTCCTACGCCACCCACGGTGAACCGCTGCTGCCGGTGTACGTCTTCTACTCGATGTTCGGGTTCCAGCGCACCGGCGACTTCATCTGGGCCGCCGCGGACCAGCTGGCGCGCGGGTTCCTGATCGGGGCCACCGCCGGCATCACCACCCTGGCCGGCGAAGGCACCCAGCACATGGACGGGCACTCCCCCGTCCTGGCCTCCACCAACCCGGCAGTGCGCACCTACGACCCGGCCTACGGGTACGAGATCGCGCACATCGTCCAGGCGGGCCTGCAGGAGATGTACGGACCCGACTCGGAGGATCCGAACAAGATCTACTACCTGACCGTCTACAACGAGCCGATCGTGCAGCCGGCCGAGCCGGAGAACGTCGACGTCGAGGGCATCGTCAAGGGCATCCACCGGATCAAGGAGGCCGAGATCGACGGCCCGCGGGTCCAGTTGCTCGGTTCGGGCGTGTCGGTGCCCTGGGTGCTGGACGCTCAGCGGATCCTCGCCGAGGACTGGAACGTCTCCGCCGACGTCTGGTCCGTGACGTCCTGGGTCGAGTTGCGCCGCGACGGGCTGGCGGCCGAGCGGGAGGCGTTCCTCGACCCGGGCGCCGAGCCCCGCGTCCCGTTCGTCGCCCAGCGGCTGGCCGGCGCCACCGGGCCGGTCGTGGCGACGACGGACTACCGCTCCGACCTGCCCGACGGCATCCGGCAGTTCATCCCGAACGAGTTCGCCACCCTGGGCGGCAACGACTTCGGTTTCGCCGACACTCGTGCCGCGGCGCGCCGGTATTTCCACATCGACTCCCACTCGATGGTGGTGCGCGCGCTGGAGATGCTCGCCCGGCGGGGTGAGGTCGATGCTCAGGTCCCGGCGAAGGCGATCGAGAAGTACCGCCTGCACGACGTGCGCGCCGGTGAGTCCGGTAACGCCGGCGGGGAGTCCTGACCCTCCACCACAGCCGGCCGGAGCCGCCTGCGGTCCGGGCGGTGGCCGGCCGTATGCTCGGGGCATGATCGTTCAGCCGGACCGGGCCGCGCCGCGCGCCCACGCAGGCGGCGCTGCGGCAACGTCCTCGCCGGCACCAGCCGTCGACGAGCGGGGCCGGGCCCGGACGCTGGAGACCCTGCGCTCGAACATCGGGACGCTGTCCACCGTCACGCTCCGTCGGCTGGACTCGGCACTGCCCTGGTACCGGCACCTGCGCCCCGACGAGCGCTCCGCCCTCGGCCTGGTCGCCCAGAAGGGCATCGCCTCCTTCGTCAGCTGGTACGAGAAGCCGGGCAACCCGGCCTGGGTGATGTCCGACGTGTTCGGCACCGCCCCCACCGAACTCACCCGGTCGATCAGCCTGCAGAAGGCGCTGCAGCTGATCCGCATCGTCGTCGACACGGTCGAGCAGCAGGTCCCGGACCTGGCCTCCGAGCCCGAGCAGCCGGCCCTGCGGGAGGCGGTGCTGCGGTACTCGCGGGAGGTCGCCTTCGCCGCCGCCGACGTGTACGCCCGTGCCGCGGAGTCCCGCGGGTCCTGGGATTCCCGGCTGGAAGCCCTGGTCGTGGACGGGATTCTGCGCGGGGAGAGTTCCGACTCGCTGCGTTCCCGGATCGCCGCGCTGGGCTGGAGCAGCAAGGCCGAGGTGATCATCGTCGTCGGCGGCGCCCCGCCGGACCCGCATCCCGCGTTCCTGTCCACCCTGCGCCGGACCACCACCCGCCTGGCCGAGGACACCCTGGTGGGCATCCAGAGCGACCGGCTGGTGCTGTTGCTCGGCGGGCTGCGGGACCGGGAGAGCGCGTTGACCAAGCTCGCCCCGCTCTTCGGGGACGGCCCGATCGTGCACGCAGGCCCGGCGGCGTCGCTGGTGGAGGCCGGCCCGGCCGCGCAGGCGGCGTTCTCGGCGCTGACCGCGGCACGCGCCTGGCCGGACGCGCCCCGGCCCGTGGCCGCCGACGACCTGTGGCCCGAGCGGCTGATGGCCGGTGACGACGACGCCGGCCGCGCCCTGGTCCGCGCCATCTACCGGCCCCTGACGTCGGCCTCGAACGGTTTGCTGGAGACCCTGTCGGCCTATCTCAGCCTCGGTCACTCCCTGGAGGCCACCGCCCGCAACTTGTTCGTTCACACCAACACCGTGCGTTACCGGTTGCGCAAGGTGACCGACGTGACCGGCTGGGATCCGCTGGTGCCGCGGGAGGCGTTCGTGCTGCAGACCGCGCTCGTGGCGGGGCGGTTGAGCGCCGGAGATGCCGCTCCCGGGCCGCCGGCGGCGACTCCGGGAGCCCGGCCCGGGCGGCGCGCAGCGTTGTAGCTTCTCTACAAACGGCAGGCGCGACCTTGGTGGCTCGGATCCGGCGGGAAGCCTGGGCCTGGTGACAGGCTGGGATGGTGCTTGCGATCG
This sequence comes from Tersicoccus phoenicis, assembly GCF_001968835.1. Classification (GTDB taxonomy): domain Bacteria; phylum Actinomycetota; class Actinomycetes; order Actinomycetales; family Micrococcaceae; genus Tersicoccus; species Tersicoccus phoenicis. The sequence continues at coordinate 21,343 of NZ_MRDE01000038.1, forward strand.
TCTGCCCTGGACAGGGCTCCCAGACCCCGGGCTTCCTCGCGCCGTGGCTCGAACTCGACGGCGCGGAGCCGTTGCTGCGGGCCCTCAGTGACGCCACCGGCATCGACCTGGTGGCTCACGGCACCGTCTCCGACGCCGAGACGATCAAGGACACCGCCGTCGCGCAGCCGCTGATCGTGGCCGCCGGCCTGGTGGGCGCGCGTGCCCTGTTCGGCGAAAGCGGCGTGCCCGACGGCACCGTCCTGGCCGGGCACTCGGTCGGGGAGATCACGGCGGCGGTGCTGGCCGGCGCGCTGACCGAGGCCGACGGCATGGCGTTCGTGAAGGAGCGCTCCACCGCGATGGCGCGGGCGGCCGCTGCCGAACCGACCGGGATGGCCGCCGTCGTCGGCGGCGTCGAGGACGAGGTGCTGGCGGCGATCGACGGGGCCGGGCTGACGGCGGCGAACCTCAACGGCGGCGGGCAGATCGTGGCCGCCGGGACGCAGAGACAGCTGGAGGCCCTCGTCGGTGCGCCACCGGCGCGGGCCCGGGTGATCCCGCTGAAGGTCGCCGGCGCGTTCCACACCGCGCACATGCAACCGGCGGTCGCGGCGCTGGAAGGACTGGCTCCGGCCCTGCATCCGACCACCCCCACGCGTACCCTGCTGTCCAACCGCGACGGCGCGCCGGTGAGCAGCGGGGACGAGACCCTCGCCGCGCTGATCGGGCAGGTCTCGCGACCGGTTCGCTGGGACGCGTGCATGCGCGCGCTCGCCGAGGCGGGGGTCACCGGTCTGCTCGAGCTGCCGCCGGCCGGTACCCTGACCGGACTGGCCAAACGCGGTCTACGCGGAGTCGCCGGCTTCGCCCTGTCGACGCCCGACGACCTGCCGGCCGCCCGTGAGTTCGTGGCCGCCCACGCGGCGACCGCCACCCCGACGAATGAAGGACAGGCGTGAGCACCCCGACCCTGCAGCAGTCCCCCACCCGCGCGCACTCCCGGATCCTCGGACTGGGCGCCTACCGGCCGGACCAGATCGTCACCAACGACGACGTGTGCCAGTGGATCGACTCCTCCGACGAGTGGATCCGCAAGCGCACCGGCATCATCACCCGGCACCGCGCCGACGAGCACACCTCCATCCTGGACATGACGCTGGGGGCCGCTGAGGAGGCGCTGCGCTCTGCCGGCGTCGCGGGCTCGGACATCGACGCCGTCATCGTCGCGACCGTGACCCACCCCTACGCGACGCCGTCACTGGCCGCACAGCTGACCGACCGGATCGGCGCCACCCCCGCCCCGGCGTACGACGTCTCCGCCGCGTGCGCCGGTTACTGCTACGGCATCGCCCAGGCCGACGCGCTGGTGCGCTCCGGTGCGGCCGAGCACGTCCTCGTCGTCGGCGTCGAGAAACTCTCCGACGTGATCGACAACCACGAGCGGACGATCTCGTTTCTGCTCGGCGACGGCGCCGGCGCGGCCGTGGTGGGCCCGTCGGACACCCCCGGCATCGGCCCGTCGATCTGGGGGTCGGACGGCTCCCACTGGGACACCATCGGCATGACGCACTCGCTGCTGGAGGTCCGCGATCTGTCGGCCACTGCTCAGTCCGACACGGAGAGCGCGGTGACCGCCCTGGAGACGGAGGCGCAGTTGTGGCCCACCCTCCGCCAGGACGGGCAGACCGTCTACCGCTGGGCGGTGTGGGAGATGGCCAAGGTGGCCCGGCGGGCGCTCGACGCCGCCGGCATCACCGCCGACGACCTGGCCGCCTTCGTCCCGCACCAGGCGAACATGCGCATCATCGACGAGTTGGCCAAGCAGCTGAAACTGCCCGACACCGTCGCCATCGCCCGCGACATCGCCGACGCCGGCAACACCTCCGCCGCCTCCATCCCGCTGGCCACGCACCGGCTGCTGGCGGAGAACCCCGACCTGCACGGCGGGCTCGCGCTGCAGATCGGCTTCGGCGCCGGCCTGGTGTTCGGGGCGCAGGTCGTGGTCCTGCCCTGAGGGGTGGGACCTTCCCCGAGGTGAACGGGCCGTCGTAGGTTGGGGCAGTCCGCGCCGACCGAGGACGACCCCCGCAGATCACGGAGTGCTACCGGGTGCTCCGGACACGGAACCGCCGCCCGGCGGTGACACGAGAGAAGGAGCCGTCATGGCGAACAAAGAAGAGATCCTGTCCGGCCTGGCCGAGATCGTCAACGAGGAGACCGGCCTCGCTCCCGACGCCGTGCAGCCGGACAAGTCCTTCACGGAGGACCTGGACATCGACTCGATCTCGATGATGACCATCGTGGTCAACGCCGAGGAGAAGTTCGGGGTGCGCATCCCCGACGAGGAGGTCAAGAACCTCAAGACCGTCGGCGACGCCGTCGATTACATCGACAACGCGCAGGGGTCCTGACCGTACCGTCTCCGGTGGGCCGCGCTGACGCCGACCGGTGCCCGTCTCGACCGCCGCTTGAGCGGCGCGGAAAGTGTGGAACATGACACGGAAAGTGGTCATCACCGGCCTCGGCGCGACGACGCCGATCGGCGGTGACGTGCCGACGTTCTGGCGGAACGCCCTCGCGGGCACGTCCGGGGCGGCGACCCTGGAGGACGACTGGGTCGAGCAGTACCAGCTGCCCACCACGTTCGCGTGCCGGGTGTCGAACCCCGCGGCCGAGGTGCTGTCCCGCGTCGAGATGAAGCGGATGGACCCGTCCACCCAGTTCGGCGTCGTCGCCGCCCGGGAGGCTTGGGCGGACGCCGGCATCGACGACATGGACAAGGACCGCCTCGGTGTCGCGTTCGCCACCGGCATCGGCGGCGTCTGGACGCTGCTGGACGCATGGGACACGCTGCGTGAGCGCGGCCCCCGGCGGGTGCTGCCGATGACGGTGCCCATGCTCATGCCCAACGGCGTGGCCGCCGCGGTCAGCCTCGACCTGGAGGCCAGGGCCGCCGCCCACACCCCGGTCTCGGCGTGCGCGTCCGGGACCGAGGCGCTCGAGCTCGGGCTGGAGATGATCCGGTCCGGCCGGGCCGACGTCGTCGTCGCCGGCGGCGCCGAGGCAGCCATCCACCCGTTGCCGATCGCGGCGTTCTCCTCGATGCAGGCCCTGTCCCGGCGCAACGACGACCCGCAGGCAGCGTCCCGCCCCTACGACGTCGACCGGGACGGGTTCGTGATGGGTGAGGGCGCGGGCGCGCTCGTGCTCGAGGCGGAGGAGTTCGCCCGGGCGCGCGGCGCCCGGATCTACGCCGAGCTGGCGGGCGCCGCGGTGACCGCCGACGCGCACCACATCACGGCGCCGGACCCGGTGGGGCAGGGCGCGATCCGGGCTCTCAAGGCCGCGATGTACGACGCGCGGGTCAATCCCGCCGACGTCGTGCACGTGAACGCGCACGCGACGTCCACCCCCGTGGGGGACGCGCCGGAGTACACGGCACTGCTGGAGGCCTTGGGATCGAGACTGGACGACGTGGCCGTCTCGGCGACCAAGTCGCAGACCGGGCACCTGTTGGGCGCCTCCGGTGCGATCGAGGCGGTGCTGACGGTGCTGGCGGTGCACGAGCGCAAGGCCCCGGCGACGATCAACCTGGACCACCAGGACCCGCAGATCCCGCTGAACGTGGTCACGACCGCGCGGGACCTGCCCTCCGGTGACGTGGTGGCGATGAGCAACTCGTTCGGTTTCGGCGGCCACAACGCGGTCGTGGTGTTCCGCAACGCCTGACCACGCGGTCATCACACCGACGCGGTCGTGACACGGCACGGCCCGGACAAACGACAGGGTCCCCCTCCCGGACGGGAGGGGGACCCTTCGTCGTTCACTCAGGCGCCACCTCGTCAACAGCTGCTCGATCGGTTCGCAAGGGCCAGCCCGCTGGTGACGAGCCGGCAACGAAGGAACCAGAGTCAGCCGACGCGGTGCAGCCAGCGCACCGGAGCGCCCTCGGCGGCGTGCCGGAAGGGTTCGAGTTCTTCGTCCCAGGCCTCGCCGAGCGCGAGGGAGAGCTCCTGGTACACAGCGCTCGGGTCGCCGGCGCCGGTCTCGTACGCGTAACGGATCCGGTCCTCGGAGACCATGATGTTGCCGTGCACGTCGGTGGCGGCGTGGAAGATGCCGAGTTCGGGGGTGTGGGACCACCGGCCACCGTCGGCGCCAACACTGGGCTCCTCGGTGATCTCGTAACGCAGATGGGCCCAGCCCCGCAGGGCAGACGCCAAGACGGCGCCGGTGCCCTGTACTCCGGTCCACGCCAACTCCGCCCGGAACATTCCGGGTGCAGCAGGCTGAGCGGTCCAGTTCAGGTCCGTCCGCTGGTCGACGACGGAACCGATGGCCCACTCCACATGCGGACACAGCGCGGCGGGCGCCGAGTGCACGAACAGAACACCTCGGGTCAGCACTTCACTCATTCCATCCTCCGTTGCTGTAGGGACGTCTTCCCCAACGACCTTCAGCACGAACAGATGCGCGAACTCTCACCCTGGTCCGACCACGAGCGGCAAGGACGGATGACGCCCACCTTCAACCCGTGGTCGAATCTTCAGTTGTCACAGACATTGTGCATCATGGATCAGACTTTCGCCACTGTAACTACGGCACGGTAGTTCTCGGGTCGGTCCTGGTCAGGCGCGAGGATGGGCCTGCCGGTAGCTCGAGCGCAGCCGCTCGACCGAGACGTGCGTGTAGACCTGGGTGGTGGCGAGAGAGGAATGCCCGAGCAGTTCCTGGACCGCGCGCAGGTCGGCGCCGCCGTCGAGCAGATGGGTGGCCGCCGTGTGCCGGAGCGCGTGGGGCCCGGCGGAAGGACCTCGGCCGTCGGGGGCGGTGGTGGCCCGGTGGACGACGTCCCGGACACGACGCTGGTCCAGCCGCCCCCCGCGCACCCCCAGGAACAGCGCCGCCCCGGAGCGTTCGCCGGCCAGGGCCGGCCGGCCGGTGGTCAGCCACGCGTCCAGGGCACGCGCCGCGGGCAGTCCGTACGGCACGGTACGTTCCTTGTTCCCCTTGCCCAGGACGCGGACGGTCCGCCGCTCCCGGTCGACGTCGTCGACGTCCAGGGCGGTCAGCTCCCCCACGCGGACGCCCGTGGCGTAGAGCAGTTCGAGGATCGCGGCGTCCCGCGCCGTGGTGGGATCGTCCACCGTGGCCGCCTCAACGGCGCGGGTCAGCGCGGCGTTGATCTGCGGCTCCCGCAGCACCACGGGCAGCGTCCGGCCCCGGCGCGGCGCACGCAACCGCACCGAAGGATCGGTGGTGATCAGTCCGTCCCGCACGGCCCAGCGGCAGAAGGTCCGGACCGCCGCTGCCCGGCGGGCCAGGCTCGAACGAGCCGCCCCGGTTCCGGTCTGGGCCCCGAGCCAACTGCGCAGCAGACCGAGGTCGATGACGTCGAGTCCGTCGGCGCCGGCCCGATCCGCGTGGGCGAACAGGGCGGCGAGGTCGGCGCGGTAGGCGCGGACGGTGTGGGCGGAGCGACCCCGCTCGAGGGCCAGGTGGCGCACGAAGGCATGGAGCGCGTCGGCGGCCCACGCCGGCACGGGCGCCTCCGGGGGGACGTGCTGTCCCCCGGTCGGGCTCGCGACCCGGCGCGCATGCGGCTCTGCAGTCCGACTCGCCTGCGGCTCCGCGTTCGGGTGGTGATCGTCGCTCACCCTCTCACTGTCGACCATCGGGCAGCCGGGGCGCGGCAGGCCACGCGGCGGCACACCAAGTTCCCCGGCTCACCGGCTCACCGGCCGCTGCTTGCGCCAGGTGCCGTTCGTCGCCACGGCCAGGCCGCGCAGCGACAACCGGCCCAGCCCGGCCCGCACCATGGTCTCGCTCAGGCCCGCCACGGTCGCGAGCCGAGCGGTCGTGCTCCCGGCCCGCACGGGCAACGCATCGTACAGGATCAGGTCCTGCGGGCTCAGGCCGTCATGTGCGGCCGGACGAGCCGCCCGGACCGATTCCTCCCCCGTCGACCCCGTCACCGGTGCCGCCGCAGGCAACCCGGATTCAGCCGCCGATGCAGCCGCCCGGACCACCGCCTGAGGATCAGCCGGCGTCGAACTGGCCACCGGTCCACTCCCCTGTCCGGCTGCGACGGACCAGGTGGGGTCCGTGCGTTCTCGGTCGCCGAGCGGCTGAGCAGACACCCGGAACGGGGCGAGCAGTTCGAGCACGTCGTCGACGTCCGTGACGCAGACCGCACCCGTCTCGCGCAGCAGCCGGTGGCAACCCGCGGACGTGGAGGCGTACACCGAACCCGGCACGGCGCCCACGTCCCGACCCAGTCCGGCGGCGTGGTGAGCGGTGTTCAGAGCGCCGGACCGCCAACGCGCCTCCACCACCACGGTCACGGCGCTCAGTGCAGCGATCAGCCGGTTGCGTTGCAGGAAGCGCCAGCGGGTGGGCGAGGACCCCGGTGCCACCTCAGCGAGCAGGCAACCCTCCGCCATCACCGCCCGCAGGAGTGGCTCGTGCGCGACCGGATAGAAGCGGTCGACGCCGCAGGCCATCACGGCGACGGTGGGTGCCATCATCGAGGTCGGCGCCGACCCCGCCGACGGCGGTTCGGACGGCCCACCGGTCGTCGACCGCACCGAACCATGAGCGGCGAGCGCCCCGCGGTGAGCCTGCGCGTCGATACCGAAGGCGCCGCCGGACACCACGCAGTACCCGGCCGTCACCAGGCCGTGCGCGAGATCGGCGCCGACCGATTCCCCGTAGGCGGTGCTGTCCCGCGCGCCCACGACCGCGACAGCGCGGGACAGGGCCGGCAGGGCGTCCGGCGGGCCGCCCCTGCCCCAGAGGCACCACGGTGCCGCCGACCCGAGATCGGCCAGGCCCGCCGGCCACGCATCGTCCTCCGGCGTCAACAGCCATCCACCGAGCCGGGCGAGCACGGCCAGGTCCCGGTCGGGTGCCAGGGAGGGAACCCGGGCGGCCCAGCGTCCGACCGCGGCGGTGACCAGCGCGGATCCGTCGTCGTCCTGGCCCAGTTCCTGCGCCACCGATCGCTCCAGCCGCTGACCGGGCCGGAGTGCGCCGGTGGCGATGCGCAACGCGTCGACGGGTCCGGCGAGGGCGATCAGGGCTCCGGCGACCGAGTCCTGCGGCTCGGCCAGCCGGGAGAACGCTGCGCGTGCCCGCCGGGTCGCCGAACGTGCTGCCGGAACTGCGGGCACCGCCGGAGGAGGGGCGTTCATGCGACGGCCCGCCGTTCCCGGAACATCAGCGCCTGCCCGACGTCGTCGCCGTCGGGTACCGTGTGGCCGGCCAGGTCGGCCAGCGTCCAGGCCAGTCGCAGCACCCGGTCGTGCCCGCGCGCCGTCATCAGGGACCTCTCCATCGCCAGTTCCAGCTCCTTCGTCGCTGCCCGTCCCGGGTGCAGGGGCCCACGCAGCACCCGGCTGCCCACTTCCGCGTTGGTGGACACGCCGTACGCGCCCAAGCGGGCCCGCTGCACCGCCCGCGCCACCGCCACCCGCGCGGCTACGCGCGCACTGCTCTCCGTTTCCTCCCGCGTGTTCATCTCGCGCAGGCTCACCCGGGGAACCTCCAGCCGGACGTCGACGCGGTCCAGCACCGGGGCGGACAGGCGGGTCGCATACCGGCGACGCTCCAGTGACGTGCACCGGCACTGCGCGCCCTTCACCCCGTCCTGCCCGCAGGGGCAGGGGTTGGCGGCGAGTACCAGCTGGAACCGGGCCGGGTAGTCGGCCGCTCCCCCGGCCCGGTGCACCACGAGCCGACCGCCCTCCAACGGCTCGCGCAGCGCGTCCAGCACGCGCCGGTCGAACTCGGGTGCCTCGTCGAGGAAGAGGACGCCGCGGTGGGCGCGGGTGGCCGCACCCGGCCGGGGCATCCCGCTGCCGCCGCCCACCACGGAGACGACCGTCGCGGTGTGGTGCGGATGCTCGTAGGGCGGCCGGCGGATCAGGTCGAGCCGTGGGGCGCCGCGACCGGCGAGGGAGTGGATCGCCGTCACCTCCATCGCCTCGGCGTCGGTCAGCGGTGGCAGGATCGTCGGCAGCCGCTCGGCGAGCATCGTCTTGCCCGCACCGGGCGGACCGACCATCAGCAGATGATGGGCGCCCGCCGCCGCGACCTCGAGCCCGAATCGCGCGTCGGCCTGTCCGGCCACCTCGCTCAGGTCCCGGACCGGCCCAGCCTCCGGGGCGGCCGGCGGGGACCCCTCCGGCTCGGGCTGGTCCTCCAGGGCCAGCCGCTGGCCGTCGGCGCCGTAGTACAGGGCGACCTGCGCGAGCGTGTTGAACGCCAGCACATCGGCCCCGGGGACGAGGGCCGCTTCGTGCTCGTTCCCGCGGGCGACCACCACCGTCGGGAAGCCGGCTGCGACGGCGGCCATCACCGCCGGCAGGATCCCGGTCACGGCCCGGAGCCGCCCGTCCAGGCCCAGCTCGGCCAGGAACACGGTGCGGCCGGTGTCGTGCACGTCGCCGGCGGCGCGCAGGGCCGCCAGGCAGATCGCCAGGTCGAACCCCGATCCGCTCTTGGGCAGGGTCGCCGGGATCAGGTTGACAGTGAGCTTGCGCCGGCTCAGCGGCAGACCGGTGTTCTGGGCGGCGGAGCGGATCCGCTCGCGGGCCTCGTGCAGGGAAGAGTCCGGCAGGCCCAGCAGCACGAAGTTCGGCAACGTCTGCCCGATGTCCGCCTCCACCTCCACCACGTGCCCGTTCAGACCGATCAAGGCGATCGCGTACGCCCGTCCCAACGGCATCTCAGGCCACCGCCCGCAGGTGCTCGCACCGCATGCCGCCGGCCGTGGCACCGACCACGGCCAGGGCGTCCACCCGGAACGGACCGCTCGTGGCGTGCTCGCGCGCCCACAGCCGGACGAGGGCGTGCAGCCGGGCCAGCTTGGCGGCGTCGATGGCCTCCCAAGGGTGGCCGAAGTCCAGGGAGCGGCGGGTCTTCACCTCGACCGCCACCACGACGGGTCCGTCGGCGCCCGCGGGGTCCAGTGCCACCAGGTCGAGCTCCCCGGCCGGGCACCGCCAGTTCCGGTCCAGCAGCTGCCATCCCAGGCCCGACACGTATTGCGCTGCGAAGTCCTCCCCCGCGCGGCCCAACAGGTCCTTCGGTCGCATCCCTCCACCTCCACCACCACGATCCCGCACGACGGGTCATGGTGGCGGCGGGGCCCGCTCGGATGTGGACATCGACGCTGAGCGGCAGGCCTGGGGAGGAAGAATCAGGCGGACGAGCCACCGGCCCTTGCGGGTCGGAGTTCCTCTACTCGGGCAGCTGGAGGTCGTCCGTCTTGGTCAGTTCCTCGACGTTGACGTCCTTGAAGGTGATGACGCGGACCTTCTTGACGAACCGGGCCGACCGGTACACGTCCCACACCCACGCGTCGGTGAGGGTGAGGTCGAAGTAGACCTCACCGTCGGCGGACCGAGTCTGCAGGTCGACGTGGTTGGCCAGGTAGAAGCGGCGCTCGGTCTCCACGACATAGCTGAACAGGCCGACGACGTCCCGGTACTCGCGGTACAGGGCCAGCTCCATGTCGGTCTCGTAGTTCTCGAGGTCTTCGGCGCTCATGTCTCCATCTTCGCGCACGCCGAGACGAAAGCGTCGGGCACGGCATCGTCAGCGGCGGCATCGTCGAAGGCGGCGGGGGCGTCGTCGTCGTCGGCCGGCTCCCCCGGCAGCGACCCGAGCCGCCACGTGCGCCGGTGAAGTTCGCACGGACCCACCGCGTCGATGGCCGCCCGGTGGGAGCGGGTCGCGTACCCCTTGTTGATCTCCCAGCCGAAGTCGGGGAAGCGGGTGGCCGCCTCGATCATCAGCAGGTCCCGTTCGACCTTGGCGAGCACCGACGCCGCCGCCACGGACGTGCAGGTCAGGTCCGCCTTGATCCGGGTCAGCACCGGGGGGTCGGCGGCGGCGACGGCGGTGGACCCGTGCGGACCGGGCCCCACCGGCACCATTGGTTCGACGCCGCCGTCCAGGAAGTCCAGGACCAGGGCGTCCGCATCCATGCCGACACCCAGCCCGTCCAACAGCGTCGGTTCGGGCCGGCGCAGCCAGTTGTGATTGCCGTCCATCAACACCAGGTCCGGCACCACGCCGGCACCGGCGAGGACGCGCAGGGCGCGCAGGCCAGCCAGCCGGAGCGCATGGGTCAGGCCCAGGGCGTCCACCTCGGCGGCGGAGGCCATGCCCACGGCGCTGCCGACGGCCCAGCGGCGGATCCGCGGCACCAGGTCGACGCGCCGCTGATGGCTGAGCAGCTTGCTGTCCGCGACACCGGTGAGGGCGCGCTGGGCGTGCGCGTCGACCACGACGACGCCGGCCGCGACCGGCCCGGCGAGGGCGCCGCGGCCGACCTCGTCGATGCCGGCGACGAGTCGGCACGTCGGGCTGGCCAGGGACCGTTCGACGCGCAGGCTGGGACGCTTCACGGCCACCGTCTCACCGCCCCGACGTGGTCACCGTCGGGGCGACGCTGGCGGAGGAACTCGGGGCCGGCACCTGCGCGAACACGCTCTGCTCGTTCGGTATCACCTGCATCCGGTTCAGCGGCCACGCGATCACGGTGGCGGTGCCCTCGACGTCGGAGACGCTCACGAACGGCTGGGCGTTCGGCTGCGCGGCGGACGGCACGTGGGCCCGCGAGTCCGCGGAGTTGCCGCGGTTGTCCCCCATCACCCACAGCTTGCCCGCCGGGACCCGGACGTCGAAGCGGGTGTCCGACGGCGCGGATCCCGGGTTGAGGTAGGGCTCGGTGATGGACGTCCCGTTGACGGTGAGGCGGCCCTGCGCGTCGCAGCAGGTGACTCGGTCGCCGGGCATGCCGATCACCCGTTTGACCAGGTGCTGCTGGGAATTGTCGGGGGCCAGGCCGAGGAAGACGAGGACGTCGGTCAGGGGGCTCTGTCCGCCACTGCGGGCGATCGGCTCCCTCTGCAACCAGCCGTTGCTGTCCTTGAACACGATGATGTCGCCACGCTTGAGTTCGGCGACCTTCGGCACCAGCAGGTTGACGAAAATCCGGTCGTCGACCTGCAGCGTCTGCACCATGGACTGGGAGGGGATGAAGTACGCCCGGAACAGGAACGTCTTGATCAGAAAGGAGAGCACAAGGGCGATGACGACGATGCCCACCACCTCCCGGGCGAACGACGCGCCACCACTGAGTGGGGTGCCGTCGGAGCGACGACCCGCCACCAGGTGACGCAGTCGTTGCCCGACGCTCGGACGCCGACCCTCGTGGCCCCCGGGCACGGCGTCGCCGGCGGTGCCGTCGGCAGGGACGCCCGCCCTGTCATGGGCGGCGTCGCTTGGGAAAGCGTCGTGGCCTGTCACCGCGTCAGGGGCGCCGCCGGAATGCCGGCCACGGCGTCGCGCCGCGGACGGACCGTTCTCGCTGTCGCTGCTGCTCACTCGCTGTATCCGCTCCCTGACCTCTTCGGCGCCCGGTCGGCGCGTCGTCTTCCGGACTGCTCGGACCGCCCGCCGTCGGCGCCGTCCTCATCCACGCACCGCGCGGCATCCGCCCGTGCCCGATCGTTCCACCGTGTCACCCGGGACTGGGTCCGAGCTGGATCCGCAGCAGGGCACCGGCCCGGTCCAGCGGCCACACCCGCGCGACCGGCGTGCCAATGATACGGTCCATCGGCACCATGCCTCCGCCCGGCGCCCCGAGCAGGGCCCGGGAATCGTAGGAGTCGCCGCGGTTGTCGCCCAGCAGCCACACGCTGCCCGCGGGCACGACGACGTCGAAGCGGGTGCTGCTGGGCGCTGTGCCGGGCGCCAGGTACGGCTCGCTGACCGGCTGCCCGTCGACGCGCAGCCGCCCGTCCGTACCGCAACAGGTGACCCGATCCCCGGGCACCCCCAGGATGCGTTTGACGTGGACGGTGGAGCTGCCGGTCAGACCGAGGAACTGGCCTGCTCCCGCCAGCGCCTGCTGCCACACCGGGTCGCCGCTGCGGTACGGGTCGAGACTGCCGCGGCCGTCGAAGACGACGACGTCGCCGCGCCGGTAGGGCTCAACGCCCACCCGGGCCACCGCGATCCGGTCACCCGGGACCAGGCCAGGCTCCATCGACGCGGACGGGATCGTATAGACCTCGAGCACGAAGGCCCGCAGCAGGCAGGTCAGCAGGACGACGGCGAGGGCCCCCACCAACACGGAACGCCAGCCCCGGAGGGACTGGCGTTCCGACACCGTCGCGTCGTCCCCGGCGGGGACGACGCGGCCGCTGCGGCCCGCCGCACGGCGGGTGGACATCCGGAAAGGGGACGTCAGCGCTTCTCGCGGATCTTCGCGGCCTTGCCGTGACGATCGCGCATGTAGTACAGCTTGGCGCGCCGCACGTCACCGCGGGTGACCAGTTCGATCTTGTCGAGGATCGGCGAGTGGACCGGGAAGGTCCGCTCGACGCCGACGCCGAAGCTGACCTTGCGCACGGTGAAGGTCTCGCGCACGCCGTGGCCCTGCCGGCCGACGACGAAACCCTGGAAGACCTGCACACGGCTGCGGTTGCCTTCGATGATGTTGACGTGCACCTTCAGGGTGTCGCCGGGACGGAAGTCCGGGACGTCGGTGCGCAGGGACGCGGAGTCCACGGAGTCGAGGATGTGCATGCTGCATCTCCTGGTGAACGCCACAGGTCATCCACGTGGATCGGCGCGGCACGGCGAACCCGGAGGGTCGGTGCGGTACCGCGAAGTGAGGGATCGCGCGGCCCGTCGGGCCCACGCGTGCGCCCGATCTGTCGGCGACGCACCCCCTGTGGCAGGCACGCGCCCAGTGGGCACAGCCATCCATTCTGCCACATCCGGGCGATTGTTGGAACGTGGATCGTCGCTCAAGCCACTATGCCGCCAACGCCGCGTGGGTCGCCTGCACCGTGCTCGCGTTCAACCGCGCCCGCGGCCGCGCGGCCGCCGCCGTCCACGCCACCGCGCGGTGGGCCCGCCTGCTCACGAGAGTCATCACCGTCCCGGCCCGGATCGCCTCCACCGGCCCACCGGGAGCCACCACCACCCGACCTGACCACCAGCCCCAGCGGACGTAGATGAACCGACCCCATACGCGTCCCCGACGCTATGCCCCATCTTGTTACAGGCTAAACTCTATTGCGCCGAGTCCGAATTTCCTCGGTCTCTCAGCACCTTGATAGTCATACCCAGAATCACCGGCACCGCCACCAGACCAATCACCCATCCGCTACCGAGCGCGCCAGAGGCTAGCAACGCAATGTCTCCGATGAGAACAACCAACATGCAGCTCAGTAGCCATGCGAAGCGGTTGCGCGCGCCGTCACTTCTTCCTCCTCCTAGCAATCACGACTCCTAACCCGACGATTATTATAAGCCCCAACACCGGCCATACGGTCCAGCTGACACCTGGTGTCGAGTTTGTGACAGCTACAGTGAAATTGATCATTTCCGCCTCCTACTGGACTGCGTTTGAAGTGGTTTGACGGTTCGCTTTGGTGAGGATCTGATCGGCGGTCTTGGTCCAGGTGAAGGGGTGCGCCCGGGCGTTCCAGCCGGTGATGAAGGCGCGGATCTTGGCGTTCAGGTCGGGCACGGAGGTGAAGGTGCCGCATCGACCAGCCACGGCGAGAACACCCCGACACCAGATCCGACAACCGACGATCCGAGGCCGGTTTCACCCATTCAGCAAGAGGCATACCCCCAAACTACACAGATGTAATCCTAACTGAACGGTAACTGAACGGTATTGAGGCTATTTCGGCATCATCGAACGCCACGGCATTCACCGCGGCAGCTTCGAATGGAACGAATGTGGCTCTTCGCAGCTGAGAGTGTAGTCGGGTTGGGCGCGTCGGTCGCTGGATAGGGGTCGAGGCCCTCCGAGGATGGAAGTTCTGACACTGCCCATCCTGAGGACCTCGACATGGATCACGCTACCTTCGTTCGCCCTGACCTGACCACGTTCTGCCGTCTCGACGAGCTCGGCCTCGAGGCCGTCGGACAGCGGGTTGAGCCTGATCGTGCGGTGATCCAGTGCCGGGTCCTGGAGCCGGACCCGTGGTGCAGGGAGTGCGGGGCCGAGGGCGTGCCCCGAGACACGGTGATCCGCCGGTTGGCGCACGAGCCGTTCGGGCACCGGCCCACGACCTTGATGGTCCGGGTCCGCCGGTACCGGTGTGTTACCTGCCGTCGGACGTGGCGGCAGGACACGTCGAAGGCCGCGGCGCCGCGGGCGAAGATCACCCGTGGCGGGGTGGGCTGGGCGCTGACCGGTGTGGTCGTGGACCACCTCACCGTCAGCCGCGTCGCTGCCGGGCTGGGAGTGTCCTGGCATACCGCCAACGAGGCGGTCATCGCCGAGGGCAAGCGGGTGCTGATCGACGATCCGGCCCGGTTCGCCGGGGTCACCACCATCGGGGTCGATGAGCACGTGTG
>NZ_MRDE01000003.1 GCF_001968835.1 Tersicoccus phoenicis
ACCGTGACCCGCTCGGACCTGGCCGGCTGGGCCGAGTACGGGTACTGCGCCAGCCATTCGCGCTTCTTCTGGGGACTACGCCTGCACCTGATCGCCACCGTCCACGGCCTGCCCATCGCGTTCGCTCTCACCGGCGCCAAGGCCGACGAACGCACCGTGCTCCTGGACGTGCTCGCCACCGACCAGGATCTGGCCGCCCGGCCCCGACAGTTGCTGATCGGCGACAAGAACTATCACGGTCGCGAGTTCGAGACCGCCCTGACCAGTGCCGGGATCGAACTGCTCCGCCCGGCCCGCAAAGGTGAGCGACCCCGGCCCGGCGCCCAGTTCTTCAGACCACTACGCCAGATCATCGAGTCCGTCTTCGACACCTTCAAAGGCCAACTCGATCTCGAGCACCACGGCGGACACACCACCACCGGTGTGCTCGTGCGCGTCCTGCAACGCATCCTCGCACTGACCGCGGCCATCTGGCACAACGACCGAACCGGACAACCCGTCAGACGATCCCTCACCGCCTACGACCACTGACCCCTTGGAATAGGTCATCTAGGGTGAGGGGAACCCCGGCACCGCAGGAGGATCCATGCCCACCGCCAGCCCCGATCACCAGCGCCGGCTGCTCGACCTGCAGGCGCGGGATACCGCCATCGACCGGATCCGGCACCGGGCCGCCGCGCTGCGATCCGACCCGGAGATCGCCGCGGCGCAGGAGCGGTCGAGCGCCGCGCAGGCGCAACGCGACCAGGCGGAGGCCGAGCTGGCCGCCGCGGAGGAGGCGCTGGCCGCCGCGGAGGCCGCCGTCGAGCAGGTCGCGGTCCGGATCCGACGCAACCAGCAGCGGCTGGACGCCGGCACCGGCTCCGCGAAGGACCTGACCGCGCTGCAGCACGAGATCGGGACCCTGTCCGCCCGCCGCTCGGACCTGGAGGACACGGAACTGGCGGTGATGGAACGTGTCGAGGCGGCTCAGGCGGCCCTCGACCGGGCGACCGTGACCGGGAGCGAGGCCACCGCCGCGCTCGGGGCGTTGACCGCGGTCCGCGACACCCGGCTGGGTGAGCTGGCCGGGGAGTTCGAGCGGGAGAAGGCCGACCGGGCCCAGGTGCTGGCCGGGATCGATGACGCCGCCCTGGTCAGTCTGTACGAGAAGTTGCGGGGCACGCACGACGGCGTCGGCGTCGCCCCCCTGCAGGGCGCCCGGTGCGGCGGCTGCATGCTCGAACTGAACCCGAAGGACCTGGCCGCGATCCGGGCGGCGAGCGAGGACGCCGTCGTCCGGTGCGAGGAGTGCGGACGGATCCTGGTCCGCTCCTGACCGCGGTCGGCGGGACTGTCAGTCGGTGAGCACGATCTGCAGGTGCGCGGGACGGCGGTTGCCGGCCGGAACCAGTTCCGCCGCCGGCCAGCGTTCCCGGGTGACGCGCACCAGGGCCCCGGCATCGACCGGCGCGTGGCCGCGGCGCGTGAGCAGGTGCCTCGCCAGCTCACCTCGCGTGTGCTTGGCCATGTGGGAGACGACGGTGCGCACACCGTCCCGCTCGCGGACGACGTCGACGGCGACGGTCCGGTCGGCGGGGGTGGCGGCGGCGGCCGCGTAGGTGCTCGACCGGCAGTCCACGATCAGCTCGTCGTTTCCGCGGGCGGCGAGCGCGTCGGTGAGCAGCGGCCTCCAGAAGGACGCGAGGTTGCCGACGTCGCCGAGGCGGGTGCCCATGGACAGCCGGTAGGCGGGGATGGCGTCGGTCGGGGCGACCAGGCCCCACAGCGCGGAGACGACCAGCACGCTCTCGGCGGCACGTCGGCGCTGCACCGCGGTGAGGGACCGATGATCCAGGGCGTCGTAGAGCACCCCGTTGTAGACCCGGTGCGCCGGTGCCGCCGGTGCGGTGGTCAGCCGCGTGTTGCGGGCGACGTCGTCGGCCAGACCCGGCCCGACCCCGAGGACGGCGAGCGCGTCCGGGGCGGCGCTGACCCGCGCCAGTTCGTCGAGGACCCGGTACCGCGCCGGGGTCAGTGCCGGGTGGGCGAGGGCATCGAGGTCGACCGGTGCTCCGGACCGGGCGGCGCGTTTGGATTCGGACGGCGGGAGCAGGATCAACACCGGACGAGTCTAGTGGCGCCCGGTGTCCGGCCGGCCCATGGCCTGCCGCGGTGGAGCCGTTCGCCGTGCAGCCGGTGACCTCGTCGCCGGTGACCGTGTCGCCGGGCCGGTAGACTGGGCGGTCGTGGATGGGACGGCCGGGCGGCCGCGTCCGGCGCGTGCGCGTCGGCCGAGGAACGTCCGGGCTCCGCAGGGCACGGTGGTGGGTAACGCCCACTCGGGGAGACCCGCAGGACAGTGCCACAGAGAACAGACCGCCCGCCGTCGTTCGTCGGCGCGCGGGTAAGGGTGAAACGGCGGTGTAAGAGACCACCGCACCCCGGGTGACCGGGGTGGCAAGGTAAACCCCACCGGGAGCAAGGCCAGACAGGACGCGATCGAGGGCTGCCCGCCCGAGCGTCCGGGTAGGCCGCTCGAGGGTGCCGGCAACGGTACTCCTAGATGGATGGTCGCCACCTGCAGTCCGGGTAACCGGCGCAGGCACAGAACCCGGCGTACAGGCCGTCCCGTCCACGCCTCTTCCCCCGGCAGCTCGCTCGCTCTCTCGACGAGTGGTCAATCGATGCGTGTTTCGCCGCCGATTGCGTGTCAGAACGCGCGATTTCTGACCAGTGAGCGGGGAGAGGGGGGGTCAGTGGCCGAACGGGTCCGGGTCCACGCCCGGCATCCAGGTGTTCCCGGCCGTGGTCCAGCCGTTCGCCTTCGCCGCCTTCTTCGCCTTCTTGCCCCACCGGGGGAGGAGCCGGTCGACGTAGAGCTTGCCGTCGAGGTGGTCGTACTCGTGCTGCAGGCAGCGGGCGAACCAGCCCGTGGCCCCCACGTCGACCGGGTTGCCGTCGCCGTCGAACCCGGTCAGTCGCGCCCAGTCCGCGCGCTGCAGCGGGTAGTACTCGCCGGGAAAGGACAGGCAGCCCTCGGCATGGTCGTCGGGGTCCGGGTCGGTACCGGAGATCTTCCCGATGGTCAGGGACGGATTGACGACGACGCCGCGCTCGGGAGCGTCGTCGTCGTTCGGCAGTGCCCACGTGAAGATCCGCAGGCCGACGCCGATCTGGGGGGCGGCCAGGCCGACCCCGTTGGCCGCGTCCATGGTCGCGAACATGTCCGCGATCAGGGTGCGCAGGTCGTCGTCGAACGCGGCGACCTCGGCGGCACGGGTGTGCAGGACCGGGTCGCCCCAGATCACGACCGGGCGGATGGTCATGCGTCGTCCCTTCCCGCGTTCGATCCCGAGCCGGCGATCTCCCGCCCGATGGTCTCCTTCATGATCTCGCTGGTGCCGCCGAAGATGGTCAGCAGCCGGGCGGCGAGGAACGCCTGGGCGATGGGGTACTCGAGGATGTAGCCGTACCCCCCGTGCAGCTGGAGGCAGCGGTCCGTGATGGTGGTGGCCCGTTCGCTGGCCCAGAGCTTGACCCGGGCCGCCTCGGCGGGGGAGAGTCTGCCGTCGTTGAACGCCAGTACCGCCCGGTCCACGTAACCCTCGGTGACCTCCACCTCGGTGAGCAGCTGCGCGAGGGTGAACCGGGTGTTCTGCAGGTCGAGCACCCGGTCACCGAACACGGTCCGGTCGGCGGTGTAGGCGACGGTCTGCTCGTAGGCCTGCCGGCTCATGACGGCCGCGGCGGAGGCGATCGCGAGGCGGGCCTGCGGCAGGCCCTCGCGCACGTACCGCAGCCCGGCACCGAGTTCCCCGATCAGGTTGCCGGCGGGGATCACGACGTCGTCGAAGAACAACTCCGCCGTGTCCGAGGCGCGCAGGCCCATCTTGTCCAGCTGCTTGCCGGTCGTGTAACCCGCGCCCTTCTCGACGAAGAAGAGGGAGAAGCTGTCCGCGCCGCCGCGGCCGGTGGAGCCGTCCGTGCGGGCGAACACGAGGGCGGCGTCGCCGCTGATGCCGTTGCCGATGAACGTCTTCTGCCCGGACAGCCGCCAGCCGCCGTCACCGTCGGGCACCGCGCGGGTGCGGACACCGCGCAGGTCCGACCCGGCGCCCGGTTCGGTCCAGGCGCAGGAGGTGACGAGTTCGCCGCTGGCCATGGCCGGCAGCCACCGCTGCTTCTGCTCCGCGGTGCCGTGGGCGAGCAGGGCGGGCAGGACGAGGTCGTCGTGCAGGTGGAACGCCAGGGCCAGACCGAGGGCACCGGCCTTCGCGAGCTCCTCGTCGAGCACCATCCGGAACCGGTAGTCGTCCAGGCCGGCGCCGCCGTACTCCTCCGGGACGGCCAGACCGAGCAGGCCCTGCTCGCCGGCGGCGGTCCACACGGAACGCGGCATCAGGTGGTCCTCGTCCCACTGCCGGTAGCGCGGGGAGACCTCGCGGCGGGCGAACTCCACGGCGACCTCGCGGAACAGTCCCTGATCCTCGGTGAAGAACGCGCGCTTCATGGGTGCCTCGCCTCCGTCGTCGTGCCGGTTCTCTCGCTCGTGCCCCCCGACCCGTGCGGTGCACCGCGGAGCGTGGTCCGGCGGGGAGTGGGAACCCGCCGAACGGGTGAAGGCCGCACCGGAGCACCGGGCGGCCTTCACATCGGGGTGAGTAACGGGGGTCGAACCCGCGACCTTCTGGACCACAACCAGACGCTCTGCCAACTGAGCTATACCCACCATGGACCGCTCCCTGGCCGTCACGGGCCGGCCGCAAGGAGCGCCCCCGGGCCAGAGCAGCGAGAACCAGTGTACAGGCTGGCCGGAGGGGTCCCGACCACGCCGGTGCCCCGTCCAGCCCGCCGGGTCAGGACGATTCGGTGGGCGCGGTGAGCGTGCCGGAACCGGCGACGACCTGGGCGGCGATCCGGCGGGCGGTCTCGGAGTCCGGCCCCGGCGGCGGCACCATGACGGCGCCCCGGTAGTAGCGCAGTTCGTCGATCGAGTCGCGGATGTCCCCCAGGGCGCGGTGGCCCCCCGTCTTCGCCGGCGCCTGGAAGTAGGCGCGCGGGAACCAGCGGCGGGAGAGCTCCTTGACGGTGGACACGTCGATGATCCGGTAGTGCAGGTGGTCGACGACGGCGGGCATGTCACGCACGAGGAAGACCCGGTCGGTTCCCACCGAGTTCCCGCCCAGCGGCGCCTTCTTCGGCCCCGGCACCCAGGCACGCAGGTAGTCCAGCACCTGGCGCTCCGCCTCGGCGAGGCTCACGCCGGCGTCGAGTTCGTTCAGCAGGCCCGAGTCGGTGTGCATCTGCCGGACGAAGTCGCCCATCGCCTCGAGCGCCGCGGCGGGTGGCTTGATCACGACGTCGATGCCGTCGCCGAGGATGTTCAGGTCCGAGTCGGTGACGAGCACCGCCACCTCGATCAGCGCATCCGCCACCGGGTCCAGTCCCGTCATCTCGCAGTCGATCCAGACGATTCGTTCCTGAGTGATAGCCACGGGACCAACCTAGCTGCCGTCACCGGCGATCGACGTCTCCGGCCCGCAGACAAGCCCGGACAGCGACAGACGGCAAGCGCGGAGGACGGCCCGGACAAGGCGCGGACCGGCCGCCGGAGCCGAGCTGGGGGCGGACCGGCGATGTTAGACTGGCGGCGCCCGCGGCGCCGTCGGTAGTGCGCCGGGCGAGAACCGTTGCCGGTGCGACGAGCCAGCGAGGAGTAGGTGCATGACCCAGTCTCCTCCGGCCGGTCGGACGCCGACGGCGGAATCCACGGGGTCAACCGTCCCGCGGTCGCGTGCCATACCCCGACCCTCGTCGCTCGTGCTGGGCCTGGTCGGTTCCTTGATGCTGGTGGTCGGTTCGCTGGGCGTGGGCTGGTTGCCGGGCTCGTCCCCGCTCCGACAGAACCCCTTGATCATCCCGATGCGGTTCACCACCGTCGGCGTCGTCATCTGCGTCATCCTTCTCGCCGTGGGCGGGATGCTGCTCGTCCGGTCGTGGCTGCGGCTCGGCCAGCAGATACGCGACTGGGCCTCCGCGGACGCCCACCGGTCCGTGTTGCGGGCCATCGTCCTGTGGGGCGCACCGATGTACGCGACCATCCCCTTGTTCAGCCGCGACGTCTACTCCTACATCGCGCAGGGCCTCGTCATGGTCAACGGCCTGGATCCCTACCAGGACGGCGTGTCGAGTATCGAAGGCTTCTTCCAGCGTGGCGCCGACCAGCTCTGGTCCGAGAGCCCGCCTCCGTACGGTCCCCTGTTCCTCTGGATCGAGGAGGGCATCGTCTCCCTGGCGGGGACCAACCTGGAGTTGTCGGTGATGTTGTTCCGGCTGGCGTCGCTGGTCGGGATCCTGCTCTGCCTGTGGGTAGTGCCGAAGCTGGCACGGTTGCACGGCGTCGATCCGACCCGCGCGCTCTGGCTCTCCGTGGCCAACCCGCTGTTCCTCACCAACTTCATCGCCGCCGTGCACAACGACGCCCTGATGATCGGTCTCGCCGTCGCCGGCATCTATGCGACGGCGGTCCGGCGGCCGATCCTCGGGATCCTCCTCGTCACCGCGTCGGTGGGCGTCAAACCGATCACCATCGTCTTCCTGCCCTTCCTCGGGCTGATGTGGGCCGGGCGGGGGGCGTCGTGGCCGCGGCGGATCGGCTACTGCGCCATCACCGGGCTGATCTCGCTGGCGGTGCTCGCGCTGGCCGGCGCGCTCAACGGGCTCGGCTTCGGGTGGATCGGTGCCCTGAGCACCACCGGCAACGTGTGGATCTGGTACGCCCCCGTGGGCATGCTCGGGTTGGCGGTGGCGACGATATTGAACGCGTTCGGGCTGGACGGATGGGGGGCCGCCTCCGTCGTGCACCTGGCCGGCAAACTGGCCGGATTCGCCGTCGTGGGCTGGCTGTTCCTCGTCGGCAACCACGAGAAGCTGATCCGGCGCGCCGCCCTCGCGCTGGCCGCGATCGTCGTCTTCGCGCCCATGATCCAGGGCTGGTACGTCGTCTGGCTGCTGCCGCTGCTCGCGGCCACCGGCATGCGCGACGACTGGCAGGTGCGCACACTGTTCCTGATCACCGCGTTCTTGATGATCTACGCGATCACCGACCAGCTGGACGTGTTCCCCTACCTGAACGTCGACCTGAACGTGGCCCGGCAGCTGGCGGCGTTGATCGGCCTGGGCTTCACGCTGTACCTCATCTTCCTGGACCCGCGCACCAGTCGCGTGTTCCGGAAGAAGTACTGGGACGCCGGCCGTACGCTGACGATCTGAGCGCGGTCCTCGCAGCGACTCGTCGGGTGGGTGCCCCAGGAGGGAGTCGAACCCCCGACCAAGAGATTAGAAGGCTCCTGCTCTATCCGCTGAGCTACTGGGGCCGAGGCGCAGCTACCGCGTCACGTTCACCGACCACCTTAGCAACGGGCGGCTCCCCGTCCGGCTTCTTGGCGCGGGTGCGAGCGCACTGCGGGCGCGAACTCGCCGCGCGGGCAGTGCCGGTTTCTCCCTCCACGGCGTTCTCCCTCCACAGCCGCCCTTCCGGACGCCGGTGTCCACAGCTAACGGGACGCCGCGCCTTCCCGGCTCCGCGGGACCGCATGCTGATCCCACCGGTGCCGCACCGGAGCCGCGGCTACCGCGGGCAGACGCGAAAGAAGGGCGGACGGACGATGAGCGAGATGATCACGGTGGTGGGCAACATCGGATCCGACGTGACGGGCAACACCACCGCGAGGGGTGAGGCCATCACGAGTTTCCGGCTGGCGAGCACGGAACGCTGGCTGGACCGGCAGACCGGGACCTGGGTGGACGGGGCGACCAACTGGTTCTCCGTCGTGTGCTTCCGGCACCTGGCTCGCAACGCCGGCTGCAGCCTGTCGAAGGGCCAGCCGGTGATCGTGACCGGCCGGCTCAAGGTGCGGCCGTGGGAGCGGGACGGCAAGTCCGGCATCAACGTGCAGATCGAGGCCGACAGCATCGGGCACAATCTGCGCCTGGGCACCACCCGCTTCAGCAACGGCGCCGGCGCGACCGAACGGCCACTGACCGAACGGCCACTGACCGGAGTGGACACCGCGACCGGTGAGCTCCTCGAGGACGGGCACGGCACGGAGCCGGACGAGGACGATCGCGCGGCGGACACCTTCCGCATGGCGTCGTTCGGTGGGGAGGTCCGGGAGCTCGGTCCGAGCGGGTCCTTCTCGACCGACACCGGCACGGGCGCGGGCACGGGCACGGAGGGCCGGGATCACGACCGCGAGCCGGAGGAGCAGTCGGTGCCGTTCTGACGAGAAGCTGCCGTTCTGACCGGAAGCCGCCGTTCTGACCGGAAGCCGCCGTTCTGACCGGAAGCTGCTGTTCTGACCGGAAGCTGCCGTTCTGACCCGGAAGCTGCCGTTCTGACCGGAGAATCGAGGAGCCCCGCATCCGGTCGCCGACTGGGACATCAACCGGGGCACCGACTAGCCTTGAAGGCATGGCCGAATTCATCTACACCATGACCAGAGCCCGCAAGGCGGTGGGCGACAAGGTCATCCTCGACGACGTCAGCATGTCGTTCTTCCCGGGCGCCAAGATCGGCGTCGTCGGACCGAACGGTGCCGGCAAGTCCACCATCCTGAAGATCATGGCCGGCCTGGACACGCCCTCCAACGGGGAGGCCCGCCTCAGCGCCGGGTACACGGTCGGCATCCTCCAGCAGGAGCCGCCGCTGAACGAGGAGAAGACCGTCCTGGGCAACGTCCAGGAAGGCGTGGGGGAGATCTACGAGAAGATCCAGCGGTTCAACGCCATCTCCGAGGAGATGGCGGACCCGGACGCCGACTACGAGTCGCTGCTGGAGGAGATGGGCAAGCTGCAGGAGGCGATCGACGCCGCCGACGCCTGGGACATCGATTCGCAGCTCGAACAGGCGATGGACGCGCTGCGGTGCCCGCCGCCGGACGCCGACGTCACCGTCCTCTCCGGTGGTGAGCGCCGCCGGGTGGCCCTCTGCAAGCTGTTGCTGAGCAAGCCGGACCTGCTGCTGCTCGACGAGCCCACCAACCACCTGGACGCCGAGAGCGTGCAGTGGCTGGAGTCCCACCTCGCGTCGTATCCCGGTGCCGTCCTCGCCGTCACCCACGACCGGTACTTCCTCGACCACGTCGCGGAGTGGATCTGCGAGGTCGATCGCGGCCGGCTCTACCCGTACGAGGGGAACTACTCCACCTATCTGGAGAAGAAGCGGGCGCGCCTGGAGGTGCAGGGCAAGAAGGACGCCAAGATGGCCAAGCGTCTGAGCGACGAACTGGACTGGGTCCGGTCGAACGCCAAGGGCCGGCAGACCAAGTCCCGGGCCCGGCTGGCGCGTTACGAGGAGATGGCCGCGGAAGCGGACCGGACCCGGAAGCTCGATTTCGAAGAGATCCAGATCCCGCCCGGCCCCCGGCTGGGCAGTCAGGTCATCGAGGCGTCCCAGCTGCGCAAGGGCTTCGGGGACCGGTTGCTGATCGACGGCCTGTCCTTCACGCTGCCCCGCAACGGCATCGTCGGCATCATCGGCCCCAACGGTGTCGGCAAGACGACCCTGTTCAAGACCATCGTCGGTCAGGAGGAGCTGGACGGCGGCGACCTGAAGATCGGCGACACCGTCCGGATCGCCTACGTCGACCAGAGCCGCGGCGGCATCGACCCCAACAAGTCGTTGTGGGAGGTCGTCTCCGACGGCCTGGACTACATCAACGTCGGCAACGTCGAGATGCCGTCCCGCGCCTACGTGTCCGCGTTCGGGTTCAAGGGCCCCGACCAGCAGAAGAAGGCGGGGGTGCTCTCCGGTGGTGAGCGGAACCGGCTGAACCTGGCCCTGACCCTCAAACAGGGCGGCAACCTGCTGCTGCTCGACGAGCCCACCAACGACCTGGACGTCGAGACCCTCGGCAGCCTCGAGAACGCGTTGCTGGAGTTCCCCGGCTGCGCCGTCGTCGTCTCCCACGACCGCTGGTTCCTCGACCGCGTCGCGACCCACATCCTGGCCTACGAGGGCACGGACGAGGACCCGGCGAACTGGTACTGGTTCGAGGGCAACTTCGAGGCGTACGAGGAGAACAAGGTCTCCCGCCTCGGCGCCGACGCGGCCCGCCCGCACCGGGTGACGCACCGCAAGCTCACCCGCGACTGACCGCACGAGCCCGTAGCGGAGGATCGCCAGGGGAGCAGCGTGAGCAGGACGGACGGCAACGCCAGTGGCCGACTGAGCGCGATCGTCACCGGTGTCGGCCGGTCCACCAACATCGGCGCGGCGATCTGTCGCCGCCTCGCCGCCGACGGGTGGGACTTGGTGCTGCCGGTCTGGACGGCGTACGAGAAGCGGATGCCGTGGGGATCGGTCCCCGGCGACGTCGACGCGCTGGTCGGACAGCTCCGCGGAACCGGGGCGCGGGTGACGACGCTGGACGCCGACCTGGCCGACGCCGCCGTGCCGGACCGGGTGATCGCGCAGGCCCGCGAGGCGCACGGCGACATCGCTGCTCTCGTGCTCAGCCACGCCGAGTCGGTCGACTCCTCGATCCTGGACACGACCGTCGAGAGTTTCGACCGGCACCTGGCCGTCAACGCGAGGGCGCCGTGGCAGCTGATCCGGGCGTTCGCGCAGCGGTTTCCCGAACGGCTGGCCGGCCGGGGCCGGATCGTGGCGCTGACCAGTGACCACACCGCGTTCAACCTGCCCTACGGGGCGAGCAAGGGCGCCCTGGACCGGATCGTCATCGCCGCGGCGAAGGAACTCGGTGGGCAGGGCATCAGCGCCAACGTGGTCAACCCCGGCCCGGTCGACACCGGCTGGATGGACGACGCCGTGCGGGCAGGCCTCACCGCCCGGCAACCCACGGGCCGGCTCGGCACACCGGACGACGCCGCCGCGCTGATCGCCTTCCTGCTCTCCGCGGACGGCGGCTGGGTGAACGGGCAGCTGCTGCACTCCGACGGCGGGTTCACCGTCTCGCTCTGAGCGCCGACATGCCGGTCGCCGCCGCCGCCGAGCGCCGAGCGTGCCCGCCGGAGGATCCGCCTGCCGGTGGCTCAGTCGCCGGTGCCCGGGGGAACCCGGACCATGCCCTCCTGGGCGACCGTGGCGACGAGCGCGCCGTCGCGCGAGAAGATCCGGCCGATCCCGAGGCCCCGGGAACCGGAGGCGGACGGAGAGGCCTGCACGTAGAGCAGCCAGTCGTCGACGCGTACCGGCCGGTGCCACCACATCGCGTGGTCCAGGGACGCGAAGCTCACGCCCGGGGTCGACCAGGCCAGGCCGTGCCGGCGCAGGATGGACTCGAGGATGGTGAAGTCGGTGGCGTAGGCCAGAGCGGCGCGGTGCAGGCTCTGGTCGTCGGGCATCGGCCCGTGGGTGCGCATCCACACCGCCTGCGACGCCGGCCGGCCCGGGTCCGGCCGCAGGTACACGCCGCCGTCGAGGTGCCGGATGTCGAACGGCCGGTCGTCGGACCACTTGCGAGCCATCGGGTGATCCAGCCCGGCCAGCAGGTCCGCCGTCGTCGGCAACGACTCCGGACCCGGCACGTCGGGCATCTCCTCCTGGTGGTCCACGCCTTCGTCCTCGGTCTGGAACGAGGTGATCATGGACAGGATCGGTGCGCCGTTCTGGTAGGCGTGGGCCCGGCGTGCCGAGAAGGAGCGGCCGTCCCGGAGCCGTTCGACGCCGTACGTGATCGGCTTCTCGGAGTCACCCGGCCGCAGGAAATAGCCGTGCAGGGAGTGGATGGTGCGGTCCGGCTCGACCGTGCGGTTCGCCGCGATGATGGCCTGGGCGAGCACCTGCCCGCCGAACACCCGGCCCCGCGGCTGCCGCTCCGACAGACCGACGAACACGTCCTCGGTGGTGCGGGCACCGTCCAGGTCGTCGACGTCGAGCACGTGCAGCAGATTCCGGGTGCGGGTCTCCGGCGAGTCCAGTCCGGACATCAGCCCTCCTCATCGGTGGCAGCGGTGTGGTGCGCAGGGGGAAACGGGACCCACGGACGCGTCCCACCGGCCATGATAGGGGCCCGAACCACCCGCAACGGGTCGCATCCGGGGGAGTAGTTCGAGCGAGTAGTGCCGCCGGCAGGGCCAGCCCCGGCCGCTCTGCGAGGATGGACGCATGCCCGATTCCCTCTACATGCCCGTGCAACTGCGGTTCGGTGACATGGACGCGTACGGCCACGTCAACAACGTCGTCTACCTGCAGTACTTCGAGAACGCTCGCGTGCAGCTGGCGCACACCCCGCTCGACGAGGTGGTGCTGCCCGCTGACCGGCCCGGGCAGACGTTCGACGACCTGGTCGGCCCGGAACGGTTCACCCTGGTCGGCCGGCAGGAGATCGAGTACCGGCAACCGCTGAGCTACCGCAACCGGCCGGTGTTCGTGAAGATCTGGGTCACCGACGTCGGTGGGTCCAGCTACGACTTCGGGTACCTGGTCGCGGAGCGGGACGAGTCGACGGTGTACGCGCTCGGGGCGACGACGATGGTACTCGTCGACCGGTCCACCGGCGCGCCCGTCCGGCTCACCGCCGAGCAGCGGGCGGCGCTGGAGCACTGGCACGGCGAGCCGGTGCCGTTCCGGCGCCGTGGTGAGCGCCGGTGAGCCCCGACCTCGTCCTCGCTGATCCAGGGAGCGCGGAGGATCTGCGCACTTTCGTCGCCCGCGCCCGGCAGGTGAACGACGCCGGGATCCGGCTCGCGGTCACCGGGTCCGTGCTCGCGGCCACCGTGTGCGTGCTCCGCCCGCCCGGACTGGGCGAGTCCGGGCCCACCGTGCTCGGTCTGCGCACCATGGCGCTCGCGGACGACTCCGCCGACGGCCTGGACGTGACGGTGCCGTTGGGCGCGGTGGCCGACCGGTTGGCCCGGGCAGCGGACGCCGGCGACGACGCGGCCCGGCGGCGCCTGCCCATCCCGCCGACCACGCTGACGGAGCCGTGGGCCGGGGTCGGGGCCCCACAGCGCGGCTGGGAGCGGCTCGGAGTCGCCCCGGCGGGGCGACTGCGCGAGGCGGCCCGGCACGGGATCGACCTGGTCCGCACGGCGCTGCCGCAGGACGCCGGCAGCGCGGTGCTGCAGACCGTGCGCCGGGCGGTGCTGGCCGCGCCGACGCAGGGACTGCTGGCGGAGGTGGCTGCGGATAGCGGTGTCCAGGACGTGCCGTTGGCGGCCGCGTACGCGGCGGAACTGCTCGGCTTCCTCGGCCCGGCCGAGAGCACCGCGAGGCCGGCGGGCCGGCCCACGACGGGGGCTCCCACCGCGGGAGCCTCTCCTGCGGGGGAGGACATGGCGGTGTTCGGGCGACGGCAGTGGTTGCGGTTGAGCAACCCGCGGGGCCATGTCGTCGTCAAGTCCTGAACCGACCGGCGTGAACCGACCGGCGTGAACCCGTTCAGACGGCGGTCGCCGGGTCCTGCGGATCCTCGGGGGCGTTGACCATCGCGTGGGCGGCCCGCTCCAGGTAGTCCCACAGCAGCTGCTCGTGCAGCGGTGCCAGGTGCAGGGTGTCGACGGCGGCGCGCATGTGGGTCAGCCACCGCTCCCGCATCGCCGGCGTGACGGTGAACGGGGCGTGCCGCATCCGCAGCCGCGGATGCCCGCGTTGCTGCGAGTAGGTGGTCGGCCCGCCCCAGTACTGCTCGAGGAACATCCGCAGCCGGTCCTTCGCCGGCCCGAGGTCCGCCTCCGGGTACAGGGCGCGCAGCTGCGGGTCCTCGGCCACCCCGGCGTAGAACGCGTCCGTCAGGGCCCGGAACGTCGGCGCGCCCCCGACGTCGTCGTAGAACGTCGACGGCGGCGGGGTGAACGCGCCCACCCCGGCCGGGCGGATCTGGGCGGCCTGGCCTGGCCCGATGCCGACGGCGGGCCCGATGCCCACACCCAGAGTGGGTCGGGCGGGACCGGTGGTCGGGTCGAGTCGACCACGGTCGGGTCCGGCGGGGCCGGGTTCGCCGGGACGACGACCCTCGCGGTTCCCGGGTTCGCGACGGTGGTCGGCATTCATGGACGATCCTCTCCCTCGGTGGTCGGTCCGGTGCTGCGATCGGTGGTCCGGTCGGTGGACGCCGTCCGGTTCTCGCCCACGGTGGGGTTGCCCCGGGTGTCGCTGGTGCGGCGGTCGACCACCACCCGTCCGGCGCCCGGGGACGGCTCGGCCAGCGCGTGCTGGTCGGTGTTCGGACGGTAGACGGTGCGCTGCTGCGCGGTCGCCGGCGTGGCCGTCCGCCTGATCGGGGACTTGCGCCGCCGTCGGTACGCGGCGCTCTGCCCTTGGCTCTTGTTGCCGATCATCAGCATCTCACCGTTGCGCAGGTACCAGATGGTGCCGTCGTCGCCCACCAACCGGGTGATCCGCAGGCTCACCGCCTCGACGCGTCCTTCGATGGTACCGACCTGGATCACGTCCCCGATGCCGAACTGATCCTCCATGGTCAAGAAGATCCCGGCGATGAAGTCACGGATCAGCTGCTGGGCACCGAAACCGATGGCCACCCCGGCGATGCTGACGCTCGCCAGCAGGGGTGCCACGTTCCAGCCGAGGGCCTGCAGACCGGTCGTGATGGCGAGCGCGCTGATCACCACGGCCGCGACGGACTTCAGCAGTGACCCGATCGTCTCGGCACGCTGGGCGCGGCGTACCTGATCGTCCGGGTGCACCGAGGGGGTCGCCCACGCCAGGCCGCGGCGTTTGAAGATGGTGTTGCCCTTGCGGACGCGGCTGACGACGACGTTGATGAGCAGCCGGACCACGACCCAGGCGACGACCGCGATGCCGAGGGTCCAGAGCAGGCGCACGACGTCGAACTGGTCGGCGGCCTGGGCGACGGACTGGAGGGGCTTGGTCGCGCTGACCAGCGGGGGGAGCACGGACACGACGAATCCTTCCGCAGCGGGTTGGGGACCGATCCAGCGTAGATCCCCTCCCTGTCCGGACCCTACGAACGGCGCCGGGACCGGGTGGATTCCCCCGTGAGAACGGCCACGCCGACGAGGTGAGTGACGGGCCGGGGCGCCCCGACGCGGGTTCTCGGCTCAGTCGCGGGCGGTCAGCAGCTCCGTCAGGAAACCGAGCAGCCACAGCGGGTCGACGTCCCGGACCCGGCTGAAGTGGCCCTGCTGCCAGTCGACCCACCACAAGTCGACGCCGGCCTCCTCCAGCGGGTGGTGCAGGACGTCGAAGTAGGCCTCGACGAAAGCCGGGTCGGTGATGTCGAAGGGGACCGGGGTGCCCGACGCCGGGTCGACCCCCATCCGGTGCGCCATCGCCGGGTACGCGTCCTCGAACGAGCGGACCCCGTCGGCCGGGTGCAGGTTCAGCGTCGTGTGCAGGCCGCGCTCGTGCAGGCCGGCCAGGAACGCCTCCGGGTCCGGGAACAGGGTGCGCTCCCAGGTGTACCCGGTCCACCCGGTGCCCTGGCCCGGCGGCACGGAGTTCACGCGGTGCCAGTCCATGTCGACGACGGCGACGGAGAACGGCAGATCCTCGGCGGCGAACCGGTCCGTCAGGGCCAGGTACTCGTCCTGGTGGTAGTCGTGATACCGGCTCCACCAGTTGCCCAGCGCCCAGCGGGGCAGCAGCGGGGGTGCGCCGGAGACGGCGTGGAAGGCGGCCAGGGCGCCGTCGTAGTCCCGGTTGTACGCGAAGACGTAGAGGTCGCACCGGCCCGGCTCGCGGGAGCCGAAACCGCCGTCGGGCGTGAAGAGGAAGGACCGGGAGTCGTCCAGCACGGCGACGCCGCTGGCCGCGAGCACCCCGTCCTCGAGCGGGATCGCGCCGTCGGCCTCGTCCAGGGTCCGGGCGGTGCCGCCGAGGTTGACGGGGCCCAGCTCGTCGTCCCCGTACCGCCAGGTGCTGCGGTGATGGGTCCAGCCGCCGGTCGCCTGCACGGACAGACCCTGCGGGGAGAAGGACCTCGGTCGTAGGCCAGCCGGAACCGGCGGGTGACGACCTCGAGCATTCCGTCCTCCCGCACCTCGAAGGCCGGCACCGGCAGGTCCCGGTTCAGGGCGAACGTCGAGGCCCGGTCCTCGAAGCCGCCGTCCTCGGACCACTCCAGCCGCACCAGTCCCTCGGTCAGGACGGTGATCCGCCAGTGCTCACCGGACAGGACCGCACGGGGGTCGGCCATGGGACGGGTGGACAGCACGGGACGCGCGGACAGGGTCCTCACGGGGTGGCGACGACCGCGGTGTCCCGTTCCCGGGCGGCCAGCGCCCGCACGACGTCATCGCGGCCCTCCCGGACCAGCCGGCGCAGGGCGGGGGTCCGGTCGCCGAGCTGGTCCAGGAACGCGTCCGTCGCGGCGACCGCGTCGGCGCTGATCGGCCGGTTCGGGTACAGGCCCGCCACGATCTGCTCCGAGATCTCGTGTGTGCGGGTCGCCCACACCTGTTCGATCGCGGCGAAGTACTTGTCCGTGAACGGGGTGAGCAGGGACTCGTCGTGGGCGCGTTTGAAGCCGGCGATGACGGCCTGCTGGACGGCGTTGGGGAACTCCGCCCGCTCGACGACGGCGTCCCACGCCTCGGCCTTGGCCTCGGGGGTGGGCACCGCGGCACGGGCCATAGCGGCCATCCGGGCACCGGTGGCGGTCGCGTCCCGCTCGTACTCGGCGTCGATGTCGGCGGCCCCCCGGCGGCCACCGGCGACCAGGGCGACCAGCAGGTCCCACCGCAGGTCGGTGTCGATGGTCAGGCCGGGCAGGGTCTCGCCGCCGTCCAGCAATGCGGTCACCGCGTCGAGCTGCTCGTCGTTGCGGGCCAGGGCCGCGAACGACTTGACGAACTGCAGCTGGTGGTCGGACCCGGCCTCCGCCTGGCGGGCCAGCCGCAGCAACGCGTCGGCGGTCCGCTCGATCGTCTCGCCCCGGTGGTCCTCGGCGACGTACTGGTAGAGGGTCTGCATCAGCTGGCGCAGCAGCACCAGGACCACGGTGGAGTCCGTCTCGGCGGCGATGTTGGCCAGCACCAGGTCGACGTAGTCGCGGGCCGGGCTCTCCCCGTCCCGGGTGGCGTCCCACGTCGAGTTCCACACCAGGGTGCGGGGCAGGGACTGCTCGAAGTTCTTCAGGTGCCGTTTCGCGGTGGCCAGCGAGTTCTCGTCCAGGCGCACCTTCGCATAGGCCAGGTCGTCGTCGTTGACCAGGATCAGGTCCGGCCGTTCCAGGCCGACCAGCTCGGGCACCTCGGTGCGTTCACCGGCGACGTCGAGTTCCACCCGGTGGTTCCGGACCAACCGGCCGGCGTCGTCGACGTCGTAGAAGCCGATCGCCGTCCGGTGGGGCCGCAGGGTCGGGTGGTCCGCCGGGGCGGTCTGCACGACCGCGAAGGACGTCATCACCTCACCACCGTCGGACTCGATCGCCGGAGCCAGGGTGTTGACGCCGGCGGTCTCCAGCCACGCCTGGCCCCACGCGCTCAGGTCCCGGCCGCTGGCGGTCTCCAGCTCGGTGAGCAGGTCCGTCAGTTCGGTGTTCGACCAGGCGTGCTTGCCGAAGTACTCGCGCACCCCGGCCATGAACTGCTCCTGACCGACCCACGCCACCAGCTGCTTGAGCACCGAGGCGCCCTTGGCGTAGGTGATGCCGTCGAAGTTGACCTGCACGTCCTCGAGGTCGTTGATCGGCGCGACGATCGGGTGGGTGGTGGGCAGCTGGTCCTGCCGGTAGGCCCAGCTCTTCTCCAGCGAGGAGAAGGTGGTCCACGCGGTGGTGTACTCGGTGGCCTCCGCGGCGGCGAGGGTGGACATGAACTCGGCGAAAGACTCGTTCAGCCACAGGTCGTTCCACCAGCGCATCGTCACCAGATCGCCGAACCACATGTGCGCCAGCTCGTGCAGCACGGTGATGGCCCGGCGCTCGACGGTGGCCTGGGCGACCTTCGAACGGAACACGTACGTCTCGGTGAACGTGACGGCCCCGGCGTTCTCCATCGCCCCGGCGTTGAACTCGGGAACGAACAGCTGGTCGTACTTGGCGAACGGGTAGGGCGTGCCGAACTGGGCCTCGTAGAACGCGAAGCCGGCCCGCGTGATGGCGAAGATGTCCTCGGCGTCCACGTACTGCATCAGCGACGTGCGGGCGAACACGCCCAGCGGGATGGTCCGCCCGTCGGCACTGGTCAGCTCGGAGGTGATGCGCTGGTACGGGCCTGCGACGAGGGCGGTGACGTAGGAGGACATCACCGGGGTCGGCTCGAAGTCCCAGGTGGCGCGCGCCACGGTGCCACCGGTGCTGCTGGTGGTGCCGGTGATCGCGTCGGCCGGGACCGGTTCCGGGGTGGGGGAGTTGGAGACGACGGCCCAGTGCGCCGGCGCGGTGACGGTGAACCGGAACCGGGCCTTCAGGTCGGGCTGTTCGAACACGGCGAACATGCGCCGCGAGTCCGGCACCTCGAACTGGCTGTACAGGTACACCTCGTCGTCGACCGGGTCCACGAACCGGTGCAGCCCCTCACCGGTGTTCATGTAGCGGCCGTCGGCGACGACGGTCAGCTCGTTCTGCTCGGCCAGGTTCGCCAGCTCGATGCGGACCCCGTCGGAGACGGTCGCCGGGTCCAGTTCCACGCCGTTGAGCGTGACCCGGTGCACCGCGTCCGTCACCGCGTCGATGAACGTGGACGCGCCGGTGGTCGCGGCGAACCGCACCACCGTCGTCGTGCCGAACACCGTCTCGCCGCGGGTCAGATCCAGGCTGACGTGGTACGAGTCCACGGAGAGCAGATCGGCGCGGGCACGTGCTTCATCGCGAGTCAGGTTCAATCCTGGCAAGTGGGTCGCCTCCAAGCGGGCTGTGGTCGGGGCGCGGCGGTGCGCCGGTCCGGGTCGTGGTCCTCGATAGTCTTCCTCCCACGGCGCGGCTTGCCAAGTCTGTTGGCGCGGTATCGGATACTTCGCCCTCGACGCCGCGGCAGCACGGCCCCGTCGTGGCGGCCCCGGGACGAACCCGGCCGCGCCCTACGCTGGGGTCATGTCACCGACTTCAACGGACGTCTCCGCCGACTCCTCGATCAGCGCCTTCACGCCCCCGCCGTCGCACACCACCCGGCCCACCCTGCGGGGCAGCTTCGGCATGGTCTCCTCGACCCACTGGCTCGCTTCCGCCGCGGCGCAGGCCGTGCTCGAACGCGGCGGCAACGCCTTCGACGCGGCCGTGGCCGGCGCGTTCGTGCTGCACGTGGTCGAACCGCACCTGAACGGGCCCGGCGGCGACCTCGTCGCCCTCGTGACCACCGACGAGGGCCCGCGGGTGCTGATGGGGCAGGGACCGGCACCGGCCGGGGCCACCATCGAGCACTACCGGCAGGCCGGGCTGGACCTGGTGCCCGGCGCCGGGGCGCTGGCCGCCGTCGCCCCCGGCGCGGTCGACGCGTGGCTGCTGCTGCTCGCCGAGCGGGGTAGCTGGGAGCTCCCCGACGTGCTCGCGTTCGCCATCCACTACGCCCGGCACGGGCACCCCGCGGTGGGCCGGGTCGGCACCACGATCGCGGCCGTCGCCGACCTGTTCACCCGGCACTGGCCGACGTCGGCCGCGCAGTGGATGCCCGACGGCCGGCCCCCGGCGGACGGGGAGGTGATCCGCAACGAGGCCTGGGCACGCACCCTCGAGCGGCTCGTCGAGGCCGGTGCGGATGCCGGCTCCCGCGCGGAGCGGATCGAGGCGGCCCGGGAGGCGTTCGGCTCGGGCTTCGTCGCAACCGCGGTCGAGCAGTTCGCGGCGCTCCCGCACCGGCACTCCGGCGGCGGCGAGCACGCGGGCGTGATCACCGCGGCGGACATGGCGGCGTTCCGCGCGTCGCTGGAGGCGCCGTGCACGGCGTCGTTCCGGGGCCGCACCGTCGTCAAGACCGGCCCGTGGGGCCAGGGGCCGGTCCTGCTGCAGACCCTGGCGATCCTCGACGGTTTCGACGACGCGCGGCTGGACCCGTCCACCGAGCTCGGCGCCCACACCGTGCTGGAGGCCCTCAAGCTGGCGCTCGCGGACCGGGACGCCTGGTACGGGGAGGCCGCGGCCGGGGACACCGAGCTGCTGGACCACTTGCTCTCCCCGGAGTACGCGGCGACCCGGCGGGCGCTGATCGGGGAACGCGCGTCGGCCGGGGACGAACCCGGCGACATTCCCGGCCGTACCCCGCACCGGCCGCCGCGGCTGACCGCCGAGGAGTTCGAGGCGACGCACCCCGAGCCGGACGAGGCGTCGGCGGGGGAGCCGACCGTCGCCCGGTTCGGCCGCACCCGTGGGGACACCTGCCACCTCGACGTCGTCGACCGGGACGGCAACATGATCGCGGCGACGCCGTCGGGCGGGTGGTTGCAGTCGAACCCGACCATCCCCGAACTCGGGTTCTGCCTCGGCAGCCGGTTGCAGATGACGTGGTTGGACGAGTCCTCGCCGGCGGCGCTGCGGCCCGGCACCCGGCCCCGCACCACCCTGACCCCGACGATGCTGCTCGACGGTTCCGGCCGCCCGGAGGCTGTGGTCGGCTCCCCGGGTGGTGACCAGCAGGACCAGTGGCAGCTGCTGTACCTGCTGCGCACGCTGGTCGGCGGCTACTCGCCGCAGCAGGCCATCGACGCGCCGATGCTCCACACGACGGCGATGGTGGGTTCCTTCTGGCCGCGCACCGCCGAACCGTACGGCGCTGTGGTCGAGGACCGGCTGGGTGAGGACGTCATCGCCGGGCTCGAACGCCGTGGTCACCGGATCACCCGGGCGGGGGACTGGTCGCTCGGCCGGATGTGTGTCGCCGGCCGCGAGCCGGACACCGGGGTGCTCTACGCCGCCGCCAACCCGCGAGGCGCGCAGGGCTACGCCGCCGGCCGGTAACGGGCCGGGAGGACTGCGGGGGGCTCCGGGGCGGGCGTCTCGCTCCGCACAGCCGTGACTTAGCGGTTCCCGCCCGGATGCGGTGCTCTTTGAGTACGTCATTCGGGCGGAACCGGCTGACTCACGCACGGGCGGGCCGCGTGCCTCGCTCGGCCGCATCGTCGCGTGTGTGACTTAGCCTCGATCCACCGACCAATTGGTGTTGCGGGGTCGGTGTGGGAGCATGAGAATGCCCTTCTGACCTGGGAAGATACGACTTATCTAAGGCACGTATCACCCATTCAAGAAGGGCATCTCGTAGATGCAACTCTCTCACACACTCCC
>NZ_MRDE01000039.1 GCF_001968835.1 Tersicoccus phoenicis
ATCCAACGGTCCGACCGAGGCGATCAATGGCCGCCTCGAGCACCTCCGCGGCTCCGCGCTCGGGTTCCGCAACCTCACCAACTACATCGCCAGAAGCTTGCTCGAGACCGGAGGCTTCAGACCGCGCCTACACCCTGGATTGGGATGAGCCGCATTGGCCCTCGGATGGCTGAAGGCTACATCTACTTGACGATCTCGAATCAAGGAGCGAGCGCGGCACGGGACGTCGCGATTTCCTTCCATCCGCCCCTTCCCGATTACCAGAAGACGGACGATGGGCAAGACGGCGTAGTCGCACCCGTCCTGAGAAGGCGGTATGCGGAACCCGTGACAATCATCGGAATTGGTGAATCACTGAACAACCTTTATTGGTATCAGCGCGGAGCAAGCAATGAACCAGCTGAACCGGTGCCAGCGAAGTTCTCCGTCGGCGTCAAGTACCAAGATGATCGAGGCCGATCGTATGAAGATTCCTTCCCGTTGGACGTGGCCACCATCGCCCATGAAACGCAGTCGTTTCCTGGGGGTCAAGAGTGGAGCAAAATCACTGCAAGGGCGACGAATGCAATTCCCTGGGAGCTCTGGAACCGATAACTGATGGGCACCCGTGGGTGGGCGCGGAGCTCGCTGGCGGCCTCGAGAAGCGCCGGAACTGGTGGTGCACCGGTGCCAGCCGGAGCCCTAAACGGCCCCGCCGACGACGAGGACCGCACCGATTGGTGGAGAACGCTCGTCGTCGATTGCATCGTACGCCTCAGGAGCGGGCGGTCGCCCGCCCCAGGATCGGCGCGAAGAACGCGGCGAGCTCGTCCGTGGCCGTCAACGGCAGGACGGCGGCCACGTACTGGTCGGGCCGGACGACGACGACGACACCGGAGCGGTCCAGACCGCGCTCGTCGAAGATGTCCGCCGTCGGGTCGATGCCGAAGGACTTCGACAGGTCCGTCAGGGAGAACGGGCCGACGTGGGGCCGGAACACCGACGGCACGGCGTTGATGTCGACCTGCGAGTGGAGCTGCTGGTAGACGATCTTGACGTCGAACCAGGCGTCGGCGTCCGCATCCGCGGGGGTGGCCGCCAGGGGGGAACCCGGCGCGGTCTCCAGCCAGCGTGCCAGATCGGTGACCGCTCCGGGCGCTCCCGCGGGCGCCCGGTCGGCGAAGACGTAGATCCGCCAGCGACCGTCGGCCGTGGCGAGGTGGCCCAGTTGCACCGGGTTGGTGTCGCACACGCGCACCACGGGCGCGGACTTGAACCGCTTGCCGACCGGGAAGCCGACTGCGCGCTGCTGGTGGGTGGCCGCGCCGGTGATGAGCGACGGCGCGTATTCCGTCATGAATCCGGCGGGGAACTCCGCCGTGCGCACGTAGAAGTCCTCGAGCTCCGCGGGGTCGGCGAAGTCCTCGGGCTTCTTCGCCATCATCGACGACCACTCCTTGTCGAAGTCGATGAGGTTCTTCGCGACCACTTGGCGTTCGGCCGAGTAGGTGGAGAGCAGGCTCTCCGGACTGCGCCCCTCCAGCACGTGCCCGAGCTTCCAGGCGATGTTGAAGCCGTCCTGCATCGAGACGTTCATGCCCTGACCGGCCTTCGCGCTGTGCGTGTGGCAGGCGTCGCCGGTGATGAACACGCGGGGGGTGCGCGTGCCGACGGACTCCGGCAGCAGGTCGTCGAAGCGGTCCGTGAGCCGGTGACCGACCTCGTACACGCTGTGCCAGGCGACGTCGCGCACGTCGACGACGTAGGGGTGCAGGATCTCGTTGGCCCTGGCGATGATCTCTTCGATCGGGGTCTTCCGCACGGCGCCCGCGTTGTCCACCGGCACCTCGCCGAGGTCGACGTACATCCGGAACAGGAAGCCGCCCTCCCGCGGGATCAGCAGGATGGATCCGCCCGTGTGGGACTGGATCGCGCACTTGGTGCGGATGTCGGGGAAGTCCGTCTCGGCGAGCACGTCCATCACGCCCCACGCGTGGTTGGCCCGGTCACCGGCCATGGTGCACCCGATCGCCTCACGCACCTTGCTGCGGGCACCGTCGCACCCGATGACGTACTTCGCGTGGACGGTGCGCTCCTCGCCCTCCCGCGCGCCGACGCCGCTCAGGGTGACGGTGACGGGGTGGTCGCCGTCGTCGGCGACGGCAAGGCCCCGGAACTCCCAACCGTAGTCCGGGGTCAGCCGGGTCGGGGAGAGCGCCGCCACCTCGGCGAAGTAGTCGAGGACGCGGGCCTGGTTGACGATCAGGTGCGGGAATTCGCTGATCCCGAACTCGTCGTCGACGGCACGGCCACCGCGCACGATCCGGGTCGGGTCCTCGGTGCCCGGGCGCCAGAAGTTCATCTCGGTGATCCGGTACGCCTCCGCGATGATCCGCTCGGCGAAGCCGAAGGCCTGGAAGGTCTCGACGCTGCGGGCCTGGATGCCGTCGGCCTGCCCGATCGCCAGCCGGCCTTCCCGGCGCTCCACCAGCCGGGTGGTGATGCCCGGGAACTGGGCGAGCTGTGCCGCGGCGAGCATGCCGGCGGGACCGGACCCCACGATGAGGACGTCGACCTCCTCCGGCAGCTCACCCGGGCGGTCGACGCCGACGCCGGCGGCGGGCTGGATCCGCGGGTCACCCGAGACGTAACCGTGGTGGTGGAACTGCACGAGGCACCCCTTATAGCGTGTTGTTGCGTCGGCGGAAACCTGGAATCCACCGCCGTTCGATAATCGAACACGCGATTCGATAACTGAACACGCGTCTGCCCAGCAGGCTACGGAAGGATGAGGTGAGTCACAAGCGGGCGCGGGACGGCGTGGTCAGATCAGCGGCCAAGGGAACCGGTGACGGGTCACGACTCGCAGCGCAGTGATGCGAGGCTCCTTCGACCCGGGGCCGAAGAGAAGCCCGGCAACGCAATAGCCCCGGCGATATGCTCGGTTTCTCAGAGCAGGGATCGTTCCGGGGCTTTCAACGTCAACTGTAGCAAATCGGAGAGCGACCTTGCCGTTCCAGCCGACAGAGGCCCAGCTCTCCCGCTGGGTCAGCACGGAGCGCCTGAACCGCTACCGCGCAACGGGGCGGCCGGTCGTCCCGCTCTATCTCTGGAACGCGGAGACTTCAGCGGCGTGCTTCGAGAGCATCGGGCACGTGGAAGTTCTGCTCCGCAACGTGATCCACCGACAGCTGGCCGCGCACTCCGGGGGCGAGCGTTGGTACCTCGACCGCCAGTACCGGCTGACCTCCCGTGCACAGGACGACGTCAGTACGGCCCGATTCCGCGCCCGGACCCAGAACGGGATCGAGTCCCCGGGCAAGGTGGTCGCAGAACTGACGTTCGGCTTCTGGAGGTTTCTCCTGACCCGCCGATACCAGACAACGATCTGGCCGCGAATTTCGCCCGGTTTCGCTGGAGTCGCCAGCCACCGGCGACATCGAGCCGAGCTGGAGAGCGCGGTGAAACGTATCCATGTTCTCCGGAATCGGGTGGCACACCACGAGCCGATCTTCCATCTGCCTATTCGGAATCGGCTGGACGACATGCTCTTGGTCGCCCGCTACGTCGACGGTGATGCCGAGCGGATGCTCCAGGAGAGTTCGCGAGTCGATCTGGTGCTGGCTCGCTCACGCCTGACCCGAACTTGGCGACTCCTCAGATCAAGGGCCACGGGAACCAGCGGCCGGTCACGTCGATCGGGAACATGCGCCGCATCAGCAGGCTCTGGACCCGCTCCCGCAGCGCCCGCACCTCGGCGGCGTCGAGCAGCTCGGCGACCTCCGCAGGCACCTCCTCGGCCAGCGGGGCGATGTCGGCGAGCAGGCCCTCGTCGACCGGCTCTCCGCCGAAGTCCCAGATCACGGTGCGCAGCTTGAACGGCGCCGAAAAGCACAGCCCGTGGTCGATGCCCCAGATCCGCCCGTCCGTGCCACGCAGCACGTGCCCGGCCTTGCGGTCCGTGTTGTTGGTGACGACGTCGAACACGGCCATCCGGCGCAGGTCGTCATGGGTCTGCGGGAAGCCTTCCATCAAGGTGAAGTAGTGCTCGGCCAGGTTGCACTCGACGAACCACTGCAGCGACCCGATGCCGAAGGGCGCGTCGTCGCGCACCACCGTCGCGGGCACCAGGTCCCATCCCAGCGCGGCACTGAGCAGGTAGGCCGCCCGCTCCCGTCGGTACAGGCCCGGCTCGAAGTCCCACAGGGGCTTCTCCCCCAGCTCGGGCTTGTAGATTGCCCACGACTTCTCGTCAGCATCGGCAGGGTCGGCCACCTCGACGAGGAAAGTCTCGTTGCTGCTGCGGGCGATCTGGCCGAGGAGCTCGATGGTGCCGCCGTCGAGAATTCCGAGCTCACGTTCGTCACCGGCCACGCGGGCCTCGAAAGACGGCGCTGGTGCCGATCAGACTGCTCACGACGCTCGTTCTCATGACGCCGGCTTTCACGACGCGGTCAGATCCGCCAGCGACGCCTGGGACGAGTTGACCATCAGCACCACCGGGTCCCGACCGTCCTGGTACGAGATGACGGACACCGAGCAGGGGTCCACGCTGATCCGCTGGAACCGGTTCAGCGGGGTGCCGAGAGCGTCGGCGAGCGCGACGCGGATCGGGTCGGCGTGGGAGAAGCAGACCGCCGTACCGCCGAGGTGGGCCTCCTTCACCCGGGCCAGGGCGGCGACCATGCGCTCCTGCATCGCCACGAAGCTCTCCCCGCCGGGAAAGGTGAACGCGTCCGGCTCTGCCTGCACGGTGCGCCACTCGGGTAGCTTCGCCAGGTCCGCGAGTGCCCGCCCGGTCCACTCCCCGACGTCGCACTCGATCAGACCCGCGTCCTCGACGACCGGCAGTCCCGTGCAGTCCGCGGTCGGCTGCGCGGTCTCCCGGGTCCGCTGCAGCGGGGAGCTGTAGAGCGCGTCGATCGTCCGGGCGGTGAGCCGCTCGGCGACCCGCTCCGCCTGTTCGCGGCCGAGATCGGACAGGCCGAGCCCGGGCGCTCGGCCGGGCAGGAGGCGATCCGTCGTGGGCGTCGCGCCGTGCCGGACGAGGATGACCAGCGTGGTGGGAGGCGGAGGCGGCGATGCGGGTGCGGGCGCCAATGCCGTCGGGGTCTCGCCGGTCGTCATGGTCGCAGCGTAGGCGCGTCCGCCGGGTGTTCGCCACGACCGTCCGGTGGGCGGCCGGGTCCGGCGCGGCACGTCGCGGGCTTGTCGACCGTTCCGCCCACTGCGTACGGTGAGCGAGGACCCGGCCTGCCCCTCGTCGCGACCGCGGGAGCCAGAGTGGCACCGCCGGAGGCACTGCAGCAGCCGGTGCACGCCGACAGGCGTCCGCCGGGACGCCGCGAGGAGGCATCCGATGACGGCCGGCCCCACCCCAGACGCACGCGTCCGGTACGCGGGCCTCACGCTGGTTTCCGGCATCCTCTTCGGGGTCGGCCTGGTCGCCTTCCTCGACGAGACCGTGTTCCACCAACTGCTCCACTGGCACCACTTCTACGACCGGGCCACCGCCGAGGTGGGGCTCGTCTCGGACGGCCTGTTCCACGCCGCAAGCTGGATCGCCACCGTCGCCGGCCTGTTCCTGCTCGCGGACGTGCGCCGTCGGGGCGGTCTGACGCCGGCCCGCTGGTGGGGAGGGGTGCTCCTGGGCGCCGGCGCTTTCCAGCTCTATGACGGCACCGTCCAGCACCTGTGGTGGGGCGTGCACCAGATCCGTTACGTCACCGAACGACTGCCGTACGACCTGACCTGGAACCTGACGGCCCTCGTGCTGTTGGCGCTCGGCGTCGTGCTGACGATCCGCACCCGCCCCGGCGTCCTGTCCCGGCGCTGAATCGGCGGGGTTGCTGCCGTGGCCACGGGCGTCGTCGTCGCCGTCGGACGCACGGATCCCGTGACCCACATGGCGGGCCATCTGCTGGCCGGGATGGTGGGGCCACTGCTCCTGGTGCTCGCCGCTCCGGTCACCCTCGCCCTGCGCGCGCAGCCCGTCCGGCGGGCCAGGGCGCTCTCCCGCCTGCTCCGGTCGAGGCATCGACGCCGACGCGATGCGCGCGGCCGCAATGCTCATGTCCTACGGCGGGGACCTCGCCGACGCGACCCTCGCCGTGCTCCTGTGCGCCCAGTGGTACCGGGAGTCGGGAAGCCGACTGGATCGGCCCCGGACGGCACTCCGCCCCGGGTGAACAGGCCTTCCGGGTTCGGACGAGGCGGGTCTAGCGTGATTCAGGTGAGTGAGCAGCCCGAGATCAGCACGGTGGCGCAGCTACGCGCTGCCGGCCACGTCCAGAAGAGTCTCCGCGAGGAGATCCGCGACAACCTGCTGGCGGCGCTGGCCGCTGGCGAGAACCCCTGGCCGGGCCTGCACGGCTTCGACCGCACCGTCATCCCCCAGCTCGAACGCGCCCTGATCGCCGGGCACGACGTCGTCCTGCTCGGCGAGCGCGGGCAGGGCAAGACCCGCCTGTTGCGCACCCTGACCGGGCTGCTCGACGAGTGGACCCCCGTGATCGAGGGCTCGGAGCTGAACGAGCATCCGTATGAGCCGATCACCGCCGAGTCGCGGGCGCGGGCCGCGATCGACGGGGACCGATTGCCGATCGCTTGGCGGCACCGCTCGGAGCGGTACGTCGAGAAGCTCTCCACCCCGGACACCTCGGTCGCGGACATGATCGGCGACGTGGACCCGATGCGGGTCGCCGAGGGGCGCCGGCTCGGCGACCCGGAGACCATCCACTTCGGGCTGGTGCCGCGGGCGAACCGCGGCATCGTCGCCCTGAACGAGCTGCCCGACCTGGCCGAGCGGATCCAGGTGGCGCTGCTGAACGTGATGGAGGAGCGTGACATCCAGATCCGCGGCTACGTGCTGCGGCTGCCGCTGGACGTGCTCGTCGTCGCCTCGGCCAACCCGGAGGACTACACCAACCGCGGCCGGATCATCACGCCGTTGAAGGACCGGTTCGGCGCGGAGATCCGCACCCACTACCCGATCGAGCTGGACGACGAGGTCGCCGTCGTGCGCCAGGAGGCGCACCTGACCGCGGACGTGCCGGACGTGATCATGGAGATCCTCGCCCGGTTCACCCGCGCGCTGCGCGAGTCCAGCGAGATCAACCAGGCCTCCGGTGTCTCCGCCCGGTTCGCCATCGCCGGCGCCGAGACCGTCGCGGCCGCCGCCCGGCACCGGGCCACCGTACGGGCCGGCGACGAGCCCGTCGCCCGGCTCGTGGACCTGGAGACCGCCGTCGACGTGCTGATGGGCAAGATCGAGTTCGAGTCCGGTGAGGAGGGCCGGGAACGGGACATCCTCGAGCACCGGTTACGCACCGCGACCGCCGAGGCGGTACGCGAGCACTTCCGCGGCCTGGACTTCGCCCCGCTGGTCGAGGCGTTCGACGGGCGCCGCACCATCACGACCGGCGAGCGGGTCACCGCCGCCGAGTTCCTCGACGCCCTGCCGGATCTGTCCGGGTCGACGCTGTACGACGACGTCGCCGCGCGGCTGGACGGCGGCAGCACCGGCCACCGGGCCGGCGCCATCGAACTCGCCCTCGAGGGGCTCTACCTCGCCCGCAAGCTCTCCAAGGAGAGCGGCGACGGTCAGACCGTCTACGGATAGGGAGCACGCCATGCCGGGCCGCCACCAGTCCTCGTTCAGCTACGGCCGGTACGCGGGCGGGCCGGACCCGCTCGCGCCTCCGGTGGACCTCGCCGAGGCCCTGGACGCGATCGCCGACGACGTCATGTCCGGGTACTCCCCCGAGCAGGCGATGCGCGAGTTCCTCCGTCGCGGCGGCCGGAATCGCCAGGGTCTGGACGACCTGGCCGGTCGGGTGCAGCAGCGGCGCCGGGACCTGCTGCAACGTCACCGCCTCGGCGGAACGCTCGACCAGGTCAAGGAGCTGCTCGATGCGGCGGTCCTCGAGGAGCGCAAGCAGCTGGTCCGCGACGCGATGATGGACAACACGGACCGGGCGTTCCGCGAGATGCGGATGGAGAACCTGCCCTCCTCCACCGCGGCCGCGGTCAGCGAGCTCGCGGACTACGACTGGCAGTCGCAGGAGGCGCGCCAGATGTACGAGCAGATCAAGGACCTGCTCGGCCGGGAGATGCTCGATCAACGGTTCGCCGGGATGAAGCAGGCGATGGAGAACGCCACGGCCGAGGACCGGGCGGCCATCGCGCAGATGCTGGCCGACCTGAACGACCTGCTGGAGAAGCACGCCCGCGGGGAGGACACCCCCGAGGACTTCGAGCGGTTCATGGCCGAGCACGGCGACGCGTTCCCGGAGAACCCGCAGAATGTGGACGAGCTGATCGACGCCCTCGCGCGGCGCTCCGCGGCGGCGCAGCGGATGCTGCGGTCCATGTCCGCGGAGCAGCGGGAGGAGTTGATGGCCCTCTCGGCCCAGGCGTTCGGCTCCCCCGAGCTGATGGCCCAGCTGGACCGGCTCGACGCGTCGCTGCAGTCACTCCGGCCGGGCGAGGACTGGACCGGGTCCGAGCGGTTCGAGGGGCAGGAGGGACTGGGGCTGGGTGACGGGACCGGCGTCCTGCAGGACATCGCGGAACTGGACTCCCTGGCCGAGCAGCTCTCCCAGTCCTACGCCGGGTCCACCCTGTCCGATGTCGACGTCGAGTCCCTGGCCCGGCAGCTCGGCGACGAGGCCGCGGTCTCCGCGCGCACCTTGGCCGAGCTCGAGCGGGCGATGCGGGAGAGCGGGTACCTGCGCCGAGGCGCCGACGGGGACCTGCAGCTCTCTCCGAAGGCGATGCGGCGGCTCGGCAAGTCGTTGCTGCAGGACGCGGCCGGCCGGCTCTCCGGACGGCAGGGACGCCGGGACACCCGACTGGCCGGAGCGGCCGGGGAGGCGACGGGGTCCACCCGGGCGTGGCAGTTCGGCGACATCGAGCCGTGGGACGTCGGCCGCACGGTCACCAACGCGATCGGCCGGGTGGTCTCCGAGGGCCGGGACCCGGCCGGTGGGATCCGGCTGGACGTGCGCGACGTCGAGGTCCGGGAGACCGAGGCCCGGACGCAGGCGGCGGTGGCGCTGCTGGTGGACACGTCCTTCTCGATGGCGGCGGAGGGACGGTGGGTGCCGATGAAGCGCACCGCCCTGGCCCTGCACCACCTGGTCTCCACCCGGTTCCGCGGGGACCGGCTGCAGCTGGTCACGTTCGGCCGGTACGCGCAGCGA
Source organism: Tersicoccus phoenicis (assembly GCF_001968835.1). GTDB lineage: Bacteria > Actinomycetota > Actinomycetes > Actinomycetales > Micrococcaceae > Tersicoccus > Tersicoccus phoenicis. The sequence continues at coordinate 9,183 of NZ_MRDE01000039.1, forward strand.
CGCGACATCGGCGAACTCACCGCGTTGTCCGCGATGCGTGAGCAGGGCACCAACCTGCATCACGGGTTGACGCTGGCCACCCGGTTCTTCCGGCAGCACCCGACGATGCAGCCGGTACTGCTCGTCGTCACCGACGGCGAGCCGACCGCGCACCTGGTGGGTAACGGTCAGGCCTGGTTCTCGTGGCCGCCCGAGCCGGAGACGGTCCGCGCGACGGTCGCCGAACTGGACCGGGTCGGCCGGCTCGGCGCGGAGGTCACGTTCTTCCGGCTCGGCGACGATCCGGGACTGGAGCGGTTCCTCCAGTCCATGGCGCACCGGGTGGACGGGCGCGTCGTCTCCCCCGACCCCGCCGACCTCGGCGCCGCCGTCGTCGGTGAGTTCCTGCGGCACCGCTACCCGGGCACCGGTTCGACGTTCGGGGACGTCGAGTGGGAGTGAGTGCTTCAGCGCGTCACGTCGATGACGAGCTTGCCCTTCGCCTCGCCGGCCTGGCTGACCCGAAAGGCCTCGGCCACCTGGTCGAGCGGGAAGGTCCGGTCGATGTCCAGCGTCAACTCGCCGGCGTCCACCAGACGCAGCAGCTCGGCCAGGCCGGCGGCGTCGGGCCGCACCCAGATCCACCGGCCGCCGTGCTCGGTGACCGCGGGGTCGGCCACGGAGACGTGCCGACCGCCGTCCTTCAGCACGGCGAGCGTCGTCTCGAGGACGCCGCCGACGAAGTCCGCGACCGCGTCGACGCCGTCGGGCGCGGCCTCCCGCACCCGGTCGGTCAACCCGTCCCCGTAGGTGACGGGGATGACGCCGATGTCCCGGAGCTTGTCCGCACTGGCCTGGGACGCGGTGCCGATCACGGTGGCGCCCTGCCGACGGGCCAGCTGGCACGCGAGGTAACCGACCCCGCCGGACGCCGCGTGGATGAGCACCGTGTCCCCCGCCGCCAGGTCCAGCGCCTCGATGCTGCGCTTCGCGGTCAGTCCCGTCAACGGGAGAGCCGCGGCCACGTCGTCGGTGACGTCGTCGGGGATCATGGTGGCGAATTCGGCCGGGAGCATGACGTACTCGGCGAAGGTGCCACCGGAGACCACCATCTTGCGGGCGTACGAGGCGACCCGGTCGCCGGCCGCGAACTCCGGGGTGTCGGGGCCGACCTGCTCGACGACGCCCGCGACGTCCCAACCCGGGACCACCGGGAAGTGAGCGTTCATCATGGCGTCCAGGCCACCGGCCATCACCTTCCAGTCCACCGGGTTGACCGAGGCGCGGGTCGCTCGGACCAGGATCTGGCCGGGTCCCACCTTGGGGGTCGGCAGGTCCTGCAGGTGCAGGACGTCGGTGTCTCCGTATCGGTCGTACGTCATGGCGCGCATGGTCGGCACAACCGACGGAGACAGCAGCCCTATTCCGGACGGCTGCGATGCCTTGACGCGCGGCCGGACGTCCGGTCTGCTGGAGGCAGTGCGAAGGATGACGGCCACCGACCGAGGAGACCCGTGGACGCTGACATCACGGTCCGGAACAACCGCGACCGCGGCCGGTACGAACTGATCGACGACGGGGCCGTCATCGGGAAGGCCTCCTGGATGCCCTTCGACGGTCCCGACGGTCCCGAGCGGATCTTCTTCCACACCACGGTCGACGAGGATCACGCCGGGCAGGGACTGGCGTCCACGCTCGCCCGGCAGGCTCTGGCCGACACGGCGCACGCCGGGATCCGCATTGTCCCGGTCTGCTCCTACATCAAGACCTGGTTGAGCAAGCACCCCGGGCAGGAGAACGTGGTTGCGGTCCGGGCCGAGCACCTGGCGGCGGTGCCGTCCCCGGAGCCGACGTCATGAGCACCGACGGTGTGAGCGCCGAGGACGTGGACGTGATCGTGTTCGACGTCAACGAAACCCTGTCGGACATGAGGCCCCTGGGCGCGGCGTTCGCCGCGGTGGGCACGCCCGAGCAGCTGGCCGCCACCTGGTTCGCCGGGATCCTGCGGGACGGCTTCGCCGCGGCCGTCGCCGGCGACAACGTTCCGTTCGCGCGGATCGCCGAGCGGGGTCTAATCGGGTTGCTGGCCACCCACGGCGTGGACGGGCCGGAGCAGGCCGTCACCTCGATCATGAACGCTCTGCAGGCCCTCGAGGTGCATCCCGACGTCGTGCCCGGGATCGAGGCACTGCACGGGCGAGCGGACCTCGTGACCCTGGGCAACGGGTCGGCCGCGACGGCCCGCGGACTGCTCGAGGGAGCCGGCGTCGTGAACGCCTTCGCGCGGTTCCTCAGCGTCGAGGACGCGCCCGCGTGGAAGCCGCATCGGACGGCCTACGCCCACGCCGCGTCCACGTGCGACAGTCCGCCGGAGCGAATGCTGATGGTCGCGGTGCACCCGTGGGACATCCACGGCGCGCACGCCGCCGGACTGCGGACCGCGTGGATCGACCGTGACGGCGGCCGCTACCCGGAGTACTTCACGCCGCCCGACCTGGCGGTCCCGGACCTGGTGGCCTCGCCGAACGGCTCGGCCACAACGTGTGAGAGCTGGTTCGTCGGGCTGCTCGCACGCCGGCCCGGACAGTGACCTCGTTGTTCGTGCTCTGGTGCGCGGTCCGTCCGCGGCGACGGCGCTGTCCTTGCTCCCGAACCGGCCGCGTGGAAAGGTGGGACAACCCCCAGCGGCGACGCTGCCGGGAACGACCGCGTCGCCGTTCACCGAGGAACCAGGAGGTCATCCGTGAAACTGCCGTGGTTGAAGCCCGCCCTCGAGGACGCCGGCCCGTTCGTCTCGGTCCATCTCGACACCACTCGGACCGATCCGAGTGCGGCCACCGAGTTGACCACCCGCTGGAACCAGTGCCGCTCACGTCTCTCCTCGGCCGGCGTCGCCGACGACCTGCTCGAGGACATCGCGGACACGGTGCTCAGTCCGTCGTCCATCGGGGGCCGGCACGGTCGGGCGATCATCGCCTCGCCACGCGAGATCCTGCTCGACCGGGTGCTGCCCGTGCCGCCCCGTGAGGACGCGGCCGCGTTCGGCGACGCGCCGGTGCTACTGCCGTTGCTCCAGCTCACCCCGTACGCCGTCAGCCAGCTGCTCATCGAGGTCGACCGGGCGGGCGCGGACCTGCATCTGCGGGCCCCGGAGAACCCGGTGATCGCCCGGTCCCGCAACGACATCGAGGGCGAGTCGAGCGTCGACGGCGGCCACGACGAGCTGCACAAGGCCAGCGTCGGCGGCGGGGCCCAGCACGGGTGGCGAGCCCGCAATTTCGATGCCCGGGTGGAGGACTCGTGGGAACGCAACGCCGAGGCGGTGGCCCAGAAGGTCGACGCGCTCGTCGTCAAGCACAAGCCGGACATGGTGCTGCTCACCGGAGACGTCCGGGCGACGGCGCTGCTGAAGGACGCGCTCGGTCAGGAAGCCCGCGCCCGACTCCAGGTCGTCTCCGGCGGCACCCGTGGCGTGAGCATGGAACGTGCCTCGTTCCGCGAGGAGCTGGAGCGAGTGACGCGGGAGTTCATCGAGAAGCGACAACGGCAGCTGGCCGATCAGTTCCACGAGAACCAGCGCCGCGTCACGGATTCGTTGGCCGGGGTCGACGAGGTCAGGCAAGCGCTCGAGCGGGGGCAGGTCGACGAGCTCCTGTTCGTCGTCGGGCAGGAGCCGGAGGGCATCGAGGAGCTCATCCGGCAGGCCATCGCCACGGACGCCGGCGTCTCCGCCCTGGAGGAGGGCATCGCGTCCATCCCGGAGGGGATCGGTGCGTTGCTGCGCTGGCGGGACGAGGCGACGCCGTCGAACGAGCTGTCCAGCATGACCGACGACCCGCGCCGCGAGGACGCCGTCGACCCGGACCGTGACGACCGGACCCCGCACGAACGTGAGGAGGACGCGATCCGGGGGTGAGAGGCCCGGGTCACCGGACCGACGCCCGCATGCCGGACTGACCGCCGACGTCGTCAGTTCGACACGGGCCCTTCCGCGTGGGCGACGCCCAGAGCGACCGCGGCGGCACGCAATCGCTTGTCCCGAGTCCACAGTTGGGCGCCTCCGACCAGCCTGACGGCACCGAGAAGGTGAGCGTCGACAGGGCTGAGTCCCCGACCCCACAGGTCGCGGCCGTCCACGAATTGCAGCAACTCCACGTGGGACAGGGACGGGAACGTCGTCAGGCTCTCCACAAGGGTGAGCGTCTCCTGGCGCCGCAACAGTGATCCCAACGCGAGCTCCTCGACGACGAGAGGATGGGAGCCGACGTCGTCACGGTCAAGGAGGCGGACGAGGTGCGCCTCGGAGGCGTGGAAGTGGTCGATCCAGATCGAGGTGTCGACCAGGATCACGTCACTGAGCCCGTCGCCGCGGTGACGCCGTTGCGTCGGCATCCTCGCCGCCGAGAGCCGCCAGCCGTCGCGCGCTCTCGACGCGGATCAACGTCTCCAGACTCGTGCGCAGCAACGCCGACTTCTCGTCCACGCCGGCCAGCTCGGCGGCGCGCTTCACCAGGTCGTCATCCAGGGTCACCGTCGTCCTCATCGTCCACCACCTCCTCCGCATCGATTCTGTCACCAAATGATGTCAGTATCGATGCTTGGGCTGGCGTTTCGTCCGCCGAAGAGTCGTCGACAGTGGCCCGGTCGAGGTACGGGCGCGGGAGACAAAGGGCACTCACATCCAGGCCCGTTACCGTGGAAACGGAGAATCTGGTCGAGCCCGGGAGGGAGACCGGATGAAACGGTGGCGCTGGCGTCTGTTCGGCGGAGTGCTGGCGATGGCGGTGGCCATCACCGTGGTGGTCCTCGCGGTCGGCCAGACGGCACCCTCGGCGAGCGCGTCACGCCCGCCGAGCCTGGTGATTGTCGGCGACTCCCTGAGCACCGGGTTCGGCACGTCGCCGGATGCGGCGTGGCCCCACCTGCTCGCCGAGCAGACGCGCGGTCGCCTGAACGTCGTGAATGCCTCGGAGAACGGTGCCGGGTACCTCACGGGCGGCGACAACAACGGCACCTTCGGCTCGAACGCCGTCGCCGCCGTGACCCCCGACACGCAGACGGTCGTGTTCTTCGGTTCGGAGAACGACATGGGCGGAACTGCCTCCGATCTGACCGGCGCCGCCGTCTCCGCTCTGCGTTCGGCCCACACCACCGCCCCGGATGCACGGCTCATCGTGGTGGGACCGACGGCCTTCACGAACGAGCCCGAACCGGATCGCCTCGCCGTTCGGGACGCGCTCAAGGCGGCGGCCGCGCAGACGCACAGCCGGTTCGTCGACCCGCTGGCCGAGAACTGGCTCGCCTCCCCGCAGTACGTGGGGCCGGACGGCGACCATCCCACGGTGGCCGGTCAGCAGCAGCTGGCGAAGGAGATGATGCGGGTCCTCGGGTTGTGACGTTCCGGCCCGGTGGCTTGAGTCAGTGAGGTCTCACTCTGTTTCGAGCGATTCAATGTGCCTGCTGATCGTTGGCAGATCGACGACCATCGTGTCCCAGATCGCCTCATAGTCGGTGCTCTCATAGTGATGGGCCAAGCGGTCCCGCATCCGCTTGATCAGCGACCACGGCACTTCGGGGTGCCGGTCAGTCGCGTCAGGGCTCAAGCGTGCAACGTTCTCGCCGATCTTGATGATGAGCGATTCGGCGGCCAGACCGGGCACGTTGTCGGGATCGTCGACGTACCAGTCGTGACCGCGGCCCACGAGATTCGCACCGACCCCGCACAGGCGAACGACTTCCCTGAGCGTCGCAGCGTCCCGCTCATTCATACCGCGACGGCCGTTGCCAGGATCTCGTGATCGGCGCGCAGACCGCCGTCGGTCACTACGTCGACCTCGACACCGAGCAGTTCCCCCGCTTCTGCAGCGAATGCCGCAACCGTGAGCAGGCCGGTGCCCGCTGAGCGGGTAACGAGGATGTCCAGATCACTGCCGGGGCGGTCGGTGCCCCGTGCCGCGGAACCGAAGACGCGGACATTGCTGAGGCCGTAGCGGCCGGCAAGGCTCACCAGATCGGCTCGGCGCGCAGCGAGCGCATCGTGAGGCAAGGGACGCGCGGCTGCGCGTAGGCGCTCCAGCATCTCGCCGGAGATCCTGCGCCGCCCGGCCTCATAGGCGGCAATGTTCGGCTGAGCGACCCCGGACCGCCGGGCCAGCTCCGCCTGACTGAGGCCGGCGGCCTCGCGAAGCTCTCGGACCGGGTTCGGCATAGGTCAAGGATATCGCGTGATATGACAGGTCGAGAGCGGTGCACCTCGGCGGCGCGCGGCCGCGCTCGTCCATCTTGGCGCACACGCTCACGGAGCCGCCAATCCAGCAGCTGGAGCTCCGCTCCAGCCTGCCTTCTACCTGTCCGGCTCCCAGGAGCACGACCGCGTTGAGCTCACGGAAGAACTCCACTCCGTCCTCAAAGAGGTCGTTCGGGTCCTCTCCAGGGGTCAATCGATCAGCATCCTCACGCGAGATCAGGAGATCACCACCCAGCAGGCAGCTGACATCCTCGGACTGAGCCGACCGACCGTCGTCCGCCTCATCGATGACGGCGAGATACCTGCACACGTACCCGGAACGGTCCGCCGGAAGCTGTGGCTGGCGGATGTGATCGCCTACCGCAATGCACTGAAGGCTCGGCGCGACGAGTTCATCGCGGACAGCTCGGCCGAGTACGCCGATGCAGACACCGACGAGGTTCACACGTTCCTGGACGAAGCCCGGCGCGAAGCACGCTGACGGCGGCCAGGTCGTCATGTACCGCGCCGTCCTCGACACGTGCGCGCTCGTCCCGGGACTGCAGCGAGACTTCCTGCTTCAGCTCGCCGCAGAGGGAAGCTATACACCGGCGTGAGGTACCGGCATCCTGGTCGAACCCGACTACGTGGCGACGGCCTCAGGAACTGCTGGGTCACGTCGAGATCCCTCTGGTGAGAGCGGCGTCGAACAACGTCCGGGCGACCTGCTCGGCCTTCTCGGTCGCCGCCGCACCCACCGGTTTCGCCTCGTAGCGGTCCTGGTTGCGAGCGCGGCGCAGCGGTCGAACTCTCGCGCCGCCCTTTCCGAGGGCGGCTTGTCGAAGACGGCCTGCAGGTAACGGCCGAGCGCCTCGTGCTGACCTGGCCCGTTGGTCGTCCGGAAGCCGTACGCGGCCAGCAGTGCCTCACCCGTGTCATGACAGGCGTCGTAGGCAATTCCGTATCTGACAACAACACTGGTGAGCAACGGCAGTTGGTTCAGACGCTCCTCGGCCTGGCGCAGGAACGACGTCGCACGCGCCAAATCTGCGGGCACGATAACGAGACGTCGCGCCTCGACCAGCACGAGGATCGTCGCCTGCTGTGCGCGGGTGAGTGGAGTCACTGCCACGGCAGCTCCCCGATCACGGCTACGGCCGGGCCGCTGCGCACGCTGTCCAGGAAGCCAGAAGGTGCCCCGAACTCCTCAGTTGTGAGGATTGTCGGGTTCACGGGTCGGTGCACCGCCGTCTCGACCCGCATGCAAGCCTCGTAGACCGCGTCAACATCGGGCTCGCCGAGCACCATGACGTCGACGTCGTGCGGTGACGGACCGCCATCCCCGCGCATCCGTGCGGCGAAGGAGCCATAGAGGAAGGCGGACTCGATGCCATCGATGCCGGCGAGCTCGTCGGCCAGGATCACGAGCGGGCCGGTCACGATCCTGAGGATCTCGCGCAAGGGCTGCACCAGCGGGCTCTCGTTATTGGCGCGGATGAGCCTCGTGCGGCCCACCTGTCGCTCGCTCAGGATGCCTGCGTCCAGCAGGCGCGCGACCTCGCGGTGCGCTGTCGGGTAGGCCAGGGCGGCCGACTTGGCCACATCGGTGACGCTGAGTTCATCGCCGGTGAGCAACAATGCGGAGAGCAGGCGCGCCTGACCGTCCGACCGGAAGACCGGAGCGAGGAGCGGCGCCTCAGTTCTCATATGACTGATAATATCATTCATCATATCGATGGCTCCCCGGGCGCCCACGGAACTCGCCGAGCAGGTCAAGACTGACCACCGGCGCTGGGGGCTCGCCTACTCCTCACGTCCTGCCCGATCCACCAAGGGGGCCAGCCACCGTTTGAGCACAGGGGCGTCGCCGCCGAGAAGTGCATTCGCTTCGTGACATAGCAATGGAACCTCGTCATGTTCGCTATTACGAGTGTGGGGCGCGAGGGTGATCTTCGCGACCGGGCCTTGCAGCTCACGCTTCCAATAGCGGGCTGCGAACGCTGCGGGTACCGGACCGAAGAGCACGGCCAGCGGCATCGGCCTGACGCGACCGCCGCGCTTGCGGTAGGCGCGGAATCCGTCGTGGATCGCACCGACCATGCGATTCAGGATCGTGGGAGACCGCGCGGCGCGAACCGGGTCTCCCCCAGCGCGGATGATCGCGGCGTTCAAGCAGGAGACGAAAATGGTGTGACAATTCAGCCAGTCGACCATTCTCGACTCGGTCACGGCCTTGATCCCCGTGGAGGCCAAGATTTCCCGGACCGTACGGACGTCAGGAGCTTTGGCGTCAATAGTGGTCGGCTGCTGCCTGACCACCGCCCATACGATCCGCCCGGATTCGTCCCGGAATCCACCGATATCGGGGAACGCCAACGCCAGGCGCTCCGCGTCAACCCTGATCCACCGGTGAGGTTGGTGGGGTGAGCGTGGCGGAGAACGAGAATGCCCCCTTGAGCTGGGAAGATGTCGATTGCGACGTCTAATCCACCCAGTCAAGAGGGACACCTCGTAAGTGAAAGCTTCTCACACGATCCGGCCGGTT
>NZ_MRDE01000040.1 GCF_001968835.1 Tersicoccus phoenicis
CACCACGCCGAGGTCCTCACCCTGACCGGCGACTCCTACCGAACCCGCAGCCGCAGACAGCCCCTCGCCACCGGCGCCGAGCACTGACCAAACCAGACCATCAACAACCGAGCAGGGGGTCAATATTCGAACGACGCTACGGGGTCAATATTCGGCCGACGTTGACACGGACCTTCTTCGTCTTCGCCCGCAACACCAGACTGAACGTCAGCGTCGACGTCGGCCACTACAAGGCACGAACGCGCCCCACCCTCGCCCAGGACCAGCGGCTGGCCTGGCTCCGGGAACTCCTCACCGGCAGCAGCGAATCCCTTCCCTACCGGGTTGCCGGGATACTGCTCCTGCTCTACGCCCAGCCTCTCGTACGGGTCGCTGCGCTCCGCGCCGACGCGATCACCATCGACCCGACGACAGGCCAAACCTCGATCGGCTTCGGCGGCCGCCCCGTTCCCGTCCCGGCGCCGTTCGCCGGACTGCTCCTGGACCACCTCAAGACCCGGCCCAACCTTCGCACCAGCGTTGCCGAGAGCCCATGGCTCTTCCCCGGCACCCGCGCCGGCCACCACCTGCACCCAAACACCATCATGGACCGGCTCCGCTCGCTCGGCATCCAGCTCACGGGCGCCCGCAACCGGGCGCTGGACGACCTCGTCACCCAGATGCCGGCGCCACTGGTCGCGGACGCACTCGGCTACAGCTACCAAGCAGTCTTCAAGCACGCCGCTTCAGCCGGCGAGAACTGGGCCAGATACGCCAGCCTGAAACGCCAACCGTAACCGGCGACGGGAAGCCAAAGCCCCAGCACCGCACAGAGCGCTGCTCAAGGCCTTCCGGCGGGACTGTACTTTCAACGGTGTAACTCTGATGCAGGAGGTACCCGATGAGTAGCAAGGTCGAGGCGGTCGCGCTGGCGCCCGTGATGGAGGTTGATGAGCCCGTGACGACGGAGGTCGAGCAGCAACCGCTGGCGCTGGACAGGGCGCTGGTTGCCCGGTTGGTCGGGGACGCGCAGGCGCAGGGCGTGGCGGTCGACGGGGAGGGCGGCCTTCTGGCGCAGCTGACGAAGCTGGTGGTCGAGTCCGCCCTGGAGGGTGAGCTGACGGCGCATCTGGGCTATGAGAAGCACCAGCGGAGCGAGGGCGCCGCCGGGGAGAACGCGCGTAATGGGGCGCGGGCGAAGACGGTGCTGACCAAGGCCGGGCCGATCCAGGTCGATGTCCCGCGTGACCGGGCGGGCACGTTCGAGCCGGCCGTGGTCAAGAAGCGTCAGCGCAGGCTGGGCTCGATCGAGGACATCGTGCTGTCGTTGTCCGCGCGGGGCCTGACCCACGGTGATACCAGTGCTCACCTGGCCGATGTCTACGGGTCCGAGGTGTCCAAGACGACGATCTCGACGATCACGGATAAGGTTCTGGACGGGATGAGCGAGTGGCGGAACCGGCCGCTGGACCCGGTCTACCCGGTGGTGTTGATCGACGCGATCCACGTCAAGGTCCGTGACGGGCAGGTCGCCAACCGGCCGATCTACGTGGCCTTGGCCGTGACCGTCGACGGGAACCGCGACATCCTGGGCCTGTGGGCCGGGGACGGTGGTGAGGGCGCGAAGTACTGGTTGCAGGTGTTGACCGAGATCAAGAACCGTGGCGTGTCGGACGTGCTCATGCTGGTCTGTTATGCCGTGCTCGCGGTTATGCCGATGTTTGCCGACGGGATCACTCGGGAGGCGGGGACCGAGGAGCGGTTGTCGGCATAATCGCGGTTCTGATCGGCTGGTCTTCTCAGTGTTGAGAGGACGAGGAGCTGATCATGATCAGGATCGAGATCGACGGCTGCGGAGTGTTGATCTGTGGCCCATTGGAAGCGGTCGCACGCAAGTTCGAGGCCGAGCTTGTCCAGCGGGGGTTCACGAGGAAGTCGGTGATGAACCGGTTGCGTCTGCTGGCGCATCTGAGCCGTTGGCTCGACGCGGAAGGCGTGCCCCCGGAATCGCTGACCGCAGAGCAGGTCGAGGCATTCCTTGCCGAGCGGGGCCGCACCCATACGGGCTTGTTCTCGCGGAGGGCGTTGGGCCCGGTGCTGGACTGGCTCGCTGGTGAGGGAGCGATCCCGCGCGCGGCGGCCAGCGTTCCGGTGGCAGTCGACCCGGCCGAGCTGGTCGGCTTCGAGGAGTATCTACGCGCTGAGCGGCGTCTGGAGGCCTCGACGATCGCGGCGGGCATGGCCCGCGCTCGTCGGTTCCTCGCGGTGTATGCCCCGCCGGGAGGGGCGGGTGAGCTGACTGCGGCGGAAGTGACGCGGGCGCTGCTGGACGAGGGCGCCACTCGCAAGCCGGTATCGGTGAAAGCGTTCGGATACACGCTGCGTTCGCTGCTGCGGTTCTTCTTCATCACCGGGATCACCGGCCACGACCTGTCGGCGGCGACGCTCGTGATCCGTTCCCCGCAGCCGTCCAGGCTGCCCGTCGGGGTCGGTCGCGACGACGTGGCGGGCCTGCTGGCCGGATGCGACCGGAACACGAGGGCGGGGATGCGTGACTACGCGGTGCTCCTGCTGCTGTCCCGGCTCGGTTTGCGGGCGATCGAGGTCGCCCGGCTGCGGCTGGAGGACATCGACTGGCGTCGCGCGGAGATGCTGGTGCGGGGGAAGGGCAACCGTGACGAGCGGCTCCCGCTGCCGCGCGAGGTCGGCGAGGCGATCGTGGATTATCTGCGTGGCGGGCGCCCCGCAGATGCCGGGTTCTGGGAGGTGTTTGCCGCCGACCGGGCACCGCGGCGCCCGTTGACGAGGGAAGCGGTCGGCGGCATCGTCGAACGCGCGTGCGACCGAGCAGGTTTGTCGAGGTTCGGCACGCACCGGCTGCGGCACACGCTCGGCGAGCAGATGGTCACCGCCGCGGTGCCGCTCGACGCGATCGGTCAGGTGCTGCGGCACACGAGCCCGGTCACGACCGCGGGATACGCGCGCGTCGACGTCCCAGCGTTGCGCGGCCTCGCCCAGCCCTGGCCGCGGGCGGGCGGTGAGCGGTCATGACCGCGTGGGACGAGCATGTCGCTGACTACCTGCGGCTGCGCCGTCAGCTCGGGTTCACGCTCGTCTGGGACGAGCATCTGCTCGGCCAGTTCAGCGCTCACCTGAACGCCGCCGGAATCGAGCACGTGACGACTGGGGTGATGATCGACTGGGCTGGCCAGCCCCGCGAAGGAGCGGCCGGATCAGGGGCGTCGCGGGCTTCGACGCGGATGAGGGCGGTGCGATCGTTCGCGGCCTATCTGCACGCACTCGACCCGGCCCATGAGGTCCCGGCTGCCGGTGTATTCTCGCATCAGCCACGCCGCACGATGCCATACATCTACTCGCATGAGGAGATCATCGGCCTGCTGGAGGCAGCGGCCGGGCTGAAGCGATACGAGCGCTCTCGCATCTATCCGGTCGTGTTCGGGCTGCTCGCGGTGACGGGCATGAGAGTCGGAGAGTTGCTCGCGCTCGATGCGGACGAGGTCGACCTGGAAGCCGGGATCATCACGGTCAGCCGCGGCAAGTCCCGAGACCCCAGACTGGTCCCGATCCACGAGTCGACCACGACGATGCTCACCGATTACGCCGCCTGGCGCGCCCAGCGCGCCGCTGCCGGGCCGGGAGATGCTGCGGCGTTCTTCACCGACCACCGCGGCAAACGGCTGACGTACTTCACCACGCAGTATGCCTTCGAGCGCGTTCGTGAGGCCGCGGGGCTGACCGCCGGCGGGGCGCTCCCGCGCATCCATGATCTGCGCCACTCGATGGCAGTCTCGACGCTGCTGGGCTGGTATCGCGCCGGGCTCGATGTCGCGGGGCTGCTGCCACGGCTGTCGACCTACCTCGGGCACACCAACCCGGCCAACACCTACTGGTATCTGTCCGCGGTGCCCGAGTTGCTCGGCCACGCCGCGGCCAGGCTCGCCGCCGCGAGCCCGACAGCTGCGCAGGTGCGCTCATGACCGCGTTCGCGCCGCTGCTGCAGGCGTTCTTCACCGACCGGCTCGTCACACAGCGCCATGCCAGCAGCAACACGATCGCCGCCTACCGGGACACGTTCAAGCTCCTCATCACCTACATCCATGACGAGACAGGCAGGGCCCCGGCGGCCCTGGATACCGGGGATCTCGACGCGACTCGGATAGCCGGATTCCTCACCCATCTGGAACGAGACCGGGGCAACAGTCCACGTACCCGCAACGCCCGGCTCGCCGCGATCCACTCGCTGTTCTCTGGAGTGTTCCCGGGAAAGTGGATACCAGAATTATGCGGCGAGTTCGTGGATGTCCCTCAATCCTAATTCATACTCGGCGGGTGTCAAATAGCCGAGGGTGGAGTGTCGCCGTGCCCGGTTGTAGTACTCCTCGATCCAGGTGAATGTTGC
>NZ_MRDE01000041.1 GCF_001968835.1 Tersicoccus phoenicis
CACTTCAGTTGAAAATGGAGGGGATGAGCTGTGGGTAGGGGTGAAAGGCCAATCAAACTTCGTGATAGCTGGTTCTCCCCGAAATGCATTTAGGTGCAGCGTTGCGTGTTTCTTGCCGGAGGTAGAGCTACTGGATGGCTAATGGGCCCTACCAGGTTACTGACGTCAGCCAAACTCCGAATGCCGGTAAGTGAGAGCGCAGCAGTGAGACCGTGGGGAATAAGCTTCATGGTCGAGAGGGAAACAGCCCAGACCACCGACTAAGGCCCCTAAGCGTGTGCTAAGTGGGAAAGGATGTGGAGTTGCTTAGACAACCAGGAGGTTGGCTTAGAAGCAGCCACCCTTGAAAGAGTGCGTAATAGCTCACTGG
>NZ_MRDE01000042.1 GCF_001968835.1 Tersicoccus phoenicis
GGTCAGCAGGAGCCCCCCAGCCTCGGACACGATCCCGGCACCTGCGCCATCGACGCGCACGGATGGGTACAGGCCGGTAGAGTTGCTCACCAGAAGGGTGCTCCCTGAATCTGTCGAAAATGTCGTGTGGTAACAACATCTTCCCAGTTCAGGAGCACCTTTCCCCGTTCAGACACTCCCTCGGGCCCACCCTCATGAAAGGCCGAGGCTAGTGTCGAACTTGAGGACGCGGGCGTTCTCGCCGATGGTGCGGACCTCGGACTCGTTGAAGCCCCCCGGCTTGGTGGCCTGGATGTCGATGGTGATGTCGAGCCGCGCGCCTGCCCCGGCGAGTCGGTCGATCACTTCGCGGGTGACGTTGCCGATGTCGCGGGCGTAGCGGTCGGAGTCGATCTTCACCGATCCGAAGAACCGGGCGAGCACTACCTCCAGCGCAGACTCGGCCTCTGACGGCTCATCGCCCTCGGCGGAGGAACTGCCTGTCCACACGAAGTCAACCGGCCCAACGGCAGCGGAGTCACCGTCAGTCGTGGCGGCGTTCATCGCAGCCTCACGTATGGCCGCGGTCCGGTCTGCGTCAACCTGCTTCTGGGCGCGCCCGGTCTCGATGAGCAGTGTGCTGTCGGTGACCTGTATCCGGGTGTTCGAGTTCGGTGCCACGAGCAGGCTGCGGTAGCGGCCAGATTCGGCGTCCTTGCCTGATGCGATGGCGAACCGTTCGTTGTCGACGAGCACTACCGAGAGTGACTGTTCGATGGCGCTGTCGAGCACTTCGCGTCGAACGAGTCGGGGCAGGTAGGTGTAGCGGGTAAAGTAGCCCCACAACTCCCCGACGGTGATCTCACCCGCGTCGCGCCAGAGCGCGCCCAGCTCGTAGTGCAGGGTGGCGCCGAGGATCGTTGCCCCGAATTCGGTGACGAGCTGATCCTCACGTCCGAGCTTGGCGCTGACGCGCTCGGCCAGGGAACGTCCGCCGGAGTCGGGCACTCTGTCGGCGACGAGCTCGAACGGCTTGGTCGGATCGAACTGCTCGGGGTAGACCGCCCAGACGAAGGTGTCGCGGATGCGGTCGGAGACGGTCTGATCGAGCCGGGACACCCAGTCGTCGGTCTGCTTGCGTTGTTGCGCGGACAGGTTGAGGCTGTCGCTGGTTGCCTGGACTCGCTTCCAACCGAGGTAGCTGCGGGTCGCCGCTTCGAGGCTCTCGAGTTCGCTCTTGTCGGCGAGCAGAAAGATCAGCGTGTTGCGGTGGATGCGCTGGCTCGCGCCCTTGTTCTCGATGGCGTCGCGGACCCACGCATGAGCCGCCGAGTCAGCGCCGTCCTGCTTGCGACGGGCGTGCCGCGGGTGGGCGATCACCAAGCGCGTGTCTTCAAGGTCGGGGATGTCGCCGAAGGACGACGGGGCGATGTGGACCCGGTCGAATACGCCGCGCACGCGCTCTTCTCCTTGAAGGCGGCGGGTGATCTCGTTCCAGACCGTTTCGACATCTTCCCGGAGCCGCTCCGCATAGTCGTTCGCCGTCTTCGTGACGGAGGGCTGGGTGTCGAACCAGTAGTGGCCCTGCTCCTCGTAGAAGTAAGTCGAGCGCTGTGCGAGCAGTTCGACGGCGCTGCCGAAGTTCCCAAGTGTGTCGCCGGGAATCGCGGTGCCGAGCCAGAGGTACTGCTTGTCGAGCCCCTTGCGGCTGCTCTTGATACGAGGGGCGGCGCCCATGAAGATCGTGCGGGCGACGCGCTGGGTGACGAACCGCTGGCCGAGGTTGGGTCGGTCGAGGTCGATCTGTTGCGCGGTCGATCCGGGACCGTCGATGTCGGAGTCGATGATCGGCTTCCACTGGTCTTCGAGGTACTGCGTCAGGTCCGTGTTCACGGTCGTCGCATCCAGCGGCACGTTGCCGGGCAGCATCAGCGGCGAGGCGTCGTTGGATGCCCACAGCTCATGCACGATCGACGAGACAAGCTTCAGTACGCCGCGGGTGCGCTGGAACCGCTCCAGCGTCGACCAGTCCTCGTACAGGCGATCCAGCAGCTCGGGGTGCAGTGGGTAGGAGGCGCGGATGCGCTTCTCGTAGTCGTCATTCGGCGACGCTGCGTCGCGGGGGAATAGCGCGGTGTTGTTGCGGTACAGGTTCGCGAAACTGCGCGCCACGGCGGACACCGTGGTGAGGCCCTCGGCGTTCGGTGCCTGGAACAGCCGGCGGCGGACGATCTCGAACGACTCGTCCTTGCTCGACGGGCGCCACTGGTCCGCGACGCGGCGGATCACGTTCTGGAGGCGTTCGAGTGCGAGCTGCCCGTTCGCGCCACCGATCTCGATGTCGCTGCCACGTCCGTCGGCGCCGGTGTCGGAGGCCGGGATCGAGACCACGAGCATCACGCCCGGTACGGAGCGGACGATCTCGGTCAGCGACTGTGCGAAGGTGAACTGCGTCTCGAACGAGCCAGACGGGAGTTCCTTGTCGGTGACGAGCTGGCGAGCGTACGCCACCCACTCGTCGATCAGGATCAGCGAGGGCGAGTAGCGCACGATCAGAGTGCGCAGCGCTTCACCGGGGTTGGTGCCGGCGCGATCGTCCTCGGCGATCAGGTCGTAGGCTTCACGCCCGCCGAGCTGCCAGGCGAGTTCACCCCAGAGCGTGCGAACCTCAGTACCGTCGTCCTTGATGATCGGCGAGCCGGCCTTCAGGTAGGTGCCGACGAGCGCGACCCGTCGGACATCGAGCGCGCCGAGTTCGGGGTTGCCGTTCGCGGCGATGAGTTCCTGAAGCTCCTGCGGGAAATCCTTAACCGGAGTGCCGCTGAACAGGTGGTACAGCGCCAGCATCGAGTGGGTTTTACCGCCGCCGAAGTTGGTCTGAAGGTTCACCACCGGACTCGCGCCCGCCTCGCCGTTCAGGCGCCGCAGCGCCCGCGACAGCAGGTCGCGCAAACCCTCGGTGAGGTAGGTGCGTGTGAAGAACTCGACCGGATCGCCATACTCAGGGCTCGTCGCCTGACCCGTGTGAACCAGGTGAAGGTCGGCCGCGAACTCCGAGGCGGTGAACGCGCCGCGCGCCACGTCATCGTGGGGACGGATCACCTCACGCCACGGGCGCAGACCGGAGCCAGGTTCGAGCGACACCTTCGTACGCTTCACCTTTTTGCGGGTCTGATCCTCGAACACCGTGCGCTGTAGATCGACGCGCAGCTTCCGCACGTCCTCGGCGGAATCGATCGCGCCGACCGCGTGCAGCAACCGCTCAATCGTGTCGAGCGCACGCGATGCGTCGTCGGAGGAGAAGGGCTCGTTGTGTGCCCACAGGTTCCGGGTCTCGCGCAGCTCGGACGCGAAGCCCTGCTGGGCGCGGGAGAGCACGTCCTTGAAGTGGTAGCCCTGCTCGGTGATCGCGCGGAGCTGCACCTGCACGTCGTGCTTGGTCAGCGTGCGCAGCGGCCCGCCCCGGCGCTGGGCATCCTCCTTCGCCCACGCGGCTGGCCAGTCAGCGGTCTTGTGGGCCCGCGTCATGACCTCATCGACCACGTCCAGAAGCCCCTCGGAGAGCAGGTCGAACGCCTTGCCCACTCGATCTCGGTTGTTCATCGCCATCGTTGTCTCCTAGAACCCACTACTTGTTGCCGACGAGGCCGCGTTCAGCGCCGGCCAATCCCTACTCATCAGTGTCTTCTTCCGCCGCTGCGGTGAGCTGCCTCCGGGCGATCCGCTCCTGCGCCTCCCGGTAAACCGCCTGGATACGGGCCTGGAGCTGAGCCTTCGGCGGGAGGGTCGTCCAGTACTCCGCGACGACGATGCCGTCCTTGTGTAGTTCGAGCAGCTCGATCTGGTCACGGCTCGCCTCGGTGCACAGGATGAGGCCGATGGGCGGGTTCTCGTCGGGCTGGCGTTCGTGCCGGTCCAGCCACTTCAGGTAGAAGTTCATCTGGCCCTGATAGCTCGGCTTGAACTTCCCGACCTTCAACTCCACCGCGATCAACCGACGCAGCGGGCGGGAGTAAAACAGCAGGTCGAGGTAGTAGTCGTCTCCATCGAAGATCATGCGCTTCTGGCGTTCGACGAACGCCCATCCTCGACCGACCTCCAGCAGGAACGCCTCCATGTCGTGGCGCAGAGCCGCTTCGAGGTCGCGCTCCAAGAAAGTGTCGGCCAGCCCCAGCATGTCCAGCAGCACCGGGTCACGGAAAGCATCCAGCGGGATCGCCGAGCCCTCGGGAATCTGGGAGTCGGCGATCTCACGACGCTCGAACGCCTTGCGGGAGATGGCGTGCCGCAGCTCACGAACGCTGAGGTGACGGTCGATGATCTCCTTCACGTAGAAGGCTCGTGCGTCGTCGGTTGCGAGCGGAAACAGCTCGCGGAAGTGGGTCCAGCTGACTTGTTGCGCCAGCGACGCAACAAGTTCGGGCTCGGTGAACTGCTGGGAGAACCGCACCATCCGGTACAGGTTCGTCCGGTCGTAGCCTCGGCCGTACCGTGAGGTCAGTTGTTGCGCCAGCGACGCAACAAGTTCCTGATCGTGCCCAGCCCGCCCCTCGCGCAGCACGGCCACATCGATCAAGCGACCGATGTACCAGTTCCGCAGCGTCAAGGTCGCGTTCACCTGCGTGGCCGCGAACGCCTGCGCCTGGTCGATCAGAGCCGACACTTGCTCTACAAGTTCGCCGCCCTCGGCGCTGACCGACTCCGCGAAAGCACGGAACGGAGTCAGGTCAGCGCCAGAGCGGCGCGCCGATGCGTCACCGCTCTGGGCTCGATCTCGACTGCCCGACATGACCTAATCCTCGTCCTCGTCGAAGTCGAACACCTGCTGTGACGAGCGCGGGGTCGAGGCGTACTTGTGCGCCTGCTCGTTCACGTCACCCCAGGCACTCACCAGGCCGTTGAAGAGGATGGCGTCCTTCGTGTCCTTCTTCTTCTCAGCCTCATGGAACAGCAGGAAGCCCAGCTCCTTCACCGCATCCAGGTTTAGGCGCGTCTGTACCGACGGCAGCAGCTCCGCCACCTTGTCGGCACCATCCTTGGCCATCACGGCCGCTAGGCGAACCGTGGCCTCCCACACACTGACACGCATGTCGGCCCCTGGGTCCCAGACTCCTTCGAGTAGACCAGGCGCTAGCAGGCGAGCCTTGCCGCCCTTCGCTTCGAAGATGCCGCCGCGCTCCAGTTCGCTGATCGAGGTGTCAGAGGAGCGTGCAAGTTGGTCCGCGATGCCGGAGTTCTCCTGACCCCATCCGTACTGCCGATACCACTTGACCCCAAAGCGCGTGTCCGGGTCGAAGTCCGACTCCTGCTCACCAATCACCTCGTCCAACGTTGAGTTGATAAGCAGGAGCGCATCCTTCACCCTCATGTCCGAGCCATCGGCTTCCCGGACACGCGAGTAGCGAGAAAACACTGAAATACCAGGGCCGATAGCCGCCTGAGCGAGGTCAACGGGTGCGATCGCTCCTTGGATCAACGTTCGCACCCTGTGCGTCAGGATGGTGTGAGACAACAGGGTTGATGTGCTTCCCATTGTATGGGGCGAGATTGGAACGAGATCCGAGATGACGATGACCGTAGCTGATGCCGGCACCGATGATGGTGGGGTGGTGACTCCTCGAGCTGACCGTCCCAG
>NZ_MRDE01000043.1 GCF_001968835.1 Tersicoccus phoenicis
GCGACACGGCGCGTAGCGAGGGGTGGACCCACGAGGCCTACCTCGCCGCGGTCCTGCAACGCCAAGTCGCCGACCGCGAAGCCTCCGGCACCACCTTGCGTATGGCCGGAGCCCACTTCCCAGCCGTGAAGACACTCGAGGACTTCAACCATGATCACCAGCCAGCGCTGCGCCGCGACGTCCTCGCGCATCTGGCCTCCACCGCGTTCATCGCCCGCGCGGAGAACGTGGTCCTGCTCGGCCCGCCCGGAGTCGGCAAGACCCACCTCGCCATCGGCCTGGGCATCAAAGCCGCCCAGGCCGGGCACCCGGTCCTGTTCGACACCGCCACGAACTGGATCAACC
>NZ_MRDE01000044.1 GCF_001968835.1 Tersicoccus phoenicis
CGAACAAGGAAAGAATTGGTTAATCGAACAGATGATGCACTTCAATGGCGGTATACTTATCATTAGTCATGATCGTGATATTTTGGGCAATGTAGATGATATCTTGGAGCTGAATACTCTCGGTCTACATCATTACGGCGGTGCCTATGAGGTCTACGCGAAACAGCGCGCAAGTGAGCTAAATAGTTTGGATCGCCACATCGAGCATGCTAATTCAGAGATCAAGCTCATGCGGCAGACCATGCAAAATAATCGGGAAAAAGCTCAACAACGTGCTAGTCAAGGTAAACAGATTGCTCGTTCAGGTAGCCAGGCTAAAGTTATCCTGAATACCTTAAAGCATAGTGCTGAGCGTTCCAGCGGTTCTCGGGAAAGTAATCAGAACCGTAAATTGCTGCAGATGCAGGATCAGTTCAGCACTCTGAATAGGAAACATGAGTTATTTAAGCAGCAGAGCCTGTCCTTGGGAAAAGTAGAAAAACGCGCCTTACGTATTTTGGACATCACAGAAGTGCGTCTGCCCTATATTCAACATGAAAACGAAATCACATTTTCT
>NZ_MRDE01000045.1 GCF_001968835.1 Tersicoccus phoenicis
TGCAGGGTGCGCTCGGTGATGCCTGTACTGCGGGCGAGGGCGGCGAGCGGGATGGCGTCGTCGACGTGCAGTCGAAGGATCCGCCACCGCTCGCTCGCGTCCATGACCGAGCTACATCGTTGGTGCGGGCTTCGGCCGGCGCGCTGCGACCCGTTCGGTGTGGCGGGCGAGGGCCCGGTAGATCGTGGTGCGGCTGACCCCGAGAACGTCGCCGATCTGCGCGACGGTCATGTCCTGCTGCTCATACAGCCGGCGCGCGGTCCGCACCTGGTCCGCGGAGAGGCGGGACGGTCGGCCGCCGGTTCGGCCGCGCGCCCTGGCGGCGGCGAGGCCGGCGTTGGTGCGTTCCTTGATGAGGTCCCGTTCGAACTCCGCCAGTGCGGCGAAGACGTGGAACACAAGCCGGCCGCCGGGTGAGGTGGTGTCGATGGTCTCCTGCAGTGACCGGAATCCGATCCCGCGTTCGGCGAGGGCGTGCAGCTGATCGATGAGGTGCCGGATGGATCGGCCGAGTCGGTCGAGGCGCCAGACGACGACGGTGTCGCCGGGGCGGAGCTGGTCGAGGAGCTTGTCGAGCTCGGGTCGGTGTTGCAGCGATCCGGACATGGTGTCGACGAACACGCGGTAGCAGCCGGCGGCGTTCAGTGCGTCGATCTGCAACGACGCGTCCTGGTCGGTGGTGGACACGCGCGCGTACCCGAGGAGGTGACCCATGGGAAGAACGTAGCGAAACTCGACCAGCGGGGGTAGTAGCGGAACGTAGATTCCGGGACTGAGTTCCGCTACAAGACACGCCGTCTCGACCAGCCCGCGGATGTGTCAGTTTCAGAAGTCGTCTGCACAGAATGTCAGAAGTCGTCTGCACCCGGAGTCGGTTGGGTTGGAACTGTACAGGTCAAACGCGGGATGACGGCGGGCGCTTTGTGGCAGCCCTGCCCCCGCGTCATGTCAGAACGCCGGGAGGATCAGGGCCTCAGAGTCGTCCGGGGTGCGGTCGCTTCCTGTGCCTTCTGGTGGAACCATTCGATGTGTTCTTGCAGGAGGCGGGCTGCGAGTTCTCCGTCGTGTGCTTGGACGGCGTCGAAGATGTGGTGGTGTTGGGTCCGTAGCGTGGCGATGACGTCCGGCCACGTTTCCATGGCGTCCATCGCGCCTTTGACGTAGCCGACGATGGATCCGGACAGGGATTCCATCATGGTGGCGACCACAGCGTTCCCGGCGAGCGAGCTCAGCGCCACGTGGAAGCGGGCGTCGAGTTCGTGGAACGCGGCCCGGTCGATGTCTGGATCGTCCATGGCGTGCAGGATCTGGGATGCCTGTTCCAGGTCCTCGTCGCCTCCTGTACGATTCGCGCCGGCCCGGGCTGTCCACGTTTCGAGCAGGATGCGGGTCTCTACGATGTCTGCGACCGGAAGCGTGCTGCTGGCCACGTGGAGCCGCAGGGCCGAGGACAGGCCGACCGAGGGGTCGGAGACGACGATGGCTCCTGAGGTGGGTCCGGATCCGACGGAGCTGCGGAGTATTCCCATGGCGTCCAGGACGCGGATGGCTTCGCGTACGGAGGCCCGGGAGATGCCGTAGTTTTCGGCGAGTGTTCGTTCGCCCGGGAGGCGGTCGCCCACTTTGATCTTGCCAGAGCGGAGGTCCGCTTCGATGTCCTTCAGGAGCGCGTCATGGGTGCGACGGCGGGGTGTTGCTCCTGCTTCGGCGGTTATCACGGGCGGTTCCTTAGCCTCGATCCACCGACCAATTGGTGTTGCGGGGTCGGTGTGGGAGCATGAGAATGCCCTTCTGACCTGGGAAGATACGACTTATCTAAGGCACGTATCACCCATTCAAGAAGGGCATCTCGTAGATGCAACTCTCTCACACACTCCC
>NZ_MRDE01000046.1 GCF_001968835.1 Tersicoccus phoenicis
TCTCGAAGAAGGACATCATGCGCTGCCTCAAACGCCACATCGCCCGCGAGATCTACCGGGCCCTCATCAACGACCTCAGGACCCGAGACACCCACGTCCCGACTTCAACCGCCGACCTCGCGAAAGCGGCTTGACATCCATAGGAGCATCGTTCGTCATGGTCCACAGCCGGCTCCGGAACCGCAGCCGATCAGGTGACGCGCTGGCGCTTCGCCTCGGCCACGGCGTCGGCGACCCGGCCGCGCCACGGGTCGCCGTGCCCGGGCAGGGCGACGTCGGCGTCCAGCGCGGCGATGGCGTCCAGCGACGCGAGGGCCTGACGGGTGTCCGCGGTCGCGGCGGCGGAGACGATCTGCGGCCCCGCGATTCCCGTGTAGGGGTCCAGGGTGACGAGGGCGTCACCGGTGACCACGGTGCCCCGATCGGGCAATAGCAGTGCGACGTGTCCGTCGGTGTGGCCGGGAGTCGGCACCGGCACGGGCCGTCCGGGCAATGCGGCGGCGGTGGCCGCGTCGAGCGGCCGGACGTTGTCGATGCCCCGGACCGCAACGGCGCCGGCCAGCGCCATCCGGGTGAGCACCGGAACGCTGCGCGGATACCGGAACGGATAGAACAGGCGCGCCCGCTCGTGCCGGTACCGGTAGGGGTGAGCGGCGATCCAGGCGTCCGCCGGATCGAGCAGGACCGGTACGTCCAGATCCTGCTGCAGGCGGAGCGCGAAGCCGATGTGGTCGAAGTGACCGTGGGTGATGGCGAGCGCTTTGATGTCGCGCGGCGAGCGGCCCAGCTCGCCCAACGCGGCCCGCACCATCGGCCACATCGCCGGCAGCCCCGCGTCGATGAGCAGCAGCCGGGGACCGTCCTCGACCAGATAGCAGTTGACCCGGGCGTGCTCGACGCGATGCACCCCGTCCGCCTCGTTCCGGTGGAACATCGCCGCCTCCATCATCAGCACACTGTCGTTCTGGTGAATCTACCGACGGCCGGCCGCACAGGGGAAGAAGGCACGTACGCCTCTTGTCGCCGTCGACGTGCGCCCGTAGAGTGAGCGGCATCACTAGTGGACAGTGTTCACATTATCCGCGTCGGGCGCTGACGATTCCTCCCGACACCATCGTGGAAAGGCTGACTCATGAGCGCACATCCTGATCCGTGGCCCGCCGGAACGCCGTGCTGGGTGGACATGATGGTCCCCGACCTGGCTCGGACGCAGGCGTTCTACCGCGCCGTCCTCGGCTGGGACTACACCGAGCCCGTCGCCGAGTTCGGCGGATACTGCAACGCCACCGTCGACGGGCGCGTGATCGCCGGCCTGAGCCCCCAGATGGAGGGGATGGAGGGTGCCCCGACGGTCTGGACCACGTACCTGGCCACCGACGACATCGACGCCACGGCGGAGCTCGTCCGCGCGAACGGGGGGCAGGTGATCGCGCCGCCCATGCAGATCGCCGCCATGGGGTCCATGGCCGTGTTCGTCGACCCGACCGGCGCGTCCTTCGGCGCCTGGCAGTCCGGCGAGCACACCGGTTTCAACGCGGTCGACGAGCCCGGGACCATCGTGTGGGACGACGTGATGAGCACCGACTACGACGCCGCACGGCGCTTCTACGCGACCGTCTTCGGGTTCACCTACGAGGACCTGGACATGGCCGGCATGAAGTACGCGATGTTCTCCGTCGCCGGCGGAGAACGCCCCGCCGGCGGTATCGGGGAGGGCGCCGGCCCGTCCGGGTCGGCGTGGAACGTCTGCTTCAGTGTGGCCGACGTCGACGACGCCGTGGAGCGGATCGCCGACGCCGGCGGCACCGTCACCGACCAGCCCTCCGACTTCGACTTCGGCCGGATCCTCAGCGCGACCGGTCCGGACGGCGAGCGGTTCCAGCTCGTCTCCCCGCAGCGGAAGGGCGAGCAGTCGAGCGGGCAGCAGGCCGATCGGCAGCCGGCAGCCCGTTAACCTCCGGCGGACCCCTGCGGGCGGCACAATGGGGGCATGTGCGGACGCTTCGCGATGGACAAGGACGTCGACGACCTGATTCAGGCCTTCGTCGCCGACGGGGGCCGGGCCCAGGACTGGCGACCCACTTTCAGCATGGCGCCCACCATGGTCGCCCCGCTGGTGCGGGAGCACCGGGGCCGGGACGGCGCGGTGAAGCGGGAGCTCGAGCCCGCCAGTTGGGGGTTCACTCCCGGCTGGGGGAAGCCCGGCGGGCGAGCCCCGATCAACGCCCGGTTGGAGACGGTGGCCACGAACGGCTTGTTCAAACGGGCCTTCGCCGGCGCGCGAGCCATCGTCCCGATGAGCGGTTACTTCGAGTGGCAGCAGCAGGACGACGGCAAGCAGCCCTACTACCTGCACGGCCCGGACGGCGCCTCCGGGCTGCTCGCGGCGGCGGCGGTGGGCGCGGCCCGGAAGGAGGGTGACGGCTGGGCGATCAGCTTCGCCATCATCACCCGTCAGGCGCGGGACGCGTCCGGTGAGGTGCACGACCGGATGCCGGTGTTCCTCGGCCCGGAGACCTGGCAGCGCTGGCTCGACCCGGAGCCCGTCGAGGGGACCCACGCCACGGACCTGGTCCACCTGCTCGAGGAGACGTCCTCCCGGGTCGCCGCGACCATGACGCACTACGCGGTGAACCGGAAGGTCAACAACAGCCGTGCCGTCGATCCGGAGGACCCGACGTTGATCCAGCCGCTGCAGGACGACGCGTGAACGACCGCGCCCAGCACCCCGACGCGGTGGTTCGCCACCCGGACCGCGGAGCCGGCCGGCACCGACGCACACCGCGCTACCTGGCCGTCGTCCTCGGTCTGGCCGGGCTCGCGGTTTTTCTGCTGTTCGTGCAGGCGGCGCAGGACGTCGTCGCGCCGGTGTTCCTCGGCCTGAACCTGCTGATCGTCCTCTACCCGCTGCAGCGCTGGCTCGAGCATCGCGTACACCGAATGGTGGCGGCGACCGTCTCCCTCGTCATCGTCGTCGGCATCATCCTGGGCTTCTTCCTGCTCGCCGGCTGGGCCGTCAGCCAGCTCGTCGTCGAACTGCCGGCTCACAACGCCGAGTTCGTGGCCGTGTGGCGGCAGGCCCAGGCCTGGCTCGACGGCCTCGGGATCAGCAGCGCGGTGATCCAGCAGGGGCTGAACGGGGTCAGCGCCGGCAGCGTGATGGGGCTGCTGACGCCGGTGCTCTCCAACGTCACGGCCGTCACCGGTGCGGTCGCCACCCTGATCCTCGCCGTCTTCTTCCTCACCCTGGACTCGATGTCCCTGCCGGCGCGGTTGGGGATGGTCGCCGGCAGCCGACCCCACATCACCACGGCGCTGCGGTCCTTCGCCGTCGGGGTCCGCCGCTACTGGCTGGTCACCACGGTGTTCGGCCTGATCGTCGCGGTGCTGGACGTGGTGGCCCTGGCGGTGATCGGCGTGCCGCTGATCTGGGCGTGGGGCGTGCTCGCCTTCCTGACGAACTACATTCCCAACGTCGGCTTCGTGATCGGGCTGGTGCCGCCGGCGCTGCTCGCGCTGCTTTCCGGCGGCTGGGGGTCCGCACTCGCCGTCGTCATCGCCTACAGCCTGCTCAACTTCGTCATCCAGTCGATCATCCAGCCGAAGTTCACCGGTGAGTCGGTCGGCATCACCCCGGCGATGTCGTTCCTGTCGCTGATGTTCTGGTACTGGATCCTCGGCTGGATCGGTGCCCTGGTCGCCCTGCCGGCCACGCTGCTGCTCAAGGCGCTGCTGATCGACGCCGACCCGCGGGCCCGCTGGGTCAACGCGTTCATCTCCAGTTCCCCGCACCCGCCCGACGACGCCAGCCCGGCGGATTGACGGTGCCGGACACGCCGGAGTCACCGGCCGGACGCCCGGCTGCCCGGTCGCCGGAGGGGGACCCGCCGCGGACGGCCGCGGACCGGCTCGCCCGGGTGGTGGCGGAGGTGCTCGGTCCGCCCGTCCTCGCCTCGCTGTTGATGGTGATCGCCGCCCTCGCGCCGGGGGTGGGCGTGCGGACCGTGCTGGCCGCCGTCGTGGCGGTCGCGTTCACCGTCGCTGTCCCGATGACGGTGCTCGTCGTCCTCGCTCGGCGGGGCAGGATCAGCGGGCACTACGTCCCCGAGCGGTCCGAGCGCACGCCCGTGTACGCGGGCACGCTGGTCTCCGGCGGCCTCGGCATGGTGTTGCTGGTGCTGCTGCACGCGCCGCGCACCCTGTTCGCCGTGATGGGCGGCGTCGGTACCGGCCTGGTGCTCGTCCTGGTCATCACCCTGTGGTGGAAGATCTCCGCGCACACCGCGGTCGCCGCGTCGGTGGCCGTCACGCTCACCGGCTGGCTCGGTGGGCCCTGGTGGGCGATGCTCGCCGTGCCGGTCGTGGTCGCGTGGTCCCGGGTGCGGCTCCGGGTGCACACCCGGGCACAGGTGATCGCGGGTGGGGTACTCGGCGCCGTCGTCGCGCTCGATTGGCTGCCGCTGTTGCGGTGAGAGTGTCCTGGAGGGGCACGTCGCCGCACCTGCTCCCACGCACGTCGCCGCACCTGCTCCCACGCACGTCGCCGCCCCTGCTCCCACGCACCTCGCCGAGTGTGCGGGTATTGCGGTCATGAGGGCGGAATGGGTGCGTCATCCGCACTTTCGGCGGGGTCACGAACGTCACCGTGCCTCCCAACGCACCTCTGCCGGGTCCTTGTCCGGCCGCCAGCCCCGCCACACGGGGTGGCGCAGCCGACGTTCGCGGGTCAGTTCGCCGTAGCCGACCTCACCCACCCGGTCCGCCCGGAGCCAGGTCACGTCCTTCCCGTCGGCCGCGGGCACGTCCGCGGCGGCGGGCGTCTTCCGCTCCGCGCCGGCGAAATCGCCGGACATCCGGCTCAGCATCTCGTCCGTGAACCCGGTGCCGACCCGGCCCGCGTAGTGCAGGACGCCGTCGTCGTCGGGCACCGCGACGAGCAGGGACCCTATGCCCCCGGTCCGTCCCCCTCGGCCGTGGCGCCAGCCGATCACGACCACTTCCTGGGTCGCCTGGTTCTTCAGCTTGATCCACGTGCGGGCGCGTTGGCCGGGCTGGTAGACGCTGGCGGTCTTCTTGGCGACGACGCCCTCCAGCCGCAGGTCCTGGCTGGCGGCGACCGCCTCGTCGACCGATCCGTCGAACGCCTCCGGCACGTGCACGTGCCCGCCCTCGCGCACGAGTCCGGCCAACAGTTCACGCCGCTGCCGGTACGGGGCGCGCAGCAGGCTCCGCCCGCCCAGGTGCAACACGTCGAAGAGCATCACGTGCACGGGCGTGCGGCGCATCGCGGCGGCCACGTCCCGGGGCCGGGTCAGTCCCATCCGGTTCTGCAGGCGGCCGAAGTCCGGTCGGCCACCGGCAAGGGCCACGACCTCCCCGTCGAGGACCACCGGACCGGCGGCCAGCACGTCCGGGTCCAGGCGGTCGGCCAGCTC
This sequence comes from Tersicoccus phoenicis, assembly GCF_001968835.1. Taxonomy (GTDB): domain Bacteria; phylum Actinomycetota; class Actinomycetes; order Actinomycetales; family Micrococcaceae; genus Tersicoccus; species Tersicoccus phoenicis. The sequence continues at coordinate 5,436 of NZ_MRDE01000046.1, forward strand.
GACCAGTTCGGGGTAGGTCGTGGTGATGTCCGCGCCGTGGCGGGCGGCCAGGGTCACGCCGTCGGTCGTCACCGTGGCGATCACCCGCACGCCGTCCCACTTCATCTCGAACGCCCAGTCCGCCCCGCGCAGGTCCTCGACCGCACCGGCGGTCGCCAGCATCGGGGCGATGCCGTCGACGGCGGCCGACGGAGCGGGGGGCGTCCCGGCGTCCCGGGCGCCGGGCCCCCGGGGACTCTCGGCAGCGTGGTCGCTGTTCGTCTCGTCCTCCTTCTCGGCCGCGGCGTCCTGGTGCTCGGGTTTCGCCGACGTCCCGGTCGCGTGACCGTCACGACGACCTGCGTCGTCGTCGCCGGGCTGATCCTTCATCAAGTGCAGCAACCAGTTCTTCGCGTCCCCGCCCATGCCGGTGGCGCGGATGAACGCGAACCGGCGCGGCACCCCGCCGAGGCCGCCCTCGGACTGGCCGGTGACGGTGGCGATCACCTCCTGGCCGTCCCGCCACTTCTCCAGTTCGTAGGTGCCGTGGTCCCAGATGGTCACCTCGCCACCGCCGTACTCGCCCTTCGGGATGGTCCCGGCGAAGGTGCCGTACTCCAGCGGGTGGTCCTCGGTCCGCACGGCCAGCCGGTTCTGCTTGGTGCTCAGCGGCGGCCCCTTGGGCACCGCCCAGGAGACCAGGACGCCGGCGTGTTCGAGCCGGAAGTCCCAGTGCAGCCGGCGGGCGTGGTGCTCCTGGATGACGAAGGTCGGCGGGTTCGCCGCGTCGGAGTCGGCGGAGGGCTGCTCGTGCCGGCCCCGGGCCGCCGTCTGCGGCACCGGTTCGGGAGTCTTCCCGGCGTCCCGTTTGGCCCGGTAGGTGGCCAGCAGGTCGTCGCCCGCGCTGTCGTCGCCCGTGCCGTCGTCGCCCGTGCCGTCGTCGCCGGACCCGCCGTCGTCGCCCACGCCCGCGCCGGTGTCGTGCCGCGCCGCGGCGTCGGTGGGCGCGTGCGCCGTGGTGAGGGAGCCGACCCAACCCTGCGCGGCGATGGGATCCATCCCGGCGGCCACCCGCTCCAGGACCTCGTCGAGGCTCAGGTGCGCCAGGTCCGGGTCCTCCAGCTCCGCCCAGGTCCGGGGTGCCGCGACCGTCGGGTGCTCACGCCCGCGGAGGGAGTAGGGGCAGATCGTCGTCTTGTTCGCGTTGTTCTGACTCCAGTCGACGAGCACCTTCCCGGCCCGGAGGGTCTTCTTCATGTCGCTGACCACCAGGTCCGGGTGGTCCGCCTCCAGCGCCCGGGCGAGCTCGTGGGCGACCTGGCTGACCTGCTCCGACGTCGAGCTCGCGTCGAGCTGGGCGTACAGGTGGATGCCCTTCGACCCGGACGTCACCGGCACGGCGTCCAGGCCCATCGCGTCGAGGATCTGCCGGCACAGCCGGGCGACCTCCGCGCACTCGGGCAGGCCGGCGCCCGGGCCCGGATCGAGGTCGAGCACCAGGCGGTCCGGGTTCCGGGGCCGGTAGCTGGGGTCGAATCGCCACTGCGGGGTGTGGATCTCCAGGGCCGCGAGCTGGCCGAACCAGGCGAGCACGGCCGGCTCGTTGGCCAGCGGGTAGACGTTCGCGCTGGTGCGGTGCTCGATCTTCCCGCGCGGGATCCAGGCCGGAGCGGCGTCCTCCAGGTCCTTGCGGAAGAACACCTGGCCGGGCCGGTCCGCGGTGCCGACGCCGTTCACCCAGCGTTTCCGGGTCACCGGACGCCACGCGGCCTGCGGGATCAGCACGTGCGCCACCTGGGCGTAGTAGTGCAGCACCTCGGCCTTCGTGGTGCCCGTCGCGGGGTAGAGCACCTTCCCGAGGTTGCTCACCCGCAGCCGCCGCCCGCCGACGTCGACCGTCTGCTGCCCTGCCGCCATCGTGCCCTCCGTCTGCCCATGTCCGCGTGTCACGGCGCCCTGCCGACCGGTGCGCCCGTCCGCCGAGGACTGCCGATCCTGTACGGCGCCGCACGTGCGGTGTTTCAATGATGCGCATGAGACCGATCTGGAACGGCGCGATCACGTTCGGACTGGTGAACGTGCCGGTCAAGCTCTACGGTGCCACCGAGGACCACGACATCAAGTTCCACCAGGTGCACGACGCCGACGGCGGCCGGATCCGGTACGAGCGGCACTGCGAGGTGTGCGGGGAGAAGGTCGAGTACCAGCACATCGACAAGGCCTACGACGACGGGGAGCGCACGGTGCTGATCACCGGCGAGGACCTGGCGTCCCTGCCGGCCGCCGAGCACAACGAGATCGACGTCGTCCAGTTCGTGCCCAACGACCAGATCGACCCGATCATGCTGGAGAAGCCGTACTTCCTGGAGCCGGTGGGCAGATCCCCGAAGTCCTATCTGCTGCTGCGCCAGACCTTGGAGGACGCCGAGCAGACGGCCATCGTCAAGTTCTCGCTGCGGCAGAAGACCAGGCTCGGTGCCCTGCGGACGCGGGGCAAGGTGATGGTGCTGCAGTCGATGCTGTGGGCGGACGAGGTGCGTGACGTCGACTTCCCGGCCGTCACCAGCCGCACGAAGGTCTCGCCGCAGGAGTTGAAGATGTCCGCCGCGCTGGTCGAGCAGTTCAGCGGCGACTTCCATCCCGAGGAGTTCGAGGACGACTACCAGGTCGAACTGCGCAAGCTGGTCGACGAGAAGCTCGAGCAGGGCGACGCCTTCGACACCGCCGCGACGTTCGGCAGGAGCGCCGAGGAGGAGCCCGAGGAGGGCGGCGACGTCGTCGACCTGATGGAGGCGCTGAAGAAGAGCATCGACCGCAAGCGGGGCGGCGCGGCGAAGGAGCCCGCCCCGGCGAAGAAGCCGGCCGCCCGTTCGTCGAAGAAGAAGGGCGCCTGACTTCGAAGGACGCTATGGCCACCATCGAGACCCGCGGCATCACCAAGACCTACGCCTCTCGCTCCGGTCCCGTCCACGCCCTGACCGGGGTGGATCTGACCGTGCGCCAGGGCACCGTCCGTGGCCTGCTCGGTCCCAACGGCGCCGGCAAGACCACCGTGGTCAAGGTGCTGACCACCCTGATCCAGCCCGACGACGGTACCGCGACCATCAACGACGTCGACGTCGTCCGGCACGCGCAGCGGATCCGCCGCGTCATCGGCGTCTCCGGGCAGTACTCCGCGGTGGACGAGAACCTCACCGGCCTGGAGAACCTGGAGATGGTCGGCCGGCTCTACCACCTGAGCCGGAAACGGGCCCGGGCCCGGGCGAAGGAGCTCATCGACATGTTCGACCTGGCCGAGGCGGGTGACCGGCCGGTCAAGGGGTTCTCCGGCGGCATGCGACGGCGGATCGACCTGGCCGGGGCGCTCGTGATCAACCCGCAGGTGCTCTTCCTCGACGAACCGACCACCGGTCTGGACCCCCGCAGCCGGCTCGGCCTGTGGGACGTCATCCGCGACCTGGTCGGCGGGGGGACCACGGTGCTGCTGACCACCCAGTACCTGGAGGAGGCCGACCAGCTGGCCGACGAGATCTCGGTGATCGACGCCGGCCGGGTGATCGCCGAGGGCACGGCCGACGAGTTGAAGGCGCAGGTCGGCGGCCACCGGGTCGCCGCCACCCTGGTCGACCCGGCGGACCTGCCGATGGTGCGGGACATCATGGTCCGGCACGGGAGCGGCGAGCCGCGGCTGGACTCGGCCGGTCGGCAGGTGGACGTCGCCGTCGAGCACGGGCCCGTCGCGCTGCAGCGCGTGCTGGCCGACCTCGACGCCGCGGGCATCCGGGTGCACGATGCCGGCATCCGCCGGCCCACGCTCGACGACGTGTTCCTGCGGCTGACCGGCCACATGGCCGAGGCCGGGGAGGACGACGGGCAGCCGGGTGGCCGGCGCAAGCGGCGCGGGTCGGACGGGACGTCCTCGGACGGTGCTGGGGTGGACGGTGCTTCGCCGGACGGCACCGGGTCCGGCGGTGCTGGGTCCGAGTCCGGCGGTGCCGACGCCGGAGTCCGCACGGGAATCGCGGGACCGGTTCCGCCCGACGGCACCGGGCCCCGCGGCACGGGGCCCGACGGCAGCGAACCCGACGGCACGGGGCCCGACAGCAGCGAACCCGACGGGAAGCAGCCTCGAGAACGGGCCCGGCACCGGACCGGAGCGGAGCGATGATGACGACGGTGACGACGACGGCCCCACTGACCCCGGCCGTCACCGGTGGCCTGCAGACCCTGCTGGCGGACGGGTGGACCGTCACGTGGCGGAATCTGCTCAAGATCCGGCGCACCCCGGACATGCTGATTTTCGCGGTACTGCAGCCGATCATGTTCGTGCTGCTGTTCAGCCAGGTGTACGGGGGCTCCATCCGGGTGCAGGGCACGGACTACACGCAGTACCTGATGGCCGGCATCTTCGGGCAGACCATCGTCTTCGGCGCGACGTTCTCGGGCTCGGCCATGGCGCAGGACCTGAAGGAAGGCATCATCGACCGGTTCCGCACGTTGCCGATGAGCCCGGCCGCCGTGCTGATCGGACGGACCAACGGTGACCTCGTCCTGAACGCCATCTCGATGGTGATCATGATCCTCACCGGGTTCATCGTCGGCTGGCGGTTCACGACGTCGATCTGGTCGTTCCTGGCCGGGGTGGCCCTGCTGCTCGTGTTCGGTTACGCGTTCAGTTGGGTGATGGCACTGATCGGCATGTCCGTCCGATCACCCGAGGCGATCAACAACGCGTCGTTCATGATCCTGTTCCCGCTGACGTTCATCTCCAACGCGTTCGTCCAGTCGCAGACACTGCCCGCTCCGCTGGAGTTCATCGCCAACTGGAACCCGGTGTCCGCCCTCGTCCAGGCGGCGCGGCAGTTGTTCGGCAACCTGGGCTCGGCCCCGGTGCCGGACGCCTGGCCGATGCAGCACCCGGTGCCCACGGTGCTGATCGGCGCCGTCGTCCTGCTGGCCGTGTTCGTCCCGCTCTGCGTCGCCAAGTTCCAGCGGATCAGCTCGCGCTGACCACGCCCGAGAAGCAGTTGCCTGGTGCGTGGCGGGGGTCAGTAGACGCGAGCCGGGCTGACCCGCTGGTACTGCGGGACCCAGGTCATCTCGTGGCCGAGCCGGTGGGCCGCCCGCAGCCACCAGCGGGGGTCGGCCAGCGCAGCGCGGGCGAGGGAGACGGCGTCCGCCTGCCCGGAGAGCAGCACGTGCTCGGCCTGCACCGGGTCGGTGATCATGCCGACCGTGGAGACCGGCACCCCGGTATCCCGCCGGATCCGCTCCGCGAAGCTCGTCTGGTACCCGGCACCGCCGCGCACCTTCGGGGTCGGCAGGTTGCCTGCGGAACTGACGTCCACGAGGTCGACGCCGTGCTCGTGAGCGGCGGTGACGAACCGGGCCGAGAACGCCAGGTCCGCCTCGATGTCCTCCCAGTCGGTCGCCGAGATCCGCATCAGCAGGGGCATCGACTCCGGGATCGCGGCGCGGACGGCGTCGATCACGGCCAGCGGCAGCCGCATGCGGCCCTCGTCGTCCCCGCCCCAGCCGTCGGTGCGGTCGTTGACCAGCGGGCTGAGGAACTGGTGCAGCAGGTAGCCGTGGGCGGCGTGCAGCTCGACCGTGTCGAAGCCGGCCTCGACCGAGCGCCGGGCGGCGGCCGCGAAGTCGTTGATGACGCCGTGGATCTGGTCCTCGGTCATGGCGGCCGGCGCCGCGTAGCCGTTGAACGCGGCGTCGGTCGCGCCCAGGGTCTCCCAGCCGTGCTCGGCAGCGGGCACGGACCCGTGCTGGGCTGCGAACGGCGGGTAGGTCGACGCCTTGCGCCCGGCGTGGCCGAGCTGGATCCCGATCTTCGCGTCGAGGCCGTTGGCGTGGACGAAGTCGACGATCCGCCGCCAGGCGGCGGCCTGGTCGTCGTTCCAGATGCCGGTGTCCTGCGGGGAGATCCGTCCCTCCGGATCGACCGCCGTCGCCTCCGTCATGATCAGCGCGGCGCCGCCGACGGCGAATCCGCCCAGGTGCACGAGGTGCCAGTCGGTGGGCACCCCGGGGGCGCTCGCCGGGTCGCAGGAGTATTCGCACATCGGGGAGACCCAGCCGCGGTGGGCCAGGGTCAGCCCGCGCAGGGTCAGGGGTTCGAAGAGAGCGGGGACGGACATGGTTCCTCCGGTTCGGCACGACATCGTTTCGTCGGGTGCTAACGACGACGACGACGGTCGGCATTCCTGCCGTGATCGCCGTCACCCGGCCGACGGTGTACGCCACCGGGTGGCCCGGGGAAACAACCCGGGGAAACAATGGGCCCATGGAGAAGCCGGAAGTCACCGCCGTCCCGGCCGCCCGGGGCGGGGGGTCCGGCGTCCGGGCGAGCGAACCGTGGAAGCCGGGGTGGAGCGTCTCGCTGCTGCCCGCCCTGCTGGTCTGCCTGTCGGCGCTGTTCCTGTTCGCCCTCGAATGGCGGCCGGTGGGCTACCTCGCGATGGCAGCCGGCATCGGGCTGTGTGTCTGGCTGGACCGGGTTCTCCTGCCGGATCTGCTGCTGATCAGTGTGGGACTGGTGATCGTCTCCACCGTGTCGGTGTGCGCCGACGTCGGCTGGGCCAACATGGTGTTGCTCGGAACCGTGCTCACCCTGGCGGTCGCCGTTCCGTACCTGCTGTCGCGCTTCGGCTACGGTGACCACGCCGTCCGGTTCCGGTGGTTGTCGGGCGAGCGCTGGAACAAGCGGATGATCGCCTACCTGGTGGCGGTGCCGGCGATCGGCTGGGTCGTGCTGCCGTTCTACTTCCTCCGCAGTGGCGCCTATCTGAACTGGCCGTCACTGCAGGACGGGACCGAGGTGGCCCGATTCTTCGTCGGCGTGAACTACATGGGCTGGTGGGACGAGCTGTTCTTCATCTGCACGGTCTTCGCACTGCTGTCCCGGCACTTCTCGTTCTGGCACGCCAACGTGCTTCAGGCGATCGTCTTCGTCAGCTTCCTGTGGGAGCTCGGGTACCAGTCCTGGGGCCCGGCGCTCACCCTTCCGTTCGCGCTGCTCCAGGCCTACCTGTTCATGCGGACCCGGTCCCTGCTCTACGTGCTGTGCGTGCACCTGTTGTTCGACGTCGTGGTGTTCCTGTCGATTGTGCACGCCCGCCATCCCGACGCTCTTCCCATCTTTTGGGTTTGACCGGCCGGTCCGCCTGGTCCGTCCAGTCGGTCTGACGCCGAGACGCCGGGCGATTGGCCGAAATCCCGAGCATCGGCCACAGTAGGGACGTGAACGAATCCCAGCAGGCCGCCCACGGGTCCGAGGCGAGTGAGCAGACCGAGGCCGACTTCGCGCCGTTGTCCACCAGCGACCAGGCGGCGAGCAGCGCCCTTCCGCCGGGGCACGCCCGCACTTTCGCCTCCGACAACTACGCCGGCGTCCACCCCGAGGTGCTCGACGCCGTCGCCGCCGCCAACGCCGGCCACCAGATCTCCTACGGCGAGGACGAGTACACCGGGCGGCTGCAGGAGGTTCTCGGCCGGCACTTCGGCAGCGGGACCGCCGCGTTCCCCGTCTTCAACGGCACCGGCGCCAACGTCGTCGGCCTGCAGGCACTGCTGCCGCGCTGGGGCGCGGTGATCTGCGCGGAGACCGCGCACATCAACGTCGACGAGAACGGCGCACCCGAACGGGTCGGCGGCCTGAAGCTGCTGACCGTTCCCACGCCGGACGGCAAGCTGACCCCCGAACTGATCGACCGGCAGGCCTGGGGCTGGGGCAACGAGCACCGCGCGCAGCCGCTGGCCGTCTCCATCACCCAGACCACCGAGATGGGCACCTGCTACAGCGTCGAGGAGATCCGCGCCATCGCCGATCACGTGCACCAGCGTGGCATGAAGCTGCACCTGGACGGGGCCCGGCTCGCCAACGCCGCCGCCACCCTCGGCGAGGGGCTGCGGGCCTTCACCCGGGACGCGGGCGTGGACGCCATCTCCTTCGGCGGCACGAAGAACGGGCTGATGTTCGGGGAGGCCGTCGTCGTCTTCGACCCGGCGACGGCCACCGCGCTGCCGTACCTGCGGAAGATGGACATGCAGCTCGCCTCGAAGATGCGGTACATCTCCGCGCAGCTCGTCGCCCTGTACGAGGGTGACCTCTGGCTGACCTCCGCCCGGCACGCCAACGCCATGGCGCAGCGGCTCCGCGCCGGCGTCGAGCCGCTCGACGGCGTGCGGGTCACCCAGCAGACCCAGGCCAACGCGGTCTTCGCCGTGCTCGACCACGACGTCACCGAGCGGCTGCGCGCCCGCTTCCGGTTCTACGACTGGGACGAGGCCACCGGCGAAGTGCGGTGGATGTGCTCCTGGGACACCACCGAGGACGACGTCGACGCGTTCGTCACGGCGCTCGCGGAGGAACTCGCCCGGTAGGTTCCCGTCGTCCGGGCTCGAGCGCCCGGTCCGGGTGAGACGCTGGAGCATGGCCGTCCCCGAGATCACCTTCTGCCGCCGCTGCGGGCACGCCGTCGAACAACGCGTCCCGCCGATGGAGGACCGGCCTCGAGCCGTGTGCCCCCACTGCGGCTACATCGACTACGTGAACCCGATCAACGTCGTCGGGACCGTCCCGGTGTGGCACGACGACGACGGCGGGCCACCCCGGATCCTGCTGTGCCGCCGCGCGATCGAGCCCCGGCGGGGCTACTGGACGCTGCCCGCGGGCTTCCTCGAAGTGGGGGAGACGGCCGCCGAGGGCGCGGAGCGAGAAACCCGGGAGGAAGCCGGCGCGCGGGTGGAGCTCGACGGCCTGTTCGCCGTCCTCGACGCCGTCCACGTGCGCCAGGTGCACCTGTTCTACCGGGCGCGGCTGCTGGATCTCGACCTCGCGCCCGGGCCGGAGACGATCGAGAACGCCCTGGTCGGCCTGGACGAGATCCCCTGGCGGGACCTCGCGTTCCGCAGCGTCCGCCGGGTGCTGGAGGACTGGGTCGCCGACCACCGTCGCGGTTCCTTCGAGATCCACACCGGCAGCGTGGACCGGTCCCGGTGAGCTCCGGAGCCCTACGGGTGCTGGTGCTCTCGGACACCCACGCCCCGCGGTTCTGGAAGGGGGTGCCCGCGGGGCTGCGGGACCCGCTGGCCGCCGCGGACGTGATCCTGCACGCCGGTGACGTCTGCACGACCGCGGTACTGGACGAGTTGGCAGCGCACGCTCCGATCCACGTCGTGCGGGGCAACAACGACGGCGACGACGTGGCGGCCTGGGACGGTGCCGACGGCGGGGATTCGCGAGGTGTGCCGGAAACCGTCGAGCTGGACCTCGGCGGGTTGACCGTGGCCATGATTCACGACGCCGGTCCCCGGCAGGGACGTGACCGGCGGATGCGCCGCCGCTTCCCGGACGCCGGCCTGGTCGTCTTCGGGCACTCCCATATCCCGCTGGACGACGCCGACGGCGCCGTCCACCTGTTCAACCCGGGATCACCGACGGACAAGCGACGCCAGCCCGTGGCCACCTACGGGGAGTTGATCATCGCGGGTGGCTGCCTGCTGCGGCACGCCATCGTCCCGCTGCCACCCCGCGGGCACTGAGCGGAGTCATTCCCGCGGTCGCGGGACGGGACCTCACAGGCATGGCCCCTCGATCCGATCGACCGGGGGGACGTCGCCGGCCCGGCGAACGCCGTCGGTGCTCACTCGTCGATCGTCGCCGGTGCCGCTGCCGGCGTTGACCTCGTCGTCGAGCCGCTGTCGCCGCCACGGCAAGGGCAGGGCCTCCGCTTCGCGCCAGGCGATCAGGCCGCGAGCGGGCACCACCAGCACGACGTCGGCGTCGGCCAGCCCGCGCAGCATGCCGGCGCCGGTGTGCCCGCTCGGGACGACGCCGTCACTGCCGGACTCGCGCCGGGCCGGGACGAGCCGGTTGGTGCGGCCGGGCGGGACGTCGATGGTGCTGCGGGCGAGCACCGTACCGGGGCGGGACCGGCCGAGCAGCCCGGCGAGCACCGGCGCGGCGAGGGTGAGCAGGGTGAGCATGGCCGCCAGCGGATTGCCGGGCAGGGCGACGACGAGCGGCCCACCGGGCAGTCGGGCGAGCACGGCGGGGTGGCCGGGCCGTACGTCGATGCCGTCGATGAATAGTTCGGCGCCCAGGTCGATCAGGCCCGCGCGGACGTGGTCGGCGGTCGAGCGCCCGGTGCCGCCGGTCGTGACCACGACGTCGGCAGTCGCCTCGGTCAGGGCGCGCGTGACGGCGGCCCGGTCGTCGGCCAGCCGGTGCACGGCTGTGGTGCGCCCGCCGAGCAACTGGATCACGGCCGGCAGCTGGGGGCCGAAGGCGTCGCGGACCTGACCCGGGCCCGGGATGCCGGCGGTGACGACCTCGTCCCCGGTGAGCAGGGCCGTCACGGTCGGATATGGCCGGACGGTCAGGGTGTCGTCGCCGGCGACGGCGGCCACGGCGAGCTGAGCCGGCGTCAGCACCTCGCCGGCCGGGATCAGCACCTCACCGGCCCGCGCTTCCTCTCCGGCGGGCCGGATGTGGGCCCTCGGGGGCACGGGCGCCGGGCCGACGTCGACCAGCAGGGCAGCGCCGTCGGACTCGGGCTGCAGCCGGCCGTGTTCGCTGCGCAGCACGGCCGTGGCGCCGTCGGGCACCGCTCCGCCGGTCACGATCGGCGCGGCGTGTCCCGGGTGCAGGGCCGGTCCCGGTCGGTGGATCTCCCGGGGTTCAGAGGCATGCCGCGACGGGCATATTCGCCACGGGCCGTCACCGGCGACGGCCCAGCCGTCCATGGCCGAGGACGCGTAGTGCGGCAGGTCGCCTCGCGCGGTCACATCCTGTGCCAGCGGTCGACCCAGCGCTTCGGTCAGGGGAACCGGCCGGGCGTCGAGCACCGGGGCGACGTCGTACGCGATCGCGCGGGCCCGGTGCCAGGACAGGCCGTGCGGGGCCGGGGTGTCCCGGGAAGCTGACCTCACGAAGTGGACTCGCCGGCCTCGCGTTCGGCCGCGACGCGGTGGGCCAGACGGCGAGCGGCCTCGGCGTAGAGCTCCATCGCCGGTCCCGGCCGGTCACCACCCTCACCGCCGGCCACGGACAGCCCGGCGGCGAATCCCACGAGGTACGTCGTCAACGGCGCTGCGGGGCGGATCACCTGATGCGCGGCGACCCCGGCGAGGCCGAGGATGTCGTCGACGGGCACCTGCTCCAGGGGCACGCCCAACCGCTCGGCGAGGCGTCGTGCCCAGTCCTGCAGGATCTCGTCGTTCTCACTCATACGTCCTCCTCGGCTCGTGGTCCGGCAGGCGCACCCCGGCCCGGTGCGCGTCCTCCACCGTATCCACGTCCGCACTGGCCGTGCTCGTCAACGGCACTTCGACGGTGGCCAGGCCGCCGGTCAGCGTGCGCATCGAGGCACTGGCCAGCTCGCCCCGCGCGGCCGTCAGGGCGACGACGGCGGCCGTCAGCGCGTCACGGCGATAGCCGGCGATCAGTGGCTGGCGACGGCCACCCGGATCGACGCCGACCACGGCCTCGGTCTCCGGTCCCGCCGCCGCCAGTGCGGGCACCAGGGCGTCGACCGCTGCACCCGGGTGGACGAGGTCGCAGGAGAGCAGCAACACCCAGGACCCTCGAGCGGACGTCGACACGGTGCCTGGCGGGAGCGCTCCCGCCCGGAGCTCGCCCGCTGGCTCGTGGTCAGCGGACTCCAGGGCCGCGAGGCCGGCCGCCGTGGCGGCCGCCGGTCCCCCGAACGGCGGATCATCACGGACATAACGGACGATCGGCTCGGTGCCGGTGCCGGGCCCCGCGTCGGCGTCGCCCGCGTAGCCCGCGTCGCCCCCGGTACCTCCCGGAGCGCCTCGACGGGGCGCGGCGGGCTCGGGACCCACCACCACCACGGTCGCCACGGGCTCGACCGCATCCAGCACCCGGTCGAGCAGCCGCCGCCCGTCCAGGGTGAGTGCCGCCTTGTCGACGCCGCCGAGCCGGGAGCCGCGCCCGCCGGCGAGCACGACGGCGGCCAGGTGCGGTTCTCCTCGAGCGTTCATCATCCGCCGGCGAAGGGGGGCAGCACGTCAACCGCGCTCACCCCGTCGAGGGACCGGGCGTCGTCGCGGCCGGCCACCCCGTCCAGCAGGAAGGAGGACCGCTCCAGTACGTCGGCGAGGTGCGGTTGGCCGCTGCGGGGTGGGTGCGCGACGGCGAGCCGCTGCTTCAGCACGCCCAGGGTCAGGCCGTCGTCGTCCACGGTCTCGGTGGTGGTTCCCGCGGCGGCGGCCGCCCCGGCGTAGTAGTTGACCCGCACGCTCAGCCGCCGATCGCGCTCATCGAGCGGTCCGGCTGCACGTAACCGGTGGCGGCCAGGCCCTCGGTGGCGGGGGAGTCGGTACCGTGGGCGAGCGGTTTGACCCACATGGCCTGCCGCCACCGCTGCGCGATCGCCTCGTCGTCGGCCTCGCCGCGCAGCAGGTGCAACAGGTCGACCTCCTCGTGGGAGAACAGACAGCTGCGCACCTTGCCGTCGGCCGTCAGCCGGGTGCGCTTGCAGTCGGCGCAGAACGGCTCGGTCACCGAGGCGATGATGCCCAGGGTGCCCCGCAGTGACGGGTCGGACCGGCTGACCGCCCGGTACCGTTCCGCTGGCGCACCGTCGCGCTCGGCCGGGTGCGGGGTCAGATCGAAGTCGCCCTCCAGGCGCTCGCGGATCTGCGCGGCGGTGATCATGGTGTCCCGCCGCCAGCCGTGGTCGGCGTCCAGGGGCATCTGCTCGATGAACCGCAGCTCGTAGCCCCGCGCCAGGCACCACGCCGTCAACTCGCTCGCCTGGCCCTCGTTGACCCCGCGCATCAGGACGGCGTTGATCTTGATCGGGGCGAGGCCCGCGGCCTCCGCGGCGGCGATCCCGGCGAGGGTCCGTTCGAGCAGGTTCCGGCGGGACAGCGCGGCGAAGGTCTCGGGACACAGGGTGTCCAGGGAGATGTTGATCCGGGTCAGGCCCGCCTCGCGCAGCGTCCGCGCGCGGCGGTCGAGACCGACGCCGTTGGTCGTGACGGAGATCGGCAGGTCCGGGTGCCGACCGCGGACCCCGCCGATGATGTCCTCGAGGTCGGGGCGGATCAACGGTTCGCCGCCGGTCAGGCGGAGTTCGACCACGCCGAGCCGGTCGACGGCGATGCCGACGAGGCGGGTGATCTCGGCGGCGGTGAGCAGTTGCCGGGCGGGGAGCCAGTCCATCCCGGCGGCGGGCATGCAGTAGGTGCAGCGCAGATTGCACTTGTCGGTCAGGGACAGCCGCAGATCGGTGGCCACTCGGCCGTACCGGTCGGCGAGACCGCCGTGATCCGTCACGCCGGCGGTCGGGAGGACGCGCGGGATGCCGAGTGACACTGCCATTCGCCCATGCTACGGCAGGTGTCCGGTGCGGATCCGGTCGTTTCGTGTGCGACGGCACGCCTGCTGTGGAACGACGCTCCGCGCGGGACCGTGTTGGTTCGGCACCCGTCACCAGGCGTGCGGCGCGGGCTTTCGGGAGGAGGGCAGAGCGGTCCGTTCCCGCCACTCGTGCAGCCACGCGGGAACCTGGCGATCGGCCGGGACGTGCGCACCGATGGCGGCCAGGATCTCCTCGTTGGGCACCGGCCCGGACCGGGAGAGCAACCGGGTCGCGATGTAGGCGCGCACGTAGACCTCCCCGTCGACGACGACGCGCTGCTCCACGTAGATGCATTTCTCGTCCATGCCGAGGATGCGGGTCTCCTGCGTGAACCGCTGGCCCAGCACCACGGACTTGCGGAACGTGATGGTCTCGGCCTGCACGACGGGTGACCAGCCGCGCTTGCGCATCACGTCCCACACTCCGGCGCGCACCATCAGGTCGAACCGGCCCAGGTCGAACAGCGAGAAGTACATGCCGTTGTTGATGTGCCGGGCGATGTCGATGTCGGTCAGCCGAGCGCGCATCGGCACGGTGGCGGTGTCCCAGATGGACAGCGGCGACCGGCGCCGGGAGGTGATCAGCCAGTAGAGCGTGCGCAGCAGCAGGTGCATGACGCCAACCCTACTCGTCAGTAACTTAACGGGGGGAGTTGCTGTCGGACCGCGGCGCCCATGCCACCCCCGCCTAGCATGGGGGCATGCCGCCCCGCCCCTCCCGCGCCGTCGTCCTTCCCGTCCGCGCCCTGTCCGTGGCCGCCGCGCTGCTGCTGACCGCGTGCGGGTCGACACCAGGCAGCATCGGGTCGGGCGGCCCGGCCACCGGTAGATCGACCGGCCAGCAGACGATCACCGTGTTCGCGGCGGCGTCCTTGACCGACGTCGGACCGCGGTTGGCCGCGGCGTACCGCGCCTCGCATCCCGGGATCGAGGTGCGCTTCAACCTGGCCGGCAGTCAGGCGCTGGTGAGCCAGTTGATCGCCGGGGCGGACGCCGACGTGCTGCTGACCGCCGACCGGCAGTCCCTGACGCCGCTGATGGGCACGGGCATCCTGGCCGGCGATCCGACCGTCGTCGCCGTCAACCACCTCGTGCTCGCCGTCGACCCCGCCGCCGGCATTCGCGGGCTGGCCGACCTGGCCCGGAGCGGCGTGCGCACCGCGATCTGCCAGTCGGCGGTGCCGTGCGGGCGCGTCAGCCGGCAGGTGCTGGAGCGGGCGGGGGTCATCCCGTCGGCGACGACGGAGGAGGAGAACGTGCGCGGCGCGCTGACCAAACTCACGTCCGGGCAGGTGCAGGCGGCGCTGGTCTACCGCACGGACGCCACCAGCGCCGGCAGCGCGGTGCGGATCATCGACCTGCCCGCGGCCGGTGGCAACCCGTACCCGATCGCCCTGACCCGGACCGGAGCGACCCGGCCCGAGGCCGCCGCGTTCGAACGCTGGCTGACCGGACCCGAGGCCCGCGCCGTGTTCGCGGCCGCCGGGTTCGACGCGCCGTCGTGAACCGCCCATCGCCACGACGCACTGTCGGCGGTGACCTGCCCGGACGCGGTGGCCCCTGCGCCGCCGTGTATCCCGGTGGTGCCGACCTGCCCGGCTCGGCACCGGGACCGCCCGCGTGAGTTCCCGGCTGCGCCGGGCCACGACGCCGGGATGGCTCTGGGCGCCCTTCGTGCTCGCCCTGTTCCTCACCATCGGACCCATCGCCGGCCTGCTGCTCAACGTCCCGTGGGCCCAGTTACCCGATCTGCTCGCCGAGCCGGAGGTGCAGCGCTCCCTCGGACTCTCCCTCGGCACCGCGGTGCTGTCCACCGGGGTGTGTGTGCTGCTCGGCGTGCCGGTCGCCGTGCTGATGACCCGACTGCGCGGCACCGCCGTCGACCTCGCCCGGGGCGCCCTGCTGATTCCCCTGGTGCTCTCGCCGGTGGTCTCCGGACTGGTGTTGCTCTTCTTCTGGGGCCGGCTCGGACTGTTCGGGTCGGTGCTCGACACCGTGGGCATCCGGGTCGGTTTCAGCCCGGCCGCCGTCGTCATCGTCCAGGTGTTCGTCTCCCTGCCGTTCTTCATCGTCTCGGTGATGACCGCGCTTGCGGGGATCGACGAGCAGCTCGAGCTCTCCGCGGCGACGTGCGGGGCGGCGCCCGGTCAGATCCTTCGGTACATCACCGTGCCGCTGGCGACGCCGGGCATCGTCGTCGGCACCCTCCTCGCGTTCGCCCGGTCGCTGGGGGAGTACGGGGCGACCATCACCTTTGCCGGCAGCATCGACGGGCAGACCCGCACCCTGCCGCTGCAGATCTCCCTCGCCCTGAACTCCGCTCGGCCGGAGCAGGCCCTGGGGGTGTGCCTGATGCTGGTGGCCATCTACCTGGTGGTGCTGGTCGCCGTGCGGTTCGCAGGTCGCCTGGCCGCACTGTGGCGGTGAGCGCTGTGGTGGTGATGCTGGCCACCCGTCGTTGCCGGGTGCACCGGGGTGTGCAAGCCTGAAAGGACGCCCGGCAAACGGGCCACCGGACGAGGGGTGCCGTACCCGGCGAGCGACAAGACGGCCCACAGGAGGCTGTGATGTCGTGGATCGTCCTGGTGTTCTCGGGAGTGCTGGAGGCCGTCTGGGCCGTGTCGTTGGGCAGGTCGGAGGGGTTCACCAAGCTCGGCCCGACCGTCGTCTTCGGGGTCGGCCTGATCGCGAGCATGGCCGGGTTGGCCTTCGCCATGCGGGAGCTGCCCACCGGAACCGCCTACGCGGTGTGGGTGGGGATCGGTGCCTCGCTGACCGTGGTGTGGGGCATGGTCACCGGCGCAGAACCGGTGTCCGTGATCCGGCTGCTGCTGGTCGCCGGCATCGTCGGCTGCGTGATCGGCCTCAAGCTCACCGAGTGACGCGTCGGGCCGCGGACCGCGCGCTCGACGCCCCGCTCGACGCCCCGCTTCGGCGCCGAGTGGACGGATGAGGCACTCATTCGTGCCCGATGGCGACGTCAGCCGTCCACTCGACGGCACGCGGGCCGGCCCGGGAGGCGGGGCGCGAAGACCGTACGCCGCCGCCGCTGGGTACGCTCGGACCGATGACAACAGCAGATCCGGACCCCTGGCCGGACGGTTCCCGGACCGTCGCGCAGCACGCCGCCGCCGTGTTGGCCCTTCTCGACGACGTCGTGCTGGACGCACGGACCGTGTCCCTGGCCGAGGCCGGCGGCCGGGTGCTCGCCGAGGACGTCGTCGCGACGGTCGCCCTGCCGCCGTTCGCCAATGCCCAGATGGATGGGTACGCCGTCCGCGTCGCCGACCTCGCGGCGATTGCCGCCGACCGTGCCGCCGCAACCGCCGCCGCCGCAACCGCCGCCGCCGCGGACGGTGCCGCCACTGGTGCCGCCGGTGCGGCCGGTACCGCCGCCGCAGACCGCGCCCCCGCGGAC
Source organism: Tersicoccus phoenicis (assembly GCF_001968835.1). GTDB lineage: Bacteria > Actinomycetota > Actinomycetes > Actinomycetales > Micrococcaceae > Tersicoccus > Tersicoccus phoenicis. The sequence continues at coordinate 22,235 of NZ_MRDE01000046.1, forward strand.
GTTCTCCCCCTGACTGCCGCCGTCCCGGCCGGTGCGGCACCTGCGGCCCTGGCTCCCGGCACCGCGGCACCGATCATGACCGGCGCCATGATCCCGGCCGGGGCGGACGCCGTCGTCCCGGTCGAGGAGACCGACCCGCCACGGTTCCCGGACTGGATCGGCGACGACGGTGGGGTGCCGGCCGGGGCCACGGTGCGGTTCACCGCCGCCGCGACGACGACCACGGCCGGCCGGTTCGTCCGCCCCGTCGGCTCCGATCTGCCGCGCGGCGCCACCGCCATGACGGCGGGCACGCGGTTGACTCCTGCCGCCGTCGGAGTCCTGGCCGCGCTCGGCCGCGCCGACGTCCCGGTCCGCCGGCCGCTACGTGTGCTGCTGTACAGCACCGGCAGCGAGGTGGTCCCACCCGGCGCCACCCTGCGGCCCGGCCAGATCCACGACGCCAACAGCGCCATCCTGCGTGCCGGGCTGACCGCCTGCGGGGTCGAGGTCGTCACCGCGCGGCTGGTCGCCGACGCGCCGACGGCGCTGCTCGGAGCGCTCGAGGCGGACGCGCGCGACGCGGCGCCCGACGTCGTGATCAGCAGCGGGGGCATCAGCCGCGGCGCGTTCGAGGTGGTCAAACAGGCACTCGGCCGCCGCGGCGTCGGCTTCGGGCCGGTCGCGATGCAGCCGGGCGGCCCGCAGGGTGCCGGACTGCTCGACGTCGGCGGCACCCGGATCCCGTTCCTGGCGTTCCCGGGCAACCCCGTCAGCACCCTGGTCTCGATGGAGATGTTCCTCCGGCCCGCGCTCGCCGCCCGCTTCGGCGCCCCGCCTCGACCCCGCTTCCCGGCCCGGCTCGCGAACCCGGTCACGCCCCTGCCCGGCCGGGAGCAGATCCGCCGCGGCCGGCTGACGACGACGGACGGCGAGCCGGTCGTGCGCCTGGTCGGCGGCCCCGGCTCGCACCTCCTGCACGCCGCCGCCACGGCCGACGTCCTCGTCCATCTACCGGCCGGCAGCGGTTCACCGCCGGCCGATCCGCTACCGGCCGGCGCGCTGGTGACGGTCACCCCGCTCGACTGACCCGCATAGGATCCGACCACCCGTACTGCCCGGAGCGAGGAGCCGCTGTGAGCCAGCTGATCTACTCGATGATCGCCTCCCTCGACGGGTACACCGCCGACCGGGACGGCCGGTTCGACTGGGCGGCGCCGAAAGGCGCCCTGCACACCTTCCTCAACGACCTCGAACGCCCGGTCGGCACCTACCTGTACGGCCGGAAGATGTACGAGACGATGCGAGCCTGGGAGACGGACACGTCCCTGACGGAGGGCTCCCCGACCACGGCCGACTACGCCCGGATCTGGCAAGCCGCCGAGAAGGTCGTCTACTCGAGGACGCTGGACGACGTCGACACCGACCGGACCCGCCTCGAGCGAACCTTCGACCCGGATGCCGTCCGGGAACTCGTCGCTGCCGCCGACGCCGACGTCTCCATCGGTGGCCCGAACCTCGCCGCCGCGGCGCTGGAGGCCGGACTCGTCGACGAGATTCGCGTCTTTCTCGTCCCGGTCGTCGTCGGCGGCGGCACCCCGTTCTCCCCGCCCGGGCTCCGGCGGGATCTGACACTGATCCAGACCGAGCGCGTCGACGACGTCGCGTACCTGCGGTACCGCGTCGATCGCACCGCACTCGGCAGCCGAGCGGACGGGAACAGTGGCCGAAGAGGCGGGAACAGCAGCCGAGCAGTCGGAAACACCAGGCGCACGAACCGGGAACGGCCGGCCGAGTGGGGACGCGTGAGACGATGACGGCATGGCCGCAGGCGAGAGCATCCAACACGAGGCCGCGCCCACCCTCACGCATCTGCGCGCGGACGGGTCGGCGCACATGGTCGACGTCTCCGGCAAGCCGGAGACCACCCGCACCGCCGTCGCCGGGAGCGTGCTGCGCACCACCGCCGCGGTCCGGGACGCCGTGATGGCGGGGAACCTGCCGAAGGGTGACGCGCTCGCCGTGGCCCGCATCGCCGGGATCATGGCCGCCAAGCAGACGCCCGCGCTGATCCCGCTGTGCCACCCGTTGCCGCTGGCGAAGATCACGGTCGACTTCACCCCCCGGGACGACGACGCCGTCGCCATCGAGGCCCTCGTGACCACCCGAGGGGTGACGGGCGTCGAGATGGAGGCACTCACGGCCGTCTCGGTCGCCGCGCTGACCCTCTACGACATGATCAAGGCCGTGGACAAGGGCGCCACCATCGAGCACACCCGGGTGCTCGCCAAATCCGGCGGCAAGAGCGGGGACTGGACCCGATGACCGAGCCCACGCCGGGCACCGCGGCACCCCACGCGACCGACGCCGGTACCGCTCACCGCCACGCCGTCGTCATCGTGGCCTCCACCCGCGCCGCCGCCGGACAGGCACAGGACACCACGGGGCCGGTGCTGGTCGGCTGGCTGCGCGACCGGGGATTCACCGTGCCCGAGCCGGTCGTCGTCGCGGACGGGGAACCGGTCCGGGACGCCCTGCTCGCCGCTCTGACGGCCCACCCGCGCGTCATCGTCACCACCGGCGGGACCGGGCTGAGCCCCACCGACCACACCCCCGAGGTCACGGAACCGCTGCTGGAACGGCGGCTCCCCGGTCTGGTGCACGCGCTCGCCGCCCGCGGCGCGGAGTCGACGCCGGCGGCGGTGCTCAGCCGTGGCGTCGCCGGCACGATCGGGCGCACGTTCGTGGTCAACCTGCCGGGCTCGACCGGCGGAGTGCGGGACGGGATCGCCGTCCTCGACCCGATCCTGGATCACCTGTGCGGGCAGCTGGAGGGCCGGCATGAACACTGAACGCGTGCCCGGCGAACCCGCGGGATCCGGGCGGTCGTCCGGCCCGTCCGGGGGCACCGGAAGGGCCTCCGTGGTCGTGCACGCCGAGGTCACCGAGCGGTCCCTGGACCTGGACCGGCTCGTCGCCGCGGCCGGCTCGGACCGGTGCGGCGCCGTGGTCAGCTTCAGCGGCGTCATCCGCAACCACGACGGTGGCCGTGCGGTGGACCGGCTCAGCTATTCCGCACACCCGCAGGCCGGTGCCGTGATCGTCGAGGTCGCCGCCGGGATCGCCGCCGCCCACGACGGTGTGCGGATCGCCGTCGCGCACCGGGTCGGCGACCTGCGGATCGGCGAGGCCGCGCTCGTCGCCGCCGTCGCCGCCGCCCACCGCGCGGAGGCCTTCGCCGCCTGCGCGGACCTGATCGAGACGGTGAAGGCCCGCGTCCCGATCTGGAAGCAGCAGTACTTCCCCGACGGCACCAACGAGTGGGTCGGGCTCTGAGCCGACTGGCGTGTCCGGTCCGCCGACCCGTAGGCTGACAAATCGTCAGGGTGCTTATCGACCGGGCCCGGTCCCGGTCGATACACCGCGAAACGGTTGCAGGAGAAGGAGCACCATGTCCGACAAGAACCTGCCCGGAGCCCCGACGTCCCAGCCCGTCTCGTTCGACGAGCCGACGACGCCGACCGGTCCTCCGGCCCCGAAGCCCGACCAGGCTGGACCGGCCAACGTCTCACCCACCGGCGCCGACTACCGGGCCGACCCGACGACGAACGCCCAGCAGGGTGAGCGGCTCACCTCCGCCGTCGGGATCCCCCTGCGCAACACCGACCACTCGCTGACCGCCGGCCCCCGCGGGCCGATCCTGCTGCAGGACCAGCACTTCCGGGAGAAGATCTCCCACTTCGACCACGAGCGCATCCCCGAGCGCGTCGTGCACGCCCGTGGCGCCGCCGCGCACGGTGTCTTCGAGGCCAACGGCGCCGCCGAGGGCATCACCCGCGCCGCGTTCCTGCAGCGGGGCGTCAGGACGCCGACGTTCGTCCGGTTCTCCACCGTGCTCGGTTCGCGGGGATCGATGGACACCGCCCGGGACACCCGCGGCTTCGCCACGAAGTTCTACACGACCGACGGCAACTACGACCTCGTCGGCAACAACATCCCCGTGTTCTTCATCCAGGACGCGATCAAGTTCCCCGACGTCGTGCACGCCGCCAAGCCGCACCCGGACCGGGAGATCCCGCAGGCGCAGAGCGCGCACGACACGTTCTGGGACCTCGTCTCCCTGCACACCGAGGCACAGCACCACACCATGTGGAACATGTCCGACCGCGGCATCCCCCGCTCCTACCGGACCATGGAGGGTTTCGGCATCCACACGTTCCGGCTGGTCAACGCGGCCGGGGAGACGACGCTGGTCAAGTTCCACTGGAAGCCGAAGCTCGGCGTGCACTCGACGACGTGGGAGGAGGCGCAGATCGCCGGCGGTGTCGACCCCGACTTCCATCGCCGGGACCTGGCCGACGCGATCGAGGCCGGCGCCCACCCGCAGTGGGACTTCGGGGTGCAGACGTTCCCGGACAGCGAGGACCAGACGTTCGAGGGCATCGACCTGCTCGATCCGACCAAGATCGTGCCCGAGGAACTGGCCCCGGTGCAGATCATCGGCACCATGACCCTGAACCGGAATCCGATCAACTACTTCGCCGAGACCGAGCAGGTCATGTTCAACCCGGCGAACCTGGTGCCCGGGATCGACGTCACCTACGACCCGCTGCTGCAGGGCCGGCTGTTCTCCTACCAGGACACCCAGCTGACCCGGCTCGGAGGCCCCAACTTCCAGCAGATCCCGATCAACCGGCCCCACGCCCCGGTCAACGACATGCTCCGGGACGGGTTCCACCAGGACGCGGTGCACGGCGGCGTCGCCCCCTACCACCCGAACTCGCTGGATCAGAACAATCCGCTGCCCACTCCGCCCGAGCAGGGGTCCTTCATCGAGGTGCCGCAGCGGTTCGAGGCCGTCACGGACCGGAAGAAGGCGGCCAGTTTCGACGACCACTTCAGTCAGACGGCCCTGTTCTTCCGGTCGCTGACGCCGGTGGAGCAGGAGCACGTGATCAACGCCTACACGTTCGAGCTCTCCCGGTGCTGGGACGAGACCATCCGGGCGCGGCAGTTGCAGTGTCTCGCGAACGTCGATGCGCGGCTGTGTGCGGAGGTCGCGACCGGCCTCGGCCTCGAGGCGCCGTCGCCCACCGAGCCCGCGACCGACACGGCGACCAGCCCGGCGCTGTCCCAGGTCGGCGGTCAGTGGCCGGTCGACGGCCGGCAGGTCGGCATCGTCGTCGACGGTGCCAGCGACCTGGGCGCGGTCAGCGACCTGCGGTCGGCACTGCTGGCAGCCGGCGTCGTCCCGCTCGTGGTCGCCCCCACCGGCGGCCGGCTCGGGAACGGAATCGTCGCCAACCGGACATGGGCCAACGCCGCCTCGGTCGAGTTCGACGCCGTGGTGCTCACGACGACGGCGGCTCCGGCGCCCGACGCGCGGGTCGCCCGGGACGCCAAGGCCGGGCAGGACGACCGGCCGGGCGTCGACCCGCGGATCGACAAACTGCTCGGCGAGGTCTGGCGGCACGCCAAGGCGATCGCCGCGCTGCCGGAGGCGGAGGCATCCTTGCGGGCCGCCGGGGTGGACGCCGGAGCGCCGGGCGTCACGGTCGGAGGTGCCGGCGACGTCGGCACCGCCGTGCTGGCGGCGCTGGCGAAGCACCGGGCGTGGGAGCGCTTCCCCACGACGGTGTGAGCGGGGCATGAAGAAGGGGCCGGATCGGGAACGATCCGGCCCCTTCTCGTACCTCCGCCGAGGCCAGGGATTCCCCGGCGGAGGAACCTCGGACGCCGCTTCAGGCGCCGCGCGGCTTGGTCCTGCGCTCAGGCGCCGCGCGGCTTGGTCCTGCGCTCAGGCGCCGCGCGGCTTGAGCACGACCTTGATGCAGCCGTCTTCCTTCTGCTGGAACGCGCGGTACAGGTCGGCCGCGTCCTCCAGTCCGCCGCGGTGCGTGGTCATGTCCTGGGTGCTCAGCGGATCCGACGGATCGGACACCAGCGGCATCAGCGTGTCCGTCCAGCGGCGCACGTTGGCCTGGCCCATCCGCAGGTTGAGCTGCTTGTCGAACATCTGCAGCATGTTCATCGGGTCCTTGACGCCGCCGTAGACGCCCGAGATCGAGACGGTGCCCCCGCGGCGGACGACCTCGATCGCCGTCTTCAGCGCGGTGAGCCCGTCGACGCCGATGGTCTCGGTCGCCTTCTGGGCGAGCTTGTCCGGCAGCAGGCCGGCGAGGTTCTGCATGGTCCGGCCCACGGGCGCACTGTGAGACTCCATGCCCACCGCGTCGACGACACCGTCCGGACCCCGGCCGTAGGTCTCGTCGCGGATCTGTTCGACGACGTCGTCGGACCACGGGATGGTCTTCACCCCGTGTCGCTCGGCCATGGCGCGCCGGTCCGCCTCGGGCTCGACCGCGATGACCTGGTAGCCCCGGTGCATGCCGACCCGCGCGGCGAACTGGCCCACCGGGCCGAGGCCGAAGACCGCCAGGGTGCCACCGTCGGGCACATTGGCGTACTCGACGCCCTGCCAGGCGGTGGGCAGGATGTCGGAGAGGAAGAGGTACTGCTCGTCCGGGCCGTCCGCGGGCACTTTCATGGCACCGAAGTCGGCGTGCGGCACCCGCAGGTACTCCGCCTGACCGCCCGGCACCGACCCGTACAGCTCGGAGTAACCGAGCATCGCGGCGCCGGTGTTCTTCTCACGCACCTGCGTCGTCTCGCACTGGGACATCAGCCCGTTGGTGCACATCCAGCAGTGGCCACAGGCAACGTTGAACGGGATGACCACCCGATCGCCGGGGGAGAGGTTGGTGACGCCGGAACCGACCTCCCGGACGATGCCCATGGCTTCGTGGCCAAGGATGTCGCCGGCGTTCATGTACGGACCCAACACCTCGTACAGGTGCAGGTCCGAGCCGCAGATCGCCGTCGAGGTGACCTCGATGATCGCGTCCGTGGGCTGCTGGATGGTCGGGTCCGGCACCGTCTCGGTGGAGACCTTGCGTTTGCCCTGCCAGGTGACTGCCTTCACGTCGTCCTCCTCGCCAGTCGGATCGACCCGCGGCGGATCGCTCCCGGGCCGATTCTCAGCATACTGACGATGGGAGGACAAGCGCGAGCCGACGAGGGCTGCAGGGCACGCCGTCGGTCGGGTGGGCGAAGAACTCATGCCAAGAAAACTGACACGTTCCTCCAACCTGCAAATATTGGCCTGATTCTTTACATGTGCACCGGGAGGTGTGTTCCAGATTCATGGACGCTCTCCGCCGCTGACACACCGAAGGCCGGCCGGAACGGGAGGTTCCGACCGGCCTTCGTCCGTGCCGATCCGTCAGGCGGCCAGCGGCGCCTTCACCCGCGCGGAAGCGACGCTCAACTCGCCGTCGGCGACGCCGACGACCGCTGTCCCACCGTCGTGCAGCAACCCCGCGACCAGCAGGTCGGCGACGGCGTCGTCCACATGACGCTGGATCACCCGGCGCAACGGGCGGGCACCGTACTCGGGCTCGTAGCCCGCGTCGGCCAGCCAGTCGACAGCCTCCGGCTGGACCGTCAGGGCGATGCCCTGGGCGATCAGCCGGGCCCGGGTCCGGTCCAGTTGCAGGTCCACGATGGTGCGCAGCTGGTCCTTCTCGAGCTTGCGGAACAGCACGATGTCGTCGATCCGGTTGATGAACTCGGGCCGCATCACCTCACGCAGCCGGCCCATCACCCGGGCCCGCAGCTCCTCCTCGGAGCCGAAACCGTCGGCGTTGCCGGTGTGGAAGCCGAGCGCACCGCCCTTCGACGCGAGGAACTCCGAGCCGACGTTGGACGTCATGACCACGACCGTGTTGCGGAAGTCCACGGTGCGGCCCTGACCGTCGGTCAGCCGGCCGTCGTCGAGCACCTGCAGCAGCAGGTTGAACACGTCCGGGTGCGCCTTCTCGACCTCGTCGAGCAGGATCACCGAGTACGGGTTCCGGCGGACCTTCTCGGTCAGCTGCCCGGCCTCGTCGTAGCCGACGTAGCCCGGAGGGGCACCGACGAGCCGGCTGACGGTGTGCCGTTCGCCGAACTCGCTCATGTCGAGGCGGATCATCGCGGACTCGTCCCCGAACAGAGACGCGGCCAGGGCCTTGGTCAGCTCCGTCTTGCCGACGCCGGTCGGGCCGAGGAAGAGGAAGCTGCCGACGGGCCGGTTGGCGTCGCCCATCCCGGTGCGGTTGCGTCGGACGGCGCGGGCGATCGCGGTGACGGCGTCGTCCTGGCCGACGACCCGCCCGTGCAGGTCGGTCTCCAGGTGGCTCAGCCGCTCCTTGTCGCCCTCGGTCAGCCGCGCAGCGGGGATGCCGGTGGCCCGGGCGATGATCTCGGCGATCAGGTTCTCGTCGATCTCCCGGCTCTGGTCCGGCGCCGCGTGCTTCGCGGTCAGTTCGACGTCGGCGATGCGGCCCCGGGCGATCTCCACCTGGTCGCGCAGTTTCGAGGCCTCCTCGTAGCGTTCGTCCGCGACGGCGTCCTCCTTCTCGGACTCGAGCCGGGCGACCTCGGCGCGCAGGGCGTCGACGTCGACGGCGGGCCCGTGCCGCAGGCTCAGCCGGGCGCCGGCCTGGTCGATCAGGTCGATCGCCTTGTCCGGCAGGTACCGGTCGGTGACGTAGCGGTGGGACAGTTCGACGGCGGCGCGCAGGGCGGCGTCCGTGTAGCTGACGCCGTGGTGCTCCTCGTAGCGCTCCTTCAGCCCGGCCAGGATGCGCACGGCGTCCTCGACACTCGGCTCGCCCACGGTCACGGGCTGGAAGCGGCGCTCCAGCGCGGGGTCCTTCTCGATCTTCCGGTACTCGCCCAGCGTGGTGGCGCCGATCAGGTGCAGTTCACCACGGGCCAGCTTGGGCTTGAGGATGTTGCCGGCGTCCATGCCACCCTCCGAGCCGCCGCCGGCGCCGACGACGGTGTGCAGCTCGTCGATGAAGACGATGACGCCGTCTTGCTCGGCGGTGATCTCGTCGAGCGTCTTGGTCAGCCGTTCCTCGAAGTCGCCGCGGTAGCGGGTGCCGGCGATCATACCGGGCAGGTCGAGGGAGATGACGCGCTTGCCGGCCAGCTGGGCAGGGACCTCGTCGGCGGCGATGGCCTGGGCCAGGCCCTCGACGACGGCGGTCTTGCCCACGCCGGCCTCACCGATCAGCACCGGGTTGTTCTTGGTGCGCCGGGCCAGGATCTCGATGGCCTGCTCGATCTCCTCGGCACGCCCGATCACCGGGTCCAGGCCGCGGTTGCGCGCCAGTTCGGTCAGGTCAGTACCGAACTTCTCCAGCATCGACTCGCCCTGCTGAGCCCCCTGCGGCGCCTGTGCGCCCTGCTGGCGGGCGGCCTCCTGGGCGCCGGCCTGCTGCAGGGTCTGCGGCGTGATGCCCGCAGCGGTGAGGATCTGCCCCGCGGGGGCGTCCTGGTTCAGGACGAGCGCGAAAAAGAGGTGCTCCGGGTCGATGTAGGTGGATCCGAAGGAGCGGGCCACCTGGTACGCGTCCAGCAGGACGCGTTGGGCGGAGTGGGTGAGCGAGGGAGTCGACTCCGTGCGGCTCTCGGCCTTCTCCGGCAGCCGCGCGTCGATGGCGCGCACGACGTCGGCGGGGTCGGTGCCGAGATGGCGCAGGCCGTCGCTGATCTCGTCCCGCTCGACCATCACGCGCAGCAGGTGCAACGCGTCGACGTCGGTGTGGCCGTGCTCGGCGGCGAACCGGACGGCGCTGGCCACCACCTCGTGGGTGCGGCGGGAGAGCAGACGGGTGAGGTCGACCGGGCGTCCGCTTCGGGACGACCGCTGGCCCTGCAGGTACTGGGCCAGGAAGTCCTCGAACGATCCACTACCAGCGGCGGCGGCGGGTCCGAAGAACATGGGCATAAGGGTTTCCTCCTGGAACCTGAGTGACGTTAACTCATGTCAACGTGGTCCCTCCGAGGATATTCCCTGTCGCTGAGAAAGTTGAGCCGGGCTGGCTCAGGGCCGCCGCGGGTTCCCGTCGTTCACCGCGCTGGTGGGCCGGCCGGGAGACTTCCGTGCCTAACTGTTGCGACCGCGGGCGGTAACGCGCCAACGGTCGACGACGGCCCCATCGCTGACGACCGTCACCTCGTCCACGAGATTGACCGCCACGCACACGTGGTTGGGGATGACGTGCAGACGGGAGCCGAGGACGGGCAGATCACGGTCATCGGGCCAGACGACGGTGGCGTGGTGCTCGGACAGGGCGGTGATCCGCGCCTCCAGCTCGCCCGCAACTCGGCCGAAGCCGGTGGTCCACGGCGGCCGGTCCGCACCCAGGACCTTGCTGCCGGTGTCGAGCACGACCCGCCGCGGCGTCCCGTCGTCACCGTCGTGCCGACTGACGACGGTCCCGATGACGGTCAGGGCGATGTCCTCGGGCCGGCAGCGCTCCAGCTCGAGCTGCTGGGCGTCACCGAACACGTAGACGCCCGGCCGCACCTCCGTGGCCACCGACGCGTCGGTCAGCAGAGCGGTGGGCGTCGATCCGCCGCTGATGCGTTCGACGTCGAAGCCGGCGCCGGTGAGCGCGTCGGCGGCCTCGCCCAGTGCCCGCTGTTCGTCCGCCACCGCGGTGCTCGGCATGCCCGGGCCGTAGCTGTGTCCGGGGAAGGTGAAGACGCCGGTCACGTGCAGGCCGCCGGCCTGCGCGGCGTCGGCGACGGCAACGGCCTCTGCCGGCGCGACCCCGCTGCGGTGGTGGCCACTGTCCACCTCGACGAGGACGTCGACGTCGTCGACCGCGGGCCCGAGTCGCGTGGCGAGGTTCTGCGCGGCCTCGACGGAGTCGGTGCCCACGCTGACCCGGGCGAGGGCGGCCAGTCGCATCAATCGTGCGGCCGCTCTGGGCCCGACCCACAGCGGGTAAGCGATGAAGACGTCCGGCGCGCCGTGCTCCACGAACACCTCGGCCTCGCCGATGGTGGCCACCGTGAGGCCGACGGCCCCGGCCGCCAACTGCAGTGCCGCGATCTGGGGCAACTTGTGGGTCTTGACGTGAGGGCGCAGAGCGAGGCCCGTCGACCGGACGGCGTCGGCCATCCGGTCGACGTTCCGCACCAGCACGTCCCGGTCGATGAGCGTGATGGGAGTGTCGAGGTGGTCGAGTCGGGTCGTCACCGGTTCAGTCTCGCGGGCTCAGCCCGAGCAGTCGACCGCTACGGCCAGTGCCTCGCAGATCTCTCGCATTCGCCGATCTGCCAACCGGCCCAGACGCTCCACGAGCACAGCCACCGAAACGCTCTCGACCGAGTCGAGATTGACCGCAGACCGTCGAGGAACGGGATCCTCGCCGGGTTCGAGAACCACCAGACCTCCCCGCGGACCGGCAGAACACTCACGAGGCCGACGCTGCCTCTCGAAAGGCGGCCAGGTCTCCCCAGTCGTCGGGCTCGTCGAGCGGGTGCTCGTCGTATGCGGCATAGCTCGCGTCGATCACGGCGGATCGATGACGGGCGAGCAGCGCGGCCAAGGCCTCGTCAACCAGGGTCGCGTCCGTCAACCCGGGACGAGCCGATCGTGCCCGGTCGAGAAGGGCGGCATCCACGGTGGTGCTCAGGCGTGTGCGAACCATGTCACGATCATGCCACGCCGTCGTGATGCGGGATCGAGGAGGCCTCAATTTCCTGCGATGCCTTTTCTCAAGGCCGGTCAGTAACTTCCGCAAAGCGCAGGCAGCGCAGCGGGGAGCGTCAGCGTGGTGAGTCTCCTCCGCCCGCTTCCGACCGCTTCGGGCGTTCTTACACCGTAATATCGGAGTGTCTCGGACGGCCTTGGGGGGTCTCATGAACGATGTCTGGCAGCCACCTGCCCGTAACCAGGACGATTCGGCGGCAGCGTGCGGCGCGCGGCGGGCGACGAACGCAAGCCGACGACGTCGGGCGGGTTGGGGTGCCGCCGCGGCACTGGGCTTGCTCCTGACGCTGACGAACTGCGCCGCGCCGTCCACCGCCTCGATCGCGCCCGGCGCCGGCTTCGGCACCACCCCGACGACGTCGACCGTCTCGGCGAGTCCCAGCCCGTCGGCCACGCCGACCACCACGCCCACGCCGTCACCCGCCCAGACGGACGCGGCCACCGCGTCCGGCAGCGCACCGAAGGGCGCTCCGGCTTCGACGCCGGTGAAGACTGCGCCCGCAACCGGCACGGTCGGCGGTGCATCCGCGGTCGGCGTCGCCACCGCCCGGGCACAGCTGGCCGCCCTGCAGGTGAAGGGCCGCGCTCCGCTGACCGGCTACAGCCGCGACCAGTTCGGGCAGGCGTGGCTGGACGTGGACCGCAACGGGTGCGACACCCGCAACGACATGCTCCGTGCCCAGCTGACCGCGGTGGTTTTCGCCAACAGCGGGCAGTGCCGGGTGGCCTCGGGAACGCTCGCCGACCCGTACACCGGCACCACCATCCCGTTCGTGCGCGGACAGGGCACCAGCGAGAAGGTGCAGATCGATCACCTGGTGGCACTCGCCGACGCCTGGCAGAAGGGCGCCCAACAGCTCTCCGCCCAGCAGCGCGCCGCCTTCGCCAACGATCCGGTGAACCTGCAGGCCACCGACGGCCCCACCAACCAGCGCAAGGGGGCCGGCGACGCGGCCACCTGGCTGCCACCGAACACCGCCTACCGCTGCACCTACGTCAGCCGGCAGATCAGCGTCAAGGCGACCTACCGCCTGTGGGTCACCGGCGCGGAGAAGGCCGCGATGACCCGCGTCCTGGACGCGTGCGGAACCACCGGCGGAGTGGTCCCCGCTCCCATCCCTGCGGACAGGCCACCGGCGACGCCGGCTCCCGCCGCGCCGGCACCCGCCCCGGCACAACCCGTTCCCGCGGCACCTGCACCGGCGCCGGCCGCGCCCGCTGCTCCCGCTCCGGCTGCTCCCGCGCCCGCTGCTCCCGCCCCAGCTGCTCCTGCTCCAGCGGCGGCCGCGTACTACAAGAACTGCACCGCCGCGCGGGCGGCGGGTGTGGCGCCGCTCCTGCGTGGACAGCCCGGCTACGCGCCCCGGCTGGACCGTGACGGTGACGGCATCGCCTGCGAGTAGCGTGGCCGCGCGTGAGTCGTCCTGCGAGCACGAGGCGCTCCTCGCCGCGCGGGAACCGCCCAGATTGCTCTCGTACGCTGCTGCAGGTACACGACACCCCGACCCGAGGAGACGACCCGTGAACGTGCTGGTTCCCACCGCCATGACCACCACCGGACTGTTCGGCGGGTACGCCGTCGCCCGGCTGACCGGGGTGCGCGCCCTCGGCGGCGTCGCCCTCGCCGCGGCGGGTGCGGCCGCCTTCGCCGGCTGGAAGCAGAACGTCGGCGTCGGGCGCGCCGCGGCGCTGACCGGAATCTACCTGGCCGCCTTCGGCGGCTCCCACCCGTTGGCGAAGAAGCTCGGCGCGTGGCCGTCGGTGGCCACGGTCGCGGGAGCGACGGCGATCGCCTCGCTCGCGGCCGGACGCCGCTGAGCCGACAGACGGCCTCGGGACAGGGCGGTCAGGCCCCGAGCTGCTCGAGCGCGGCCTGGTAGGCCTCGTGGTAGGTGGGGAACTGGGCCACCTGGTCCAAGAGGATCTCCAGCGGCAGTTGGGTACGGATGGCCAGGGAGGCTTGGTGGATCCACTCACCGGCCTGCGGGCCGATCGCCCACGCCCCGATCAGCACCTTCTTCTCGGCGTCGGCGAGCAGGCCCAGGTGGCCGCGTGGGTTCTGCTCGTAGGTCCAGGGCCGGGCGATGGCGTCGGCCAGGTCCAGTTCGGTGCCCGTGGTACGGATCCCGCGCTGCACGGCCTGCTGCCGTGTGAGCCCGGAGGCGGCGACCTCCGGTTCGGAGAAGACCACCCGCGGAATTCCGGCATAGGTGGCGGGGTGGGCCTGGCCAAGGATCGCGTCGGCGGCGATCCGCCCCTGGTACTTCGCCACGTGCGTGAAGGGCATCACGCCGGTGACGTCGCCGATCGCCCACAGGTTCTGCCCGGCGCGGGCGTGCTCGTCAATGAGCACTTCGCCGTGCTCGCCCAGTCGTGCCCCCGCGTCTTCGAAGCCCAAGCCCTTGGTGCGAGGTCTACGGCCGGTGCCGAAGATCACCACATCGGCGAGGACCTCGGTGCCATCCTCAAGGGTGATGACGCTGTCCTCACCGCTTCGGTGAGCCTTGGCCGCCGAGGCGTTCATGCGGATGTCGACCCCGATATCGGCCAGGTACTCATGGACGAGCTCGCCCACCCGCGGGTCCTCACGACCGAGCAGGCGGTTTCCACGGTGGACAAGGGTGACCTGCACGCCGAAGCGGGCGAGGAACGTGGCGGTCTCCAGCCCGACGGCGCTGCCGCCGACGACGACGGCGCGCCGAGGCAGGTCCCGGGTGGTGTAGGTCTCCCGGTTGGTCCAGGCGGTGATCTTCTCGATCCCTTCGATCGGGGGGATCACCGCTTCAGAGCCGGTCGCGATGATGATGTGCTCGGCGGTGATCTGCCGGTCCCGGGCCTGGATCCGTCCCGGGCCGGTGAGGCGCGCCTCGTCCTTGATCACGGTGGCACCCTGGTCGGTGTAGCCGTCGACCTGGGCGGAGTCGTCGAGACCGCGGATCATGTAGTCCCGGTACGCGCGGGTGGATGCCCAGTCCAGTTCGGCCGCGGACACCCCGGCGGCCCGGTGGACCTCGGTACGGGCCTCGCCCGGGCGCAGCACCGTCTTGGAGGGAATGCACGCCCAGTAGGCACACTCTCCACCGATCAGCTCGCGTTCGAAGACCGCGACTCTTTTCCCCGCCGTGATGAGGCGGCTGGCCGCGATCTCACCACCGGGGCCCATGCCCAACACGGCAACGTCGAAATGTTCGCTCACGATGTTCTCCTACGGTTCGGTGGGTCTTTCCGTCCTACTCGTCGCATTCGTCGTGCCGTTCCAGCCCCTGTCGGGACATGGACATGAGGTGTCAGAGGCAGCAGCCGCCTGCCCCGTTGCCGTCAGGCGGCGCAGCAGGACAGCCTGGACACATCGGTGCGGAAGGACTGGGCGGCGATCTTCAGGCCCTCAGCCATCGTCAGGTACGGGCACCACAGGGTGGCCACCTGATCCACGGTCATTCCCGCGGACAGAACGTAGACACCGGCAGCGGCCAGGTCCCCGGCCTCCTTGGCCACCGCGGTGATCCCGACGATCCGCCCGGTGTCGGCGTCGGCGACGATCTTGACGAAACCCCGGGTGTCGCGATTCACCAATGCGCGCGGGACGTGTTCAAGGGGCAGCACCCGGCACTCGCAGCGGATCCCGGCCGCCCTGGCCTGCTTGTCGGTCATGCCGACCGCGCCCACGGCCGGGGAGCTGAAGGTGACGCGGGGGAGGTGGGCGTAGTCGACCCGCTGCCCGGCGTCGTTGAAGGCGTTCTCCACCGCGGTGATCCCGTGGGCCGAAGCCACGTAGACGAATTCGGGGTGCCCGGTGACGTCGCCGGCCGCCCAGATCCGGGGATGGGAGGTCGCCAGCGTGTCCTCCACGATGATCTCTCCGCGGTCGCCGGTGGCGACTCCGACCGTTGCCAGGCCCAGGCCCTCGGTGACGGCCCGGCGCCCGGTGGCGACCAGCAGCCGGTTCGCGGTGTACTCCTGGCGACCGGCTCGGGTGGTGGCAGTCACCACGACGCCACCGGTGGCCCGGTCGGTGGCCACGGACTCGACGGTGGCATGGCGCACCACCTGCATACCCTCGTCGGCGAACACACCGATGAGGGTTCTCGAAACCTCAGGCTCCTCACCGGACAACAGCCGGGAACGGACCAGCATCGTCACCTTCGAACCCAGCCGAGCGAAGAGCTGGGCTTGTTCCACGGCCACGTAGCCGCCGCCGAGCACGATCATCGACTCGGGAACCTCCTGCAGTTCCATCGCCGTCGTGGAAGTGAGGTAGTCGACCTCCTCCACACCGGGAATCGCCGGGATCCACGGGCGTGAGCCCGTGGCCACCAGGTAGTGGCGAGCCCGCACCGTCTCCACCACCCCGCCGCTGTCGGTGATCTCCAGCATCGGATCCTGGGCGTTGCCGGTGAACGTTGCGTCACCTTGGCGCAGGTCCCACCCGTAGTCCTCGATCAGGTCCACGTACTTCTCCGAGCGCATCCCCTCCACCAGGGCGTCCTTACCCGTCACCAGCCCGGGCATGTCCACCGGATCGGCGGAGGTCCTGAGCCCGGGGAACCGGCCGGACGCGTCCAGGGCCACATGACGGGCGTCGGCAGCGGCCAGCAGCGCCTTGGACGGTACGCATCCGGTGTTCACACACGTGCCCCCGACGGTGCCCCGCTCGATCATGACCACCCGCTGGCCCAGGTTGGTCGCTCGGATCGCGGCGGCGAACGCGCCACCGCCGGAACCGATGATGGCCAGATCGAACTCGGACGCTGCGGTCTCAGACATGGAACCCTCCACGAATCGTTGTGGGACAGCACTACCGCCCCTGCCGGCAGGTGGCAGAACGCGCAGGTGGCAGAGTGAGGCGGTCTACAAGCCATCTTTCACCAGGACGGTCCGCTGCACCTCGATGCCTCGTTCCGTCGCTGCCACCGGATCGCTCTGGTTCAGCCGACCCGCAGTTCGCCCATCTCCTCCCAGCCGTCACCGTCGACCTGCCGGGAGACGATCTTCGGTGTGGCCGCGAGGTAGGGCGGGAACTCGGTCTGCATCGCCTGGAAGTGCGGGGAGGTGACGTGGGCCTCGGCCGCGTCGTCGTCGAACGCCTCGATCAGGACATACTCGTTCGGGTCCTCGACGCTGCGGGACCAGTCGAACCATTTGTTGCCGGGCTCGGCGCGGGTGGCCTCGGTGAACGAGCGGCTGATGTCGGGCCACTGGTCGGCGTGCTCGGGCTTCACGGGGAACTTGACGCAGATGAAGATCATGGGACCAGCGTAGGGCCGCGGCCACGGTCACGTGCGGTGGTGGACCCGTCGTCGCCGATTCGTCCGGACTGCGTGAGGAGCGACCCAAGTTGAAGTATGGTTCCAGTAGTGGTTCCATAGGAGGAGGCTCGATGAAGGCGGACCACGTCGAAACCAAGGCTCGTGCTTCGCCATCGGCCGTCCGCTTCAAGGAGTTGGAGAGCCTGTGTCGGACATACTTCGGCGAACCGCGACAGACAAGTGGCAGTCACGTTATCTTTGCCACTCCTTGGCAGGGTGACCCTCGAGTGAACATTCAGGACAAGAACGGGATGGCCAAGCCCTACCAGGTACGGCAGGTCATCGCCGCCATCGATCGTCTCAAGGAGCAGAACAGTGAACCCGTGTGACCTGTCCATCGTGGCTCACTACCGCTATGCGGTCACGTGGTCCCCGGAGGACGAGGAGTTCGTCGCCACCGTTGCCGAGTTCCCTTCGCTGTCGTGGCTCGCCCCCGATCGCATCGCAGCACTCGAAGGGCTGGACCGACTCCTGCGTGATGTTGTCGCCGACCTGTGCGCTCGCGGTGAAGAGGTGCCGCTGCCCTTTTCCGAACGACGATTCAGCGGCAACCTCAAGGTTCGCGTGCCACCGGAGCGTCACCGGCAGCTCGTGATCGAGGCGCAGGAAGCCGGAGTGTCCCTGAATCGCTATGTCAATGACCTGATCGCCCACTGAGCGCGCTGAGCCTCAGAGGCCGGCCACATCTGCGCCGTGCCCGTCCCTGAACAACGAGGTGGTCAGCACGAGCGTGTCACGCCGGCCTTTCGTTGCCAGCGGGGCCGCGTCCAAGCGTTCAACGTCGGTGCCGTTCTCGATGAACCGGCGACATTCATACCGAAGCGGAACGGCGCGTCCGTCATGCGATTCCCGCCGGCTCGTTCGCCACGGTCCCGGCGGCCAGGACCGCCAGCGGTGGCAGGCTCTCGACGATCCGCACGGTCTCCACGCTGACCGTCACGACCCGGGCCAACAGGTCGACGATGTAGCGCGGGTCGCCCACCTCGCGGGACCAGTCGTTCGGGTCGTTGACGATGCCCGACGCCTTGTCCGTCTTGACCTGGTATCGCTCCAGGATCCACTCGACCGCCGTGCGCGCGCCCAGCAGGTACCGGTGCACCTCCTCGGGGATGCCGGTCAGGGTGAGGTGCGGATTGACGACGACGGCGGAGCGGTCCTTCTTCTCGCCGGCCGCCTTCTGCTCCGGCGTCGGCCGGGCGAAGGTCATCTTCTGCACTCGGTAGAAGTCGTACGGGTCCACGCCGGGTCCGGGCTGGCCGTCGAGGCCGCCGAGCGGGTACGGCTGCACCTGTTCGTAGCCCACGTGCAGATCGCTGAGCCGGCGACCGGCGTCGATGAACGGCCACGGGTCGTCCACGAGCGGGATCCGCGGCAGCATCTTCTTCAGGTCCGCCGCGTACGCCTGCCGGTAGTCGGGCGCGTGCAGCAGCCCGTACGTGTAGAAGAAGCCGTCGTCCTTGGTGATGCTCTCCCCGTAGGCGTCCCGGAAGTGGGCGAGCCCCGCGTCGGTGATGTTGTCGATCCGGCGGTAACCGTCGACGACGACGGCGTCCTCATCGTGGGCGGCGAAGAGGGTGCCGTCCCCGACATCGGCCTTCTCGTAATGCCAGCGGGCGAAGAACTGGCCCGCGTTCGAACCGTAGAGAGCCAGATCCGGCACCTGATCGACCATCAATACGGAGAAGGGCTTCTCCGCACCGGGATTCAGCGCGTAGAACCCGACGTTCGGGTGCGCCGCCGTGGGGAACAGGTGCGGCAGCTGAGAACGCTCGTGGTTGAGCAACCGATCGAAGTACAGCCGGTGCTTGGTGTAGGGGCGATAGACCGATGGGACGATCGCTTCCGGTCGGAAGACTCCCTGGGTTCCCCGACGCAGAGAGCCGCGCAGACTGCGACTCCAGCTGAGTCGCGTCGGATCAGTGTTCACCCAGCCCTGCGTGAGCCGATCGTCTCCGCGCTGGCCTTCTGCACGCCATCGCCGCACCTCCGCGTTGTACTGGTCGATGTGCCGGGTGACGTCATCGGCCAGCTCCTCGTGGCTGAAGTTGTACACCCATGCGTCACGGTTGGATTGAAGCCCCGCGCTGAAGACGGAGAACAGCG
This sequence comes from Tersicoccus phoenicis, assembly GCF_001968835.1. Taxonomy (GTDB): domain Bacteria; phylum Actinomycetota; class Actinomycetes; order Actinomycetales; family Micrococcaceae; genus Tersicoccus; species Tersicoccus phoenicis. The sequence continues at coordinate 41,237 of NZ_MRDE01000046.1, forward strand.
CACGTCCGGCGTCCTTGTTCCCCAGCGGCAGGAACGAGCCGAAGTCGTCGCTGCGCTGCTTGAGCCAGTCGCCGTGCTCGTTCGGGGTGATGGTGGCGGCCTCGAGACCGGCGAACGAGACCGCCTCGGACACCTGGTCCAGCTTCTGCCGGGCGGTGAGGTAGTCGGCGACCTCGGTGTAGTGCACGGTCGCCGGTCCGCTCGCCGCCGGGTCCTTGACCAGCAGGAAGATCGCGATGGTGGCGCGGGAACCGCCGGTGCTGTTCCTGATCTCACTGCCGTCTGCTCGCCAACCTCCGAACTCGAACACGGGTCGCCCTTCGCGACTGCCAGCCTCACCGGCAATTCGTCCGTTCCCCCGCAGGTTGAACACGTGGATGGCGCTGAACTCCTCCGCCAGCGACGTGCGCATCCCGTCGGCGGTGTTGGAATCGAGCCAGCCCCCGTTGGTCACGAACGCGACCACGCCACGATCACGGATCCGGATCGAGGCCCATTTGACGGCCCGGATGTACGAGTCGTACAGCGAGTTCTTGTTGGTGGCCGTCGATCGCGCCGCGTAGGTGTCCCGGATCGCCGCGTCCAGGTGCTCGTACTTCTCGTTGGCGTTGTCGTCGTTCGCGGAGTCCTGCCCGGAGGAGTACGGCGGGTTGCCGACCACCACGGTGATGGGCAGTGACCGCTGCCGCACCACCCGTTCGTTGTTCTCCACGAACACGCCGAGGTCGTCCTGATCGCCGTCCTCGTACATCTGGAAGGTGTCCGCGAGCACGAGCCCCTCGAACGGCCGGTAGCCGGCGTCACCGAGCTGTTCGGCGGCGGCCTCCTGATACACCGTCTCGATGTTCACGGCCGCGATGTAGTAGGCGAGCAACAGGATCTCGTTGGCGTGCAGCTCGGTCGCGTACTTGCGGGCCAGGTCGTGCGGGCTGATCAGCCCGGACTGGAGCAGCCGGGTGAGGAAGGTGCCGGTGCCGGTGAACCCGTCCAGGACGTGCACGCCCTCGTCGGTCAGGCCACGGCCGAAGTGCTCCCGCAGCGCCCAGTCCGCCGAGTGCAGGATGAAGTCGACGATCTCCACCGGCGTGTAGACGATGCCGAGCTTGTCGACGGTCTTCTTGAACGCCTTCGCGAAGAACTTGTCGTACAGCTCCACGATCACCCGCTGCCGGCCGGCCGCGTTGTCGATGCCGCGCACCCGGTCCCGCACCGACTCGTAGAACCGTTCCAGGGTCTCCGTCTCGCTGGCCAGCCGGTGCTCGTCCAGGACGGCGAGCATGCCCTCCATGGTCCGGGCCACCGGGTTGTGCGTGGTGAACTCGTCCGAGTCGAACAGCGCCTCGAACACGGGCTTGGTGATCAGGTGCTGGGCGAGCATCTCGACGGCCTGTTCGGCGGTGATGCCCTCGTTCAGGTTCCCGCGCAGCCCGGCCAGGAACGCGTCGAACTCGCTCGCCGCGTTCGACGCCGGGTCGGCCAGGATCCCGCGGATGCGTTCGATGTGGTGGCCGGCGATCCGGGCGATGTCCCCGGCCCACGTGTCCCAGTACCGCCGTTGCCCCACCTTCTGCACGATCTTCGCGTACAGGGCGTTCTGCCAGTCGCCGAGCTGGGTCAGGTCGATCACCGTCTGCCCGTCGCCACCGCGCGACGACGACGCGCCGCGGCCGCCGTCGTCGTCACCGCCCACGTGCGCGGTGATCAGCTGGCCCGGCTTGTTCTTGTTCAACTCGAGGTGATTGATGGTGGCCTGGAAGCGTTCGTCGTGCGCGCGCAGCGCCCGCAGCACCTCCCACACGACGTCGAAGTTCTTGCTGGTGTTCAGCGCCGTGACCGGGTCCGAGCCGGCCGGCACCACCACCGGCAGGATGATGTACCCGTAGTCCTTGCCCTCGGCCTTGCGCATCACCCGGCCCACGGACTGGACGACGTCCACCTGGCTCTTGCGGGCGGAGAGGAACATCACGGCGTCCAGGGCCGGCACGTCCACACCCTCGGAGAGGCAGCGGGCATTGGAGAGCACCCGGCACTCGTTCTGCCCCGCGGGTCCCTCCTGCAGCCAGGCCAGCTTGTCGCCGCGGACCAGGGCGTTCATGGTGCCGTCGACGTGGTCCACCTCGACCCGCAGCCGAGCGACGTCGTCGTCGGTGTCGTCCTCGGTGATCCGCGTCAGGGACTCGACGTGGTCGCTGGCCACGGTGCCGAAGGTCCGGGCCAGCTTCTTCGAGGCGTTGATGTTGGCGGCGAAGGCGACCGCGCGTCTCATCGGCACGGGAGAGGCGCCCGCTCCGCCCTCGTCCCTCCCGCCGGCCCCTGCGCCGGGGCCTGCGCCGTCGTCGAACCGTTTGGCCAACCCGTTCCAGCACCCGACGATGCGGGCGGCGTCGTCGAGGTTCAGCTCCCCGTCGGCGGAGAGGGCGGACTGCAGGTTGCGGGCGATGTAGCGCTCGTCGACGGTCAGGACCACGACCTTGTAGTCCGAGAGCAGGTCCCGCTTGACCGCCTCCCCGAAGCCGAGCCGGTGGAACTCGGGGCCGAACAAGGCCTCGTCGCCCATGTCGGCGATCGTGACGGCGCCCTCCTCCGCCTTCTTCTTCGCGTCCGGCCCGTAGATCCGCGGCGTCGCCGTCATGTAGAGCCGGCGGGCGGCGGGCAGGAACGCGTCGCCGTGCACCTTGACGAACGCGGACTCGTCGTCCCCGGCCAGGGTCACCCCGGTGGTCCGGTGCGCCTCGTCGCACACGACCAGGTCGAAGGTGAGGCCCAGGTCGGCGGCGGCGCGGGCGACGACGTCGGCGGACTGGTAGGTGGAGAAGACGACGGTGAACGCGTCGTTCTCGCTCACGTGCTGCCACTGCTGCACGAGCCTGCCGGCGTCCGTGGTGGCGGGGTGGGCGAGGTCGTGGGTGGCGATGTCCTCGTCGTCCCGGCGCTTGCCCACCTTGGTGTCCGAGCAGACGGCGAACGCCCGGAACGGGATCTCGGCCTCCCGCTTCCACTCCCGCAGGGACTGGTTGAGCAGCGCGATGGACGGGACCAGGAACAGGACGGCGGTCCGGGCCGCCTTGTTCTCCGTGGCCACGCGCTCGGCGATCCGCAGCGACGTGAACGTCTTGCCGGTGCCGCAGGCCATGATCAGCTTGCCCCGCGGGTGGCCGGCGAACCCGGCGAAGACCTGGTCCACGGCCTCCACCTGGTGGGGGTGCAGCCGCTTGCGGTTCTCGAGGGTCAACTCGGCGGGTCTCGCCGGGTCGTACCGGCTCCAGTCGATGTTGGACTGCAGCAGGTCCGCCAGCCCGATCCGCTGCGTGGTCACCTGCTGGCTCTGCAGCGCCGCCTCGGCCTTGGACGACCACCGCTGCGACGTTGAGACGATCAGTCGGGACGTGAAGCCCTCCTTGCCGGAGGCGGTGAAGAACGAGTCGATGTCGGACTTCTGCAGGGTGTGGGCCGGGTCGTAGAACTTGCACTGCACCGCGCACAGGCCCCCGTTGACCAGATCCTCGGCGACCAGGTCGATGCCCTCGTCCGAGCCCTGGCGCCCCGGCCATTCGTTCCACAGCCATACGGCCCCGAACCGGCCCTGGTAGTCCGATGCCGTGGCCAGGTACGCCTGGATCAACCGCTCGAACCGGGCACCCTTCTCCGCCTCGGACGTCGAGTCGAACGTGATGTGGTCGAGCAGGTGCTCGATGGTGACCGCGCCCATGTGATGCTCCCCAACTTCTGCGAGACCTCGCGCGCCCGTCCTCGCGACGGCCGGCGGCTTTCTCATCCTGCCAGACGGGCAGGTCCGCGCCACGGCAGGGTGGTTTGGTGCGATACGGGGGAGGGGTATATGGTGGAGGCCGCTCCGCCTCAGGGGTCGGAGTCTGTGCGAAGCTTGGGGATGAGTACAGCGGTCACGGGTCTCCGGCGGCCGAGCGAGCCCCGAACCGGATGCGAGGGAAGGCTGCGTTGCATTTCGTGACACGTCTCGTCGCCGTCCTTGCCGTGCTCGTCGGGCTGCTGGGAATGCACGGACCCACGTCCGCGCACGCGATGACCGGGCCGTCCGTCGGTGTGGGCGCGAGCGCCGCGCCCGTTGCGGAGGCCGGTGCGTCCACCACCGTGTCCCATCCCCAGGCCGGCGAGAGCGGGAAGACCGCGGGCGGCTCGCCCTATTCCTCCACGACGATGCCCTGTCAGCCCGACCCGATCGGGCCGGGATCCATGTGGGTGGACTGCGTCACCGGCACGGTCCTCGCCCCGAGCGCCGTTGCACTGCCGGTGGGCACCGCTTTCGACGGCGCCGCGCCGGGGACGGGGGCGGTCGGGAGTGGGCCGCCTCTTCCGCATCGCTGGACAGGTCGCCCGACCTCATCGCCCTTTCCATCAGTCGAACGTAGGGATTTCGCCCCGGCGTGCGTGGTCGCGCGCCGTCCTCATCCCTGCCCTCCCTCGGGCGACGGCCCGAGATCGAACTGATCGAAAGAGAACCATGCCCTCTCCCCAACTTCCCCGCCGTCGTCGCGCCCGGGCGTCCGCACGTCTCGTCCCCGCAGCGGTGATCGCGGCCGCCGCGCTGGCCCTGACCGGCTGCGCCGGGGCCTCCGCCCAGGGTTCGGACCGGTCCTCGACCGCCGGCGACTCATCCACGAGCAACTCCCCCGCCTGGGCGCACGCCCACGGGATCTACGCATCGCCCGACGGTACGCAGGTCATGGTGGCCACCCACGACGGCCTGCACGACTACTCGTCGAACACGCCCACCCGCGTGGGCGAGCCGAACGACTACATGGGTTTCGCCGGTGACGGTGCCACTTTCTACGCCTCCGGACACCCCGGCGCCGGTTCTTCACTGCCCGAGCCCCTCGGTTTCGCCCGGTCCACCGACGGCGGAAAGACGTGGACGCCCCTCTCCCTGGCCGGTAAGTCCGACTTCCACGCGCTCACGCTCACCCGCGGTGGCGCCGTCGGATTCGACGGCAGCCTCCGCACCACCGCCGACCTGACGTCCTGGACCGACGCGACGGATCAGGTGCAGGCGTTCGCGCTGGCGGGTCGGCCGGACACGGCCATCGTCCTGGCCACCACACCGACCGGCGTGCAGCGCTCCGTCGATTCTGGGCGGACCTGGAAGCCGGTCGATGGTTCCCCTGTGGTCCAATTCGCCGCTCTGGCCGGTCCGCGGACCGCGGCCGGGATCACCCCGGACGGCAACGTCCACATCAGCACCGACGCGGGTCTCACCTGGACCGCCGCCGGCAAGATCTCCGGTCAGGTGCAGGCCATGACCGCCACCGAATCGGGCGGGAAGCTGCGCATCTGGGTCGTCACGGCGTCCGGCGTCCAGGTCTCGACGGACGGCGGCCGCACGTTCACCGCGTACACCGGGAAGGTGGCAGCGAAATGATGTCCGACAACCGGCACAAGGAGCCCGCTATCCCTCCCGTGACCCGCCGCCGATTCCTCGGCCTCTCCCTCGCGACCGCCTCCGCCGCTCTTCTGGCCGCCTGCAGCAACCCGTCCAGCGGCTCCCCGAGCCCGTCGGGCCGGACCCGGATCATGCCGTCCGACCCGCTCGTGCAGGCCGCGGAGGACGCTCGACCTGCCAGCGGCGCCACCGTCTCGGCCTCCCTGGCGGCGGGGCCGTTCATCGCCGATCTGGCCGGCCGACGTGCGGCCACCTGGTCCTACAACGGTTCGCTCGTCGGGCCGACCCTGCGCGCACGCACCGGTGACGCGCTCGCGGTGCGCGTCGACAACGGTCTGCCGGATCCGACCACCGTCCACTGGCACGGGGTGGCGCTACGCAACGACATGGACGGCGTTCCGAAACTCACCCAGGACCCGGTGCCGGCCGGCTCGGCGTTCGACTACCGGTTCAAGACCCCCCACCCCGGGACCTACTTCTACCACTCGCACGTCGAGCTGCAACGCGACCGTGCGCTGTACGGCGCCTTGATCATCGAGGACCCGAAGGACCCGGTGAAAGCGGACCGGGAATGGGTCATCGTCCTGGACGACTGGCTCGACGGGATCACCGGTACCCCGGAACAGGCGTACGCGGCCGTCTCCGCCGGCATGGGCAATATGGGTTCCGGAAGCACGGGTTCGATGGGCAACATGGGATCCATGGGCGGGATGGGATCGGCCTCACCGTCGGCGACGGCGTCGTCGACCCCCGACCCCGGTGCCTTCATGCTGATGGGAGCCACCAGTGACTACCTCGGTGGGGATGCCGGCGACGTGCGTTACCCGATGCACCTGTTCAACGGGCGCACGTCGGACAAGCCGGACAGCCTGACCGCCACACCGGGCTCGACGGTGCGCCTGAGGATCGTCAACGCCGCCGGGGACACCGCCTACCGGGTCGGGATCCCGGGTCAGAAGCTCACCCTGACCCACACCGACGGGTTCCCCGTCGTGCGCGAGGAGGCCGACGCCGTCGTCGTCGGCATGGGGGAACGGGTCGATGCGCTGATCACCGTCCGCGACGGGTTCACGCCCGTGCTCGCCCTGCCGGAGGGCAAGAAGGGCCTCGCCATGGGTCAGATCAGCACCGGCACCGGCAAGCCCCCCGTCGCCGCAGCTCAACCGAGTACACTCACCGGGAAAGTGACGGACGGGTCGCGGCTGAAGGCGGACCCGTCCGTGCGGCTGGCCCAGAAGAAGCCCGACGTCGTGCACCGGATCCCGCTCACCGGCTCGATGATGGCCTACGACTGGGGCATCGCCGGCAGGCAGTTCTCCGCCAGCGACCCGTTCGCCGGCGCCTTCGAGATCAGCCCCGGTCAGCGGGTGCAGGTGGACTTCGTCAACGAGACCACGATGTGGCATCCCATGCACGTCCACGGACACACCTTCCAGGTCGGGACGTCAGGAGCCCGGAAGGACACCGTCATCGTCCGGCCCAAGGAGACCATGAGTGTCATCTTCGACGCAGACAACCCCGGCCAATGGCTGTTCCACTGCCACAACGCCTACCATGCCGAGAAGGGCATGATGGGCGTCATCTCCTACGTGAAGGCGTCGACCTCGTGAACCCGTCAGGATTCTTCATCCCGTCACCGACCATCTCCGGGTTCCAGCTGGGACCCCTCACGGTACGGTTCTACGCCCTGTGCATCCTCGCCGGGATCGTCATCGGGCTGTGGCTCACCGCCCGCCGGCTGCGGGCCCGTGGCGGCAACGGGGACCAGGTGTGGGACATCGCCGTGTGGGCCGTGCCGTTCGGCATCGTCGGCGGCCGGCTGTATCACGTCATCACGGACCCGGAACTCTACTTCGCTCCCGGCAAGGACCCGTGGGGAGCGCTGCGGATCTGGGAGGGGGGACTCGGGATCTGGGGGGCCGTGGCGCTCGGCGCCGTCGGCGCCTGGATCGGCTGCCGCCGCGCAGGTGTGCCGTTCACGGCCTTCGCCGACGCCGCCGCCCCACCCCTGCTGATCGCCCAGGCGATCGGGCGGTGGGGGAACTGGTTCAACAACGAACTGTACGGTGCGCCGAGCACACGGCCCTGGAAACTGCAGATCCACCAGATGGACCCCGCCACGCTCAATGCCGTGACCGGTCCCGACGGCAAGCCGGTGGTGCTGGGCTTCTTCCAACCGACCTTCCTGTACGAGAGCCTGTGGAGCCTCGCCGCCGCCGCGGTTCTGCTGTGGGCCGACCGCCGGTTCCGCCTGGGCGCCGGATCGGTGTTCGCGCTCTACATCTGCCTGTACACCGCGGGTCGCTTCGTCGTCGAACTGATGCGCACCGACTTCGCCAACACGTTCCTGGGCCTGCGGGTGAACACCTGGACATCCGGCGTCCTCTTCGTCGTCGGCCTCGTCCTGTTCCTCGTCCTGGTCCGCAGGCGACGCAGCAGCGTTCCTGAGCCCGTCCGATCCCCCCAGGAGACAGCATGAACAGCACTCAGGACCGTGCGGCCGCGCGCAGGGCGAAAGCGGCCGCCGTCATCGCCCGCGACCGTGCCCGCAACCGGCGTCGCCGGATCGCCTTCTGGGTAGTGATCGCCCTGGTCGTGGCGGCGGCCGGCGCCGGCGTCGCCGTGGTGATCGGCGGTGCCGTGGCCCGGCAGCAGCAGACCCAGCAGGCCGCCGCCGCCGACATCCAGGGCGTCAAGACCTATTCCAACTTGAGCCGTAACCACGTGCAGGACGCGACGTACCCGCAGAATCCGGGGGTCGGTGGTGACCACGCACCCGTCTGGACGAATTGCAAGGTCTACACCAGCCCCGTCAATACCCCGCAGGCCGTGCACTCCCTCGAGCACGGTGCCGCCTGGATCACCTATCGGCCCGACCTCGCGGCCGACCAGGTGCGCCGGCTCACGGACCTGGCGTCCGGAAAGGGTTACCTGTTGGTCAGCCCCAACGCCGATCAGGCCGCTGCGGTCAAGGCGACCGCGTGGGGTGTCCAGCTCAGCGTCGACAGCGCCGCCGATCCCCGGTTGCCCGTGTTCATCCAGAAGTACATGCAGGGCCCGCAGACGCCCGAACCCGGTGCCGCTTGCACGGGCGGAGTGGACGGATGAGCCGGAAGGCCGACGTCCAACGCCCCGACGATCCGCAGGCGCGCTGGCGTCGACACCGCATCCTCGTGCGCGTGGGCCAGGTGATCATGGCGCTCGGTGGCCTTGTCATCATCGTCCACTGGATCGCTCACCTGCAGCCCCCGCCCGGGCCCAGCGGACTGGAGGACCTGCTGGTGGGTTATCCCACCGGCGGTCTGCTGGTGATCGCGGGCGCGGTCCTCGCGGGCCGGAGACAACCGTGAGGTAGGCGGGCCGGCAGTACTCAGGAGGCCGCCTGAAGCCGGCCGGCTCGGTACAGCCCGTACTCGACGACGTGGGTCGGCTCGTCCGGGCACCATCGGGCCTGCAGCTTCTCGCAGAAGTCCAGGTAGTAGAGGTACTCGTCGGCGGACCACGCCCAGCGCCGGTATCCGATCGCCGCGGCCACGCGCTGGTCCAGGATCAGCGGGGCGGGTCCCCAGGACGCGTTCCAGGCGTCGTAGGCGCTGAAGTAGAGCCAGCGGGTGAAGACCGCTGCCCCGAAACCCTTGACGTAGTGCTCACCACCGCGTCGCATCCGGGTGAAGGCCTCCGCCGTCCTGCCCGCGCGCACCAGTCGGTGGGACGCGAGCAGCCGCTCGCCCACCCCCGCGGCAGACAGCGCGCGGACCGCGCGCCACGTGGGGTAGCGGCGGGTCTCGCACCCCCAGCCGGCCATGCGCACATACAGCTCGATCGCCTCGGCGGGCGACCGCAGGCCCTCCGCGCCCTGGTACAGGTCGCTGCGCCTGATCGTCCGCAGGGGGTCCGACGTCGTGACCGACTCGGGGCGCTCCAGTTCGGCCGGCCACCAGCGCTGCCAGTCGGCCGGGCGGTAGGAGAACGCCTCGGCCCGCACGGTGGCGTCGGTCGGCGGCGTCCGCCCGTCCAGCCACCGGTGGAACCTGCGCTCTATCTCGCCTGCCGTCTTCATCTTCGTCCCCCCGGAAGTGTTCCCCCTGAACACCTTGATGCAAATGAATACTACTGGCCAGTAGCTGGAACCGAGGTATTGACATGAGCATCCGAGCGCGGGCGCGCGTCGACGGTGAGGACTCACAGCTCCTTCTCAGGTGTTCACCACCCCGTCACCGTGAGGCCGACTTCTGTCCACCCACTGAGGATTCACTGAACGGTGTGCGATGTGCGGACACGCCGTGCAGGTACCGAACGAGGAGTATGGACATGCGTCGAGCAGTGCGTGTTGCAGCGGTGGCCGCGGTGGCTGTCCCTATGGTCCTGTCCGGCACGAGCGCCTTGGGGAGCGCCGCCGGGCCCGGCGATGAACGGGCCCGGGCCAAGAACGTGATCCTGCTCATCGCCGATGGCATGGGTACCACCCACGTGGACGCGGCGCGGCAGCGCCTCGCCGGATCGAACGGCAAGCTGAACATGGAGCGAATGCCCAACTATGGTTCCGTGTCTACCTACTCGGTGGACAAGAACAGCAACAAGCCCGTGACGGTGCCGGATTCCGCCGCCACGGCGACCGCGTGGTCGAGTGGTGTGAAGACCTACAACGGGGCGATCGGCAAGGACGCTTACGGCAAGGACCTCGTGACGATCATGGAGCAGGCCAAGCAGGCGGGGCTGCGTACCGGCAACGTCTCCACCGCCGAGATCACCGACGCCACCCCGGCCGCCCCCATGGCCCACGCGGCAAATCGCCAGTGCCAGGGTCCGACGACCTCCGGTTGCCAGCCGGGCGAGGCGAACATCGCCCACCAGGTAGCGCGCAACGGTACGGCGGACGTCATCTTCGGCGGCGGCATGCGTCGCTTCGAGCCGGACGACCAGGCTGCCTTCCAGAAACAGGGTTACGCCGTGCTCGGCAACTTCGGTGACCGGTCGCTGCCTGTCGACCAGGGGGCGCAGACGGCCAGCACCCAGCGGGTGCCCGACCGGACCGATCTGCAGTCGATCCCCGCGGGCACGAAGAAGGTCGTGGGGTTGTTCAACCGCGGCAATCTGACGGTGGAGAAGTCCAAGGCGCTGGCCCCGGCCAGCGTCGAGGCGAAGGAACCCACGCTGCCGGACATGACCTCCAAGGCCATCCAACTGCTCTCGGCACCCGAATACGGCAAGGGGGAGGGCCGCGGCGACAAGCGCGGCTTCTTCCTGCAGGTGGAGAGCGCCCTGGTCGACAAGCGATCCCATGCCAACGACGCCGGCCAGACGCTGACCGAGATGGAGTACTTCGACCGCGCCGTCAAGACCGCTCAGGACTTCGCCAATTCCCCGGCGGGCAGGGGCACGCTGGTCATCGTCAGCGCCGACCACGAGTGTGCGGGTTTCAACATCATCGGTAAGGACAGCTTCACCAACGCCGAAGCCGCGAACCCACCGGGCAACGTCGATTCCTCCAACACGGCCAACAACTCCACTCCTCGCCGGGAGAGCGGCGCCAATACGCTGGATCCCCGGCGCTCCACCGGCATCATCAACGGCACCGGGGCTGGTGCGAAGAACCCGGGCAACTTCGCACCGGCGACCTTCCGCACCGCGGATGACCCGAAGAACGTGTCCGACGGCGACCCCGAGGCTTCGCTGTGGATGACCTACGTGTCGGGTAACCACACGGGCGCCAACGTGCCGATCTTCAGCCAGGGCCCGGGTTCGGAACTGCTCGACGGACGTATCGACCAGACCGCCATCTACGACGTGATGGCCGGTGCGCTGAAGGGCACGAAGCAACGGTGACCTCATCCACCCACGAGCGGGGGGTGCCGTCCCCGGCGCGCCCCGCTCGTGCGTCGCCTCCGTTCCGGTACATCCTTGCTGCCCTGGGCCTGATTCTGTTGCTGACTGGTTGCGCCGGGAACTCGGTGCCGACGTTCGACGGTTCGGCCCGAGTGGTTCCGGCAGAGGCCACGCTCCCCGCGCCGTCACCGACGGATCTGGCTACCGCCCCGCCAGCCGGTACGGTGCACCTGCAACCCGGCGCCTTCACCGATGTTCTCCAGCTCGAACGTGCCAGCATGGTCCCGGGGACCCGCCCGGAGGTCGTCGCGGAACTGAGCAACCAGATCGATGCTGCACCGGTTCAGCGGCTGGTGATCGAAGCGCGGTACTACGACGAGAACGGCAAGTACCTCGGGACGGGAAGTTATACCGACGACGGCCGCAACGACCGCGCCGGCAATCCCGTGCCGTCGTACGCGTCGCTCAGCTTGCGCATCCGTCCCACCCAACAGCTACCGAGGAAGGCCACCAGTGCCTCCCTGAGGGTGGTTCAGTTCGTGACCGAGTGAGTGCGGATCCCAGACCGACCCGTCTGAGCAGCAGCGGGGCGCTCAAGCACAAGCGGGTCGACGGCTGGACGACGGTGCTGCTGCACCCGTGAGCCGCGCCTGACGACGCCGACGACGGCGAGAGGGCGGGTGCCGGCACCCGCCCTCTTCCCGTCTGCGTCGAACCCGTTCAGTCCTTCGACGATGATCGCGGCTGCTCGGACTGCTCGCCCAGCACGTCGTCGAGCGCCTCCCGGACCGCCTGCCGGGTGGCGAGGCGCACGCTCGCCGCACTCTGCTCCGCGGCGGTACCGCCCGCGGCGATCCGGTCCAGTTCTTCCTGCTCCTGGGTCAGGGCGTGGTCACGGGCGCGGCGGATGCCCTCCCGCAGATCGTCCTCGGCCATGGAACTCCCTCCCGGTCGTCGGTCAGTCGTTGTTCTCCTCGAGCTTCAGCGCGACGCCGAGGGCGAAGAAGGTCGGTGCCCAGTGGCCGACGAAGATGCCCCAGCGGTCCGACTGGTCCCTCGCGTCGCTCGGCTTGAGCCGGCTGACGCCCCAGGCGGCGAAGGACAGGGCGATGGAAGCGAATCCTCCGGCGTAGGCCCACTCGCTGCGAACCCCGGCTTCATGCAGTTTCTCGATCATGCTTGGCCTCCTGTTGGTTCCGGACTGGTCACGCGGGTGCGTGGTCCGTTCTCGTCAATGTACCTCGCACAGCGAGATATCAGTAGGGTGAGGAAAGCGGCCGGGCGTGCCCCTCGACCATCGAATGGACGGACGATGCTCGATCAGCTGGCCGATGGGTGCATCTGCCGCACACTGGGCGGTCGAAGGCCGCGAACGTCCGCGAAGGATCAGCCGAGCGACGCGGTGAGGGTGACGTCGACGGCCTTCAGCGCCTGGGAGACGGGGCAGTTGGTCTTCGCCGACTCCGCGACCCGCGAGAAGTCGTCGGCGGAGATGCCGTCCACCTGGCCGGTGACGGACAGCGCGATCCCGGTGATGCCCTTGCCGACCTCGAAGGTCACCTCGGCGCTCGTCCGCAGCGTGGTGGGCGGGGTGTCGTTCTCCTTCAGTTCGTTGGAGAACTGCATGGCGAAGCAGGTCGCGTGCGCGGACGCGATCAGCTCTTCGGGCGTGGTGGCGGAGCCGGATTCCTCGGCCCGGGCCTTCCAGTTGACCGGGAAGCTCCCGGCGCCGGAGGTCTCCAGGTTCGTGGTGCCGGAGCCGGTGAAGAGGTCTCCGTTCCAGGTGGTGGTGGCCTTGTTGGTGACGGGCGTGGGCATGGCAGGTCCTCTCGTCGGTGAGTCGTTCTCGGACGCCGACAGCATCCACCGCCATCGTAGGCCCGCACAGGTGAGCCGTAGGAAGCGTGCTTATGATGGGCAGTCGCTACCCTCCGGTCACGTCCGGGGGCCGTCCGGCCTCGAACCATGGACGCCGGGACGAAGAACGCAGGAGCAACGAGCATGAACAGGTCCGGCAGGAAGCTGCTCCTTCCGGGACCGTCTCCGGCGGAGCAGCTGCCGAGAGCGGAGTCCGGGGCGCGCAGCTTCTCGGTCGAGGAGGAGCTGCTGCTGGTCGACACGGTCGATCTCGAGCCCTCACCGGCGGGTGAACAGGTCGCAGCGATGCAGGACGAGTCCTCGGCGTCGGGGCACCGGCTCTCCACGGCAGTGAAGCAGGAGCAGATCGCCGTCAGCTGCCCGCCCCAGACCATCTCCGGGCAGCTGGCCGCGATCCGGGCCGGGCGGTCCCTGGCCGCGGACGCCGCCGCGCGCGTCGGCGGGGCAGTGGTGGCGCTGCCGACCGCGCCGGGACCGGTGATCCCGCATGCGGTGCCCGAGCAGCGGTACCGGAGGATCAGCGAGCAGCTCGCGTTGACCGCCGTCGAACAGTTCACCAACGGGTTCCACATCCGCGTCGGCATCGACACCCGGCAGGAGGCCGTCGTGGTGCTGGACCGGATCCGTGTCTGGTTGCCGGTCCTCCTGGCCCTGAGTGCCAATTCCCCGTTCTGGGACGGCGCCGACACCGGCTACGGGTCCTACCGCTACCAGGTGTGGTCCCGGCTGCCGACGGCCGGGCCCACGGACGTCTTCGGTTCGACGGCGGCCTACCGCCGTCACCGGCAGGCCCTGCTGAACACGCGGGTGCCGCTGGACCCGTGGATGCTCTATTTCGACGCGCGGCTCTCCGAGCACCGTCCCGCCGTGGAGGTGCGCGTGGCGGACGTGTGCCTGCACGCGGAGCGCGCCGCCGTGCTCGCCACCCTGGTGCGGGCTCTGGTCGAGACCGCCGCCCGCGGTTGGCGGGCCGCGCCGCCCGACGTCCCCGCGTCCGTGCTGCGGGCCTGGTGCTGGCGGGCCAGTCGCAGCGGCGTGGAGGAGAGCCTGATCGATCCGCTCACCGGCACTCCCGCACCCGCCGGTGACGTGGTCGCCCGGCTGGTGGACACGGTTCGCCCGGTGCTGGCCGAGGACGGGGACGACGAGGCGGTCGAAGCCGTCCTCGCCGACACGCTGCGCAGCGGTACGGGCTCCCGCCGCCAGCGGGAGGTGTACCGGCAGGGCGGTGACCTGCGCGCCGTCGTCCGGGCCGCTCTGCAGTCGACTCATCAGGCCCCGACCGTGCTGCCCGAGCCCGGAGAGGCGTCGAGCGACGCCCTGGCGGAAGGGAACTGCCCATGAGGCGCTTCAGAATGGGCCACTGGCTCAAGACCAGCCTGTGGTTCCTGCCGTTGCTGATCGTCCTGGCCGCGGTGGTGCTCTCGTTGATCACCACCGCCGTCGACCCCGACGGACGGCTGATCCCGCAGACCATCACGGGCGACCCGACCGCCGCCCTGCAGATCCTGTACCTGATCTCCTTCACGATGCTGACTCTCACCGGTCTGGTGCTGTCCCTGCTGGTCCTGGCGGTGCAGCTGGCCATGGGCACCTTCTCCCCGCGCATCGTGCGCCAGATCCTGCAGGACCGCCCCAGCCAGGCCGCGATCGGCCTGTTCGCCGGCACGTTCGCCTTCTCGATGCTGGCCATGCGGCGCGTCACCACCACGCAGGGCGGGGGCACCGTGCCGGGGCTGGCCGTACTGGTGGCCATCGTGCTGGTGCTCGCCTGCGTCGTCACGCTGATCTGGTACCTGAACCACATCACCCAGTCGCTGCGCGTCGCGGCGCTGACCGGGTGGGTGGCCGACGACACTCTCACCACGCTGGACCACGTCTACCCGCGGGACGGTTCGGACCCCGGTCTGCCTCCGGATCTCATCCCCACGCGGAAGGCCGGAGTGCTGTTCGACGTGGATCATGACCGGCTCGTCGCGCTGGCCGAACGGGCGGACTGCCGCCTCGAGCTGTTGTGGGCGGTCGGGGACTTCGTGCCGGCGAACGCGGCGCTCGTCCGGGTCGTCGGCGACCGCGGAGCGCTCCCGGAGGCACAGATCATCGGCACTGTTGCCCTGGGGCCGGAGCGGACGTTGAACCAGGACGTGGCCTACGGCATCAGGATGCTGGTCGACATCGCCGAACGGTCCCTGTCCTCCGGGCCGTTCGAGGACCCGACGACGGCGGTCCAGGCCATCGACCGGCTGCACGACGTGCTGCGCCAGATCGCCCGGCGCCCGCTGCACTCCGGGCACTATCGCGACGGCGCAGGCACGGTTCGGCTGGTCGTGCCCACCCTGCAGTGGGAGGGATTCGTCCGGCTCACCTTCGACGAGGTCCGCCAGACCGGAGCCGGCTCGCCCCAGGTGGTGCGCCGCCTGCGGTCCGCCCTGAACGACCTGATCGGATTCGCTCCACCGGCACGCCGGCCTGCCCTGCAGCAGCAGCTCGACCTGCTCGAGGAGCAGGCCGGAACGGCAGCGCAGACGGACAGTGACCGCGCAGCCGCCCTGATTCCCGACCCCTCGGGTCTCGGCTCCTCGGCGGATCTCACGGCGCCGCCGGACCCGGAGGAGTAGTCCCACCGACACGGGTGGCGCGGCTGACCGCCCTCGCCGGTACGGAGACGTCGAGTGTGCGGTTCGCGCAGTCATCCAGACCGGATGGCGCCGCCATCCGCACACTCGGCGAGACTGGGGCCACTGCGGTCCCTCCCGGACGGACCGCATCCGGCTCCGGCACGCGCCGTTGTCGGTGCGCGGACGTAGGCTGACATCACCGGACGACCCCGGGAGGTGCATCATGTCCGAGCCGCCCACCGCCGCCGCCACCCGTACCAACGTCACCGGGCTCGTCGTCGCCCTGCTGGTGGCCGTGTTCGCGTTCCAGCTCAACGCCTCGATGCTCTCCCCGGCGCTGGCGACGATGGAGCGGGAACTGCAGACCACGACGGCGGAGATCGGCCTGTCCCAGACGGCGTTCTTCACCGCGGCCGCCCTGTTCTCCCTCTTCCTGCCCCGCTGGGGTGACCTGATCGGCCGACGCCGGGTGCTGTCGTTGATGTTGCTCGTCACCGGCGTCGGCTGCGTCGTCTCGGCGCTGGCGCCGAGCGTCGGCGTCCTGTTCGTCGGCCGGATCATCCAGGGCGTTGCCGGGCCGGTGGTGCCGATCTGCCTCATCATGCTGCGCGTGCAGGTGCCGGATCAGAAGCTCTACGCGACCCTGCTCGGCGTCCTCACGGCCGTCAACGGCGGCATCGCCGGGGTGGACGCCCTCGCCGGCGGCTGGCTCGCCGGGACGTTCGGGTTCCGGTCCATTTTCTGGGTGATGGCGGTGATCTGCGCGATCGCGGTCGTCGCCGTCCGCGGGGCCACCGTCGAGTCGACCGCCGTCGAGACCCCGCCGATGGACTGGAAGGGGGTCGCCCCGCTCGTGGTGGCCATCGGCTGCGCCCTGGTCGCGTTCAACCAGGCCGGGAACCTCGCGACGGCGAACTGGTTGATCGTCATCGTCCTGCTTCTCGTCGCGGCCGCCGCGTTCGCCGTGTTCTGGCGGATCGAGGACCGGTCCCCGCACCCGCTGGTCAGCACCCGTTACCTCCGGCAGCGCCGCACGTGGGCCCTGCTATCGACCACCCTGCTCACCATGACCGGCGTGTTCGCGATCATGAACGGGCTGATCCCCAACCTCGCGCAGGACCCGACCGCCGGGCCGGGTCTGGGCGCGGACGTCGTGTCCTGGGTGACGTTGACGCCGTACGCGCTCGCCGGGCTCGTACTCGGCCCGGTCGCCGGACGGCTGGCCGGCTCCTTCGGTTACCAGCGGGTGCTGCAGATCGGGCTGATCGGCACCGTCGTCGGGGTCGCCATCGCCGTCGTCACCGCCGCGGCCCCCTCGCCGGGATTACTGCTGTTCGTGTCACTGTTCATCGGCGTCACCTACGCCGGTGTCTCCAACATCATGCTCAACGGGCTGGGCATCGTGCTCAGCCCCGAGGACAACCCCGGCTACCTGCCGGGTCTGAACGCCGGTGCCTTCAACCTCGGCGCGGGGATCAGCTTCGCGGTCCTGTTCGCCGTGGACACCCTGGTCGCCACCGGTTCGGGCCCGCGGGCCGGGTACACCGCCGGTATCGTGACCGGCGGAGTCCTCGTCCTGCTCGCACTCGCCGTCTCCGTCCTGATCCCACGGCCGGACCCGTCCGCCGTCGCCGCGCGGGTCGAGGGCGCGGGACCCGCCCACTGAGCCCGACCCCCCGACGTGAGAGGAACGCCCGTCATGGCCCGCAAGATCATCCTGGACTGCGACCCCGGGCATGACGACGCCGTCGCCATGATCCTGGCGCTCGGCAACCCGGCCATCGACCTGCTGGGGATCACCACCATCGGCGGGAACCAGACCCTCGCCAAGGTCACCCGGAACGCCCAGAGCATGCTGGCCGTGTGCGGGCGAGAGGACGTGCCGCTGCACGCGGGCTGTGTCCGGCCCTTGGTCCGTGCCCTCGAGGTGGCGCCCGGCATCCACGGCGAGTCCGGGCTGGACGGCGTCGACCTGCCCGAGCCCACGGTCGCCGTCGCCGAGACGCACGCCGTCGACTTCATCATCGACACGGTGATGGCGCACGAGCCGGGCACCGTCACCCTGGTGCCGACCGGGCCCCTGACCAACATCGCGCTCGCGGTGCGCAAGGAACCGCGCATCGCCGAGCGGGTGCAGGAAGTGGTGCTGATGGGCGGCGGCTACCACACCGGCAACTGGAGCGCCGTGGCCGAGTTCAACATCATCGTGGACCCCGAGGCCGCCCACATCGTGATGAACGAGGCGTGGCCGTTGACCATGGTGGGCCTCGACCTGACGCATCAGGCCCTCGTCACGGCCGACGTCGAGGAGCGGATCCGCGCGATCGGATCCGAGTGCGCGGACGTGGTGCTCGGCCTGATGGCGTTCTTCCGGCAGGCCTACCGCGAGAACCAGGGCTTCGACGACCCACCCGTGCACGACCCCTGCACCGTCGCCTACCTGATCGACCCGGCCGTGATGACCACCCGCAAGGTGCCGCTGGACGTCGAACTGCGTGGCGAGCTGACCGTCGGCATGACGGTGGCGGACTTCCGGGTGCCGCCGCCGGCCGACTGCACCACCCAGGTCGCCGTCGACCTGGACCGCGAGCGGTTCTGGGACCTGGTCATCGACGCGATCGCGGCCGTCTCCCGTCCGCGACACAGCGGAGCCACCGCGGAGAACACCACCACCGAGGGAGCGACCCGATGAGTACCACCACCCCGTCCGACGCCGTGATCGCCGTCGTCGGATCCATCAACGCCGACCTGTTCGTCCGTGTCGACCGGCACCCGAGACCCGGAGAGACCGTCCTCGGCACCGGCGGGTCCGTTGCTCAGGGCGGCAAGGGCGCCAACCAGGCGGTCGCCGCCGCCCGGCTCGGTGCCCGCGTCCGGCTCGTCGGCGCCGTCGGCACGGACGCCCACGCCGATCAGGCGCTCGCGCTGCTGAAGGACGCCGACGTCGACCTCACCGCCGTCAGCACGGTGGACGAGCCCACCGGACTGGCCATCGTCCAGGTCGACCGCGCGGGTGAGAACAGCATCGTCGTCGTCCCCGGCGCCAACGGGACCGTCGACGCCGCGATGGTCGGCGCCGCCGCGGAGGTGATCCAGGACGCCGCCATCGTCGTGATCCAGGGCGAGATCCCGGTCGACGGCATCGAACGCGCGGCCCAGCTGTGTACCGGCCGGCTGATCTTCAACACCGCGCCCGTGCCGGACGAGATCGATCTCGACGTCGTGCGCGCCGCCGACCCGCTCGTCGTCAACGAGCACGAGGGACTGCTGCTGCTCGGGAAGCTCGCGCCACCGCCCACGGGGCCGGGGGAGCGCGGCTACCGCGACCTCGAGGCCGCGGACGTCGTGCAGCGGCTCCGGGACACCGGCGTGCGGTCCGTCGTGATGACGCTCGGCAGCGCCGGGGCCCTCGTCACCGAGCGCGGGGCGATCGTCCCGGTGCTGGCGCCGACGGTCGACGCCGTGGACACCACCGGGGCGGGTGACGCCTTCGTCGGCGCGCTGGCGATGGGGCTCGCCCGGGGGGACGCGCTGATCGACGCCGCCCGGGTGGCCGCCCGCGTCGGTGCCTTCACCTGCCGCTCCGCCGGTGCTCAGCCTTCCTACCCGTGGGCCCGCGACGCCCTGCCCGACGTCTGAGGCCGGTCCCTCCGGCGGTGCCCGGAGAGAGCGCAGCACGCGGGCCTCCGACGCGCGGCGCAGCACGCGAGTAGGGTCGGGAGCACCGACCTCTTCCGGCAATTGAAAGGGCACCGTGAACGCCTCCTCCGCCGACCTGACCGCTTCCCTGCTCGACGATGCCCGCGCGTTGCACCCGGACATCGCGGACCTGCGCCACCGGCTGCACCGCGAGCCGGAGGTCGGCCTGGACCTGCCCCGCACGCAGGAGAAGGTGCTCGGCTGGCTGGACGGACTCGGCTACGAGATCAGCACCGGCACCGAAACCACCTCCGTCACCGCGGTGCTCCGCGGCGGTGCCACCGCGAGTTCGGACGGCGAGCGCCCGACCGTGCTGCTGCGCGGCGACATGGACGCGCTGCCGGTGCAGGAGCAGACCGGGCAGCCGTTCAGCTCCGAGATCGACGGGGTGATGCACGCCTGCGGCCACGACCTGCACACCTCCATGCTGGCCGGTGCCGCGACCCTGCTCTCCGTTCGTCGGGACCGGCTCGCCGGCGACGTCGTGCTGATGTTCCAGCCGGGGGAGGAAGGGTTCGACGGCGCCGGCGTGATGATCCGCGAGGGCGTGCTCGACGCCGCCGATCGGCGGCCCGACGCCGCCTTCGGCATGCACGTGGCCAGCGCGCTGGCGCCGAGCGGCATGGTGTTCTCCCGGGCCGGTGCTATGATGAGCGGTTCCTCCGGCCTGGACGTGACCGTGCACGGGGCCGGCGGCCACGGTTCGACGCCGTTCCGGTCGAAGGACCCGGTGACCGTCGCCGCGGAGATCGTCACCGCGCTGCAGACCCTGGTGACTCGTCGGTTCGACGTGTTCGACCCGGTCGTCATCACCGTCGGCTCCCTGCACGCCGGGACGAAGCGGAACATCATCCCCGACGACGCGCGGATCGAGGCGACCGTCCGGTCCTTCTCCGACCAGGCGCGGGCCCGGCTGGCCGAGATCGTGCCGCCGCTGGTCCGCGGGATCGCCGAGAGCCACGGCCTCACCGCGACCGTCGACTATCGCGACGAGTACCCGGTCACCATCAACGACGCCGGCGAGAGCGACTTCGCCCGCGGCGTCGTGACCGAACTGCTCGGCGACCAGCGCTACAGCGCGATGCCGAACCCACTGGCCGGGTCGGAGGACTTCTCCCGGGTGCTCGCCGCGGTGCCCGGCGCGTTCCTCTTCCTCTCGGCTGTCCCAGAGGGGGTCGATCACGAGACCGCGGACTACAACCACTCGGCGCGGGCCACGTTCGACGACGCGGTCCTGGCCGACGGTGCCGCGCTGTACGCCCGGTTGGCCATCGACCGGATCGCCGTCGGTACCCGCTGAGGCGTGTCGCGACCCCGAATGTGAGTTAGCCGGCTGCGCCCGAAATGCGTGCTCAAAGAGCCCCGCGTTCGGGCGTAACCGACTGACTCAGTGGGACGCGTCGACCGCTGGTCCCGTGGTATCCCGAAGAGGAGGATGAGCCGATGACCGCCATCCACGCCGTCGTCATGGAGATCGCCATCCCGGCCGGAGCTCTCGGGCCGGACCCGGTCACCGTGGACGTCCGCGCCCATCTGGTTCCCCATGCGACCGGTCTGCTCCTCGTCGACACCGGCATGGACGCAGACGGCGCCGCGCTCGACGCGACACTGGACGAGATCAGTGCGACTTGGTCCGACGTCTCCCACGTGGTCATCACGCACGGCCATCCGGACCACGTCGGCGGGCTGGATCACGTACGGGCGGTTGCACCGCACGCGCGCGTGCTGGCCCACCCGGAGGAACGGGTGCCGGACGCCGAGCCGCTGGCGGACCAGCAGGTGGTCGGTCCGCTGCGGGCGATCGCGACCCCCGGACACACCGCCGAACACCTCTCCTTCCTGCACGAGGACGCGAACACCCTCTTCGTCGGGGACTGTCTCGGCACGGTCGGCGGGAGGGTGAACCGCGCACCACGGCCCTTCACCGCCGATGTCGATCAGGCCGAAAGGACGCTGCACGACCTGCTCCGGTTCCGGGATGCCCGGATGATCTTCGCTCACGGTCCCGAGGTCGCGGATCCGTGGGATCAGCTGGACCGGCTTCTCGCCGCCTGACGTCCGATCCTCGCCGCTGAGGGCGGAGGGTGACGGACCGGCGACAGACCGCCTCGCCTGAACTGAACCGACCGGCTCACGCCGTCGACAGCAGGCTGATAATCTCCTCTCGAGTCGAAGAGCGGATGATCACGTCGAGAGGGCAGTTCTGATGGTTGATACTGCCAGCCTCATGTTCGTGGCCGCTGGTGTCGCGGTGTCAGCAGCGGCCGTGCTGCCACGGCTCCTCGTCCGGGCGCCGGTGTCGATGCCCATGGTCTTCCTCGGCGCCGGAGTGGCGGCCTTCGCCCTCATCGGCGAGTTGCCGGACCCGAATCCTGTGACGAACAACGGTGTGGCCCTGCAATTGAGCGAGATCTGCGTGATCATCTCTCTGATGGGTGCCGGGCTGGCGTTGGACCGACCCGTCGGTTGGCGACGGTGGGGTACGACGTGGCGGCTGTTGGGTATCGCGATGCCGGTGTGCATCCTGGTCCTGGCGCTCGCCGGATGGTTGATCCTCGGGCTGAGCGTCGCCGCCGCCTTGCTCGTGGCTGCCGCCCTGGCCCCGACCGACCCCGTGTTGGCCTCGGAGGTGCAAGTGGGGGAGCCCTCCGAGAATCAGGAGGACCTGGAGAGAGAGGACGAGGTCCGGTTCAGCCTCACCGCCGAGGCCGGACTCAACGACGGTCTCAGCTTTCCGTTCGTCTACCTGGCGATCGCGTTGAGCGTGGTGGGTACTGCGCCGGACGCGTGGCTGCCTGACTTTCTCGCCGTCGACCTCGCGTGGCGCATCGCGATCGGCTGCGTGACCGGTTGGCTGGTCGGCAAGCTGCTGGGGCGCATCTTCTTCCGGTCCTCGGTCGAGAGCGTTCGGATGGCAGCGCACTCCGAGGGGTTCGTTGCCCTGGCTGCCACCTTCCTTGCCTATGGGACAGCCCAGATGGTCGAGGGCTACGGCTTCGTCGCCGTCTTCGTGTGCGCCGTCACCATCCGGTCCGCAGAGCGGACCCACGGCTACCACGGCGTCCTGCACAGCTACATCGAGCAGCTCGAGCGATTGCTCACGGTGGTGGTCGTCGTGCTGCTGGGTGGTGCCGTCGCCCGCGGCCTGCTGGCCGGTACCACGTGGCTCGAGATCCTGGTCGCGGCGATGTTCCTGTTCTTGATCCGTCCGTTGACCGGTTGGGTCAGCCTCGCTCGGGGACGTACCGGGCCATGGGAACGATTGGTGATCGCCTTTTTCGGGGTCCGGGGCGTGGGGTCGATCTACTACGTCAGCTACGCCCTGTCCGAGGGCGAGTTCGCGACGCAAGCGCAGACTCTCTGGCGCATCGTCGGCCTGGTCATCGTCGGATCCATCCTGCTGCACGGAACGACTGCCGGACCCGTCATCACCGTGGTCGATCGTGCTAGGCGACGGAAGGCCCGGCGGAACTCGAGCAGCGTGGACCCCGCCAACACACCGATCTGAGACGTAGCCTCACTCCGCGCCGGGGACGGGGACCACCTGACCGGTCGCCGTCGAGTCGGCCCGCAGGTACCAGCCCATCCGCTTGTGAGTGCGGACGCCGACGTCGGACTCGATCACCTGTGCGCCGGGCGCGGCCGTCTGCAGGCCGGCCTCCACGTCGGCGATCTCGGAGGGACTGCGCAGCCACAGGAAAAAGGTCAGGTTGGTGTCGCCGGTGGTCGACGCGCACAGCCGCAGAGTTCGGTGTCCGCGCAGAAAGGTCAGCGCGGCCTCCAGCTGGGCCGGCGGCACCCGCACGTACCACTGGCACGCGACCGGGTAACCGGAGAACTCCTGCGCCAACTCGCACCGGACCGCCACCAGGCCGGTCTCGATCACCTGCCGGATGTGCCGGGCCGCGGTCGTGGGATGGCTGCCGGTGGCGGCCGCGACCTGCGTGGCGCCCGCGCGCCCGTCCCGCGAGAGCACGGCCATCAGCTCCGTCAGATGCGGGGGCGTGGCCCCGGGCGGCCGGACGTGCACCGGCGCCAGCGCGGCCGCCCGCCGCTGCTGCGCCGGGGAGAGCACGTCGAGGCGCCAGTTGTTGCCGATCGCGTACAGCCTGCTGGCGACGGTCACCTGGGTGCGCAGGATCGCCGGATCGGCGCGCACCAGGGGCAGCACCTCGCGCGTGAACCATTGCCAGGTGCGGGTGAGGACGGTCAGCCGCACGTCCCAGGAGCGGGCGGACTCCTCGACGGTGGCGATCTCCGGCACGGCGCACAGCCGGTCGATCACCTCGGCGCGGTGGCCCGGCCGGCACTCGATGCTGACGAACGTGATGCAGCCGGGATTGCCCACCGAGCCGAGGTGGCCGGTCACCCATGCGCGGCCCTCGGCGTGCATCCGATCCCAGCGAGCGGCGAGCGTGCTGGGATGCCGTTCGAGCACGTCACCGAGCTGCGTCCACGTCGCACGGGGTGCGATCTGTAGCGCGTGGACCAGCTGCAGGTCCTCCAGCGGCGATTCCATGCAGGATCCTTCGATTCGTGTCTGTCTTGATGCAGTATTTCCACGATCTCACAGCCGGTGACTCCGCTCACACCACGCTCGTGGGAAGCCGCGACACCGACCGCCCGGAGGATTCCCCGCATGACCGTCCCGACCTCGTCCGCCGACCTGACCGTGGCACTGCTCGACGACGCCCGCGCGGTGGCCGGTGACGTCGCCGACCTGCGCCACCGGCTGCATCAGGAACCGGAGATCGGGCTCGATCTGCCGCGCACCCAGGAGAAGGTGCTTCAGTCGCTCGACGGGCTCGGCTACGAGATCACCACCGGCACGGACACGACGTCCGTCACCGCCGTCCTGCGCGGCACGGGTCGCACGGACGGAACCCGCAGCACCGGTGCGGACGCGCACCGCCCCGTCGTCCTGCTGCGTGGCGACATGGACGCCCTGCCCGTCCAGGAGAAGACCGGGATGCCCTTCGCGTCCCGCGTCGACGGGGCCATGCACGCGTGCGGGCACGACCTGCACACCGCCATGCTCACCGGGGCCGCGGGCGTGCTCGCCGGCCGCCGGGACCAGCTCGCCGGCGACGTCGTCCTCATGTTCCAGCCGGGGGAGGAAGGGTTCGACGGCGCCGACGTGATGCTGAAGGAGGGAGTGCTCGACGCCGCCGGTCGCCGCGCCGACGCCGCCTACGGCCTGCACGTGATGAGCTCGATGGCCGACGGCGGCACGCTGATGTCGCGGGCCGGCTCGTCGATGAGCTCGTCCGACGCGCTGCTGGTCACCGTGCACGGCGCCGGTGGCCACGGGTCGGCCCCGTTCGCGGCGAAGGACCCGGTGACCGTCGCGGCCGAGATGGTCATGGCCCTGCAGGCCATGGTCACCCGCCAGTTCGACGTGTTCGACCCGGTCGTGGTCACCGTCGGGGTGCTGCGGGCCGGCACCCGGCGTAACGTCATCCCCGAGACGGCCCGGCTGGAGGCGACGATCCGGTCCTTCTCGACCGAGGCCAAGGCGCGGCTGAAGTCGTCCGTGCCGCAGCTGCTCGAGGCGGTGGCGGCCGGCCACGGCCTGACCGCGACCGTCGACTACATCGAGGAGTACCCGCTCACCGTCACGGACGGCGCCGAGACCCGGTTCGCCCGCTCCGTCGTCGAGGAGCTCTTCGGCCCCGAGCGCCACCAGGAGCTGGCTCACCCGCTGGCCGGGTCGGAGGACTTCTCCCGCGTGCTCGCGGAGGTGCCCGGGTCCTTCCTGTTCCTCTCGGCGGTGCCCGCGAGCGCCGATCACGCCACCGCCGCGTACAACCACTCCCCGTACGCCCTCTTCGACGACG
This sequence comes from Tersicoccus phoenicis, assembly GCF_001968835.1. Taxonomy (GTDB): domain Bacteria; phylum Actinomycetota; class Actinomycetes; order Actinomycetales; family Micrococcaceae; genus Tersicoccus; species Tersicoccus phoenicis. The sequence continues at coordinate 66,511 of NZ_MRDE01000046.1, forward strand.
CCGTGCTCGCTGACGGCGTCGCCCTCTACAGCCGGCTCGCCGTCGACCGGCTCGCCGCGCTCGCCTGACCCGCGACCCCACCCGCAGCTTCCATCCGTACCGCGCTCACCCCAGGAGAACCCCATGGTCACCAACGCCCACCACGCCGCGCCCCCGCCGAGCGTCGGCCCCGCCGGTGGTGGCGGCACGTCCACCGCGACGGCCCCGCCGAAGCGCGCCGGGATCGTGCAGACCCTGATCGGCACCGGCGCAGGCAACGCCGTCGAGTGGTACGACTGGGCGATCTACGCGACCTTCGCCGCGTTCATCTCGACCCAGTTGTTCAGCAAGGCCGACCCGTCCAGCGCCTTCCTCGCCACGCTGGCGATCTTCGCCGTCGGCTTCGTCGCTCGCCCCTTCGGCGGGTTCTTGTTCGGCTGGATCGGCGACCGTCTGGGCCGCAAGCTCGCCATGACCCTCTGTGTCGGCCTCGGTTCCGTCGGATCGCTCGCCATCGGCCTGACGCCGACCTACGAGTCGATCGGCTCGGCCGCCTCGCTGATCCTGCTCGTCGCCCGGTTGGTGCAGGGCCTGGCCCACGGCGGTGAGCTGCCCAGCGCCCAGACCTACCTCTCCGAGATGGCCCCCGCCTCCCGACGCGGCTACTGGGCGTCGCTGATCTACGTCTCCGGCACCATCGGCATCCTGTTCGGCACCCTGCTCGGCGCCGTGCTCTCCACCGTCCTGCCCTCCTCGCAGATGGCCGCGTTCGGCTGGCGGATCCCCTTCATCCTCGGCGCGGTGCTCGGGCTGGTCGCCCTCGTGATGCGGGCTCGGATGGAGGAGTCCGAGGTGTTCGAGGCGGAGAGGACGGCCGCCCTGCCGATGGTGGGCGCGGACGGCGACGCCCCGGCGGTGTCCCGACCCCGCCTGTTCGCCGACCTCGCCGCCCACTGGCGGCAGGCCCTGCAGGTGATCGGCCTGACGGTGGGCATGACCGTCGTGTACTACGTGTGGGGTGTGTCGACCCCCGCCTACGCCATCAACGTGCTGAAGATCGAGCCGAGCGGTGCCCTGTGGGCGGGGGTGGCCGCCAACATCGTCTTCATCGTTGCGCTGCCGTTCTGGGGCAAGCTCTCGGACCGGATCGGCCGCCGGCCGGTGCTGGCCATCAGCGGGCTCGGCTCGGCCGTGCTGTACTTCCCGGCCACCTGGTTCGTCCGGGATACCGCCTGGCAGCTCGGCGTCGCCATGTCCGCGATGCTGATCTTCATCGCCGGTGCCGCCGCGATCGTGCCCGCGGTCTACGCGGAGCTGTTCCCGACGTCGGTGCGCACCATCGGCGTCGGTATCCCGTACTCCATCTGCGTCGCGGCCTTCGGGGGGACGGCCGCCTACCTGCAGGCCGGGTTCGCCACCTGGTTCCCGGGCTCGGGCTCCACGGTGTTCGGCATCTACACGATCGTCCTGCTGCTGATCAATGCCGCGACGCTGCTCACCGTCCGCGAGACGCGGGGCAAGGTGCTGCACGGCGCCTGACGCCGCCCGCCGGAATCTACGCTGAGGCAGCCCGCTTCGCCCGAAGACGGGGCTCTTTGAGCACCCCCTTCGGGCGAAACCGGCTATCTCGGCGTGCGAGGGCGTGGCCCGTAGGCTGGCCCGAGCGCGGCCGCCCCCGGCCGCGGACCGGCATCCGGGCTGCTCGGCCCGGCACGCACGACGAGGGAGCGGCCATGAGCGAGTCATCCACGAACAGCACGGCAAGCAGTGAAGACGGCGGGCGGCGGACCGTCGTCATCACGGGCGCGAGCGACGGGATCGGCGCGGCCATGGCCCAGAGCCTGGCCGCCGCAGGAGACCGCGTCGTGGTCGTCGGCCGTTCCGCCGAGAAGACCCGGGCTGTGGCCCAAGAGATCGACGCGCCGTCACTGGTGGCCGACTTCGCCGACTTCGCCCAGGTCGAGCAGTTGGCCACCCGGCTGGCCGACGAATACCCGCGGATCGACATCCTGGTCAACAACGCCGGTGCCGTCTTCGGACAGCGGCAGACCACCACGGACGGGTACGAGATGACGTTCCAGGTCGACCACCTCTCCCCGTTCCTGCTGACGACCCGGCTGCTGCCCGTGCTCACCGCCAGCCGGGCCCGGGTGATCACGACGTCGTCCGCGGCCAACCTCTGGGGCCGGATCCGCCTCGACGACCTGGACAAGGAGCACGGCCGGTACCGGGCGCAGGACACGTACGGGTCCGCCAAACTGGCCAACATCCTCTTCACCCGAGAGCTGCACCGGCGCCACCACGGCGACGGCATCGCGGCGACGGCCTTCCACCCGGGCGGTGTGGCGACCAATTTCTCCGTCGAGTCCGGCAGCTGGTTCCGGTTCGTCTACGGGCCGCTGTTCAACCGGTTCCTGCTCAGCGCCGCGCAGGGCGCCGACACCGGCGTCTGGCTGGCCACCGCCCCGGAGGGCGAGTGGGCCTCCGGCGAGTACTACGCGAAGCGCAAGCCCGCCCGCGTCAACCCGCAGGCCAACGACGTCGTGCTCGCGCAGCAGCTGTGGAACCGGAGCGAGAAGCTGGTCGCCGGGGCCTGAGCCCGCCCAGGACCGCTCAGGAGACGGTCAGCTCGGTCTTCAGCCAGCCTTCCTCGCGCCGGTCGAACGACTCGTACGCCTCGATCGCGCTGGTGAGGGGCTCCCGCTGGGTGATCAGGTTCGTCGGGTCGAACAGGCCGGCGGCGACGACGTCGAGCAGGGGCGGCGTGACCGTGTGGTGGTTGCAGTTGCCCATCTTGATGATGAGGTTCTTGTTCATCGCCGCCCCGATCGGGAACGACGTCAGCGCCGGCGGGTAGACACCGATGATGCCGATCCGGCCGCCCTTGGCCACCGCGGACACGGCCCACTGCAGCGCCTGCGACGGCGCGTCGCCGGGCACCCAGTTCTGGTCCTGCACGTTGGTCTTCGGGGCCACCTGGGAGCGCTCGGCGTCGAACTGGTCGGCCTGCTCGTCGCCCGCCTGCTTGGCGGGCCCGGCCCACGGCCGCTGCGCCTCCACGCCGACCGCGTCGATCACGGCGTCGACGCCGATGCCCTGCGTGGTGTCGAGGATCGCCTGCACCGGATCCTCGGCGTTGAAGTCGATGATCTCGGCGTTCTGCCTGAGCGCGGTGACCAGCCGGGTCTGCAGGCCGTCGACGGCGATCACCCGGGCGGCGCCCTGCCGGAACGCCGAGGCGATGGCGAACTGGCCGACGACGCCGGCTCCCAGCACGGCGACGGTGTCACCCCGGTGCACACCGGCCAGTTCCGCGCCGAACCACGCCGTCGGGAAGATGTCCGAGAGCAGGATCGCCTGGTCGTCCGAGATGTTCTCCGGCAGCGGGATCAGGGTGTTCACCGCCCACGGCACCCGCACGTACTCGGCCTGCAGCCCGTTCACCGGCCCGGTGGCCTGCGGCCCACCGAAGAAGGAGGTGCCGGCGAGCGGTCCGTTCGGGTTCGCGACGTCGCACTGGGCCGTCAAGCCGCGCCGGCAGTTCCGGCACGCACCGCAGGACATCGTCGAGCAGATCAGCACCCGGTCACCGGGACCGAAGCGGCGTACCGCCGAGCCGACCTCGGTGACGACCCCGACCGCCTCATGGCCGAGGATCGTGCCCTCGACCATGCCGGCCATCGTCCCGCGGATGAAGTGCAGGTCGGTGCCGCAGATGGCGCTGCGGGTGATCTGCACGACGGCGTCCGTGGGTTCGGTGATCGTGGGGTCCTCGACCGTGTCCAGGCGGATGTCGCCCTCGCCGTGCCACACCACTGCCTTCATGGGGTCCGTCCTCTCCTCGTCCGGCGCCGGGCACCGATCGAGGCCCGGCATCCCCACCCACGCTACACAGTCAGCATGCTGATGGTAAGGCTACCGAGAGGAACCGGTGGCGACCGGGGCGATCGACGACGCGGCCCGGTGACGGACCGCGACCGTCCAGCACACCAGCAGCGTCACGCCGCTGAGCACACCGAGGGAGGCGAGAACGGCGGACGGGCGGCTGGTGCTGACGTCGACGTCGGACCCGGTCCACAGGGCCAGCACCTTCGGGGAGATCAGGAAGAACACGGTGAACACCGCCAGAGCCGTCGCGTGCACCCGCGCCCACCAGCGCGTCGGCGCGGCCGTCCCCGCGAGTGCGTCGGCCGCGTGGATCCGCCGGTGCAGCAGGACGCCGGCCACCGCGATCAGCGGCCACCACACCCAGTGGTGGGACCACGAGATGGGGGAGACGAGCAGCATCAGCAGCGCGGCCGCGGCGATCCCCAGCCACGGGGCGCGGATCCGCTCGCTGCCGCGGATCACGGTCCAGCCCGCGACCAGCAGCCCCGCGACCAGCGGCAGCCACACCATCCCGGCGACCGAGGTGCTCAAGCCGAGCTGTTCTAGGGCGCCGCGCACCGCGACGTTGTCCGCGTACTCGAACCCGCCGATCCGCCCGGTCTCCCGGATGGTCTCCGACCAGAACTGGACGCTCGGGCCGGGGAACGCGGCGAACGCGAGCGCGACCGTGCCCGCGAACCCGCCGACGAGCCAGGCCAGGCCCCGCAGGTCGCGGCGGGCCAGGAAGTAGAGGCCGAAGGCCAGCGGGGTCAACTTGATACCGGCGGCGACACCGATCAGCACGCCGCGGGCCCGGCCGGTGACGCCGAGCAGGTCGACCAGGCACAGCAGGGCCAGGGCCGCGTTGACCTGGCCGAAGAAGATGGTGTCCCGCCAGGGGCCAGAGATCAGGACGACGACGCTCAGCCAGATCACCGGCACCAGCGTGCGAGCGAGCGGCCGCGAGACCGCTGCGGCGCTCTCGCGGTGCCACCAGCGGACGATCACGACGGCGACCAGGACGGCGGTCGCGATGGTGACCGCCGTCATCAGATAGAGGCCGTCCGTGAACGAGAGCACGGCGGTCGGTCCGAGGACCATCGCCGCGAACGGCGGGTAGGTGAAGGGCATGCCGCGGGGGCCGTAGAGACCCTCCGAGGGCCAGTAGAGGTCGCCGTCCATCCCGAGCAGCCTGTACAGGGTGGCGGCACCGGTGCGGTACACCCCGTAGTCCAGGCCCTCCGGCGGGCGGATCGCCGTGAACCACCAGATCAGGACGGCGGCGGCGGCGACGAGGTGCAGGCCGAGACCCAGCCGACTCGGCTTCACGCGCTGCCGTGTCACTCGGCCGCTGTTCATTCGCTTGCAGCGAGCTGCCCGCACGCGCCGTCGATCTCCTTGCCGCGGGTGTCCCGCAGCGTGGTCGGCACCCCGGCGGCCTCGAGCCGGTCGACGAACGCAGCGGTGACGTCCGGGTCCGACGAGGTCCAGATCGACCCCGGAGTGGGATTGAGCGGGATGGGGTTGACGTGCACCCAGCCGCGGCCGCGGGCGTTGAGCTTCTTCGCCAGCAGGTCCGCCCGCCAGGCGTGGTCGTTCATGTCCTTGATCAGTGCGTACTCGATCGACACCCGGCGGCCGGTCTTCACGTAGTACCGGTGTGCGGCGTCGATCGCCTCGTCGACCTTCCAGCGCGAGTTGACCGGGATCAGGTCGTCACGCAGCTCGTCGTCGGGCGCGTGCAGGGAGAGCGCGAACGTGACCGGCAGGTCCTCCGCGGCGAGCTTGTCGATCGCCGGGACCAGGCCCACCGTGGAGATGGTGATGGCGCGGGCGCTCATGCCGAGCCCCTCCGGCGCCGGGGCAACCATCCGACGGACCGCCGTCATCAGCCGCTTGTAGTTGGCCAACGGCTCGCCCATGCCCATGAACACGATGTTGTGGACCCGCTCGTCCGGGTGCCGCTGACCGCCCAAGCCGCCCTCGGCGATCACCCGGTTGGCCTGGACCACCTGGTCGAGGATCTCCGCGGCGGACATGTTGCGGGTCAAACCGGCCTGCCCGGTGGCGCAGAACGGGCAGTTCATGCCGCAGCCGCACTGGGAGCTCACGCACAGGGTGATCCGGCCGGGGTAACGCATGAGCACGGATTCGACGAGCGAGCCGTCGAACAGGCGCCAGAGGAACTTGATGGTGCGGCCGTCGTCCGTGGTCAGCCGCTTGACCTCGGTCAGCAGCGGCGGCATCAGCGTCTCGGTCAACTGCGTCCGCACCGCCGCCGGCAGGTCACTCATCCGCTCCGGGTCGGTCGTCCAGTGCGTGAAGTAGTGGGTGGAGAGCTGCTTGGCGCGGAACGCGGGCTGGCCCAGTCCGACGAGGCGCTCCTGCCGCTCGGCCAGGGACAGGTCGGCCAGGTGCACCGGCGGCTGCGAGACCCGCGGGGAGCGGAACTGCAGCAGGGGGCGGCCCTCCGCCGTGGTCTGTTGCTCCCAGCCCTCGGCGGCCGGCCGCACCTGCCGGCGCTCGGCCTCGGCGCGGTCCTCCCGGACGGTGCGGGCGCGCTCGGCCGGAGGGGTGGCGGTCAGCGGGACGCCGGGTCTCGTGCCGGCGGGACCGGCCGGGGGCGCGTCCGACGCCGGCCGGGTGCCTTCGGTGCCGGCCACACCGCGCAGCGGACCGGCCGACGGTGCCTCCGGGCGCCGGGCATGGGCGCGGGACGTGCCCGTGCGGTGGTGGCGGGAGGGATCCTGTGACGACATCCTCCCGATTGTCCCATGCCCGTCTCGTCCCATGCCCATCTCGTCCCATGCCCGTCGCCGGCGCGGACGATCGGGGCCCTCACGCGATGAGCTCGACGTCGCATCGAGGGCCGGTGGCGGCGGCGAGCTTGCTGTCGCTGGTCACCAGGCACGCATCGAGCCGTTCGGCCAGGGCGACGTAGGCGGCATCGTACGGGGTGACGTTGTCGCGCAACTCCCACATGCGCTGCATCAGGGGTGCCAGCGCCATCCGGCGGATCGGGAAGCCGGCAAGGTGGTGCAGCGCCGCGGGCACAACCGCGCGGAGGGCGGGATGGGACCGGGACATGCCGCGCAGGGCGGAGACGACCTCGGCGTCGAGGTGGGCAGGGGCGAAGAGGGCGTCACCCGTGGTGAGGCGGGCGGCCACCAGGTCGCGACGCGGGTCGTCCGAGGCGTAGAACGCCGTGATGATCGACGCGTCCACCACGGCGATACTCATGTGGCTTCGCGGACCTCTCGCACGGCCGCGACGGCGTCCTCCAGGTGGATGCCACTTCCGGTGGGTGGGGTGTAGGCGGCGACATAGTCACTCAGACGGGCGACCTGGGCCACCTCGGTGAGCCGGTCGACGACGAAGGCCGACAGTGACTGCCGGTTGGCTTCGGCAGCCTCGGTCAACGCCGTGTACACGTCGTCGGGGACGTCTCGAAGGTTCATCCGCTTCATGGTGCCAGTTTGGCACCATGCGGTCCGGCGGTCCAGGCGTCGATTCTCTCGAAGAACGAGACTCCTACCCACGGGTAACGAATCGGTCTCAGTACCGCCTCGGAACCCTCTCCGGCCCCTCCCGCCCCCCGCCGACGCTGTTAGCGTGGCACACGGCCTGCACGGGTGGGCCTCCGGCCGCGTGACTGGACCGTCGTCCGGCACGGACCGGATCGAACGACTCAGAGGCAGGTCATCGATGTGATCGACTACGTGAACGAGCGGCTGCCGCAGATCCTGTTCGCCTCCTGGCAGCATTTCTCCCTCGTCGTCCAGTGCCTCGTGCTGGCGACCATCATCGCCGTCGTGCTGGCGGCCATCTGCTACCGCAGTTCCGCCCTGACGGCGGCCGCGAACGCCGTCTCGGCCGTGGGGCTGACCATCCCGTCCTTCGCCCTGATCGGGTTGCTGATCGCCCCGCTCGGCTTCGGCGTCGTGCCCGCCGTCGTGGTGGTCACCTTCTTCGCCGCCCTGCCGATCCTGCGCAACGCCGTCGTCGGGCTCGCCGGCATCGACGGCAACCTCGTCGAATCGGCCCGCGGCATCGGCATGAGCCGGATGCGCACCCTGTTCCGGGTCGAGCTGCCGATGGCGTGGCCCGTCATTCTCACGGGCATCCGGGTCTCGGCGCAGATGGTGATGGGCATCGCCGCGATCGCCGCCTATTCGCTGGGGCCGGGCCTGGGCGGATTCATCTTCTCCGGGCTCTCCCGGCTGGGCGGTGCCAACTCGCTGGCCTCGGTCGTCGTCGGCGTCGTCGGTGTCATCGTCCTGGCCTTCGTGCTCGACCTCCTGCTCGCCGGCCTCGGCCGCCTGACCACCTCAAGGGGAATCCGTGCCTGATCCGACCTCCACCCTCACCACGCCGGAGCAGCCCGGCAACGGCGTCTCCGGTGCCGAGATCCTGCTCAAGAACGTGACCAAGCGGTACCCCGGTCAGCGCGGGCCCGCCGTCGACGGGCTGACCATGCAGATCCCCGCCGGCAAGGTCGTCATGCTCGTCGGCCCCTCCGGCTGCGGCAAGACGACGACGCTGAAGATGATCAACCGGTTGATCGAGCCCACCGAGGGCTCCATCGTGCTCGACGGCGAGGACGTCACCGGGATGAACGGTGACCGGCTGCGCCGACGCATCGGCTACGTCATCCAGGCCGGCGGCCTGTTCCCGCACCTGACCGTCGCGGCCAACATCGCCGTCGTGCCGAAGATGCTCGGCTGGGACAAGTCCCGGATCGCCGCCCGCGTCGACGAACTGCTCGAACTGGTCTCCCTGGACCCCGGCGTCTACCGCGACCGGTACCCGAAGGAGCTCTCCGGCGGGCAGCAGCAGCGCGTCGGCGTCGCCCGCGCCCTGGCCGCGGACCCGCCCGTCCTGCTGATGGACGAGCCTTTCGGCGCGGTCGACCCGATCACCCGGCAGCGGCTGCAGGACGAGCTGATCAACATCCAGGCCGAGGTGCAGAAGACCATCGTCTGCGTCACCCACGACTTCGACGAGGCCGTCAAGCTCGGGGACTGGATCGCCATCTTCACCGAGGGCGCGCACCTGGTCCAGTACGACACCCCGGAACGGATCCTGGCCGAGCCGGCGAACGCGTTCGTGGAGAACTTCATCGGCTCCGGTGCCGGGCTCAAGCAGCTGACCCTGACCCGGGTCGGCGACGTGCCGCTGGCCGAGACGGACCGGGCCACCCCCGGCGAGGACGCCGCGACGGTGTTGTCCCGGATGGAGGCCTCGGGCCGGCACCACGTCGTGGTGCTCGACGAGCGGAACCGGCCCCTGCAGTGGCTCTCCCGCAAACAGGTGGGCCAGGCCGGAACCATCGGCGGGAACACCGACCCCGAACTGCCCGTGGTCAGCACGCGATCGACCCTCAACGATGCTCTGGACACCATGCTGGTCTCCAGTGCGGGCGCCGCGCTGGTCACCGGCCGTCGGGACGCCTTCGTCGGCGTCATCGACGTCGACTCGGTGATGGAAGCCATCGCCGCCGCCCGGGAGGCCACCAGGTCCGGGGACTACACGGCCCCGGTCGGGATGAACACCGGGGTGCTCCCGGTCACCGTGCCGGCCGGCGCCAAGAACCCGGACGCGCCCGACGACGCGGTCCCGGCCGGCGGGGGCCGGCCGTGAGCGCCGAACGGGTTGCCACCGTCCAGGCCGCCGGTGACGATCCTGCCGACCCGACCGGGGGCGCGGCACGCCCGGACGCCGGGTCCCGGCCCGGCAACCGCCGCGGTGTGCCCGTGGCCCTGTTCGTGCAGCCGGCTCTGATCATCGTCGCGTTCGCGGTGCTGGTCGGCTGGCTGCTGGCCGCGCCCCTGACCCCGTCCGAGGCGACCACGCTGAAGCCGTCCGCCCTGTGGGGCTACACCGTCGAGCACCTGCAGCTGACCGCCGTGGCGACCGTCATCGTGCTCGTCATCGCCCTGCCGCTCGGCGTGCTGCTCACCCGGCCCCGCACGCGGTTCCTCGCCGGCCCGGTCTCCGCGGTGGCCAACGTCGGACAGGCCGCGCCGGCGATCGGGCTGATCGTGCTGCTCGCGTTCTGGCTCGGCTTCGGCTTCTGGGCCGCGATCGTCGCCCTGGTCGTCTACGCCGTGCTGCCCGTACTGCGCAACACCGTCGTCGGACTGCAGCAGGTCGACCAACGGCTGATCGAGGCCGGGCGCGGCATGGGGATGAGCGCCGCCGCCGTGCTGTTCCGCGTGGAGCTGCCGCTGGCGGTGCCGGTGATGCTCAGCGGCATCCGCACCGCGCTGGTGCTGCTCGTGGGCACCGCCGCCCTGGCCACGTTCATCAACGGCGGTGGGCTGGGCATCCTGATCACCACCGGCGTGAACCTGAACCTGACCACCGTGCTGATCGCCGGTGCCGTGCTGGTGGCCCTGCTGGCGCTGCTGGTGGACTGGGTGGGCCGTGTCGTCGAGTACGTCGCGACCCCGAGAGGACTGTGAAATGAGACGCCGTCAACACCCCTGGGGACTGCGCGCCCTGCTGACCGCGGCCACGGCTGCCCTCGTCCTGACCGTGTCCGCGTGCGGTCTGCAGCCGGCGACGTCGTTCGTGCCCGACGTCAAGCCCGGGTCGATCGCGCCCATCGACGGCCTGCCCGAGGACGCGGCCCTGACCGTGACCAGCAAGAACTTCACCGAGCAGCTCATCCTCGGCAAGGTCGCCGTGATCGCGGCGAAGGCGGCCGGGTTCGACGTCACCGACCTGACCAACGTCCCCGGCAGCCAGCCGGTGCGCGAGCTGATGCTCGCCGGCCAGGCCGACCTGACCTACGAGTACACCGGCACCGCGTGGCTGACCTACCTGGGCAAGGACAAGGCGATCCCCGACCAGCAGCAGCAGTGGCAGGCGGTCAAGGAGGCCGACGCCAAGAACGGGCTGACCTGGGGCCGGCCGGCCCCGATGAACAACACCTACGCGTTCGCGATCCGCAGCGCCAAGGCCAAGGAACTGGGTGTCACGACCATCTCCGACATCGCGAAGCTGCCGAAGTCCGAACGGACCTTCTGCATCGAGGCGGAGTTCAACTCCCGGTCCGACGGGATGAACCCGCTGCTGAAGACCTACGGCATCCCGCGCGGCAGCGGGGTCCCCGACGGGCAGATCGGCATCTACGACACCGGCGCCGTGTACAGCGCGACGGCCAACGGGAACTGCAACTTCGGCGAGGTGTTCACCACCGACGGCCGGATCAAGGCGCTGGACCTGACCGTGCTGGAGGATGACAAGAACTTCTTCCCCGCGTACAACGTCTCGCCCGTGTACTGGTCCGAGACGATCCAGCGGTACCCGCAGCTGGCGGACGTGTTCGACCAGATCGCTCCGAAGCTGACCGACGCCGCGCTGCAGGAGCTGAACCTGCAGGTCGACGTGCAGGGCCGGGAACCGGCCGACGTCGCCGCGGACTGGATGGTGCAGGAGGGGTTCGTCACCCGGTAGGGGTCACGCCAGCAAGGACCGGATGTCCTCGGCGGTGACGGCCGAGGAGAAGGCATTCTCGTCGTCGATCACCGAGGCGAACAGCGCGGCCTTCTGCTCCTTCAGGGCCATCACCTTCTCTTCGATGGTGTCGGCGGAGACCAGCCGGTAGACCATGACGTTGCGGGTCTGCCCGATTCGGTGAGTCCGGTCGATGGCCTGCTCCTCCGCGGCGGGGTTCCACCACGGGTCGAGCAGGAACACGTAGTCCGCCTCGGTGAGGTTGAGGCCGAACCCGCCGGCCTTGAGGCTGATCAGGAACACCCCGGCGTCGCCGGTCTTGAAGTCCTCGACGACCTCCCCGCGCTTCGTCGTCGTCCCGTCCAGGTAGGCGTAGCGCACCCCGGCGTCGTCGAGCCGGTCGGCGGCCCGGCCCAGGAACGACGTGAACTGGCTGAACACCAGGGCGCGGTGTCCCTCGGCGAGCACGTCGTCGAGCTTCTCCATCAGGGCGTCCAGCTTGGCCGACGGCACCCCCTCGTGGTCCTCGTCGACCAGCGCGGCGTCCAGCGAGAGCATCCGCAGCAGCGTCAGGGACCGGAACACGATGAACCGCTGCCGGTCCAGGTCCTCCAGCAGGCCGAGGATCTTCTGCCGCTCCCGCTGCAGCTGGGTCTCGTAGATCCGCCGGTGCGCCGGAGCCAGGTCCACCTCGAGGGTCTGCTCCTGCTTCTCCGGCAGGTCGCGGGCGACCATCTCCTTGGTGCGGCGCATCATCAGTGGCCGCACCCGGGCCCGCAGCCGGGCGAGCATGCGGGTGTCCGCGACCCGCTCGATCGGCTTGACGTAGTCCTCGGTGAACACCCGGGAGGTGGGGAACAGCCCGGGCGCGGTGATCGCGAACATCGACCACAGCTCCATCAGGTTGTTCTCCATCGGGGTGCCGGTGATGGCGAGCTTGAACGGTGCGCTCAGGTCGCGGGCGGCCTGGTGCACCCGGGCGGTCCGGTTCTTGACGAACTGCGCCTCGTCGAGGATCAGGCCGGCCCACTCCCTCTTCTGGTACGCCCGCTCGTCCAGGCGCAGCAGCGCGTAGGAGGTGACGACGACGTCGGCCCCGTCCGCAGCCGCGGCCAGCGATCCGGTCGCCTTGCCCTCGGTCTGCGTCACGGCCCGCACGGTCAGGCCCGGGGTGAACCGGGCAGCCTCGTGCACCCAGTTGTGCACGACGGAGGTCGGTGCGACGACGAGGAACGGGGACCGCCGTTCCGCGTCGGTGCCCGCGCCGACGTCCGGGTGCTCCCGGGCGTGCGCGAACAGCGCCAGGGTCTGCAGGGTCTTGCCGAGGCCCATGTCGTCGGCCAGGACCCCGCCGAGGCCGTGCTCGTGCAGAAAGGCCAACCAGGTGAAACCGTCCCGCTGATAGGGCCGCAGGTCGGCGCTCAGGCCGGTGGGCAGGTCGGGGACCGGCACCGCCTCGATGTCCAGCAGACCGGCCACGGTGTTCTTCCACCCGCTGGCCTCCTGCGTCTCCCAGGCCAGTTCCTCCAGCTCCTCCCACAGGCCGGCCTGGTAGCGGCTGATCCGCGGCCCGGTCTCCCATTCGCGCAGTTCCCGGGCGTCCTCGATCAGCTCACGCAGCCGGTGGAACTCGGGTCGGTCGATGGAGAAGTAGCTCTTGTCCGGTAGCAGGACCTTGGTCTTGCCTTGGCTCAAGACCTCGAAGATCTTCCGGAACGGGATCTCGCGGCCCGCGATGCTGACCACGAGGCCCAGGTCGAACCAGTCCCGCTCGGTCGAGTCGACCGTGCTGACCACCAGGTGCGGCGTCTCGTCCAGTTCGCGGAAGTCCGGTCGAGTGCCCAGCTCACGCACCTCGACGCCCGGGATGTCGACCAGCCGGGGCAGGATGTGCTCGACGAACTCGGCGGCGTCGACGTCCCGCAGCGTCCGGTCCGCGACCGCGGTCGGCTGCGCATCCCCGTCCGGCTGCGCCAGCTCGTCCCGGTCTGGGGCATCATCCGGCTGCGCCCCGCCCTGCGCCGGCTCGCTGCCCAACCGCTCGTCTGGAACCCCTCGCTCGTTCGGGGCCGCCAGCGCGTCCCGCCGCGACAGCGCCGCACCGGCGCGGGCGAGGATGGCGTCCTCCGCGTCGCGATCCCGGTGCCCGGGAGCGCCGGGCGAACGGCGCAGGGGACGCCGCGTGAGGCGGGCGCCGTGCGCGTACTCCCAGTGCCAGCGCTCCTGGACCGCCGGCCCGTCGGTGTACTCGACCTCCACCACGAGGGTCGGCGGCTGCGGCACGGGCAGCGGCACGGATCCGTCCGTGCTGGTGACCAGGAGCCGGTCCGCGAGTTCGGGGTAGACGTCGTGGACGAACTCGTCCGCGTCCTCAGCCGGGACAAGGAACCCCGCCGGCTGGGTGAGCAGTTCCCGCTGGGTGGCGCCGAGCCGCTCCTCCAGCGGCGCCAGGACGATCTCCGCCGTCACACTGGCCCGCCTGGTCGCCCGTGTGGTGGCGTCCGTGTCGGACAGTTCGCGCCGTGCGTAGATGCCGTGGTCGGCGATGGCGCTGACGCCGCTGAGCCCCGAGACCCGCCCGTCCACGTCGAGCACGGGAAGGACGCGGATGCCGCCGTCCTCGTCGTCGGTGCGCTGCGCGTCCAGGCTGATCCGGGCGCGCCGGCCGATGCGCACGGTGAGGTCCTTCGCGGCGGAGACCATCGGGATGCCGAGTCGCTGGGCCTCCTCGAGCAACTGCCAGAGCAGCGGGTTGGCGAAGTCGTCGAGGTAGAGCCACGAGTCGTTCTGCCCGAAGTAGCCGACACCCGTGGCGCGGTGCAGGCCCGGGAACTGGGAGAACCACCGGTGCTGGTCGGCGTCGAACGCCAGGCCCTGGGTCTGGTAGGCGATGGTGGACCAGGCCAGCTGGTTGCGCACCCAGCGGCCCTTCTCGTTGCGGATGACCGGGCGGACGCCCAACTTGTGGTTCGCCGTCCGACGCTTGATGCCGCGACTGGCGGCCCAGCGCGAGAACGTATCGCCGAGTTCGCGCAGCTCGAACTGCAAGGCCAGGGGGGTGGGGTCGACGTCGTCCGCATCGCCGGACTCATCGGCCGGTAGCAGCGCCTCGAACTGCTCCCGCCACCCCGGTTCACGGGTGTGCGCAGCCCGCGTGCGTTCCCGCTCGGCCCGGCTGCGCTCGCGGACATGATCGGCGTTCGCCTGCAGCGCGGTCGCGGCGACGTGCTTGCACGCGACGCCGACCGGGCAGTCGCACGACGTTCCGGTGATCCGGTGTCGCCCGTCGCGCAGGGGCGTCAGGAACAGCCACGCCCGGTAGGGAGCCGGCTCGCTACCCTGCACCCGGCTGCTCAACTGTCCCGCGTCGGGATCCCAGTCGAGAGCGAGGACCGCGCCGTCACGCATGTACGCCTGACCCCGGTGCATGGCCGGTCCGCCGACGACGCGCAGCAGTTCCTGAGCATCGATCAACGGCACGGCAGGCATCCGCTCATTCTCTCACTCCCGCCCACCCACCCACCCACCCACCCACCCACCCACCCATCCACCCGCTGACTGGTCGATAGATGCGCGAAATCGGTCCCCGGCGTCGGGGATTCCCGCGATTTCTGACCAGTCAGGGGAGAGGCGGTGTTTGACGACTCGAACTTCGCGCTGTCCGTGGACACACCCGCCGCCGCACCTGCAGAGTGGTCGGCGAAGGGGAGTAGCTCCCACCGTGTGCATCAGCACAGCGAAGCGGTACGTCGACACAGTGGCCGGTCTCGTCCGATCGGCCCGGTGTGCCACCCTGACCGACCCATGCGGAGTCCGGTTCGGCAGGGCGAGCGAGACCTTCGGCCATCGACCACGGCCGGGACGCGTTCCCGGCCATGGCGCAACCGAAGGAATAGGTCATGCCTGCACCACTGGCCCGGCGCATCATCGGATGCCTGATCGTGGTCCTGCCCGCGGTTCTGTTCCGGCTGACGGGCTTCGCCCCGGATCCGGTGCTCGACCTCGTCGTCTTCGGGGCGGCGGTGGTGGCCGCGTCCTTCCTGCTCGCCTGGGCGGCGGAAGCCGCGCAGAAGGACATCTCCGGTGCCCTTGCCATCGCGATCCTTGCGTTGATCGCGGTGCTACCCGAGTACGCGGTCGACCTCTTCTACGCGTACCGCTCCGGTTCGGACCCGTCGTACGAGCAGTTCGCCGCCGCGAACATGACGGGATCCAACCGGCTTCTCCTCGGCCTCGGATGGCCGCTGGTGGTGGTCGTCGCCCTGGCCGTCCATGGTCGGGAGGCCGTGAGACGCGGACAGCGCCGACCGACGTTCCTGACCCTCCCGCCCGACTCCCGGCTGGACATCGGCTTCCTCGCCATCTTGGCCGTGATCGCCGTCGTGATCCCGGTCCTGGGCCTGATCCCGGTCTGGTTCGGACTGCTGCTCATCGCCGTGTTCGTGATCTACCTGTGGCGTGCCGGCCAGGTGCACGACGACGGCGAACCCGAGTTCGTCGGCACCGCCGCGTACGTCGCGGGTATGCCGCGGACCGCCCGACGCAGCACCGTGGTCTCGCTGTTCGTGATCTCGGCGACCGTCATCCTCGCCTCGGCGGAACCGTTCGCTGAAGCCCTCGTCTCCAGCGGGACGTCGCTCGGCGTCGACAGCTACTTCCTCGTGCAGTGGCTCGCTCCGTTGGCTTCCGAGGCGCCGGAGTTCATCGTCGCGGTCCTCTTCGCCCTGCGGGGGATGGGCGTCGCGGCCATCGGCACGCTGATCGCCTCCAAGATCAACCAGTGGTCTCTGCTCGTCGGGTCTCTCCCGGTCGCCCGACTCGTCGGTGGCGGCGGCGCTGACCTACCGCTGGACGCCCGACAGATCGAGGAATTCCTCCTGACCGCGAGTCAGACGGCGATGGGCGTGGCGATCATCATCGCGCTGCGGTTCCACCGCTGGTCGGCGGTCGCTCTGGCGGCGATCTTCGCCACGCAGTTCTTCATCACCGACACCACGGGTCGCTACGTGCTCAGCGCGGTCCAGCTGGCGATCGCCGTGGGCGCGTTGGTCATCCACCGCCGGGAGGTGCTGCCCACCCTGGCAGCGCCCTTCCAGCGCCCCACTCGTGGCTCCGGGGGCACGGCCGATGGCGCGTCCGCGCCGGCTCCGGCAACTCGCGGGGGACATTGAGTACCATGTCCCGGGTGGTCCGGTCGCGCGCCTCGAAGATCGTCGAGGACTATCTCACCAGCATCTGGAGGGCGCAGGAGTGGGGCGGCACGGCGACCACGACCGAGCTCGCGGACGTCATCGGTGTCACACCGTCGACGGTGTCCTCCACGCTGAAGAAGCTGGCGCGCGACGGGCTCATCTCCTACGAGCCCTACAGCACCATCGAACTCACCGAGGCAGGCCGCACCCTGGCCATCCCCGTCCTCCGCCGGCACCGCATCATCGAGACGTACCTGCACCGGCGGCTGGGACTGAGTTGGGACCAGGTGCATCGCGAGGCCGACGTGCTCGAGCACGCCGTTTCCGACCTCGTCCTCAGTCGCATGGACGACGAGCTCGGGCGCCCCGAACGTGACCCGCACGGTGATCCGATCCCGGGCGCGGACGGTTCGCTTCCCGTGGACGCCACCGTGGGTCTGGTCGATCTGGCCCGGGGACAGGGCGGCACGGTGGCACGGATCAGCGATCGACAGCCTCAGATCCTGCGTTACCTCCGGGATCGGGGGATCACCCCGGACACCGTGCTGACCGTGACGGAGGTGAACACCGCAGCCGCGTCACTGATCGTCGACCGGCGCGCGGCGGATTCCGGGATCGTCGTACCGGTCGAGGTGTCGACGGCAGCGGCGAGCGCGGTCCGGGTCCAGCCGGGGTCGGTCGAGGCCGATCCCGTGAGCGGCTGACGCCGGTGTCAACCCGGGTGACACCGGTGGCCCGAAGCAGCACACTGGACGCATGACGGAGCGCAAACCGGTCCTGACCGAGACCGAGCTGGCAGCAGAGGACTTCCACGACAAGCCGCGCCCCGGTGGTCCGGAGGCGCCGCTGGTGGAGGCGCCGGAGGATGCACTGGTGCCGGGAACGCGTCGTCAGGACACGACCGAGGACACGGACACCGAAGCGGAGCTCGCTCCGGGCGACGACGTCGTGCCCGGCGCGGACCGCTGACGGTCGGTAGGAGCGCCGGCGTCGTCGGGCGTCGGATCACTGCTGTGTGCCGTCCCCCCGCCGCCGGCGGCCGGAGAGGAACATCCAGATGCCGAAGCCGACCAGCAACAGGACGCCGAGCACGATGATCACGATGGGCGCGGCGCTGGGGCTCGAGGTCTCCTGCGAGGCTGCCTCCGGCGACGCTGCTTCCTGAGATCCTGCCGCAGGCGGTGCTTGCGTCGCCGCCGCGGACGGTGCTGCCGCGGACGACGGCGCCTGCGTCCACGCCGCGGACGGAACCGCTGACGTGCTCGCGGTCTGCACGGTGAAGGTGAACGTTCCGTTGATCGGGTGCGAGTCGGCGGAGACGACCCGCCAGCGCACGGTGTACGCCCCGGCCGGGGCGGTCGGCGCGATCCGCTGTGAGGCCGTCGTGCCGGTGACACTGACGGAGCCGTCGGCCCGATCGACACCCGACGAGTCGAGTACCTCCACCCGGGCCCCCAGCGTCACCGGCGCATCGTTGAATCGGAGGCTGATGGTCGCCGGCACGGACGCCACCGTGGCCCCGTCAGCCGGGGTGCTGCTGGCCAGCTCGTCGTGCGCCTGTGCCGCGGGAGCGCCGAGGCCCAGCATCACCAACAGGAGGACGGCGGCCAGCCCCACCGACCGCGATCGACGATTGGTCAAGGTGTACTTGACCACGACGCCGGGCCGCAGTCGACGAACACCGGCTTGCGGGGTAGCGGGAAAGTGACGGAAGGGGGTAGGCAAAAGGGAGACCTTTCGGGTGCTGAGGTGAGCGCCGTGCTGGCGGCTGAGACAGGGCCGGGACGGTGACCGTTCATCTCACTGTAGGCGGCTGCGTCGTCGTCGGCCGAACCGGTCGGGTCCGACAGTCGGCCGGGTCGCCAGCTAGGCTGGACCGGCGCCGGGCGGCGGCCGCGCCACGTGCCGGAGCACACCACCTGGCGTCCGTCACGGAGTGCGCCGTGTTCACCGGCGCGCACCGGCCGGTGCCAGCACGAGTCGGCAGCACGAGGAGGCGCGGAATGGTCCGAGCGAGCCGACGACGGCGCGTGACCCGAGTGCGGGTGTCCGACGACGGAGGGGTCGACGTCGACGCCCGCGCGGACACCGTCGCGGGCGAGGAACCACTGGAACTGCGACTGAACGGCCGGCCCTTCACCGTGACCATGCGCACCCCGGGCGACGACTTCGACCTCGCCGCCGGCTTCCTCGTCTCCGAGGGCGTCCTCAGTTCCATGGACCAGATCGAGGGCCTGCGCTACGGTCCCGGCGTCGACGCCGAGGGGCGGGCGAGCTACAACATCGTCGAGGTGAACCTGGCGCCCGGCGTCGCCCTCCCGGACACGAGTGCGGAACGGCACGTGTACACGTCGTCCTCGTGCGGCATCTGCGGCACCGCGTCCATCGAGGCGGTGACGAAGGCGAGCGCGTTCGACGTCGCCGGCGACGGTCTGCGGATCACGGTCGCCGACCTGCTGGGGCTGCCGGACGCGTTGCGAGCCGAGCAGTCCCTGTTCTCCATCACCGGCGGTGTGCACGCGGCCGGTCTGTTCACCGTCGGTTCCGACGGGCCGCGGCTGCTCTGCCTGCGGGAGGACGTCGGCCGGCACAACGCCGTCGACAAGGTGGTCGGATGGGCGCTGCGCGAGGGTCGGGTGCCGTTGGCGGGCACGGTGCTGCAGGTCTCCGGTCGGGCGTCCTTCGAACTGGTGCAGAAGGCCCATCTGGCGGGGATCCCGGCACTGGCGGCCGTGTCGGCGCCGTCGTCGTTGGCCGTCGAACTCGCCGAGCAGGCGGGGATCACGCTGGCCGGGTTCAGCCGGGGCCGGTCGGTGAATCTCTACACCCGCACCGAGCGGGTGATCACGGACTGACGGTCTGCCCGGTCGCCGGATGCCCACGGAGCGGGCTCGCCAACGGCGCTGGTTCGCCGACTCCTGGTTCACCGACTCCCTCGTGCGCCGAGTGGGACAGTTACTCCCGTTCGGGACGGAGGGACACCGCCTCAGCGGGAGGAACTGTCCCAGTGGCGCCTGCCCCAGCCTCAGCGGAACGGGTCGCCGTTCACTCGAAGCCCCGGACCTCAGCGGAACAGGTCGGCCGCCCGGGACAGGGTGGTGACGATGCCGTAGAGCAAGGGGACGGCGACCAGGGTCCAGGCGATGGCGAGTCGGGCGCGCATCTCAGGCCTCCTCGGTGGTGGTGCGGGTAGTGGAGGTGGAGAGGCCGGCGTCCCGGGAGTGCCCGTCGTGGGTGTTCGCGTTCCGGCGCGGGTGCCGTCCGGCACGTGGTTCGTGGTACCGGGAGTCCACCGGGTGGATCAGCAGGTTGGCGATCAGGCCCACGATCAGTAGCGCAACCATGATGAACAGCGCCGGCTGGTAGGCGCCGGCGTCGAGCGTGCCCGGCTTGCCGCGCGCGTCCAGCACGCCGTTGACGATCAGCGGGCCGGCGACGCCGGCAGCGGACCAGGCGGTCAGTAGGCGACCGTGGATCGCCCCGACCTGGAACGTCCCGAACAGGTCCCGCAGGTACGCCGGCGCGGTGGCGAAGCCGCCACCGTAGAAGGAGATGATGACGAAGGCGAGCAGCACGAACAGCAGGGTCTGTGTGGAGCCCAGGGTCGCCAGCACCACGTACAGCACCGCGCCCACGCCCAGGTACACCAGGTAGATCCGCTTGCGGCCGATCAGGTCCGAGGTGGTGGACCACGCGAACCGGCCCGCCATGTTCCCGATCGAGAGCAGACCGACGAAGCCACCGGCGACGGCGGCGGAGACCAGGGACCGCCCGTCGGACTGCCGGAAGAAGTCCTGG
Source organism: Tersicoccus phoenicis (assembly GCF_001968835.1). Classification (GTDB taxonomy): domain Bacteria; phylum Actinomycetota; class Actinomycetes; order Actinomycetales; family Micrococcaceae; genus Tersicoccus; species Tersicoccus phoenicis. Next base: position 86,808 of record NZ_MRDE01000046.1, read on the forward strand.
ATCATCGGGGCGGCCTGCTCGAGGATGCCGATGCCGGCGGTCACGTTGCAGAACAGGGCGATCCACAGCAGCCAGAACGGCCGGGTCCGGATGGCGTTGTTCGCCGAGACGTTGGCGTCGGTCACCAGCGCCTTGGCCTTGACGGTGGTGGGGTCGAAGCCCGCCGGGCGCCATCCGTCGGCGGGCACTCGGATGGTGAAGGCACCGAAGAGCATGTAGGCCAGGTACACGACGGCGAACGTGAGGAACAGCTTGCCCACGGCGTCACCGCTGGGAACGCTGCCCGCACCCGGGTCGTAGAGTTTCAGCAACGCCGTCGAAAGGGGGCTGGCGATCAGTGCGCCGCCGCCGAATCCCATGATGGCCAGCCCCGTCGCGAGGCCGGGCCGGTCGGGGAACCACTTGATCAGGGTGGACACCGGGGAGATGTACCCGATGCCCAGGCCGATCCCGCCGATCACGCCGTACCCGAGGTAGAGCAGCCAGAGCTGACCGGTGAAGATGCCGACCGCGCCGACCAGGAAGCCGGTGGCCCAGCAGACCGCGGAGGCGACCATGGCCTTGCGTGGTCCGTTGGTGTCCACCCAGGTGCCGAACACGGCGGCGGACAGGCCCAGCATCACGATCGCGACGGAGAAGATGACGCCGATCGCGGTCTGGTTGGTGCCGAAGTGCTGCACCAGGGCCGTCTTGTACACCGAGGTCGCGTAGACCTGGCCGATGCTCAAGTGCACGGCGAGGGCCGCGGGCGGGATGAGCCAGCGGTTGAAGCCCGGCCCGGCAATGCTGCGGGATCGGTCGAGCACACCCAGGGAACTCAAAGCGACTCCGTTCTGCCGGACGCGGATGAGCGCGACGGCGATCTCATGCGTCCGACCCGGCACTTCCGTGCCGGGCCGGACCGATGCGCCATTGTGTCCCGCATCACGGCTCGATCGCAATGCGCCGCGCCGACGCCGGGCGCGGCCGGGCGCCGGATGCGGTCAGTGCCGGACTCGGTCAGTGCCGGCGGAGCAGACCGCGGCTGACGTTGGTGGGGCGCTGCTGCTCTCCCTGCTGGGCACCGAGCACGATCACGGCGCCGACCACGACGGGCAGAGCCCACTGCAACAGCTTGAGTTGCTTCTGGGTGCTCTTCAACTCGGCGGGCGCTGCGGGGCCCGGTTCGGTCGGACCCTCGACGGCGGCGCCGGTCGCGGCCCCGCGGGCGGTGAGGGCGCCCATGCGCTTGCCCAGCACACCCGAGTAGACGCTCATGCCGGCTCCGGCGAGGGTCAGCCCGGCCTTGACCACGGTGTTGGCGGTGGCACCCTTCTGCCCGGCCAGCCGGCTCTTGTTGCCCAGGATCAGCCCCACGCCACCCACCCCGTGAGCCAGCATCGCGCCCAGCTGGACGGGGGACCACTTGGCCCAGCCGATGGTGGAGAGCCGGGCCCGCTCGGCCGGCTCCTTGGCCGCTGCGGCGGCGCCGTTGACGCCGACGGCACCCATCAAGGAGCCGCCGAACCAAGCAGCGGCACCGAGGTCGTGCAGGGAACGGGTCAGCAGATCGTTGGCCATGATGAGATCCTTCCGGGGAGGAGGGTCGTGTCCGATCAGACTAATCAGCAGACTGATAATCGGTCCACCCCCGGCGTGAAACGCGCGCCGGCCGTCGTCACTCGTCGTGGTTGACGCTCTGGCCCGTGCGCAGCTTCTCGGCCACGTCGGCGGCGAACGGCGCCAGGGGAGGCGCGAGGTCCATCAGGATCTCGTTGGCGGCCTGAGCCAGGAGGTCCCGCTGCAAGGGCGAGAGCATCATCAGGTGGTGCAGGTACGCGTCGACCTCGTAGTCACCGGCTTCCCCGCCGAGAGCGAAGTAGTGCAGCCACAAGCGCGGCCGATCCAGGTCTGCCGCGGCCATCGTGACCCGCAGCTGCCGGGCCTGTTCGCGGCCCACGGCGTCATCGTCCAGGTTCACCGGGTCAACTCCGACGGCGATACTGCCGATCCACGATGTTCGCCGCCAGGTCCACCACCCGTCGCCGTCGCATCCGGGCGCTCTTCAGCAGTCTCACCCGGGCCGCGGTGGCGTCGATCCGGTGCCGCACCATCAGCGCCCCGGTGGCCCGAGCGATCACCTCGCGGCTCTCCAACGCCGATCTGAGCGACTCGCTGAGCCGGCCCGGCTGATCCGACGACTGACCGCACCCAGCAAGGTGGCAGCGGCCTCCGCCATCAGGCCGAGCACGTCCGCGTCCTGATCGGTGAAGGCCGCCGGCACGGTCGCGTACACCTTCATCGCCCCGAGACTCGAACCGTGGTAGGCCAGCGGCACGCTGACCGCGGACCGGACACCCAACTCGGCCGCCGCCCAGGCCCAATCCGGCCACCGCGGGTCGCCGCGCGTGTCGTCGAGACGCTGGACGGTCTGCGTCGACCACGCGGTCAGGCAGGGCCCCTCGCCGAGGTCGTACTGCAGGTCGTCCGCGGTCCCGACGACCTCGTCGGTCGCGGCCCGCGTCAGGCGCTTGCCCTGCTCGTCGAGCAGTGACACTCCGACGCCGACCGCCGCCGGGATCACCATCCGGACGGCACGCGCCAAGTGCTCGACCGCGCTGGTCGCGTCCTCCTCGCTCAGCAGCATGCCGTGCAGGTTCGCAAACGCTAACGCCAGTTCGTTCGGTGGGGTTTCGGATGTCATCGCCACCCTCTGTGGCTCGTCGATTCGTCCATCATGCTCAGCCTACGCCACATCGTCAGCACCCTTACCAAATCGGCCGAAGTGGTACGGAACTGCCGCCGGGATCACGGGTCGGCCTCGTGGGCGCCGCTCGGTTCGGGAATCGAACACGACAACACCCCGGCGTCGTCGCTGGACAGTCGACGACGCCGGGGTGCCGGCAGGCGGTCCGCCGCGCGCTTCGACGCGCGGCGGACCGCAGTGATCAGGCTGGGCTAGTGATCAGCCTGAGGTCGGGTCAGCGATTGCGGCCGGTGTCACCGTCCGTGTCCGCGTCGATCTCCTCCTTGCGCACCTGCTCGGTGACGGTGGTCTGGTCCTCGACGTTCTGCTTGCCCAAGCGGACGCGCTCGGTCGCGACGACCTCCTTCTCCACCACCGGCCGCTCCTCGTGCAGGACGACCTCGTGCTCCTCCTCGGAGAGTTCGGGACCGGCACCGGCCGCCGCGCGGTTCGCGTCCGTGATCGGCTCACGCTCGATCGTGACCTCCTCGCGCTCGACGGGCACCTGGACGGTCTGCTGCTCGGTGACGATGTGCTTGCGCAGCCGCGCACGACCGGTCTCCACCGACTGCTTGCCGACCCGCAGGCGCTCCTCGGAGCGGGTCATGGCGTCGTCCGTCGTCGGCCCCGAGGTGTCGTGACCCACGGTGCCGTGAGCGTCGGCGTTGCCCGCGTCGGTGTCGTGGTGACCGCCGCCAGCCGCGTCGGTGTCGCGGTAGTCGCCGTCGGCCGCGCCGGACTGATCGGAGATGCCGTAATAGCGGTAGAGCTCGTCCTCCTCCTCGGGGGAGAGGTGACCCTGGTCCGCCTCGACGCGCGGGGCGTCGGTGATGACCTTCTTCTCGAACGGCACCCGCAGGCCTCGCTCGTCGAAGTCGGCGGTGCGGATCGGCACGAAGGTCTCCTTGGTGCCGAACAGACCCGTGCGGACGGTCACCCACTCGGGCGAGCCGGTCTCGTCGTCCACGTACACCTGGCCGACGTCGCCGAGCCGGTTGTTGTCGGCGGTCAGCACGTCCGCGCCGATCAGGGAATTGATGGCGTTCTTGTCGATGCTCATGAGTTCATCTCCTTGTGGTTGATGGCTCTATTGCCGGGTCCTCGAGCCGACCGTTCCGGTGAACCGGACCTCGGTCGGGCGTGAGCCACGAAGGACAGCTCGATCACCCGTGGTTTACAGCGTAAGTCTGTCTCCTGTGGTTCGATTCTACAAACCTAAGCCTGCTGACGAAAGACCCCGGTGGTCGGATCCGCTCGCTGGCATGCGTGGATGGCACGGGCTATCGTCGGGAAGCAGCGTGTGCGAGAGCGAGCAGATGACGAGCGGAGGCGTGATGCCACGGGAGCGCGAGTCCGCAGCCGAGCCGGCGGGAGGTCGCCGCCCCCTGAGCAGGGAGTTGATCGTCCGGGAGGCCATCGCCTTCATCGACGACGAGGGCATCACGGCGCTCACCATGCGGGCGCTCGCCGGACGGCTGGGCGTCGAGGCGATGTCGCTCTACCGGTACGTCAACGGCCGGGAAGACCTGCTCGAAGCCGTCGTCGGCTCATTGGTGGAGCGGATCGAGGTGGCTCCGCCCGACGACGAGGGCCTCGCCGCGAACTGGCACGGGTACCTGCAGTGGTTGGCGCACTCGGTCCGTGACGTGGCGCTGCAGCATCCGGCGATCTTCCCTCTGGTCGCCACCCGCCATCCGGCCGCCACGTGGCTGCGACCGCCCCTGCGCAGTGTGCGCATCGTCGAGCAGTTCCTCACCACGTTGATCCAGCACGGCTTCCGCGAGGAACAGGCGGTCGAGATCTACCGGGTGTTCACCAGCTTCCTGCTCGGCCAGCTGCTGCTGGAGGTCGCGGCCCGCGGCGAGTCGACGGCACCGGTGCAGGTACCGCTCGACGAGGGCGACGCCGATGTTCCCAACCGCGACGAGGAACTGGACATCGCCCGGTTCCCCACCGTCGCGCGCCTGCGCTCGCTGCTGTCCGAGGACCACAGCCAGGCGGAGTTCGAACGCTCCCTCGAGGCCCTGCTCGACCGCCTGGACCTGCTCTTCGCTCAGTGAAGGCCCGGATGAACGACGCGCCCGGGCCAGCCAGACCGGTGGCTAGGCTGGCCGGGTACGGCATGAACGTTCCTCATCCTGCACCGAGAAAGGACCACGCCATGGCGCGCCACACGAGCGAACACGATCACGATCCGGGCACCCACGAGGCCCGCATCGTCGTCTCCCGCGTCATCGACGCTCCCGCCGGTGATCTCTTCGACCTGTTGACCAACCCGGCTCGGCACCGGGAGTTCGACGGGTCCGGGTTCGTCCGGTCCGAGGACCGCAGCTTCCGGATCAGCCGGGTCGGCGACGTGTTCACCATGAACATGGAGGGTGCGCACATGGGCGGGGAGTACCAGACGGACAACCACGTCACCGCCTACGAGCAGAACAAGATGGTCGGCTGGAAGACCGCCCCCGCCGGCACCGAGCCGCCGGGATGGGAGTGGCTGTGGGAGCTGCAGGCCCAGGGCTCCGGCGCCACCGAGGTCACCCTGACGTACGACTGGGGCAAGGTCACCGACAAGGAGCTGCTGAAGAAGGTCTCCTTCCCGCTGGTGAGCAAGGACCAGCTGGAGCAGTCCCTCGGCCTGCTCGCCGGCGCCGTCGCCGCGAGCTGATCCTGCCGCCGCACCGCGGACCCCGGTCACTCCGCCGGGGACCGCTCTGCGTCCGGGGCGATCCGGTGGCTTCCCGCTGGCTTACGATCGCAGCGTGAAGCCCTTCCTCCTCCTGTCCACCCGCGACCACGAGGGCGCGGCGGAGGGTGAGTACGCGTCGTTCCTCGCCTTCACCGGACTGCCGGCCGAGCGGCTGCACCGGATCCGGCTGGTGTGCGAGCCCGACGCCGACGTCGAGCTCGGCCGGTACGCCGGGGTTCTCCTCGGTGGCAGCCCGTTCAACTCCTCCGATCCGCTGGAAGCCAAGTCCGCCGTCCAGGTGGCCGTCGAGGCGCGGTTGCGGCAACTGCTGGACACCATCGTCGCCGACGATCTGCCGTTCCTGGGCGCCTGCTACGGCGTGGGCACGCTCGGCGTGCACGCCGGCGGCGTCGTGGACCGGACGTACGCCGAACCGATCAGCGCCGTGCGCGTGACCCTGACCGACGCGGCCGCCGTCGACCCGATCTGCGCGGATCTGCCGTCGTCGTTCGACGCGTACGTCGGGCACAAGGAAGCGGTCCGGGAGTTGCCGCCCGGGGCGGTGCTGCTCGCCTCCTCTGCCGACTGCCCGGTGCAGATGTTCCGGCTGAAGCGGAACCTGTACGCGACCCAGTTCCACCCCGAGCTGGACGCGGCTGCCCTGGCGCAGCGGATCGACGTCTACAAGTACGAGGGGTACTTCCCGCCCGAGACGGCCGAGGACCTCAAGCGTGAGATCGCCGCGGCCGACGTCGAGGCCTCCCACGCGGTGCTCCGCCGCTTCGCCGAGCACTACGGCTGACGTTCCTTCCCTCCCCGTTCTGCCCGGCAAATCCGCTGGAACCGGAGAACCTGGCCGACCTGCAGGCCGCCGTCGTCGAACACGGCGCGGACCTGGTCTGGCGTTCGACGGTGACGCCGACCGTTGTTTCGTCATCGACGAGAAGGGTGCACCGGTCTTACCCTCGGCGATCACCGGGCCGGTCGCGAAGCGCGAGATCGCCGGGCGCGGGCCGCCGGGAAGGAGCGCCCCGCCGTCATCCACAACCTACAGTCCGCCGTTGGGACCGTTCCTACCGTTGAGGCGGTGGCAATTCCACGCATTTCGGTAGTACCTGTCCCACCGGGGACGGCGAGCCAGCCGCCCGTCTCCGTGGTGGCACGGCGACCCCCAGTTCCGCCATTGGGACCGTTCCTACCGCCGGCTGGCGAGGGTGGGAGCGGGGCGGTAGGTTCGGGCCATGCTGTCAGTCATCGGGGAGTCGCTCGTCGACGTCGTCCAACGCGCGGGTGAGCCGCAGCGGGCCCACGTCGGCGGCAGCCCGCTCAACGTCGCGGTCGGCCTGGCCCGGCTCGGGCACGCCACCCAGTTCGTCACGCGCTTCGGCCAGGACCCCTACGGCGACATGATCGCGGGTCATCTGCGGGCCAATTCCGTGCTCACCCCGCGGGCCGCAGACACGGGCCGCACCAGCGTCGCCGCGGCCCGGCTGCGGCCCGACGGCAGCGCCGACTACGACTTCGCCCTGCACTGGGAACTGCCCGGCCTGCTCGAGGAGCTGCCTCGCCTGCTGGCCGGCACCACGCTGGTGCACACCGGGTCCATCGCGACGATGCTCGAGCCGGGCGCCGACGCCGTGCTGGCGGCGATCGAGCACGCTCGGCCCGCCGCCACCATCGGCTTCGACCCGAACTGCCGGCCGTCCATCATCACCGACGTGCACCGCGCCCGGGCACAGGCCGAGCGGTTCACCGCGCTGGCCGACGTGGTCAAGGCCTCCGACGAGGACCTCGCCTGGCTCTACCCGGACCGATCCGTTGAGGAGGCGGCGACCGCGTGGCTCGAGCTCGGTCCCGCCGTGGTCGTCGTCACGCGCGGTGCCGAGGGCCCCTGGGGCCTCTGCCGGGCCGGGACGACGACGGTCCCCGCCGCCCGCGTGGACGTCGTCGACACCGTCGGCGCGGGCGACTCCTTCATGGCCGCCCTGCTCTCCGTGGTGGTGGACCGTGGCTGGGACGGCTCCGCCCGGCGCGACCGGCTGCAGCGCGTCGGCGTTCAGGAACTGGCCGACATGCTGCGGTTCTGCAGTGCGGCGGCCGGGGTCACCGTCTCCCGGGCCGGCGCCAATCCGCCGACCCGGCACGAGGTGCCCCGCTGACCGGTTCGCCGCCGGCCGCAGGCGCCGTCGTCGGTGGTGTCCGTTAGGTTGGAGACAGCACCCGCCGCTCCTGCTGGAAGGACCACGATGACCTCGATCGACCCGTACGACGAGCTGCCCTTCGTCCCCGCGTTCACCGTCACGTCCGAGAACGTCACCGACGGCGCCCCGCTCGACGCGCCGCAGCTCAGCGGCACCATGGGCGTGCCCGGTGGCCAGGATGTCTTCCCGCAACTGAGCTGGAGCGGGTTCCCGTCCGAGACGGAGAGCTTCGCCGTCACCGTGTTCGACCCGGACGCCCCCACCGCGAGCGGCTTCTGGCACCTGGCCCTGTTCAACCTGCCGGTCTCGACGACGTCGTTGCCGGCCGGCCCCGGCGAGGGGAAGCTGCCCGAGCTGCCCGAGGGCGCCGTCGTGCTGCGCAACGACGCCGGCTACCCCGGTTTCGTCGGCGCCGCCCCGCCGCCGGGGCACGGCCCGCACCGGTACATGATCGTGGTGCACGCGGTCGACGTCGAGCGGCTCGACATCCCCGAGGACGCCAGCCCGGCGTTCCTCGGCTTCAACCTGTTCAGCCACAGCATCGGCCGCGCCCGGATCACCGGTACCTACGAGGCGAAGTAGCGGCCGGTGCGGTTGATCGCCAGCGACCTGGACGGCACGATCGTCGGTCACGACGGGAAGATCTCGGCCCGCACGGTGGCCGCGTTCGATGCCGCCCGCGACGCCGGGGTGGGGATCGTCTTCGTCACCGGCCGGCCGCCGCGCTGGTTGGATCCACTGGTCGATCACCTGGGGCACGACGGGCTGGTGATCTGCTCGAACGGGGCCGTCCTGTACGACCTCGGGAAGCGTCGGGTGCTCTCCCGCACCACGATCGCCGCCGCCGACGTGTACGACGCCCGGGAACGGATCGAGGGGTCCTTCCCGGACGCGCGCTTCGCCCTGGAGTCGCTCGCCGGGTTCGTCGTCGAGCCCGGTTTCCTCGACATCGAGAGCATCGAGCTGACGGAGCTGCAGCCGCAGTGGATCCGCGACGTCCTGCCCCGCCGCGCCCGCGTCACGGGTGACGTGGAGGAGGAGATTCCCGACGACGAGTCGGTGGTCAAGTTCCTGGCCAAGCACCCCACCCTGACGCCGGACGCGTTTCTCGCCGAGGTGCGCGACCTCGTCGGGGACCTGGTGGCCGTCACACACTCCAGCCCCGGCGTCGCCCTGGTCGAGATGGCCCCGCGCGGCATCGACAAGTCGGTGACGCTGGCCCGGTACGCGCAGCACCACGGCATCGACGCGGCGGACGTGTACGCGTTCGGTGACATGCCCAACGACCGGCAGATGCTGCGCTGGGCGGGGCACGGTTACGCCATGGCCGGCGGACACCCGGAGGCGCGGGAGGCGGCCGACAGCGTCGCCCCACCCTTCGACGAGGACGGCGTGGCCCAGGTGATCGAACGGGTGCTGTCCGCGAACGGTCACCGGGAGGTGGCGACCACGTCCACCGCGACCGCGACCGCGGCCACGCCCACGTCGACCGCGGCGCCGGACCCGCAGGATCCGGCGCGTGCCTGAGCGGCGCCACCCCCGGCGCCACCGGCCGGTGTCGTCTCGCGCCTATCTGGCCAACGTCGTCGACGGCGTCGGCCGGCCCAAGGGCCTCGCCCACCGCGGGTATGCCCCGGACGGGAACGAGAACTCCCTGGCCGCCGTGCAGGCGGCGGTCGACCTGGGTTGCGGCTGGGTGGAGACGGACGTGCAGGCCAGTGCCGACGGGGAGCTGTTCGTCTTCCACGACGACACCCTGGACCGGGTGACCGGTACGACCGGCCGGATCTCGACCATGACGGCGGCGCAGGTGCGGGCCGTGCGCGTCGGCGGTGATCCCATTCCCACGCTGGCCGAACTGCTCGAGCGGTTCCCGGACGTGCGGCTGAACATCGACGTCAAGACCGGCGCCGGTGTCGCCCCGCTGGCGGCCGTGATCGAGCGGCTCGGCGCCCACGACCGGGTGCTCGTCGCATCCTTCTCCGACCGGCGACGTCGCGCCGTGCTGCGCCGACTGAGCCGACCGGTCGCCACCTCGGCCGGCACCGTGCTGACGGCCGTCTGGGTGCTCGCCGCCGCCGTTCCCGTGCTGGCGCCGGTCGCGCGACTCCTGCTGCACGGGGTCGACTGCCTCCAGGTACCCGAACGGCAGCCGCTCCTCGCCGGGCGCGCCGTTCCGGTGGTGACGTCGCGGACCATCGCCCTGGCCCATCGGTGGGGTCTGGAGGTGCACGTCTGGACGGTCAACGCCGCCGACGACATGCGCCGGCTGCTGGATGCCGGTGTGGACGGCATCGTCAGTGACCGAGCCGACCTGCTGGCGCAGGTGTTCACCGAGCGGGACGCCTGGCCGCGCGGCTGAGCTTCGCCGCCACGCCCTGCACCTATTTCAGGAACCTGGACGTCCGCCGGTCCGCCAGCGGCTTGCCGCCGGTCTGGCACGTCGGGCAGTACTGTAGCGATGAGTCGGCGAACGAGACCTCCTGGACGATGTCGCCGCACACCGGGCAGGCCTCGCCGGTGCGGCCGTGCACGGCCATGGACGAGCGTTTCGAGTCCTTCAGCTCCGCGGCAGGCTTCCCCGCCGACGCCGCGATCGCCGCGTCCAGCGTCGTGCGCATCGCGGTGTAGAGCCGGCCGACCTCCTCGTTGCTGAGTTTCGCGGCGATGGCGAACGGGGAGAGCTTCGCGGCGTGCAGGATCTCGTCGCTGTACGCGTTCCCGATCCCGGCGATGACCGACTGGTCCCGCAGCAGCCCCTTGATCTGACCGCGGTGGTCGGTGAGCAGGCGGGCGAAGTCGTCGGCGCTCAGGGTCAGTGCCTCGGGGCCCAGGGTCGCCAGGCCGGGCACGTCCGTCGGGTCGGAGACGACGTACACCGCGAGCGACTTCTTGGTTCCGGCCTCGGTCAACTCGAACCCGGTGCCGCCGTCGGAGGCGCCGTCCACCTCGAGTCGCAGCGCGACGGGTCCCTTGCCACCGGGCCGGAGCGGACGAGCGGGCGGATGCGCGAGCCAGCGCAGCCACCCGGCGCGGGCGAGGTGGAAGACGAGGTGCACACCGTCGCAATCCAGGTCGACGTACTTGCCGAAGCGGGCGACGCCGGTGATCTCGGCTCCGGCGATCGCGTCCAGCGGCGGGACGGCGGTCTTGAGCACCGCGAAGGAGCCGAGCGTGACGCCGGTGACGTGGGCGCCACCGTCGAGCACCTCGCCGTCGGGCGCCACCCGGTGCACCAACCGTACGTCGAGGAAGTCGACAAGGGCCTGGACCTGCGGCATCTCCGGCATGGCGCCAGCGTACCGGGGGCGCGCGCGGCCGGCCGGCGAGGCAGTACTGTCGGACCGGGTCATCCGTGACTTAGCGGGCTTCACCCGAACGGGGTGCTTAACCTCGATCCACCGACCAATTGGTGTTGCGGGGTCGGTGTGGGAGCATGAGAATGCCCTTCTGACCTGGGAAGATACGACTTATCTAAGGCACGTATCACCCATTCAAGAAGGGCATCTCGTAGATGCAACTCTCTCACACACTCCCTGCGG
>NZ_MRDE01000047.1 GCF_001968835.1 Tersicoccus phoenicis
TGAACGAGCTATGCTTCGAGAACGTACAAAAAATGGTCTAGATGCCGCCAGAAAAGAAGGGCGAGTTGGTGGGCGTCGGCCGAAACTAACCAAACAACAGCAAGACGAAATAGTCTCATTGGTTACGTCTGGTAAAAAAACAGGCGCTGATGCGGCTAGGTTGTTTCAAGTACATCCGTCTACAGTTAGTCGTCTTTTAGCAAAAGACAAATAAATTTTACCTGTACCATCCCCGAACTTTTAAAAAAGCTAGGTTTTAAGGTTGGCGATTGAAGAGAAAGTACGTGTTATTTTGTGTTTTTAAATCCTTAACGTAGGATAATTTACTAATTCCATGTCTACCC
>NZ_MRDE01000048.1 GCF_001968835.1 Tersicoccus phoenicis
CGAACGGGCCGACAGAGGCCATCAACGGCCGACTCGAACACCTCCGCGGCTCCGCCCTCGGCTTCCGCAACCTCACCCACTACATCGCCCGATCTCTACTCGAGGCCGGCGGATTCAGACCCCGACTACACCCTCAACTGCGATGAGCCACGAATGTGCCCACCCCTTCGTCTGGACCAAGACCGCCGAGAATCCAACCGACAGACATCTGCAAACACGAGCCACTATACGCACTCCTTTTCGTCTCGATAAAGAAGCCGCATTTGTCTCAAAACGAAAAGACTGTGGTGAAGAACAGGATCGCGCCGATTACGAATCCGACGGCAAACCCAGGGATCAATAGGACAGCCGAGGTGTCTTGCTCACCTAACTCGGCCATTCGCTTGAATCCCATCCTTCGCTGAAGAACAGTCATCAAATTCATAATGGCTTTCCGGCGAATGAGGCCCAGAGCGCAAAGCGCCATGATTACAAGGCCAACCCATATTCCGGCCACTCCCATAGCCAACTCCAGATGCTCCTAGAAAGTGTGTGTATACAAAGCATTGCATCCGATTCCGAAGCCTACTTCGTAGCCCCCGGATGCGCTCGATCCGCCACCGCCTTCTTGCCCCGACAACTGACCGTAGAGACCTGCGCCATAGGCCGCGGAACAGCCTAAAGATCCTGAATTACCGGTGTTCACGTCCGATTCTGTGTTTCCGCCGATGTCTGCTGTCACGCCTATGTCTGCGCCAAGCCCCCCACTCAATTGAAAGTGGGGACGTCCATCAGAGCCTGTTGTCCAACCGAATGAGGCGCAGACGATAGCACAGCCAGTTACGGAAACGTCGGCCGTCCGGCCGAGCGGGTCGGTGTTGTTGATGGGGTCGTTGGCGGCGTAGGCGTAGCGGTTGGCGTTGGCGGGGTTCAGGGGTGTGTCGAGGGTGTCCATCTGGGTCCAGCGGCCGGTGCCGGGGTTGTACCAGCGGGCCCCGTATTTGACCCAGCCGGTGGTGCGGTCCTGGAGTCCCATCTTGAACAGGTAGGGGTTCTGGTTGACGGCGTTGCCGCCGGAGACCTTGGTCAGGGTGGGCGTGCCGTACGGGTCGTACTCGTAGGCGAACGCCCGGTACGCGGCGTCGGTGATCAACGCCGCCGGGTTGCCGGTGCCGTCGATGATGTAGAGGGCTTGCTTCCCCGACGCGGTGCGCAGCATGACCGGTTGCCCGGTGACCGGGTCGTGTTCGACGTACGCGGTCAGGTTGTCCTTCTTCAACTGCTCGATCACCGGCAGGCCCTGCGCGTCCGTGCGCCCGTAGGTCAACTGATAGGTGCCCTTCGGGGTGGTTTCCTTGAGCAGCTCGTGGCTGGACGCCCCGGCATAGTCATACGTGTAGTTCACCCCACCCTTGGTGACCCCCTGAGTTGGGTCACTTGCTGTGGTCTCGACAAGCTAGAGGGGGCTGACGTGGGGTGATGGTCGGGGTTAGTGTGTTGTTAAGGCACTAAGCGGGGGTCGGTAGGATCGGCTGGTGGCCTGGGTTCGCAGAGTCCGCACGGCCTCGGG
>NZ_MRDE01000004.1 GCF_001968835.1 Tersicoccus phoenicis
ATCGCGCGGCCATCATTCACAACCAAATCTACCGCGTTGGCCTTGTACTCGTCAGTGAAGCTACGTCTCGTCGATCCCATAGCCGGTTCCCTTCATTTCTCGGGAACCCGCCCATCAAACCCTGTGTCCACCAGAGTGGGAACGGTCCAAACGCACCGTGCTCCTGGACGTGCTCGCCACCGACCAGGATCTGGCCGCCCGGCCCCGACAGTTGCTGATCGGCGACAAGAACTATCACGGTCGCGAGTTCGAGACCGCCCTGACCAGTGCCGGGATCGAACTGCTCCGCCCGGCCCGCAAAGGTGAGCGACCCCGGCCCGGCGCCCAGTTCTTCAGACCACTACGCCAGATCATCGAGTCCGTCTTCGACACCTTCAAAGGCCAACTCGATCTCGAGCACCACGGCGGACACACCACCACCGGTGTGCTCGTGCGCGTCCTGCAACGCATCCTCGCACTGACCGCGGCCATCTGGCACAACGACCGAACCGGACAACCCGTCAGACGATCCCTCACCGCCTACGACCACTGACCCCTTGGAATAGGTCATCTAGTTCACCACCCCGTCCCTCCCGAGCCCGGAGTACCCATGAGCAACGATGCTCCCACCACCCCGCCCGTCGCCTCGATCGCGTCCGACCGCCGCGAAGTGAGTCGGGTCCTGCTGTCCAGCTACCTGGGCAGCACCGTCGAGTTCTACGACTTCCTGCTTTACGCCACCGCCTCGTCGCTCGTTTTCGGCGCCGTGTTCTTCGCAAACCTGGACCCGCTGACCGCGACCATCGCCTCCTTCGGCACGTTCGCCGCCGGCTACCTGGCCCGGCCGCTCGGCGGCTTGGTCTTCGGTCACTTCGGCGATCGGCTCGGCCGCAAGAAGATGCTCGTCCTGACCATGACTCTGATGGGCGTCGGGTCCACCCTGATCGGCCTCATCCCGACCCCGGCCGTGATCGGGGGGCTGGCGCCGATCCTGCTCATCCTGCTGCGCGTGTGCCAGGGCATCGCGGTCGGCGGCGAGTGGGGCGGGGCGGCGCTGATGGCCCTGGAGCACTCCGCGGAGGGCAGGCGCGGGTTCGCGGCGTCCTTCGCCAACGCCGGCGCTCCCTCGGGCGCGGTGCTCGGCACGCTGATCATGGGCATCTTCGCCGCCCTACCATCGGACCAGTTCCTGGCCTGGGGTTGGCGGATTCCCTTCCTGTTCTCCCTCGTGCTGCTCGCCGTCGGCCTGTACGTCCGATCCCGCATCTCCGAGAGCCCGGTGTTCAAGGCTGCCCTCGCCATGGCCGAGCGGAACCAGGCCGAGCGCCCCGCCATTCCGCTGCTCTCCGTGCTGCGCCGTCCGAAGGCGCTCATCCTCACGGCCCTCGGCGCCGCCGCCGGCTTCGCCTTCCAGGTCACCCTGGCCACTTTCGCCATCACCTACGCGGTGGCCGCCGGCGCCGAGCGACAAGCCACCCTGTTCGCGTTCTCCGCCGCCTCGTTCATTAGCATCTTCGTGGTGATCGGGGCCGGCCGGCTCTCGGACCGGGTGGGCCGGAAGCCGATGATCATCGCCGGGCTGGTGCTGTTCATCCTCTACCTGTTCCCGATGTTCGCGCTGTTCGGGTCCCGGAGCCCGTGGCTGATCTTCCTCGGCTTCACCATCGGCCTGATCCTGCACTCGTGCATGTTCGGTCCGCTCGCCGCGTTCATCTCCGAGCAGTTCGGCACCGCCTCCCGCTACACCGGCGCCTCGGGCGGTTACCAGCTGGCCACCCTGCTCGGTGCCGGCTTCACGCCCGGCATCCTCGCGTCCCTCTACGCGTCCAGCCAGCGCTCGATCGTGCCCGTGGTCGTCTTCCTCGCCGTCGTCGGTGTCGTAAGCCTGCTGGCGGTGCTGCTCACCCGCGAGGGCCGCGACCTGAACCTGACCACCGTCGAGCACTGATCCCTCCCCTGCAGCTCTCTGTCGAAAGGAGTTCCCGTGCTGAATAACGGCCTCGGATCCTGGCCGCACCGGCGGCTGCCCAAGTCGGCCGGGCGCACCGCGCTGGTGTGCCGGGGCCGGACGATCAGTTACGACGAGCTCGCCGAGCGCGTCGACCGGCTGGCCGCCGTGCTCCGTGCGCACGGCGTCCGGCCGGGTGACCGGGTGGCCTATCTCGGTGAGAACCACCCGGCGTTCCTCGAGACGCTGTTCGCCACCGGCGGGTGCGGGGCGATCTTCGTGCCGTTGAACACACGGCTGGCCGCCCCCGAACTGCGGTTCGCCTTCACCGACAGCGGTGCGACCGTCCTCGTCCACGCGTCCTCGCTCACCGGTCTCGCCGTGGCCGGCAGCGCGGACACGGCGGTGGCCCTGCGGGTGCGGGTGGACGACGGACCCGACCCGCGGTTCACCGGTACGGTCCCGGCCCAGGACGTCGACCTCGAGGAAGCACTCGCTGCGACGGACCCGGTCTGGATCGATCTGCCGGTCACACACGAGGATCCGGCCCTGATCCTCTACACGTCCGGCACCACGGGGCGGCCGAAGGGCGCCGTGCTCACCCACGGCAACGTGACGTGGAACTGCCTGAACGTGCTGGTGGACTTCGATCTCTCCTCGACCGACGTGTCCCTGATGATCTCCCCGTTGTTCCACGTCGCGGCGCTGGACATGGGCGCGCTGCCGACCCTGCTCAAGGGCGGCACCCTGGTCCTCGAGCCCCGGTTCGATCCGGGGGAGGCGCTGCGGCTGATCGAGGAGTACCGGGCGACGGCGATCTCGGGGGTCCCCACCACGTATCAGATGCTGGCCGAGCACCCGGACTGGGCGACCCGGGACATCTCGTCGCTGAGCAAGCTCACGTGCGGGGGGTCGGCCGTCCCGCACCGGGTGCTGGCAGCGTACGAGGAACGCGGGCTCGCCTTCACCATGGGGTACGGCATGACGGAGACGGCGCCGGGCGCCACCACCTTGCCGGTCCGCTACTCGGCGGAGAAAGCCGGGTCCGGGGGACTGCCGCACTTCTTCACCGACGCCCGGATCGCCGACCCTGCCGGTGACGCACTGGCTGCCGGGCAGACGGGCGAGATCCAGATCTGCGGCCCCAACGTCATCAGCGCGTACTGGCAGCGGCCCGACGCCACGGAGCAGTCCTTCGAGGAGGGCGGCTGGTTCCGGTCCGGGGACATGGGTCACCTGGACGAGGACGGCTTCCTGTTCATCTCGGACCGGCTCAAGGACATGATCATCTCGGGCGGGGAGAACATCTACCCCGCCGAGATCGAACAGATCATCGCCCAGCTCGACCCGGTCGCCGCCGTCGCCGTCATCGGCGTCCCGGACGAGAGGTGGGGGGGAGGTCGGCCGAGCGGTCATCACGGTGCGCGAGGGGGCGACGTTGACGGCCGACGAGGTGCTGGCACACCTGGACGGCCGACTCGCGCGGTACAAGATCCCGAAATCGGTGGTGTTCGCCGACGAGATGCCGCGCACCGCGAGCGGAAAGATCCGCAAGGCCGACCTGCGCAAGCAGTTCGGCTGACGCGTCGGCCGCTCCGACGACCCCACCCGCGCCGAGAGTACGGCTACTGCACCCATCCGGGCACCATGACGACAATGTCCGCACACTCGGCATCCCGGCCGCCGCCGAGTGTGCGTGTACCGCACTCATCCGGGTCCCTTGACGACATCGTCCGCACACTCGACGTAAGAAGCTGCCGATCCTCGGCCTCGGCCGACGTGCCAGACTGAGCCCGTGGCCGAACGGAAGAACCCGCCGTCGATCCGTCTGCCCCTGTCCGGGACGGTGGCCTCGATCGAGCCCGACGGCTGGGGCGGCGACGGACACGTACTGTTCCTCGGCGGCGCCGAGCAGTCGCACGTCGACCTGACCGACCAGACGCGGATCGTCTACGAGTACCTGTACCGGATCAGCAACGTCATCGACGCGCTACCGGCCGGCCCGATCCGGGCCATCCACCTGGGCGCCGGCGCGATGACCCTGGCCCGCTACATCGCCGTCACGCGCCCGGGCTCGCCGCAGGTCGCCGTCGATATCGAGGGGGGACTGCTCTCGTTCGTCGAGACGCACCTGCCCCTGCCGGAGGACACCGTCCTGCAGCGGATCGGGGACGACGCCCGGATCGCCGCCGGATTCGCGGCGCACCTGCTCGGCGGTCGTGTCGACGTCGTCGTCCTGGACGTCTTCGCCGACGCCGACGCTCCGGCGCACCTGACCACGACCGGCTTCTACCGGGAACTCGCAGCTCTGCTCGACGACGGCGGCGTCCTGGCCGTCAACGTGGGCGACGACCCGCCCCTGACGTTCTTCCGCGGCCAGGCCGCCGCCCTGCTCGAGGTGTTCGACGGCGCCCTGGCCCTCGCCGAGGCCCCGATGTTCAGCGGCCGGCACGCGGGCAACCTCGTGCTCATCGCCTCCCGCCGGCCGCTGACGCGCGACTGGCTCGACGCCGTCGTGGCGGGGGGCCCGCATCCGGCGGCCGGTCTGGACCGGGACGAGCTCGCTGCATTCGCCGCGGGGGTACCGGCACCGTCGGACGACCCCGACCAGCGGTGGCTGGCGGCGAACGCGGAGCGCCGTCGTCGTCTCCGTCGGCTGACGCACGGGCTCGACCCCGACGTCCCGGCCCCGGACCTCGACGAGGAGGACCCCGGGCCGCTACCGGGACCGACGGCCGGCTAGTCGATCGTCCGGTCAGTAGAGCGTCTCGCCGCGGGCGAGCATCGCCACGAACTGCTTGATCCGGCGTGCCCGCGTCGCCTCCCGCTTGGCGTTCTGGATCCGGAAGTACAGCGCGTACCGGTTCTGGCTCGACAAGGTCGCGTAGAACGCCGCGGCCTCGGGGTTCGCGGCGAGCGCGGCGAGGAAGTCCGGATGGGGTTGGGCAACCTTCGGCCCGGCGTAGGCGGCGTCCCAGCGCCCGTCCGCCCGGGCCCGTTCCACCTCTGCGAGGCCGCGCGGCGTCATCGTCCCGGCCCCGATCATTGCCTCGACAGCGGTGCGGTTGCGTACCGACCACATGCTGCGGGACCGGCGTGGGGTGAAGCGCTGCAGGTAGTAGGTCTCGTCCAGGCCGCGGGCCTGCCCGTCGATCCAGCCGTACTGCAGCGCGACCTCGAGGGCCTCGGCGTAGGTGATCGTCAGCACGCTCGGGTCCTTCTTCACCGCACCCTTCTTCGCGAAGACGAGCCAGACGCCGGCGTCGTCGTCCTGGTGCTCATCCACCCACGCCCGCCAGGCAGCCGGCGTCGTGAAGCGCAGGCGTGGGGCGTCGACAGTGGCCATCAGTGCTCCTCGGGGCGGACGGGTGCTCGGTGTCACGGCCGGTGAGGTCGAACCTCCGGGGGCCGTGAACCGGGCACACACCACTGTGCCCCGGCCTCTTGCGCGGGGCAAGAACACCGGGCAAGCGGACGGGGCGCAGGGCCTGCGGTCGCGAACGAGCCCGATGCCGGGCGGGGCACGCGCGGGTGGTCAGCGGCTGCCGACCAGGTGCGCGTAGACGATCGTGTTGTCCTCGAACCGGCCGCTGGCGGCCTGGTAGTTGCCACACGTGATCAACCGGATCTCGGCGCGTGCCGTATTCCCGTACACCTCGAGGGTGGGAAACGCGTCCTTCCGCACGGTCTGCAGCCGATCGACCTGGAACAATGCCACCCGCCCGTCGGAGCGGGTGACGGTGAACCGCTGGCCCGGCTTCATCTCGTTCAGGCGGTAGAACACGCCTTCCGGGATGGTGGTCGTGTTGACGTGGCCGAGGATCACCGACGGGCCCTGCTGGCCGGGGCTGGGTGAGTACTCGTACCAGCCGGCCGGGGATCCGGCCTCCCCGGGGGGCACCGCGACGGTGCCGTCGGCCTGACGGCCCAACGTCATCAGGTCGGTTGCCACACCGATCTCCGGTATCTCCAGCCGGGTCGGCCGGGAAGCGGGCAGGACCGGGCCGCTGGGCTTGAGCTTCTGGGGCGCCTGGGTCGCGGCCGGCGTGGGCGACGTCGGTCCCGTGGTGGCGGTCGATGTCGGTTTCGATGCCGGTGCCGGTGCCGAGGACGACGACGGGGCGGACGAAGGTGTTGGGGTGCCGCTGGCACCGGGGCGGCTGATGCCGACGCTCGCGCTCGCTTCGGCACCGTTCGCGGCGGGGCCGGCGCACCCCGAGAGGGCGACGCTCGCCAGCCCGAGGGTGAGCACGGCACCCGCCGCGAACCGGGAGACCGGTCCGCGGCGGCTGCGTGTGTCACTCATGACGATCGGAACCGTCAGCCCTGGGCCCGGTCACGGGCCGCACGACGCCGGTTCAGGCCGAACGCGGTGGCGCCGCCGGCCACGAGCACGCCACCGGCGGCCGCCAGCACGCCGGGGGTGGCGTCCGTCCCGGTCGACGTGGTGGACACCTGAGCGGCAGGCTTGACGCCGGTCTCCGGAGCGCCGTTGGGCATGGCAGCCATCTGCGAGGCGGTGAGCGTACCGCACAGCGCCGGCGAGGTGGCAGCCAGCGGCAGCGACGGGACGATGTCACTCTTGGCCTTGGCCGCGGCCGGCGACAGCGTGGCCGGGTCCAGACCGTGCACCACGACCGACGCCTTGCCGCCCTTGAGCGCATCGGCCGTTTCCGCGCTGAGCGTGAAGGTGCGCTTGTAGTTGATCGTCGACCCGCTCGGAGCCAGCTGCAGGTTCGTGGCCGCGGCCGGTGACGTGTCCCCGCTCAAGGTCAAGGTCTGGGCGATCTTGCCGTAGTGCGGCATACCCTCGGTGACACTGACGACTCCGTCGCCGTTCTTGTCGGCCGACGCGCTCGGGCACATGCCCATGGCGCCGATGTGGATGTGCTGCACGTGCGGGTAGGGCTTGCCGTTGAACGACTGCGGCAGGCCCGTGACGTTCTCGGTGACGGTCGCCTGGTCGCCCGAGACCGAGACCCAGACGCTGCCGCTTGCCGAGCTGCCGTTGAGAGCACCCAGCTGGGTCTGGTAGACGGTGGCGTCGCCCTGAGCCTGGGCGGGTGCGGCGGCGAGGGCCAGGGCGCTCAGCGCCAGGGCCGGGGCCGCGAGCAGTGCGGAGGTGCGCTTCATGTTGATTCTCCCATGACTAAGAGCAACCGACGGGTGTCGGTGCCTGTGATCCAACTGACAACGGGTATTCGGAGTCGCGCGGTTCCCGGATTGGATGCCTGCGATACCGGTCAGAACGAGTCGTGCTGCCAGCAGGCGATGACGACGCTGGCGATGCTGTACGCGTCCTGTGCGCGCTGCCCCGTGGGGCGGTCCGTCAGCTGGCGGGCGTCGACGGTGAGCGTCATACCGTCCTTGAGGAAGAGCACCACGCCGTCGTCCGTGCTGGCGCCGGGCAGGCCGAAGTTGGTGAGCCCGTCGATGGTGGTGATGCCGGGGTATCGGGACCGTTGCTGGTCGTACCAGGTACGCTCGCCGCCCTTCGGCGGCTGTTTCACGGTGATCACCAAGGCACCGCCGACGGCGGGGTAACGGCAGGTGAACAAGCGGTCGTTCCAGCTGGAAGTGCGCGCCGTATCGCCGATCAACGCGCTGACCTTGGCCAGCACCCGCTTGTCCGTACAGATCATGCTGATCCGCGCGGACGGGACCGCGTCGCTGCCGGCCGTCGAGGACGCTGACGGAGAGCCGGACGACGCCGGGGAGGACGACGCCGGGGCCGACGCCGGGGACGACGACGCGGTGGCCGACAGGCCGGGGGACGGCGGTGGCGTGGCGGCCGGCGGGCCGGCGCACCCGGCGAGTGCGATCACCCCGACGGCGAGAACGAAACCGGTACGGCGCATGATCGACTCCTGCAGACGGTAGCGGGCGGATCGAGGGGACACGACGTGTTCGGCGCCGGGAGCCCCGGCGGATTGGCCCGCGCGGCCCACGATTCCGCTACCGGCGAGGTCGGCCGCACCGGCCACCGGGCGATGTCTAGGGTGGGAGCATGACTGCGTACACCACCGTCAATCCCGCCACCGGCGAGACCCTGCGCGAGTTCGACGAACTGACCGCCGACGGCGCGGCGGACGTGCTCGACCGCTCACACCGCGCTTTCCTCTCGTGGCGCCGGACTCCGCTCGAGGTGCGCACCCGAGTGCTCGCCCGGGTCGCCGAGCTCTACGCCGAGCGCCGGCAGGAGCTGTCCGAGCTGACCACCCTGGAGATGGGTAAGCCCGTCCGCCAGAGCGGCTACGAGATGGACATCTGCAAGGACATCTTCGCGTACTACGCCGACAACGGCCCCTCGTTCCTCGCGGACGAGGAACTCGACGTCGCACGGGGCGGCCGGGCGGTCGTCCGCAAGGAGGCGATCGGCCCCCTGATCGGCATCATGCCGTGGAACTTCCCGCACTACCAGGTCGCCCGGTTCGTCGCGCCGAACCTGATGCTCGGCAACACGATCATCCTCAAGCACGCGCCGAACTGCCCGCAGAACGCCCTGGCGATGGAGCAGATCTTCCGGGAGGCCGGCCTACCCGCCGACGCCTACATCAACGTGTTCGCCACCAACGACCAGATCGCCGACATGATCGCCGACCCCCGGGTGCAGGGCGTGTCCCTGACCGGCTCGGAGCGGGCCGGCTCGGCGGTGGCGGAGGTCGCGGGCCGGAACCTGAAGAAGGTCGTGCTCGAGCTCGGCGGATCGGACCCATTCATCGTGCTGGACGCGCCGGACCTGGACGCCACCGTCAAACAGGCCGCCGGCGCCCGGCTGGTCAACGGCGGGCAGGCGTGCAACGCCGCCAAGCGGTTCATCGTGCTGGAGGACGTCTACGACGACTTCGTCGAGAAGCTGTCGGCCTCGCTGGGCGCCGTCACCCCCGGTGACCCGACCAACCCGAAGACGTTCGTCGGCCCGCTCTCGTCCACGAACGCGGTGGACACGCTGATGGGGCAGATCGACGACGCCGTCGCCAAGGGGGCCAACGTGCACACGGGCGGCAAACGCATCGACGCCGCGGGGGCGTGGGTGCAGCCGACCGTGCTCACCGGCGTGACACCGCAGATGCGCGCCTACACCGAAGAACTGTTCGGTCCGGCCGCGATCGTCTACAAGGTGGCCTCCGCCGACGAGGCGGTGGAGTTGGCGAACGCGTCGCCCTACGGACTGTCCGGGTCCGTGTGGAGCGGCGACGCCGACAAGGCCGCCGAGGTCGCCGACCGGCTCGACGTCGGCATGGCGTTCGTCAACGAGCACGGCACCACCGCGGCGGACCTGCCGTTCGGCGGCGTGAAGCGGTCCGGTGTCGGCCGGGAGCTGGCGCAGTACGGGATGGACGAGTTCGTGAACAAGAAGCTGGTGCGCATCACGCGCCGCTGATCGGGTACCCGCTCACTCGCCCAGGGCGCGCCGCTCCGCCTCCGCGAACACCTGCTCGAGCCGGGTGACCGCCGCCTCGTAGCGGGTCGGCCCGGCGGGATCAGCTCCCGGGCCCACGGCCGCGGCCCGCGCGTCCTGCGCCTGGCGCATCGCCCGCACCACCGCGGCGGCCGCCGGCTGCGTCATGTCGGTCATCTGGGGATAGTCGATCTGCAGCCCGGGGTCGGTCTCGTAGGCGAGCCAGCGGGCGACGACGGCGTCGTGCCGGGCGGTCAGCGAATCCAGTCGCGAGGTCGCGGCGTCGATCGCCCGTTGCCGGACCTGCTGCCGGGTGGCCCGCAACAGGTATGTGCCGGCGACCATGATGGCGACGAAGGCCGCGACGGCGAGCAGGATCCCCGCCCGGCCGACGATGGCCGCCCCGAGGGCCGCCACGGCGATGACCCCCGCGATACCGGCGAAACCGGTCCAGAACGCGGCGTCGGGTTCGATCACGTCCGCATCGGTGCCCCGGCCGGCGGCTCGTGCCGTCCGGTCACCGGACGCCGCGCGATCGACCCGTCCGGCCCGGTCACCCCCCTTGAGCAGCGCCGCCGAACTGTAGGTGGCGATCCCGGCGATCAGCAGCACGCCGATCACCACGACGAGTAGCGTGATGGCCATCGGTCCCATCGGGGGTTCCTCTCACGGTCTGTCGGTCGGAACGGGCACGGACGTCAGCTGACGGTGAAGCCGTTGAACTGCCCGGTGGCGTCGGAGAACTCACTCCGCACGTGCTCGACGGTGCCGGGCGTCCGACCCGAGGTGAGCCGGTGCAGCAGGTCCTCGCAGGCGGCCCGGCCACCTTCGACGACGACCCGCACCGTGCCGTCCGCACGGTTGCTTGCCGACCCGCTCAACGCGAGCCCGCTGGCCTGCTCCATCGCCCAGTACCGGAAGCCGACCCCCTGCACCATGCCGCTGATCACGGCCGTGAGGCGGGACGGGTCGCTGTTCACGCCCATACGTCCAGCGTAGCCACGACACTGCTACCGCGGCAGGGTCGGCGGGTGGAGTGGCGTGGTCAGATCCGCTGCTCACACCGGAACCCCAACAAGGCGGTTGCTGTTCGGGCTGGCGCACCAGAGCCCGAGCAAGGGGCCGACTGTCCGGGCTGGTGTGCGAGTCACGTCGAGCCCGGGTGACGGTTCGCGTGCTCGTCGAGCCCTTGTCGCCCTCACCGGGCGGTGGCAGACTGACGGCGGCGCCGTCCCCGTGGCGAGCGCCCCACCGGGACCGACACCGCGTTCCCGGGTACCGGGTTCGCAGGAGAGGAGGACGTGATGACCCGTATCGACCGTGGCCGGACCGCCGGCCCCGCCCGTCCGCATCCCTGCCTCTCCTGGAGTCCTCCCGATGTCCTGGTCCTCTGACCCGAACGCCCCTTCCGATCTCCACCACTTCGCCGGCCTGGTCCTGACCTTCGACCATGCGGGGCCCTCCGACTCGTTCGACGACGCCGGTGCCCCAACCTTGTTGTCCGGCCAGCGCTGGTCCACCTTCAACGACGTCGAACGCGGTTGCCGCGGCCCGGACCCGCGCCCCGACTGGGTGGTCGAGGAAGCCGCTGCCGTCGACACCGAACTCGGCGTGCTCAAGACCGGCAAGGAAGCCGACGTCTTCCTGCTCGAGCGGGCCACCACCGCGGCGTCGTGCCTGCTCGCGGCCAAGCGCTACCGGTCCACCGAGCACCGCCAGTTCCACCGCAGCACCCTCTACACCGAAGGCCGGACCACCCGCCGATCCCGTGACGCCCGGGCGCTGGAGTCGGGCTCCTCGTTCGGCCGCACCGTGGCGGCCACCCAGTGGGCGGGTGCCGAGTGGGCGGCCCTGCGGCTGCTGCACGGCGAGGGCCTGCCCGTGCCCTATCCCGTCCAGCTCGACGGGACCGAGCTGCTGCTCGAGTTCATCGCCGACCCCGACGACGCCTCGGGGCTCACCGCAGCCCCGCGCCTTCACCAGGCGCCCGTGCCCGACGACGACGGCGTCGACATCCTGTGGGACTGGTGGCACCAGACCGGCGACGTGCTGCTCGCCTTCGCCCGCCTGAATCTGGCGCACGGAGATCTCTCGCCCTACAACGTGCTGGCCGCCGGGCGCCGGCTCGTCGTCATCGACGTCCCGCAGATCGTCGACACGGTGTCCAACCCGCGAGGGCCGGAATTGCTCGCTCGGGACTGCCTGACCATGGGGCGTTGGTTCGTCGGCCGTGGCCTGCCCGTCGACCCGGAGGAACTGGCCACGTCGGTCCTCACCGAGCTGCGGTAACAGTTCGTGAGAGCCCGCCGAGTGTGCGACTGACGCACCGAAGCGTCCGGCGTTGTCGAGCGGTCAGGGCAACATCGGCACACTCGACCGAAGCGCGATCCCTCCGGATCCGACCGGGAAACGGCTCAGGGACGGTGCCGTACCGGCACCGTCCCTGCCCGCGTGCGGTGGATCAGGCGTGCTGTTCCGGGTGCTGGCCCTCGGCGGCCTCCTCGACGACCTTGGCGCTGAACGCGTCGAGGTCGCCGGGGTTCCGGCTGGTGGTCAGGCCTGCGTCGACGACGACCGTCTCGTCCACCCAGGTCGCGCCGGCGTTGCGCAGATCGGTCTGCAGCGAGGGGTAGGAGGTCATCGTCCGGCCGTCGACCACGCCGGCCTCGATCAGCAGCCACGGGCCGTGGCAGATCGAGGCGACCGGTTTGTGCGCATCGAAGAACGCCTTGGCGAATGCCACGGCGGCCTTCTCCGTGCGCAGGTGGTCGGCGTTGACGACGCCGCCGGGAATCACCAGCGAGGCATAGTCCTCGGGCTTCGCGTCGGCGAGTTTGACGTCGACGTCGAAGGTGTCACCCTCCTCGGTGTCCCCGTTCATGCCCTGCACAGTGTCGCCCTTCGGGGAAATCAACACCGGCGTACCGCCGGCATCCTTCACCGCCTGCCAGGGGTGCGTCAGTTCCGCCTGCTCCACGCCGTCGGTGAGCAGGAACGCGATCTTCTTGCCGTCGAGCGTCTGTGCCATTGTGTGGTCCTTCCGTCGATCTGCCGTTTCCGGGCCGACGGCCGATCCGGCCCGGGATCTTCCCGGTGCTCGGGATCGCCGTCCGCACCATCGACAGCCTACTTAGCGTCCGGGCTGGCGGCCAGCCGCGTTCACTGGATGCCGAATCCGGCTGCTCGGCAGCACCGCCCTACTTCACCGCACCCGCGGTCAGACCGGCCACGAAGCTGCGTTGCAGGAGCAGGAAGCCGACCACCACGGGGATCGACACGACCAGGGACGCGGCCATGATCTGGTTCCAGTACACATTCGTCTGCGTCGAGTACAGCTGCAGGCCCACCGCCAGGGTGCGGTTCACGTCCGTCGTCATCACCGACGCGAACAGCACTTCCCCCCACGACGTCATGAAGCTGTAGATCGCGACGGCGACCAGCCCGGGTCGGGCCGCCGGCAGCACCACGGTCAGAAGCGCCTTCATCGGCCCGCACCCGTCCACCAGGGCCGCCTCGTCGAGGTCCCGCGGGATGCCGTCGAAGTATCCGGCGAGCATCCAGATGGAGAACGGCAGCGAGAACGTCAGGTACGTGATGATCAACCCGGTGCGGGTGCCCACCAGCTGGATGCCGAACAGGGTGTTGATGTTGACGAAGATGAGGAACAAGGGCAGCAGGAAAAGCACGCCCGGGAACATCTGCGTGGACAGGACCGTCGTGGAGAACACCGTCCGGCCGCGGAACCGGTACCGCGAGATGGCGTAGGCGGCGAAGATCGCGATGATCAGGCTGAGCACCGTGGCGACGCCGGCGACGATGACGCTGTTGACGAAGTAGCTGGCCAGCGGCACGGTCTCCCACATGTCGACGAAGGGCGCGAACGTCACCGTCGTCGGCCACCAGGTGAACGCGCCCTGCACGTCGGAGAGCGGCTTCATCGCCGAGGTGATCATGACGTACACCGGCACCACGGTGAACACGGTCAGCACCGCGATGACGACGATCCGGAAGACTCGGGCTCCCGTGGTTTCACGCATCTTTCGACCTCCGGTTCAGCACCAGCAGGTAGATGCCGGTGACCACGAGCAGGAACAGGAGCAGCAGGACGGACATCGCCGCTCCGGAACCGAAGTTCCAGGTCAGGAACGAGGCGTTGTAGATGTGGAACGAGATCAGGTCACCGGCCGGGGGCTGGGCATTGCCGAAGAGCACGAACGGGGTGTTGAAGTCGTTGAACGTCCACAGGAACATCACCAGGACCAGGACCAGGTTGACGGGGCGCAGCATCGGCAGAGTGATGGAACTCCACTGCCGGAACGGCCGGGCGCCGTCCACGGCGGAGGCCTCGTACACATCCTGGGGGATCGACTGCAGACCGGCCATCAGCATGAGGAACGCGAACGGCCAGAGCCGCCAGACGGTGACGACGACGATGGCGACGAAGGCGTTGTCGCCGATCAGCCAGAACGGCTTGTCCCCCCCGAGACCGAGGTTGTCGTACAGGAAGTAGTTCACCGCGCCGGTGTCCTTCTGCAGCATGAACTTCCAGGCGATGATGCCGGCGTACATGGGCAGCGCGTAGGGCACGAGGAAGAGGGTGCGGAAGAGTCCGCGGCCCCGGAAGGGGCGCTGCAGCGCGACGGCGGCGGCCATGCCGAGCAGCCATGCGATGCCGACCACGAGCACGGTGAAGGCGATGGTGATGCCGAAGGAACGGAGCAGACCCGCTCCCACGGCACCGTTGAAGTCCAGGGCCACGGCGTAGTTCTGCACGCCGACGAACGGGGCACGGCCCCAGTTGGCGATGAACGCCTTGACCAGGCGGAGGAAGCTCATCCAGATTCCGGTGACCATGGGGATCACATGGATGACGAGTTCGAAGACGACGGCCGGGGCCAGCAGTGCGTAGGGCAACCACCAGCCGGGGCGCCGGCGACGGCGTCCGGTGGGCACCGCGGGTGGAGTGGTGGGACTGGGGGTGCTGGCGCGCAACGCGGTCGTGGACACGCGGGCTCCCTTCTCGATGGGGCGGGCGGGCGAGGGTGGGCCCGGCGCGATTCGCCGAGCCCACCGTCACGTCATCCGGCCGCGGCGACCTGCTGCTGGGCGGTCTCCATGGCGCTTCTGATCTCGTCCGTGCTCACCGTGCCGCCGGAGGCGATCTTGGCGAACATGTTGTTCATCGCCTTGCCGACCGTGTTCTCGAACTGGTCCTCGGCGGGCACCAGCGGCAGCGGCTTCGACTTGGTCGTGTAGATGTCGACGAACGTCTTCGCTTCCTCGGCGTTGTCGGTGAAGTTCGGCGTCACGCCCTTGAGCACGGGCAGCGCGGTGAACTTCTTGTCCAGAGCGCTCTGCGTCTCCGGGCTGGTCATGAACTTGACGAACTTCAGTGCGGCGTCCTTGTTCTTCGTGTTCCCGAAGACGGAAAGGTTGATCCCGGCGACGTGGCTCGCGGTCTTGTCCGGGCTGTCCGCCGGCGCCGGGAAGGGCACCACACCGTACTCGCTGGACTTCATGCCGTTCGCCTGGATGCTGTTGTCGGCGTTGTTCTGGTTGATGATCATCGCGACCTTGTTGGTGGCGAAGTCGTTGACCGCCTTGGTGCCGTTGTCGTACTGCGCGTTGGAGACGTTGGCGACCTTGTCGGTCTGCATCAGGTCCAGGTAGCGCTTGATGCCGTTGACCACGCCGTCCGAGGCGAAGGTCGGCTTGCCGTCCTGGTCGAAGAGCTCGGCCCCGTTCTGCGCGGCGTTGATGAACGCGAAGTGGACGTTCTCCGTGTAGCTGCCGGCGGCGAGCGCGAAGCCGTAGGTCTTGCCGTTGGTCAGTTTCTTCGCCGCGGTCACCATTTCCTCCCAGGTGGTGGGCGGCTGCAGACCGGCCTTGGCGAACATCGCCTTGTTGTAGTACAGGCCGTAGGCCAGCCCGTACAGCGGCACCGAGGTCGGGTCCTGACCGGCAGCGCCGCCGGTGTCCAGTGCCGTCTTGACGAACTTGTCCTTGCCGCCGATGGCGTCCATGGCGGACTGGTCGAACGGCATGAAGGCGCCGGTGGACTGCAGGGAGGCGGCCCAGGTGTTGCCGATGTTCACGACGTCGGGCGCCTGCCCTGAGGTCACGGCCGTCTGGATCCGCGTCTGCAGGTCGTTCCAGCCGATCACCTCCAGGTTGACCTTGATGCCGGTCTGCTCGGTGAACTTCTGCAGTTGCGGGGTGAGCACCTCCTTGTCGTTGTCCAGGCTGGTGCCCTGGTTGGAGGCCCAGTAGGTGAGGGTGCCACCGCTGGCACCGCTGCTGCCGCTGTTGGCGGAGTTGCTGCCGCTACCGCCACACGCGGTGGTGGTCAGAGCGAGCGCGGTGATCACGGCGCTCGCAGCGAGGATTCGAAGTTTCACTGCGGGACTTCCTTGTCTGTGTCGCAGGCGTCGGTGTCGTCACCGGCCGCGGCCAGGAATGTGGCCTGGGCAACAACGTAGACGTACTAACGACGAGCGTCAATCAAAAGTTCGCAGCTTCTTGTTCGATCTCCTCGCACGAACCCTCCGAAGTCGGTGGAGGTCAGGCCACGTCGGCGAGGAGGGCACCGATGCGGTCCGGGGAGAGCACGTGGTCGATGATCATCCGGCTGGCGCCGAGCACACCGGCTCGGTCACCGGCCATCGACTGGACGATGCGCAGCCGCGCCGTCGCCAGCGGCAGGGACCGCTGGTAGACCATCTCCCGCACGCCGGCCAGCAGGTACTCGCCGGCCGCGGAGAGGCCGCCGCCGATCACGATCACCGACGGGTTGAGCAGGTTGACGCAGGTGGCGAGCACCTCACCGATGTCGCGGCCGGCCTGGCGGACGGCCTGCACGGCCTCGAGGCTGCCACGCCGCACCAGCTCCAGCACGTCGTCGCCCGTCTCGGCGGGCACACCGGCCGCGGCCAGGGCGGCGGCCACGGCGGGGCCGGAGGCCAGTGCCTCCAGACAGCCGACGTTCCCGCACCGGCACAGGACGCCCTCGCCGCGGGCCAGCCGGACGTGCCCGATGTCGCCGGCGGTGCCGTCCGCGCCGCGCTGCAGCAGACCGCGGCCGACGATGCCGGCGCCGATGCCGGTGGCGACCTTGATGAAGAGCAGGTTCTCCTCGACGGGCCAGAAACCCGCCCGCTCCCCCAGCGCCATGATGTTGACGTCGTTGTCGACGAGGACGTCCAGTTCCTTGCCTCGGCCGAAGGCCCGCTGCACATAGGCCGGCACGTCGAAGCCGTCCCAGCCGGGCATGATCGGCGGGTTCGCGGGCCGACCGGTGGAGTGCTCCACCGGACCGGGCAGCCCGATGCCGATGCCGGCCAGCTCGCGCGGGTCCCGGCCGGCCCGGGTGAGCAGGTTCCGGGCCTGTTCGACGACGAGGTCCAGAACGGCAACGGGACCGACGGACACCTCGATCGCGGCGCGCGATTCGTCCAGCACCCGGCCACCGAGGTCGGTCAGGGCGATCAGCACGTGCGTGGCGCCGACATCGACGGCCACCACGACCCGGGAGGAGGCGGAGAAGGCGAACCGGGACGGGGGCCGCCCGCCGGAGGAGAGGGCTTCCCCGGCGGGGCCGATCAGCCCGCAGGACATCAGCGCGTCGATGCGCGTGGCGATGGTGGACCGGGCGAGCCCGGTGATCTCGGCGAGCTCAGCGCGGGTCCGGGCGCGCCCGTCCCGCAGCACCTGGAACAGCTCCCCGGCGCGCAGTGCGCTGCCGGCCGGGGCGGGAGGAGGGGCGGTACCCGGCACGGTGTTCGATGGGAGAACGACGCCCCCGGGCACCGGCGGCGCGGAGGGCGACGACATGCCCCAGTGATAGCACGTCGCACTTCTGCCTGTCACATGGTCCAGGACGGCTGCTTCATCACAACTTTTGCTTGACCATCGTCAGAAGCTGCCTTAGGTTCGATGAAGAGTTCCCGCCGGGTCGCGATCCCCGCGCACCCGATCATCGCCAGGAGGCACCGTGCGTTATGCCCTGCAGTTGTACACCGTCCGCGACGCCCTCACGGCCGATCTGCCGGGCACCGTCGCCCGCGTCGCCGAGATCGGATACACCGCCGTCGAGCCCTACAATTTCGTCGCCACCGTGGACCAGCTCGAGGCCGCGCTGCGTGAGCACGGCCTGGTCGCCCCGTCCGGCCACGCGCCGCTGCTGGGGGCGGACCAGGAGGAGATCTTCGGGGCCGCGAAGCAGCTCGGTATCGAGACCGTGATCGACCCGCACGTCGACCGTGCGTGCTGGCAGAACGCGAAGGACATCGCCCGCACCGCGGAGGCGCTGAACGCCGCCGCCGCGGCCGGCGCGAAGCACGGCATCCGCGTCGGCTACCACAACCACGAGTTCGAGCTGCAGTCCCGGATCGACGGCCGTTCCGGCCTCGAGGTGCTCGTCGACCACCTGGACGACGCCGTCGTGCTGGAGGTGGACACCTACTGGGCCGCCGTCGGCGGCGAGGACCCCGTCGAGCTGCTGCGCCGGCTCGGGGACCGGGTTCGGTTCATCCACATCAAGGACGGCCCGCTGACCACCGAGGACAAGGACCAGGTGGCCGTCGGCAGCGGGGCCATGCCGATCCGCGACGTGCTCGCCGCCGGCTCGTCCGTCGAGACCGCCGTCGTCGAGCTCGACGATTTCACCGGCGACATCTTCACCGCCGTGGCCGACAGCCTGACCTACCTCACGTCCGCGGACGACACGAGTTCCGCCACCGAGACCGCGAACGGAGCGACCCGATGAGCGAGCAGATCAGCACCGGCGCCACCATCCCCGATCCTGTGAAGCCGGAGCTGCG
The DNA here is from genome assembly GCF_001968835.1 of Tersicoccus phoenicis. Taxonomy (GTDB): domain Bacteria; phylum Actinomycetota; class Actinomycetes; order Actinomycetales; family Micrococcaceae; genus Tersicoccus; species Tersicoccus phoenicis. The sequence goes on from NZ_MRDE01000004.1 coordinate 18,149, forward strand.
CACACCGGCCCCGGACGCGTCCGCCGCGGTCGACGCCGGTCGTTCCGGCCCCGTGGGCGTCGCCATCGTCGGCGCCGGCGTGATCAGCAAGGAGTACCTGGGCAACCTCACCCGGTTCCCGGACGTGCGGGTGCTCATGGTCGCCGACCTGTTCCCGGAGGTCGCCGCCGCCCGCGCCGCCGAGTTCGGGATCCCGGCGTCGGGCACGGTGGAGGAGGCACTGGCCCACCCCGACGTCGAGATCGTGATCAACCTGACCATCCCGGCCGCGCACGTCGAGGTGGCCACCGCCGCGGTCGAGGCCGGCAAGCACGTCTGGAGTGAGAAGCCGTTCTCCCTGGACCGCGAGAGCGGGCTGGGTCTGCTCAAGGCCGCCGACGCGGCGGGGGTGCGACTCGGCTGCGCCCCCGACACGTTCCTGGGCGCGGGCCTGCAGACCGCGCTGCGCACGGTGGCCCGCGGCGACATCGGCACCCCGCTGACGGCGCTGACGCTGATGCAGTCCCCCGGCCCCGAGTCGTGGCACCCGAACCCGGCGTTCCTGTTCCAGGCCGGCGCCGGCCCCCTCTTCGACATCGGCCCCTACTACCTGACCACGCTGGTGCAGACGTTCGGCCCCATCGCGAAGGTGGGGGCGTTCGGCTCCCAGTCCCGGGCCTCCCGGGTGATCGGCTCGGGCCCGAAGGCCGGTGAGTCCTTCGACGTCACCGTCCCCACCCACGTCAGTGCCATCGCCCAGTTCGAGGGCGGCGAGTCGTCGCAGAGCATCTTCAGCTTCGACTCGCCGAAGCAGAACGTCGGGGTCGTGGAGATCACCGGCTCGGAGGCGACCATCGCGTTCCCGGATCCGAACATGTTCGACGGGGACATCGTGCTGACCCGGCGGGGCGCCGAACCTGAGGTGATCCCGGCGGTGGGGTCGACGTCGTCACGCGGGACCGGCGTGCTCGAGATGGCGCGCGCCATCCGGGCCGGGGTGCCGCACCGGGCGCAGGGCGAGGCCGCCTACCACGTGCTCGACGCCATGGTCTCGATCGCGGAGTCCATCGAGACGGGATCGTTCATCTCGCTGGAGAGCACCGCGGTCGCCGCGGAACCGCTGCCGGAGGACTTCGACCCGACCGCGAAGACCCTCTGACCATGTCCGCGGACGCCTCTGGCCCGTCGTCCCGCCCGTCGCCTGGCCCGTCGTCCCGCCCGATTTCTCGCCAGCGCTCTCGCCCGTTGGGTGTGGCCACCGTCGGCTACGCCTTCATGGGCAAAGCCCATTCGCAGGCGTGGCGCAGCGTGGCCAGCTACTTCGACGTGCCCGCATTCGAACGGCGCGTACTGGTCGGTCGGGACGCCGACGCCGTCACCGCGGCGGCCGCCCGGTACGGCTGGGCGGACGCGGTGACCGACTGGCGCACCCTGCTGGACCGGGACGACATCGACATCGTCGACATCTGCACCCCCGGGTGGCTGCACGCGGAGATGGCCTGCGCGTTCCTCGAGGCCGGCAAGCACGTGCTGGTCGAGAAGCCGCTGGCGAACTCCATGGCGGAGTCTGCGGCCATGGTCACCACCGCGGAGCAGGCGGCGACCCGCGGCGTCCGGTCGATGGTCGGGTTCAACTACCGGCGGGTGCCCGCGCTCGCCCTGGCCCGGGACCTGATCGCGCAGGGGCGGCTCGGTGTCATCCGGCAGGTGCGGGTGAGCTACCTGCAGGACTGGCTGGCCGACGCGACCGCCCCGATGACCTGGCGGCTCCGCAAGGAGACCGCCGGCTCCGGGGCCCTCGGCGACATCGCCTCCCACGCCGTGGACCAGGTGCAGTTCCTGCTCGGTGACACGATCACCGACGTCTCCGGCCGGCTGCACACGTTCGTCCCGACCCGGGACGGGGCCGACGGCCCCGAGCCGGTGACCGTCGACGACGCCGCGTGGGCAACGCTCAGCCTCGCCGGCGGCGCCGTCGCCAGCGTCGAGGTCTCCCGGGTCGCCCTCGGGCGGAAGAACGCCCTGACCATCGAGGTGTACGGCAGCGAGGGCAGCCTCGCGTTCGACCTGGAGCGGCTGAACGAGCTGACCTTCTTCGACGGGACGGCGTCCCCGGCCACCCAGGGCTCGGCCCGGGTGCTCGTCACCGAGCCGGGCCACCCGTATCTGGACGCGTGGTGGCCGCCTGGCCACACCATCGGGTGGGAGCACACGTTCACCCACCAGATCCGTGACTTCCTCACCGCCATCGACTCCGGCGTCGCGCCCAGCCCGTCGTTCGCCGAGGGACTGGGCGTTCAACGGGTGCTCGCCGCGGTGCAGGAGTCCGCGGCGGCGAAGAGTTCGATCGTCACCGTGGGCAGCGTCTGAGCTCCTTCCTTCTTCCCCTCTCCCCCCACTCCGACACCGCAGGAGGCACCGATGCCCCGCCCGTACACCCTGTTCACCGGCCAGTGGGCTGATCTGCCCTTCGAGGAAGTGGCCCGGCTGGCCGCGTCCTGGGGGTACGACGGCCTGGAGATCGCCGTTTCGGGCGATCACCTGGACGCGTGGCGCTGGGACGAGCCCGGCTATGTCGACGCGAAGCTGGCGGTGCTGGAGAAGTACGGCCTGAAGGTCTGGGCGATCTCGAACCACCTCAAGGGTCAGGCCGTGTGTGATGACCCCATCGACTTCCGCCACCAGGCGATCGTGGGGCCGAAGGTGTGGGGCGACGGTGACCCGGAGGGCGTGCGACAGCGCGCGGCGGAGGAACTGAAGCACACCGCCCGACTGGCGAAGGCCCTGGACGTGAGGACCGTCGTGGGGTTCACCGGATCGTCGATCTGGCCGTACGTGGCGATGTTCCCGCCGGTCCCGGAGTCCGTGATCGACGCCGGGTACCAGGACTTCGCGGACCGGTGGAACCCGATCCTCGACGTGTTCGACGAGTGCGGAGTCCGGTTCGCGCACGAGGTGCACCCGTCCGAGATCGCCTACGACTACTGGACGACGGTGCGCACGCTCGAGGCGATCGGGCACCGGGAGGCGTTCGGGCTGAACTGGGACCCGAGCCACTTCATGTGGCAGGGCATCGACCCGGTCAGCTTCATCTGGGACTTCAAGGACCGCATCTACCACGTGGACTGCAAGGACACGAAGCTGCGGATGACCGGCCGGAATACGGTGCTCGGCTCGCACCTGCCGTGGGGTGACCCGCGCCGCGGCTGGGACTTCGTCTCCGCCGGCCGGGGTGACGTGCCCTGGGAGTCGGCATTCCGGGCGCTGACCGCGATCGGCTACGACGGACCGATCTCCATCGAGTGGGAGGACGCCGGCATGGACCGGCTCGAGGGCGCTCCCGAGGCCCTGGCGGCGCTGAAGAAGTACGACTTCGCGCCGTCGAGCCAGTCCTTCGACGCCGCGTTCAGCAACCAGAGCTGAGGCGCCGGGCGGGCGTGGTCTGGGGCCGCGCCCGCCCGGTGCCTTCGCTCGACAAGAGCTGGCAGTTCCATGTACCCCAGGGGGTATTTTGACTACCCCCGGGGGTATATGTGAGACTGGTGTCCACCTGCTGCACCGTCAGCCCTTGACAGATCCACAGAGGAGGACACCGTGGGACTCATCGCCTCCCTCAAGAAGCACCTGCGCAAGCCCTACAGGACAATCTCCGTGCCACAAGCCAAAGAACTCCTGTCCTCCGGCGCCACCTTGGTCGACGTCAGGTCGGCGCAGGAATGGCAAACCGGCCGGGCGCCGCAGGCCAAGCATGTCCCCCTGGACCGACTGCGGACCAGTAGCGCAGGGATCCAGAAGACTCGTCCCGTGATCGCCGTGTGCGCCTCCGGAGTACGGTCTGCCTCCGCGGCCCGACTCCTCGCTGCCGACGGATACGACGCCTATTCCATACGCGGCGGCATGGCCGCATGGCGCCAGGCCGGCGAACCCGTCCGCTGAACCCGCGTCACCCCCTGATGGCCTTCACGGACAAGACGCTCGTCTTCTCCCAACCTGGAGCATTCAACGCCACCGGACTCGAGCAAGTCGTGCAGGCCGTCAAGAACCTCGACGTGGACAAGCTGCGCGCCGAGACCGGATCGCAGAGCCCCTGACACCGACGTGCCGGGGACAGCTGCCGCCAGTACATTACGGCCGAGGAGCACCGGCCGCGGCGGGGGCGTACACGGCAAGAGAAAGGGAGTCCTTCCATGATGAACGGCTTCGGCATGGGCGGGATGGGATTGACCTGGATCCTCTGGGTTCTGGTGATCGCAGGTGTGGTGCTACTCGCAGTGGTCTTGGTCAAAGCTTTCACACACAACGGCGATAGCAACGCGACCACCGGCGGGCACGGGCCGCGACGCACAGGTGCGGGCCACACTGACGCCCGAGAGCTCCTCAGGGAACGTTACGCCCGCGGAGAGATCAGCACCGAAGAATATCAAGAACGGCGACGGAACCTGGAAGAGGGTGACCGGCGGCCTCCAGGACGTCCTCCGCGTTGACGAGCTCCTCCTCGAAGGACACGCACGCAGGTGGACGAGCGACCGGATCTCGTGGATGTTCTCCCGAGCCGCGCAAGAGCGTGCCCAGGGTCCGTTCCGAGCGCGGACCCGATGTCGGCCACCTTGCCCGGCCGGCGAGACCGATCGAGCAGCCGTTCTGGTCCTCCGGCGTCGGCAAGGGATACGTCCCTGTCCGGTGACGGCGAGCCGTCACTAGCCTGATCTCAGAGGGCGCGCCTGATGCTCTCCACGACCTCACGCGAGGCCGCGCGGCCGATGCGGGTGGGCAGCAGCGGGTAGACATGCACCTGACCCGCTTTCTCGCGGAACGTGATGTCGACGCCGGCGTTGCGGGCCCTCTGCAGCAGCAGGCGGGCATCCGGATTGAGGATGTCGCGTGACCCGATGAACACCGTCAGCGGACCGAGACCCGTGAGGTCACCGAACAGCGGGCTCACCGCCGGGTCCGTCATCGGCAGTTCCCCGCGCCAGGCCTCCGCGAACACCGTCACGCCCTCCGTGCCCAGCCACGGGTCCGTCGGCTGCACCTCCGGAATACGGGGATTGCTGAACGTCAGGTCCAGCGCGGGTGAGATGAGGGTGGTCATGGGCAGGGTGATCCCCTCATCGCGCAGCTGCAAGGCCACCGACAGGGCGATCTGCCCGCCGGCGGAGTCACCGGCCAGACACGTCGGCCCATAGGTCCCGATAGTGGACTTCACCAGCTCGACGACCCGGTCCTGGGTCTGCGCCGCGTTGCCGTACGGCACCAGCGGGTAGATGGGGACGGTCACCACGACGCCCGCCTCGGCCGCGATGTCGGCGATGAGCCGCCAGTGGAAGGACACGATCTGGTTGACCCAACCGCCGCCGTGGGCGTACACGAGGCTTCCCGCGGGACGCTCGGTCGCGGTGGGTGTGACCGTGTACACCGGCCAGTGCCGATCCTGGACGACGTCGACGCGGACGTCACCACGCAGCCGCTTCGGGGGCCCGTACGCGGCGGGCCGCAGGGTGTTCTCCTGCAGGCGCTTGCGGGCGCCGTCAGCCGAGATGAAGGGCCTGTTCATTCCCACCAGCCGGAGCAGCGGGGCAACGAGAGGATCGGGCAACGTGACCATCGATGAAGCGCTCCTGACTCGTGGGGGCCGACCCCACAGGGGACGGCGCAGACGCTTTCACGCTACCCGGTTCAGCTATCCGGCGCTGGCCGAGCACCTTCGATCGACGGACGCTGCGGCCGAGAAGTGCATCGCCGGCAAGAAGCCCTGGGCCACCGACCGTCCTCCGTACATACGCGCGGAGCTCAGCTGGCGCCGCGGGCGAGCTCGCTCAGGGTCCCGGATGGCCACGGAAAGCAGAAGGATCTACGTCGACCCGCGTGGACTCGCATCCTGCACTCCGAGGTAGTGAGCCAGCGCAAGCTCGACCTCCCCCATCTGATCCCGGGTGAGATGGTCCACGGGGTCACCGACGATGTAGTTCACGTCGATCGAACGGATCTGGTCAACCAGCATCCGCGTCAGGCGGCCAGCGACCTCGAGCTCGGGCCGGTGGACGGATGGCCCGGCAGAGGTGGACGTGGGAACTACCGTGACGACGGACGGCGGCGAGTCCGACGGGGACAGAACGAGGCCCAGTCGCTTGCCGCCCTGCTCGTGGCTACGTGGTCGACCCAGGTCGACCCGGTAGACAGCCCCGCGGATCACCAGACCTCTGGCTCAGTGTTCACGTTCTCGCCCTTGAGATTCTCAGCGTCCGCGCGGAACCGGGTCAACCAGCGTTCATGGTCGAGCAGCCGTAAGGCGCGACGCAGCGTGTCCGAGGTGCTCTCGCCGGGCTGCCCGGCCTCACGCAGGATGCGCTCGTCGTCCGGCGTCGGGCGGAAACCGATCGATGTGGGCATGCCCTCCATCCTATCGGGCGTCAGACAAATGTTCTACAGATACAGCGGGCGCAGATCGCTTCCAGCGGACCGTCCGCCTGTGCGGGGCGGCCACCGTCCTGCACCACCCTCACCCCGCCGAGGCGAGCGTGAACGGCAGCACGGCGCCCGCACCGGCTCGGCGCAGGTCCCGGGCGGCCACGGTGAGTGTCCAGCGGGAGTCGACCAGGTCGTCGACCAGCAGCACGGGTTCTCCGTCCAGCTCCGCCAGGGCCGCGGCCAACTCGGGCGTGACGACGTGCCCGCCCCACACCCCGGCGAGCCGGAAGGCGCTGTTGCCGCCCGGGCGGGACGCCGGATGGCCGTCCCGGACCGGCATCTCGCCGAGGTAGCGCAACCGGCCGACCTCGGCGAGTCCACGGGCCAGGGAGGTGATCAGCTGTGGTCGGGTCCGGGAGCCGAGCGCGACCACGCCGGCCGGACGGCGCGCCCAGTCCCACTCGCGGAGCACCCGGACACACGCCTTGCCGAGATCGGGCGGCAGCTCGCCGTCCCGCGGACCGTCGGCACCGGACTCGCCCACGGACGTCTCGAACAGTTCCCGCAGGCGGCCACCCCAGCCGAGATCGGAGAGCCGGGCCAGTGACCGGCCGGGCTCGGCGCGGTCCGGCTCGGAAATCTTGCCCTTGACCGGTGCGCCGTCGGTGGTGCTCACGCCGAGCCGGTCCATGCCGGAGGGCCAGGTGCTGCGTGGCTCGATCTCGACGCCGGCCGCGGCAAGCGCTCCGGCGGCGCGCTCGGTGCTGCCGGTGTCGACGGCGGCCGGATACCAGGGCTCGGCACAACGGTCGCACCGCCCGCAGGGTGCGGCGTCATCGTCGTCGAGCTGCCGGGTCAAGAACTCCATCCGGCAACCGGTGGTCCGCTCGTACTCGAGCATCGCCTGCTGCTCGGCCTTCCGGGCGGCGGCGATCCCGGCGTACCGGTCGGCGTCGTACTCCCAGGGCACTCCGGTCGCCTGCCAGCCGCCGGCGACCTTCTCGATCGCGCCGTCCACGGCGAGCACCTTGAGCAGCAGTTCCAGCGGGGTGCGGCGCAGGTCGACGCGGGCCTCCAGCGCGGGCACACTCAACGCCGTCCCCGCGCGGGTCAGTTCGGCGATCACCGCCTCGGCCTTCTCCTTCCGCGGCATCGAGGCCGTGGCGAAGTACTGCCAGATGTTCTCGTCCTCGATGCCGGGCAGAAGCAGGACGTCCGCGTCGGCGCCGGACCGGCCGGCGCGGCCAACCTGCTGGTAGTAGGCGACCGGGGAGGACGGTGCCCCGAGATGGATGACGAACCCGAGGTCCGGCTTGTCGAACCCCATCCCCAACGCACTCGTGGCCACCAGTGCCTTGACCCGGTTGCCCTTGAGCGCGTCCTCCAAGACCTGCCGGTCCGCCGGATCGGTGCGGCCGGTGTAGGCGCGCACGTGGTGTCCGGCGGCCGCGAGCGCGCGGGCGGTGTCCTCGGCGGCGGCGACCGTCAGCGCGTAGATGATGCCGGAGCCGGTCAGCTCGCCGAGGTGCTGCAACAGCCAGCCGAGCCGGTCAGTGTTGTTGCCCAGCCGCAGCACGCCGAGGCGTAGCGAGCTGCGCGCGAGGGGCCCCCGTAGGGTGAAGACGCCGTCGTGGGGGCGTTGGCTCCCGCCGTTCACCAGCCGCACGTCCAGTTGCTCGGCGACGTCGGCGACCACGCGGGCGTTCGCCGTCGCCGTCGTGGCGAGCACGGGCACCCCGTCGGGCAGCTCGGCCAGCAGATCCCGGATCCGCCGGTAGTCGGGCCGGAAGTCGTGCCCCCAGTCGGAGATGCAGTGCGCCTCGTCGATCACGACGAGGGCACACCGGCGGATCAGGTCAGGCAGCTGCTCGGCGCGGAAACGCGGGTTGGTCAACCGTTCGGGCGAGATGAGCAGCACGTCGACGTCGTCCGCGGCGAGCCGGCCCGAGATGTCGGACCACTCGGTCGCATTCGCGGAGTTGATCGCCACGGCGCGCACCCCGGCTCGCTCGGCGGCGGCGATCTGGTCCCGCATCAGGGCGAGCAGCGGGGAGACGATCAGCGCCGGTCCGGCGCCGCGGCGGCGCAGCATCAGCGACGCGAGGAAGTAGACCGCCGACTTGCCCCAACCGGTGCGCTGGACGACGAGGGCGCGCCGGTGGTCGGCGACCAGCGCCTCGATCGCCTCGTACTGGCCGGGGTGGAACTGGGCGTCCGGGTTGCCGGTGAGGGCGTGCAGCACGTCGAGGGCCTCGGCGTACAGGCCGCCGTCGCGGGGGGACGGTCGACCCTCCTGTTGGTCGTCCGAGAATGTCTGCTGCGGGGTCGGGCTCATGTTCCCAGCCTCTCAGGTTCCTGCGACAGTCCGCCGACAGCGCTCGCTGCCGTCCACGGTCGATCGGCGAGGCGGCAGCAGTTCAAGACATGAGCCGCCACAGCCGGCTGATCGATCGACTGAGCGCCTTCCGTCCACCAACGAATACCCGGCGGGGGTATAAGATGGTCGAAGGCATGTGCCTGCCCGTCCCGATCGGGTTTGTGCGCCCACCACCGTGGGATGCGCTCAGTCCGCTGCTGTGCCGCCTCGACTTCGCGCCGACTCCCAACACCGCGGCCTTCCGGGACCGCCGGACCCCCTTCCAGCAGCCGAGAAGAAGGAAGCTGCCATATGGCCACCACATCGTCGTCCATCACCGGCTCCGGCCCCGTCCACGGCTACATCAGCGACAAGGACCGGTACCTCGCCCGACTCAAGCGGATCGAGGGGCAGGCCCGCGGCATTCACCGGATGATCGACGAGGACACCTACTGCATCGACATTCTCACCCAGATCAGTGCCCTCACCAGCGCCCTGGAGAACGTCGCCCTCGGCCTGCTCGACGACCACCTCAGGCACTGCGTGGTCGACGCCTCGAAGACCGGCGGACCGGAGGCGGAGGCGAAGATCAAGGAGGCGTCCGACGCCATCGCCCGGCTTGTGAAGTCGTGACCGTGACACTCCGCTCGGTGATGTGAGTCGAGAGGGTCGGGGCTCGGGAGCGGTGATCTCACGGGCCCCGGGACGGCCGGTCAGGCGGCGTTGACGTACTTCTCCGGGTCAGCGTCGAAGCGGGGGCCGCAGGCGGAGCAGCAGAACCAGTAACGCTCGCCCTTGTAGTCCCGGTAGAGACCCTGCGCCTCGGCGACGCTCTTGCTGACGGTGCTCCCGGGCATCACCGGGCAGTCGACGACGTCGTCGGCCGGAGTGCTCGCGGGCGCTTCGTGGTGGTGATCGTGATCATGGCTCATGGCAGGTGTTCCTTCCGTCGTTCGTCGAGGGCGAGGTTCACGCCGTCGGTCCGAAGCGGCATGCTTCGCAGACCCATCGAGCATATACCCGGCGGGGGTATAACACGTGTTCGTCCTGCGAGGCTGCGGCTCATGCCGCGCACCCGGACGTGGGCGGTATCCCTTCGGATCCGGGTGGTGGTGCGCCGGCGGGGTGGCCGGTCAGCGCGCGATACTCTTGAAGCCGCGCAGGCGCAGGCTGTTGCCCACGACGAACACGCTGGAGAACGCCATGGCGGCGCCGGCGAGCATCGGGTTCAGCAGCCCGAGTGCAGCGACGGGAATCGCCGCCACGTTGTAGGCGAAGGCCCAGAACAGGTTTCCCTTGATCGTGCTGAGCGTCTTCCGCGAGAGGCGGATCGCGTCGGCTGCGCTGCGCAGGTCGCCACGGACCAGCGTGAGGTCGGAGGCTTCGATCGCGACGTCGGTGCCGGTGCCCATCGCCAGGCCCAGGTCGGCCTGCGCGAGCGCGGGAGCGTCATTGACGCCGTCGCCGACCATCGCGACGACCTTCCCCTCACCCTGCAGGCGGGTGACGACGTCGACCTTGTCCTTGGGCAGGACCTCGGCGATGACCTGGTCGATCCCCACCTCGGCCGCGATCTGGCGGGCGACCGCCTCGTTGTCACCGGTGAGGAGCACGGGAGTCAGGCCCAGCGCCTTGAGCTGGCCGATCGCCTCCTTGCTGGTCGGCTTGACCGTGTCCGCGACGATGAGGATGCCGCGTGGGGCACCATCCCAGCCGACGGCGACGACGGTCTTGCCCTCGCTCTCGGCCTGCGCCTTGGCGAACGCGACCTCGGCGCTCAGGTGCAGCGACCATTCGGCCAGCAGTGACTCGCGGCCGACGATGAGCGCGTGCCCGTCGACGACGCCCTGCACACCCTTGCCCTCGAGATTGGTGAACCCTTCCGCGACGGGCAAGGGTCCGGCCTGCTGGGTGGCGCCCTTCGCGATGGCCTGCGCGATGGGGTGCTCGGAGGCGTCCTCGAGCGCGCCGGCGAGGCGAAGCAGGTCGTCCCGGTCGGTGCCGGCCTCGGTGACGACGTCGACGAGGGTCATCTTTCCGGTGGTGACGGTGCCGGTCTTGTCCAGCACGACGGTGTCGACCTTGCGGGTCGATTCCAACACCTCAGGGCCCTTGATCAGGATGCCCATCTGCGCGCCGCGGCCGCTGCCGACCAGCAACGCGGTCGGCGTGGCGAGGCCGAGGGCGCAGGGGCAGGCGATCACGAGAACCGCGACCGCGGCGGTGAACGCTGCGGTGAGAGGGAAACCGGCAGCGAGCCAGGCACCGAGCGCGACCACCGCGATCACGATCACGATCGGAACGAAGATCCCGGAGATCCGGTCGGCCAGGCGCTGCACCTCCGCCTTCCCGGTCTGCGCGTCCTCGACGAGCTTGGCCATCTGCGCGAGTTGCGTGTCGGAGCCGATGCGGGTGGCGCGCACGACCAGGCGGCCGCCCACGTTCACCGTCGCCCCGGTCACCGGGTCGCTCTCGCCGACCTCGACGGGCACGGACTCACCCGTGAGCATGGAGGCGTCCACGGCGGACGTGCCCGACACGACCACTCCATCGGTGGCGATCTTCTCACCGGGCCGGACGACGAAGTCGTCACCGACCTGCAGCTCCTCGACCGGGATCTTCGTCTCGACCCCGGCGCGCAGCACCGACACTTCCTTGGCGCCCATCTCCAGCAGTGCGCGCAGCGCAGCCCCCGCCTGGCGCTTGGATCGCTTCTCGAAGTAGCGACCGGCCAGGATGAACATCGTCACGCCGGCGGCGACCTCGAGGTAGATGTTCGCAGCACCGTCGGAGCGCGCCAGAGTCAGGGTGAACGGGTGTCTCATCCCCGGCATACCGGCGGTGCCGAAGAACAGCGCGTACAGCGACCACAGGAACGCGGCGGAAACGCCCATCGAGATGAGGGTGTCCATCGTCGCGGTGCCATGTTTGAGGTTCGTCCACGCCGCCCTGTGGAACGGCAACGCAGCCCACACGATCACGGGCGCCGCCAGTGCCAGTGACGCCCACTGCCAGTAGGTGAACTGCAACGCCGAAATCATCGCCATCGCGATGACCGGGATCGTCAGCGCGATCGACACGAACAACCGGTTCCGCAGCGACGTCAGCTCCGGGTCCTCCGGATCCTCGTTCCCGGTCGGGCCTCCCTCGCTCTTCGTCTCCTTCGGTGCCGGGAGCGCTGCGGTGTAGCCGGTCCTCTCCACCTCGGCGATCAACAGGGCACGATCGTATCCGGCCGGCACGGTGACCTTCGCCTTCTCGGTGGCGTAGTTCACCGTCGCCGCGACGCCGTCGAGCTTGTTCAGCTTCCTCTCGATCCGCATCGCGCAGGAGGCGCAGGTCATCCCGCCGATCTGGAGTTCGACGGCAGTATCCGCGGTCGAGCCCGCAGGGGCTTCGGTGCTCATGGTGGTCTCTTTTCTCTCAGGCTGACCGGACGGGATGCTCCGAGGCGAACCGGACGCCCCGGCCGGCAGTTGCACCGGCGGCGTCGCGGTCCGATCCCCCCGCGGCGTTCATCAGGCTCGCACGGCCGAGTAGCCGGCCTCATCGACCGCGGCGAGCACGGCCGCGTCGTCGACCGGGTTCGCGGACCCGACGACGAGCTTGCCGGTCTGGGCGCTCACCTGGATTTCGTCGACGCCGGGGATCTGGGAAACCTCTTCGCGGACCGACATCTCACAGTGTCCGCACGTCATGCCGGTGACCTGGTACTCGCTCGTGGCCATGATGGATTCCTTTCGTCAGTGACTGCGCCAGAGGTGGCCGTCGACCCACCATAACACCGGTACCCCCCCAGGGTATTCCCCGCTCGGGCGCCAAACTCGCCGCCTCACCCCCCGGTCGACTCGGCTACCGGCATTCTTCGACGCCAGATCGACGCCGGGAGATCGGTCATCACCGAACGAGGCGACAGACACCTGGAACTGTTCGCGCACCGGCGCACCGCGCGCACCGGCGCACCGCGGGGAATGCGCGGTCGAACCGTCGAAATCTGCAGCGTGAACCGCGATCTTCGGGTGGACCTCCGTAGGGAGTTTGAGAACCCTTGCTCAGCCTTGAAAACTGTGGCTTCTCGCAGGTCGCGGGGCGTCTACCAGCGGGACCGCAGGCCGCTGGAGCCGTCTGTAATGGACGAGCGGGGTCGGATGGTGCGTGCAGTTGGGATGACTCAAACCTTTCTGAGCCCAGCGCAGGTGGACGAGTTGGTGGCCGGGTACGAGGAGGGCGCGACGCTGGTTGAGCTGGGCGCGCGGTTCAGCGTGCACCGTCGCACGGCGGCCGCCCACCTTGTCCGCCGGTCAGTCCCAATCCGCAGGCGAGGTCTGGATGAACGGCACCTCGCCGAGGCGACCGAACTGTATGTCGGTGGCTTGACGCTGATAGAGCTGGGGTTGCGGTTCGGAGTGAGTCAGCAGGCTGCGCGGCGGGCGATCGCCGCAGCGGGAGTCGCGATCCGGCCCAGCGGCCGGCGCCGACAGGGCGCCTGAGCCGCCGAGGAGTCATGCGGGCCGGTCGGCTGGTGAAGATGTCACTCGATCGGAATCTCGACCGGGACGTGGAGTGTGTTCGCCACTGGCGTGTAGAGGTCCACTCCCGTGGCGTCGGTCTTGAGCGATATGACCAGCGCGTATCGCACCGCACGGTCGACGCGGTCGCGGTTCTTGGTGTTCTTCCACCAGCCGCCGACAGGGTAGACGGCTACCTTGCCGGTGTCGGCGAGTTCCGCACCAGACGTCTCCCAGAGATCTTGATGCAGGGAGCCGTACAGGCGCTGGTTGGCGCCGACGAGCCAGGACACTTGTCCGGATTCGGGGCGACCGCCGGACTCCTCGGTGCGGGCTTCGTGGTTGACTCGTTGGACGAACTGCGACTCGGACTCAAGCGGGTCTTGCAGTTCGAATCGGAGCCCGTGTGATGCGTACTTGTATCGCTGGCGCCAGCCTCGGCGGGACGCGGTGGGCTCGATGAAGTAGGAGAGGGTGACACGCAGGGTCACCGAAGCCGAGCCGAGGTCTTGCAGTACCTCACGCGGCCAGGGAAGGTCGTGCAGGCGGAACGCGGGAACTTTGAAGTCGTCACCCTCGAAGGGCACGAACTCGTCCTGCACGACGAGCGTGACCGCACGGTCGGACGAGAACAGGACCCGTTCCTCGGTCGGCACGCCCCACCCGTAGCGCCGGAGCAGCATTTGCTGAGCCTGGAGCCCCCTGCGCCGTGCCTGGTCGATCTCATGGCGCATTGTCGGCGTCCACTCGGCCGCGTGCACGAGCAACGCGCGTACGGTCTCGGGCCAGTATTCGGGGTAGGTCGCCATCACGACCGCTGCGAGCCTGGCGGCTTGCGCGGTCGCGGCGCTGGTGGCGTTGGCCGATGCCAGTGCCTGGTCGTTGGTGAGGCCGGTGGTCCGAAGGGACAATGCAGGGTGGTTTGGCTCGAACATGGAACCGCCGTCGTGAAGCACGTTGCCGCCCTCCAGGACGATGTCGGGCTTGATCGGCCAGGGCCGGTTACCGAATGGGAGCGAGGTACGGCTGTGCGGTGAGAGGTCGCCTTGCCGTGCCAGCGTCGACCATCCCGCGTAGGCGGGGTCGCTTGGCACGGTGTCCAGGTCGGTGTAGGCGCCGACGGTGAGTGCGTTCCATGCTTGTCCGGGATCGCGCACTGCGGCGGTGTCGGACTCGGCGAGGTGGTCAGCGACGTAGGTGCCGGTGACGTTGCCTGCGGAGACGATCAGCAGGCGGGCGGCGTCGTTGTCTGGCGGTGCGAGCAGACGGAGTTCATCTCGGTCGCTGACGATGCTGGCACCGACGGCCAGTGCGTCGACGGTGGCCGACCACAAGGTGGGCTGACCGGGTTTGCCGGGAGTATCGGTAGTTGTGCTGACCGGCATGCAGAACACGCGACGCCGGGCCGCGGCGATTTCTGGCAGCGACACGGCCTGCGCAGTGACGTCTCCATAGGCGCGGGGATCGTGCTGCGTCTCAGTTCCTGTGGGAAGGATGCGCACCGATTCGAGTCGATGACGCAACGTGACGGTTTGTGAGGCGAGGAGGTGGTGGTCCATCCTGTCGCCCAGCAGTGCGAGCCCCGCCATCTTGGTGCCGTGTCCGTCTTGGTCGTAGCCGCTGATCCCGAGGACGGTGTGCAGGTCCTGCGGTGCGAGGGAGCCCTGGATGAGGACATGGTCCCTGGCGACGCCGGTGTCGAGGTGGCAAACAGCGGGCTGGAGTTCGTCGGCGGGCTCTAACCGCTTAGCCAGGTCATCGGCGTACTCGGCTTGCTCCTCGGAGGTGAGGTCTTCGATGGAGTCGATGAATTCGGGGCGTCGAATCTCGGCAACCGGGACGGCGGTGAACGGCAGGACCTCAAGTTGTGCCCAGGTCGCCTCGACCCACATGACGTCGCGGTCCACGAGCCGCAGGAGACGCTCCGAGACGGTCAGCCCTGAGGCCTCGGCGAAGCGCCGCATGAGATCGGGCCCGTCAGCACTGGGCCGTAACCATATCTCCCACCATGTCGTCGTCCCTTCTGACGGGCTGCCATCGGATTGCCAGAGGTCGGCAAGGACAGTGGCGCGGATGCGTGCGATGTTGGCGACAAGTTCGTTGTTTCTTGGTTTGCCCTTTGGCGACTCTTTCGCGAGGTAGTCCTCGAAGAGCTGGAGGAACGTCGGACGGTAGTCGTCGCTGACCCACACGGTTGCCCGCTCGGGGGTGCCATTGGCCTCGTCCGCGGGTAGGACAGAGAGCAGGAGCCACTTCGGTCGTCTGCGGTTCGGGGCGCGATGCGTCGTGAACTGCTGGAGGGTGTCGAGCTTCAGCGGGTAGGCTGGGTCTTCGCCCTCCAGCGTGATGATGGTGCCGAGGGCGCGGAGTTCAGCCTCGGTCAGCTGGTCGGCTCGTTCCTGGTCGATGCTGGAGAACGCCGACTGCAACTCGCTCAGGCGTCCACCACCGTGACCGGCGCGGTCCTCGATGGGCCGGATCTTCGGGTCAGGTCCACCCCGGCGGCGGAACTCCTCGTCTGCTGCTCGATCTCTTACAAGAAGGTGGCTGAGGTGTTCCTGTCCCTCAGCCAAGGCTCGCCGCCTGCCGGGACCGCAGCGCTTCGCGGATATCGTCCGCGGTTACTCGCGTGCCACCAGCGAGGATGACGCTCTTAGCGGCGGACTCAGCGGCTCGTACCAGGTCGGCGTGGGAAAGCGCGGTCATCTCGTCGTCCAGCGTCGCCCAACGGAGCCCTCTGGCGAGCGAACCGAGTCTTCCGCGCATAACAGCCGCGGCCTGCTTCGCGTCCGGCAGAGAGTAGTTGAGCACCATGTCGAATCGACGGAACAGCGCCTTGTCCAGGATCGAACGGTGGTTGGTTGCCGCAACGACGAGGCTCTCGGACGAGCTGTTCTCCAAGAAGACCAGGAATGAGTTGAGGATGCGGCGCGCTTCCCCGACGTCGTTTCCCGCTCGGTCACCGCCGAGTGCGTCGAACTCATCAAACAGGTAGACCGCGCGTTGCGCCGCGACCGCCTCAAAGATCACTCGCAGCTTGCTGGCGGTCTCGCCCATGAACTTGCTCATCAGGCTGTCGAGCCTGATCGTCAGCAAAGGCAGGGACAGTTCGTGCGCGAGTACCGCGGCGGTCATAGTCTTGCCCGTACCTGGCGGTCCCTCGAAGAGAAGGCGGTGGGCCGGCTCGAACCCATGATCCAGAAGTTGCTTGCGTTGACGCTGCTCGCTCAAGACGCGACGCACCTGGGCGGCGAGCTCCTCGGGCAGGACGAGTTCTTTTAGTCCGACCATGGGGTGGGAGGCGATCACCAGGTCGGAGAGGTCGCCTCGCGGTTGTGCGATGGAGGTGACCTTCTTCGGACGCTCGACCCGGGAGTTGTCCACGGCCGCCTTGAGGTCGGCCGCGAGACGGTGATGGCCCTGTCGCGCGGCCTGCGCAGCGACTTGCAGCGCAACGGAGTAGAAGGCGTCGTCGTCGCCACTTCCGTGACTACGTACGAGCGCCTTGAAGTGCTCCCCAGAGCCAGCCATCCCTCACCTCCCGCCGAGCATCGCTTGTACTCGAAGTCTACGGTGGGCGACCGTCAGAGCATCGGCGATCCCCACGCGAGCCGCAAACGCGGACGGTGCAGGCTCCCAGGTGGCATCGCTCGCGAAGGTGCTGGCCCGGTCGAGGGCATCATGCGAGCTGGACGTGTTCAGCAGAGCACGTCGGCCTGGACCTGACGGTGCGCCTCGTAGGCCGCGGCTCGACGGCGGGCGCGGCGCCGGACGATCGCTTCCTGGGCACGGGCACGGGCCAGCAGGACGAGGCTGACTGGTCCCATGATGATGAGCTTCATTGAGTTCCAGGCCGCCCACAACACCACCAGGTGCAGCCAGCCGGGACCACCGTCAGCGATGACGTTGGTGCAGATGCTCACGATCAGCAGGTAGGGCGCGGCGAGGAGCATCGCGGGGATGCCCCACCGCAGGTTGTGGCGGCGTCGTATCGCGTCGAGCAGCCGGTTGGTGGGCATGTAGCGGCGCAGGTAGTAGCGGGTGTGGGCGCTGAGCGTCCAGATCAGGCGGATCATGGCGGGCCTCTCGTCACACGTGTCTCTCCGTCGAGGAGGCAGTACGTGTATGAGCGCTCAAGCTGGGCCGTCCCGAAGGACCCGCAATCGAGGAGAACCTGCCTCGGCTTCCACTGTACGCCGGAGCACCGACAGGCGTAACCCCCGCGCTACCTCATCCGGGAGTGTCCGACGCCGCGGGAAGGAAGTGATGTCGTGGGCCTGCTGGTGCGTGTGGCAGGGCGATGAGGTGGGTTCCTGAAACAGGTGCCTCTGCCTGTTGGAGGTGCAGGCCGATCATGTTGACGAGTGTCGCGGCGACGGCTGCGAGGTCTGCGGCCGAGCCGTGGAACGTGGGTACCGAGCATCCTCTGGTGGGGATCAGTTCGTCGCCCTCGGCTGCGTCCTCCCAGAGCCGGTGGTACAGCTCCAACCCACCATCTGCCACTACCGAGCGTCCTGCCTGGTCGTCAAGCTCAGACGGTGCGCAGGTGGTACCTGGTGCGCAGATGTTGGCGATACCGAGCGATCCCGTCCTGGCGTCGGTGGCGACCTGGGCAATGAGTGCCGTGCGTTCTTCGCCGGCGAGGGTGTCGAGGTAGGTGGCGATGCTGTGGCTGACGGTGGCGTCGATGATGAGGTCCGCGGCGAGAGAGACGCCTGGGTCGGGGACGTTGCCTTCTGCGACGGTGACAGTCAGGTCGTCGCGGATCGCGCGGAGGCGCGTGGCGAGGGCGTCGGCCTTCGTCTGGCCGATGTCGGCTTCAGTGTAGTTCTGTCGCACGAGCAGTCCGCCGGTGACGGTGCCCGGGTCGCAGACAGTGATGGCGCTGGCTCCGGCACGTGCGATGAACTCGGCGAGCCATGACCCCAGTCCGCCGCAGCCCCAGACATGAACGGTCTTTCCTTGGAAGCCGTTGACGGGACGGTTGTCGTCGCGCCGGATCGTGACCTCTTGCCGCTCGTCGGACATGTTGCACCATTCAATGGGGATGTCGGAGTTGATGATCGCGGGATCGAGGTTGACCGCGGTCCCGTACTTCTTGGCAAGGCGCCGGAGGGCGTCGGCGGTAGTCGCGGGGAGGCGTCCACCGAGAAGATGATGCGGTCCGCTTGTGGGGTGGGGCACGGCAAGCACGAAGTACTGCTCGGTGCCGTCAGGGTTCCGTAGAGCGCTGGCGAGGAGCGAGGTAAGGAACGCGGGCGACTGCGGTGAGACCTCTGGTGATCGTCGATCGGCGCGGTCAAGGTTCGGGTCGTCCAGGAGCGTCAGGAACAGCGCGAAGGTGGACGCCGCGCCGAACGGGAGGTCGCTCGCGAGCACGAACACGGGCGTACGGTGGCCGTCGCGGTCGGTCGAGTAGGTGAGGTCGTAGCGGTGCGGTGAGCGGGTGATAAGCCGAGCGATCTGCTGCCGCTTCAGTGGCCCGGGTTCGCGGACGACGATGGTGGGCGTGCCGTCGGCTTGGTGAAGCACGCCTCCGACAGCGTGGTACATCGCGGTCGAGGGATCGAACGCGCCGGCCGCTGCATCGGTGAGCCAGTCCCACAGTCGGCTGAGGAACCCGGCCATTCCTGAGGAAGGGCGCCACTCGCGGGACGGGTCGAGGTAGATACAGAGCCGCTGCCCTTGAGGGACGTGCGGGAAACCGACGAACCGAGTGTGGTCAACCTCGGCGCTGGGGGGCATGAACATCGAAGGGCGAATCCGGACGATGAACTGCTCGTCGTCTCCGAGTTCCAGCCCTCCGGCGTGGTGAGGGATGTCGGCGGTGCGGAGCCGGAGTCGGAGGGTGGCGTCGCCGTCAGTGTCGAGCTGGGGTTGCTGGACTATCCGCACGTCTTGGGGTCGCTCCCTGGCGAGCAATCTCAACTCGTCAACAAGATACTTCTGCCAGGCCGACAGCGTGGCCCGGTTGCGGCGGCTCATCCCGCGCGGCCAGACCGCCCCACGGTGGAAGCGGCCGCGGGAGCTGCTGCCGGGAACTTCGCGCTGCTGGACGAGGTCGCCGTGGCCTTGAAGCCGTCACCGAAGATGCCCTGCCACAGCTCGATGCTGCGCTCCTTATTCTCCTCCGCGTACGCTTCCTCGATTTCGGCGGCGTGGATGTGAATGCGGTCCCGGAAGTAGCTGTAGGTCGCCTGCGCCTTCTCGGGATCAGAACCCCATCGGTGCCCGAAGTACACACCCGACCCGGACGGGTCGGCGACAGGCGGCGTGCTCGGGTTTTCCTGGAGCCAAACGTCGAGGTCTTTGACGATGTGCAGGAGGGCGGTCGGCACGTCGCTGTAGTAGCTGGGGTCGAGCAGCGTGCGCAGTTCGGTGACCTGCTCGCCGAGAAGTGTCGTCAGAAGGATGGACCGGGTGCCGGTGAAGGAGTTCTTGTGGTCGCGCAGGTACTTCATGAGTCGGATGACCTTGCGGAGGTTTCCCTTTGCGAGCGCGTCCTTGTCCTTCATCCAGTCGGTGAAACCCTGCGGGTCGGTCAACTCCCAGTCGTTGTCGTCGCGGTTGACGATGACTTCGCGTCCGTCGGCGAGGTTGAGATGCGGCACGATGTCGAGGTGCATGGAGTTCGCGTAGACGAGTCGGACGCAGCGGCACTTGCGTGAGTGCGGCATGTTCCCGTAGATGCTGTGGCGGTGCAGAGCCGCGTAGATCTCCTCAATGTACTTCTTGGGATCGTCGGACCAGTCCGCGTTCTCGCTCATGTCGAGCATGAAGTCCGCGTCGAACTCGTTGTCACCGACCGGGTTGATGATCGTCTTGTGTGCCCACGATCCCTGCGGCGTCTTGCCGAGGATCAAGTGCCCGATCTGTTCGTCGGCCTTCAACACCTTGTAGACCGCCTCGACGCGAGAGTCGAGCGAGTCGAGCTTCACCTGGCCGAGGTTGACGGTGTCCTTGAGCAGGACGTTGAAGTAGTCAGTGAGCTTCATCGGGAGACCTCCGTGGTCGACGTGCTGGTCGGGTCGCCGCGGTGTCGGTCTCCGATCAACGGTGTGTAGTCGGCCGCGCGATGATCTGCGAACCGCGCGGTGTAGATGGGGCTGAGCTCGCGGCTGACAGACGCGGCGAGGCCGGCGACATCGCTCGGGTCTGCCGAGTCGAGTGCGTACAGTCCGCCCGGCACGAGAGCATCGAACCTGGTGAAAGCGGACTTGCCGATCAGATGTTCAGCGATGCCCTGTCCGCCACGGCTGCCGGCTGTGAGGATCAGTGGCGCGATCGGCTTCGCCCAGTTGAACAGCCCGCCGCGGTCGAGGCGCTTGGGGTGGTTTGTGAGCTGGTCGATGGTGCCGACGTTGAGCACCCTGATCGACGCCAGCGGCACATGGAGCATGCTCACGGCCTCGGCGATCGCGACGACAGAGGGGTTGTTCGCCCACACGCCCCCGTCGATGAGGCGGTGTCCATCGACACGCGCGGCAGGGAAGTAGAGCGGTGCCGCCGAGGTCGCCATCGCGATGTCCACCATCGGGATGCGCCAGTCTCGGACGAGCCGTGTGTGGTGCGGCGTCTTGAAGATGTGCACGGAGCCTCGTTGCACGTCCCAGGCCGGGATGACCAACCGCTTCGCGCTGTCTCCCAGCAGCCCTTCGCCAAGCACCTTCGTCAAGGCGGTACGCAGCGCATCGCCGTCGTAGATGGGTGCAGTGAGTTGCCGAGGTCGCCGCCACAGTCGCCGGCGCACGGCCGGGAAAACCGCCTCGACCAGTTCTTCGTAGTGCGCCACGATCTCGCTCGGGGTGAGACCGGCACCCAACCCGAGCGCGACGATCCCACCCGCCGACGTGCCGGCGATCAAGTCGAACGAGTCCCTGATGCTGACGTCGAGGTCCTGTTCCAGCCGCGCGAGCACGTGAGCGGTGAACAGTGCCTTGGCTCCCCCGCCATCGAGGGCGAGAATCTGGAAACGATCGGACGGCGGCCTGGTCGGCTCGTCTGTCGCCGACAAGTGGTCCTGGTGGCCGAGCACGTCGAGCGGCCCGGAAGGCGTTTCGCCGCCGGTGCCCGTCGAATTTGCGCGAACTACACCCATGTAAGTATCCTACGTCGGGGCACCGACACTCCTTCGGGCTCGAAGATCGGGTTGCTTCGACGGAAACGGCATCGATCCGCAGAGGACGTTGTCATCCGCCCTTGGCGCGCTGAACCGTGTGCCCAGTCGGACACTAGAGGTTCTTCTTCAGCCACTCGTTCACGTCCGAGGGAATACTGTGGGTGGCCCAGGATTGGCGGTGACCGTCACGACGACGATGTCGTCGTTCGCGTCGACGTGCTTCTTGGCTCCGTCTCGAAGCTGCGCCGCTGTCAGGGATGTCTTCACGAAGAAGCTGCTCTTGAGGGGTTTCGCCCAGCTCTGGTGCGACTTCAAGTAGTCGATGAGCTTGGTGTAGTCCTGTCCCGCCTTGTTGAGGTCGTAGTTGACCCAGTGAACTGCCATGCCGTCCTCCTGCTGTGATCGAATCGGTTCTGTACTGCACGCCCGCCGCAGTGTTGGGCCGGCGACACCACGGCGCCGCCGGCCACGAAGTCACTTCTCGTTGCGGACGCCCTTGTGCTGCTTGGGGCTGCCGTTGAGGATGCGACCGGTACCGGCGTCGCGCTTGAACCACGTCGTGCCACGCTTGAACTCGCTGCGACTCTTCACGGCACCGACGCGGTGTCCTCGTCCGGTGTTCTTAGCCATCTCCTTCACCTCCATTCCGACAGCCCAAGCCCGAGTCAGCGGGGGCTCTCACTGGGTAGTCGAGATAGGGCCGTGCGGAGTTAGCGTCAGGAGCGACAGTCCACGCAGAGGCCGTCGACGACGAGATGTGGCTGGAACTGGAGAAAGCACTCAGTGCAGACCACTTCACGCTTGGCGTCTCGCTCGCAGCGGCAATCGCCGCAACGAGGGCAGAACGGCTGGCCACAGTTCGAGCACGGGTACCCTCGCCGCTCGAACGTCGTCCCACAACATGAGCCAGTGAGCAGCGGACGGCTGTCGAAGTCGCGCTGGATGGGCGCATGGAACTGCTCAACATTCCAGAGGTCTAGGTCGCAGAACACGACGATGGCGCGCTTGTCGTCGCTGACGGCGTCGACGTAGAAGTCTGCTTGGGTACCCCAAGGGGTCCGCCAGGCTAGGCGTCGAGCAGTAGATGCTCCTGGTGTCAGGTTGAGCAGCGGGTGGCCTTCGGTGAGCTTCTGGTCTCGCCAAGGGAAGACGGTGGGCCAGCCTTGCTCGGGGTCGGGCTTGACGCTGGCGTGCGTGACGGTGCCGGTGTAGCGGTCGATGATGGCGATCGCCCCCAGGCCGGGCAGGTGCTTGGCGAGAGCGATCGCGCACACTGGTCGGCTTGCCTGAGTGGCGTTATAGAGGTCGATCAGGTGCTGTGCTCTGATCGGGCCGCTAGCAATGACCGCTGTTGCCGCAGACTCGGGTAGAAGCAAGCGTTGAGCGATCTGGTCGCAGACCGTTTCGAGAAGGCGACCAGGCTCGTCCTGGTCGGCGATCCAGTCATAGATGTCTGGAGCCCTCTCGGCGAGCCAGTGCCCGAGTTCGTGGGCGAGTGTGAAGTTCTCGCGCCGACTCCACGGCGTGGGTGCGTAGAGGATCACCCCGTCTTGGAGGAACGACACGCCATCACATGCGCCACCGTCGTCACGGGAACTGGCTAGGTGTTCGACAGCGCTGACGGTCAGGTCGAGGTCGGTGCGGAGGACGCTCGTCGGGTTCCCTGCGAAGCGGGCTCGCACATCATCCGTCAGCAGGGACAGTGCCTGATCAACACAACCTTCCAGGTTCATACGCCTCTTACCCTCGGTCGGCTTGTTCGATAGAGGCGACAAGGGCGTCGAGCGAACGCAACAGTTGCTCTGTGTCGGGGTGCTCCCCGCGGTGCACGGTCGCAAGCATCCGGCTTTCGAGCGTCGCCGTAGCCACGGCGCGTGACACTCGGCGGGCCTGCGACCAGCGGTCAACGAGTTGTGCGAACAGAGGATGCGCGCGTACCGCGCCTACATGATCGGGCAGAGAAGACAGCGATGGGGCCGAGATCAGGTCGTCTACCGGTGCTCCGACGATTTCAGCGATTGCCTGAACCACGGCGGGAGATACATCCGTCGCTGAACGAGTCTCCCACCTGAACACGTCGCTCTTGTCGAACTCCCACCCCCGCTCACGCAGGCGTGCGGCAACGTCGCTCACGCTCAGTCGCGCACGCTTTCTTACGCGAGACAATGCAGCGGAGTCGAGACGACATTCGCTGTCAGGGAGTAGACCGAGCATTGCTGCCACGGGGTCGTCTTCGAGCGCGGGCGCACCTTGGGCCGCGAGCCAGAGTGCGTCCGCGGTCTCAACGATGCCAGCGAGTTCTGTGCGCTCTCGATCGGTCAACTCAGCGTCACGCAGGATCAGTTCGCGCTCTAGCGGTCGTTCGAGAAGCTCGGCGACAAGCCTGTCGCGTTCATCGTTATTCATTGATCCCTTCCTCCCTTCTGCGCATTTCCTCTCGAAGGAGTGCTAGTGATCGTGTCGTCATCTGGCTCACACGTGCCGGAGTCACGCTCAGTTCCGTAGCCACCTCGGATCGCGGCCGTCCCAACGCCGCGGTCTCCCACACCGCCTTTCGATGGCGTTCGTCCAGTACCGAGAGACAGTCCCACGCGTGGCCAGCCCTTTCCTGTTGGTCAATGGCGTCAGCTACGTCTTCCCCGAGGTCGGAATCGTCGGCGCGATCATGGCTGGCCTCGACGAACTCGGGCCCGGCGTGCCGTACCTCGGCTGATCGGATTCGATCCAGTGCCTTTCGCTTCGCCGCGGTGACTAGGAATGCTTCCCAGTTCCGCACATTCTCCGGTGGCGAAGCCATGATTGAGACGATCGCGTCGTGCACCGCGTCGTCCGCCTCAGACGCACGACCGGCCTCGCGTAGCACTGAGGCCGCAACCTTGTGCATAGCGTCTCGATGACGGAGGTAGAGAGCACCGAGATCTGGCGGCATGTAGCTCATCGCTGCCGCCTCGGCCACTCGTCCCAGCGCCGGCACCATCGAGGCTGTCTCATCATCGGCCCCGTCCTCCTCACCTCGTAGTCGAGATAGCACCTAGCGCAGTTAGGCCACTCTGATGGGGACCGGGCTGCCCACTGACGATTGTCTCGCTTGGAGTCGAGTATGTGGCGTATCTACACGTGTCGGAGCGTGCCTGCGGCTCGGGTAGGGGTCGCATTACAGGCTCCGGGTGGGGGCAGCTTGCTCGACCGGTCGTCGCTCTGCGTCTCTCGGGCGCTGCCGAGCGATGTCACGTGCCCGTACGAGCGCACTGCTGGCGCGGGCGGCGTCGATCTTCTGCGCCGCGTTCTCCGGTGCCGGGCCGAGGGGTGTGTCGTCGGTTATGCCGTACCGGTCGCGGTAGGCGGCGACGGTGCGGGCGGGGCGTCGCCACGCCGCCGTCTTGCGCGGGTCGCGCGGCGGGTCACCGAGTGGCCGCGTCCAGGCTTCTCCGGCGTCGCGGGCAGTGTCGAGCACGGCGTCTGCGCGGGCCTCGATCAGTTCGCGCCGCTCATCGAGCGCTTGCCGCATATCGTCGGTCATCGAGCCGTCCGCGGAGGGGATCAGTCCGGCGATCAGCCGTGGCGCCTTATGGGTGCGGCCCGAGCCTGCCGGGCGGGCGGTGGCGCGAGCGACTCGGTAGTGGAGTACGGAGGCGATGTCGTCGGCGTCGGTGAACCCTCGTGCGGCGACCAGGCGCGGGAGCAAGGTGTCGAGGTCGTGGTGGTTGGCCTCGGCGCGGCGGAGTTCGGCGGTGAGCGCTCCGAACGCCTCGGACTCGATCGTTGCGTCGGCCTGTTCGGCGGTGAGACCGGCGTTGCGGATGAGGATGGCCCAGCGGTCGTGTTGGGCTGCGGCGGCGATGGTCTCGTACTCGGGGGCGAGCTGAGCGATCGAGCCCCAGTGTTCCTGCTCGGCAGTGATGGTCTCGTGCGCGGACAGCTCGGCACCGACGTGTTGCAGTACCCCGTAGAGCACGGAGTGTGCGGTGGCGTCGGGGTTGTCGCCGGGGTGCGGGTAGGCGTGCTCGTCGGCGCGGTCGAGGATCACGTAGGCGCGGTTGGAGTGCTTGCCGCGGGTCATCGCGACGTAGAAGTTCTCCCGCGTGGTGGTCGGCTCCACCAGCACGTGCGCGGTGTCGACGGTGACGCCCTGCGCCCTATGCGCGGTGATCGCGTAGCCCAGATCGACGTGATCGGCCACGTAGGTAGTGGGGAGGACGATGGTGCCGCCGAACCGGCGGCCGGTCTTGCGGATCGATACCGAGCCGTCGTCGCGGACGCCGGTGATGGTCCAGGTGTCCCCGTTGCGCACCCAGTCCTTACCGTTGCGGAGGCGGCGGTCGTTGCGGCGGGTGATGATCGTGTCCCCGATCCCCGCTGTGGTCCCGTCTGTGAGTTCTACCTCCTGGCCTGGTGTCAGGGTGCCGTCGAGGATCAGATCGGCGCGGGCGCGCTGGTTGAGGGCGGTCGTGCGGTCGCGGGTCTCGGCGACCAGCACCGACACCAGCCCTTGGTTCCGGTCGGTGTGCCAGGCGGCGTATGCGGCGTCGGTCATCGCCTCGGCCTCGCCTTCGTGGATGCGGTCGTGGTCGAGGTAGGTGTCGATCACCTGGGTGCGGCCGTGCCGCAGTGCGAGGGACGCGGTCTTCTCCCACTCGTGGGTGAAGCGGTGCACGTCGACCAGTTCGGGCGCCTCGTTGCGATCTTCGACGAGGAGCCCAAAGGCGCCGCCGGCATCCACGGATTGGAGCTGGCCGTAGTCGCCGACCAGCAGCACCTTCGCCCCGGCTCGTTCGGCCAGGTGGGTGATCCGGTCCAACGAGAGGGTTCCGGCGAGGGAGGCTTCGTCGATGATGACGAGCTGACCGGCCTCGAAGTCGGTGCCGTGGATGAGGTGGTTCTGCCACCACTTCGCGGTGTTCTCGCATCTGATCCCGAGGTCGTCAGCGAGCACCTGCGCCGCGACAGCGGACGGCGCCAACCCGACCACGGAGCCACTGCCGTGTTGCTTCTCCCACGCCCGTCGCAGGGCCGACATTGCCGTCGTCTTCCCCGCGCCAGCCGGGCCGACCAGCACATCGAGCATCCGGCCAGAGACCGCGATCTTCATGAGCACGTCGGTCTGATCCTCACCAAGCATTCGCCCCTCATGGTCAGGCTTGTTGGTGATCTTCTCTACGGTCGTCACGGGCACGGTGGGTGCGGTCAGGGTGCAGGACCGGTCGAGCAGCCGCTCTTCGGCGGCGAGCAGCAGCTCGGAGGAGAACACGGTCGAGTGCTTGGGCCTGAACACGCTCGTGCCGTCCCCCCGCCGGAACGTCGCCGGCGAAGTGGCGAGGTCGGGCGGCGTCAGCCGCACCGAGGCTTGCTCGGCGGCGTCGGCGACCATCGCAACCACGGCTTCCCGGTCGTGCATGGTGGCGAAGCGCCAGCCCATCGTTTGCCGGGACGCCTCGGCCATCAGGTTCCACCGCCGCCAGGTGGACCGCTTCTCACCCACCACCTCGACCACCGTCTGCCCGAGTTCGCCGATCGCGTCCAGGGGCACGTCATCGGCTCGGAGCAGCAACGGCTGGTCGTTGTCGGTGATCGTGCGCGCCCATCCAGTGGAGTCCTGGCCGAGCACGCCGGTGGCGCGGGTCCGCCAGTCGGAGGTGAGGTCGGCCAGTGACCGGACTTCCTTCTCTGGCCGCGTGGCGAGGGTGGCTTGGGCGCGCAGCTTGATGATCGTGGCTGTGGAGGGTTGGCGGCCGTGCCGGGCGACGTACTCGGCGATCAACCGATCCTTCTCGACGTCGATGTGCCGGGCACGAGTAGAGAACTCCTGGACAAGCTCCTCCGGAACGGTGCTGATCGCCCACGCCGGGTTTCGGTCCCGCCCCATGTCCCTGGCTTCCCATTCGACGCCGAAGGTGCGGGTCATGTGATCGGCGAACACCGCCTCGTGCAGCTCCGAGAGCGCGACCACCGCGGCGTGCATCGGCCGCCCATCCAGAGACCGCCACTTGCCGTCGAACGCGGTCTGGACCTTATTGGAGATGACGACGTGGGTGTGCAGGTGTGGGTCGCCTGCGCGGGAGTCGAAGTGATCGAACGCCGTCGCCACCAACCCGGTGACATCGACCTGTGCAACAGCTCCGTCACCGGCGGTTGCGCCGGTGCGGGTGGCTGCAACCTCGCGCTCCATGAACGTAACCACCTCCGCAACCGCCCGGCGATGCACCTCACCAATGAGCGCCTGCGTCCCGGCATCGGCAACCGCCCACAACGCCGAGGCCGACTTCGGGACCGAGAAGGTGAAATCGAACCCCGCCACCGCACGCCGCCTGCCGCGATCGCTCTCCTCGGCCTCGATCCGCGCGACCGCCTCGCCCTTCGCGCCCGGACTCAGGTCCGGGTCAAGGTCGGCGATCCGCGCCTCGATCCTTTCCGACACCGACCGGTAGGCGGGGAACGCGTGCCCGAGCGGGTCGCCGGTGATCGGGTCACGGCCCATCCCCATCAAGAGCTGAAGCTGAGCCTCCGACACCCGATCACCCACCGCGAGCTGACCCTTGCCGAGCGAGGCGACCCCGGACCCCAGCCACTGGCCCCGAGGCGTGCCCGCCTCCACGTAGTACCTCGTCAGCGGTGTGGACAGTTCACGGTCGCCGTCCGCGGCCGCGACCGTGCGCAGCAGGTACTTGTAGCCATCACCCGCCGACATCACGCGCATCGAGACCGTCACCACACCACCGCCTTTCGACGGACAGGTGAGCGGGCGACGACCGCGCGAATGCACCGTCAACCTAGGTTGACAAACCTCGACCTGCAAGACGCGTGTGACCTCGGACGGCGGCCGGAGCGAAGGCCGGAGGTGGAGGCGGCGGACGGGACTGCTCGGGTGGCTCGGTTCGGGCGGCGGGCGTGTGTCCGGGTCGTGCACCTGACAGGTGACCAACTCGGCATCAGTTCTCAACGAGGCACGGATGCCGGGGACGACCGTCACCGGAGCAGACTTCATGCACGACCTCGACACCAGCGGCGACTCAGAACTCAGGATCGGATCGCTGTTCAGCGGCTACGGCGGCCTCGACCTCGCCGTCGAGCACGTCTTCAACGCCACCACCGTGTGGTTCTCCGAACTCAACGAGCCCGTCGCCCGCGTCTTCTCCCGCCACTGGCCAGATGCACCGAACCTCGGTGACATCACGATCATCGACTGGAGCCAGGTCGAGCCCGTGGACATCCTCATCGGAGGCTTTCCGTGCCAGGACGTTTCCACCGTCGGCAAGCGCGCCGGTCTCGCACCCGGCACGCGCTCCGGGCTCTGGGCACACATGGCCGCAGCTATCGACGCGCTCCAGCCCGAATGGGTAGTCATCGAGAACGTCCGCGGGGTGCTGTCCTCGCCAGCGACGCGCCCACCCGCAGAAAGAGACGACCATGAACGACGCAACCCCGGCGACGCAACCCCCGACGGCGCAACCCTTCGCGGCATGGAACGCGACCCGTGGCATCTGGGAGACAACTCAGCTCGACCTCTACGGGCTCTCGGCGCCGTTCTCGGCGATCTGGCCGACCTGCGGCTGGATGCGCGATGGATCGGCCTACCGGCTTCCCTTGTCGGCGCTCCTCACCAACGCTTCCGCATCTTCGCCCTCGCCCGGCGCACTGTTTCGCACCCCGCTGGCGACGGACTCATCGCGAGGCGGGGAGACTCTCGACCAGGTGCGAGCGAGGCGCGGGACGATCGCGCTGTCGCACCAGATCATCGACTTCGCGCTCCACGGACCGGCGGGCTCACCGAGCAGGAGAGCCGAGTCGGAGACGCTGTGGTCGCTGGTCGACGGACTGTTCAGCGCTGGGGACGCTACGCCGACGCCATCGCCCGGTGGGAACACATCACCGGACGCCCCGCGCCAGCGCCAGCCCTCCTGAACGACGCGGACGGCCCCCGCCCGGCACCCGCGTTCGTGGAGTGGCTCATGAGTCTGCCGACTGGATGGGTCACCGGTACTGACCAGCTGACGCAGAATCAACAGATCACCGCGCTCGGCAACGGGGTGCTTCCGCTGCACGCAGTAACTGCTCTGCGGACGCTGCAACTACCGGGCCGGTCGGGCGATCTCTAGGGCGTGTCTCCCTTATGGCGGGTGAGGGGCGCGGCAGTGTGAGGCCATGGCCAAGGTGCGTTCGCGGTTCCGGGTGTTCAGTGATGAGGAGTGGGCGCGGATCGAGCCGCTGCTGCCCTCGAATGAGGGCCATAGGGGTCACCCCTTCGGGGAGCATCGCAAGGTGGTGGAGGGTATCGCCTACCGGTACCGGACCGGGATCCCGTGGCGTGATCTGCCTCGGGAGGAGTACGGGCCCTGGCAGACCGTGTGGAAGCGCCACCGCCGCTATGCCGAGGACGGCACCTGGGACCGGGTCCTGACGCAGATCCTGGCTGAAGCGGACGCCGAGGGGAAGATCGAGTGGAGCGTGTCGGTCGACGCCACGATCGCGCGTGCCCACCAGCACGCATCGAACACCACGCGCCCCGAGCAGGACACAGGGGGCTTGCTCGAATTACAAGAATTCCCCGTTGGATGAGGTTGAACCCGCGGGTCACGGCGTCGGACGCTCGCGCGGTGGGTTGACCACGAAGATCCATCACGCGGTGGACGGCAAGGGCCGGCCGTTGGCGATCGTGGTCACCGGAGGGCAACGCAACGACGGCGCGATGCTCGCCGATGTCCTGGCCGATATCAGCGTTCCGCGGGTGGGTCGCGGCCGGCCCAGGACCCGACCCGACGCCGTGACCTGACTTGATGCATTTGCTTAGTGTCCCGGTTCACCGGTGATCTGGTGAATGATGTCGGCGGCGTTCTGGGGGATGTGGGCCGGGATCAGCTGGGTGTGGTCGCCGGCGCGGATCAGGGCGGCCTGGATCGGGCGGAGCGTGGTGATGAT